>NZ_JBSFNK010000025.1:0-192898 GCF_053587055.1 Nonomuraea sp. NPDC003707 | reverse complement strand
CGACGGCGTCCTGCGGATCGAGACCTCGGTCAAGAACCAGTACCTCGGCCCGTCCGGATCCATCGACGTGACCGTCAAGCTGCCCACCGGCTCCCGCATCGAGGCGAAGGCGGCCGCCGCCGAACTCCGGACCGCCGGCCGCCTCGGCGACGTCACCTTCGACGGCGCGTACCGCCAGATCACGCTCGAGGAGACCGCGAGCCTGCACCTGACCGCGACCGACGGCGACGTCGAGGTCGCCCGCCTGGCCGGCCCCGCGGAGATCAGCACCGCACGGGGCGACATCCGCATCACCGAGGCCACCGGCGGCAAGGTCGTGCTCCGCACCCAGTCCGGCGACATCGCGATCACCGCCGCCGCCGGCGTCTCGGCCGCGCTGGACGCCGGCACCACCTACGGCCGCATCACCAACGCCCTCAAGAACGACGGCACCGCCGAACTCGACATCCACGCCACCACCTCCAACGGCGACATCACCGCCCGCAGCCTGTGACCCGCAGCCTCCCCAGGAGAGGCAGACCAAGCCCGCCGACGACGAACGGCCCCGGTCCATCCATGGCGGATTCGAGGGGTCGTCGCAACACAAGTGATCAGTTGCTTGCGGCAGCCAGCAGAGCGACGGTGCTCTCTCAGCGTCCTTCGGGCGGGCCGGACCAGCCGCCCGAAGGACGCTTAAGCACAGGTGCTTTCGGCGATCTTCATGGCATTCTTCGGGACATGCCACCTTTTCTGCCAACGTCGGCCGAGCTTTCCGCATCGAAGTTCAACCTGCGGCCGCCCAGCACGATCGACGCTCCGGAGGTCTTGCGCCTTGCCAGGGACCCGGACGTGCTGCTTTGGAATCCTCGTTGCCGTATCGAGGACGAGGCCGCAGCCGTTGCCGACTGTCTCGAGGGCGCTGATTGGTCTGACGATACGCGCGCCTCGTTCTCGATCCTCGACGCGGAGTCCGGGCGCTACGTCGGCAACATCGCGCTACATGGGCTTGACTGGGGAAACGCTCAGGCTCGCATCGGATACCGGATCGCGTCTTGGGCGCGCGGCCGAGGCGCCGCTACCGCGTCTGTCCAGGCAGTGACGGTATGGGCGGTAACCGCGCTGCGGCTTGAACGGATCGTCCTCACTCATGCTGTGGAGAATCGTGCCTCGTGCCGGGTGGCGCAGAAGTCGGGGTTCGTGCTCGAAGGCGTGATGCGATCAGCGAAGAGGTTTGGTGACGGCCGGCTGCATGATGAACACCTTCATGCTTTCCTGTCCGCAGATCTGACCCTTTGAACATCCCGTACCAAGCTATCGGGTCGAAAGGCGAGGTCGAGTCGAGGGGAGCAGGACATCGAGCGGGTCAAGGGCGCGGCCCAAGCGGTGTGAACTTTGTCTTCGATGCCTGCGGCGCGGGCGTGCTCGCCGAATCCGTCACCCTGGTCGGCGATGCGGGCAAGGTCATCACCATCGCCGATCCGTCCTTCGCCCGACAGGGCGTGCGGTTCACCGGCATGAGCCCCGAGGACCGCTTCCCCGAGGCCCTGCCGCAGCTGGCCGACCTGATCGCCACCGCCGCGTTCGATCTCCCCGTCTGGCGGGCCTACCCGCTCGGCGAAGCCCGCCCAGGCCCACGCCGACATCGAAACCCGCCGCAACCGGGGCAAGATCGTCCTCCTGCCCTGACCTCTGGCCACCGCCTCACCCGAGCTCAACGAGGCCGCGGCCCCGACGCGCTCCACCGACCGGCCACGAGCACCGGAAACCGATGGAGCCCGCACCACCCTCCCGCCGCTGAGGCGGGCGCGGACCTCGCCGCCGCATTCGAGGTCCGGGGCCAGAAGCGGAACTGCGCACCCTGGCCACGCGCCCGGCGTCAGCACGCAGCCGTCCGCCCCACCAGCACCAAGATCCTCTGAAAGATGGCTGACCATGTCACCTCGCACCCTGCCCGAACCCACGTTCGCACGCACTCGCCTCGGCTCCGGCCCCGGCCTGCTCCTCGCCCACGGCGCCGGCAGCAGCCTGGCCAACACCTACGGCCCCATCCTGGAAGGTCTCGCCGCCCGCCACACCGTCGTCGGCATCGACTACCCCGGCAGCGGCGACACCCCCCGCTCCACCACCCCGCTGTCCGTCGACGACCTTGCCGGCCAACTCGTCGCCGCCGCCGATGCGGAGGGCCTCGACCGGTTCGCTCTGTCCGGGTTCTCCCTTGGCGGCTCGGTCGCCATCCGCGCTGCCGCCCGTCACCCCGAGCGCGTCACCGCACTCGTCCTGACCGCCACCTTCCCGTACCGCGACAACCGGCTCGCTCTTGCCTCCTCGGTCTGGAGAAAGATCGCCGCGTCCGGCGACCGCGAGACGCTCGCCGAATTCCTGCTCATGATGGCCCTCGGCACCCAGGCGCTGGAGTCGATGTCGTCCGAGCAACTGCAGGAGACCCTCGGCTTCGCCGCCGTCACCGCAGCCGACGGCTCCCCCGAACAAGTCGACCTGGTCGGCCAGGTCGACGTCCGAGACGACCTGGCCGGCATCAAGGTCCCCACCTTGGTCATCTCGACCACCGACGACTGGGTCACCTCCACCGCCCTGCACCGCCGGCTCGCCGAGACCATCCCCAGTGCCCGACTCGCCGAAATCGCCGGCGGCCACCTCCCGATGCTGGAGCGAACCGACGAGTGGTTGCAGCTCATCACCGACTTCCTCGGCAAGCACTGAAAGCACACCATCTGTGGGGCCACGCAGCGAACATCGGCGCGGCCCCACGAGCTGCCTGCGCAACCCAGCGTCGCACCGAATCCGGCGCCAAGCCACACGTCCGCATAGCCGCGACGGGGCATTCTTTCCCTTTTCTATGGCTATATCGCTTTTGACGTATATGTCGATTACCTGGCATTGGGTCCTATATGGCGGATTATGACTAGTTTTGAGACAGGGCCGGTCATGCCACGCCAAAGGCCGGAACCCGAGCCTGAACAGACGAGTGTTGCCGCGGTACGCGCTAGACCGGGCGTCGATTCGGCGGGGCCGGAGGTGTTCCTATGAGGGCTGTCGCCGTCCACTATGGGCTACGGGATCATGCCATGACGGCCGTGAAGATCCTCGCCGTCGCGATCGCCTATTTCGTGGCCGCCAAGCTGGGGCTGCGACTGCAGCTGGTCCGAGGGCAGGTGACGCCGCTGTGGCCCTCGACGGGAATCGGGCTGGCCGCCCTGCTCATCTTCGGCCTCCGGACCTGGCCGGGCATCACCCTCGGCGCCTTCCTGACCAACGTGTCGATCGGGCCGACGATGGCTGCCGTCCTGGGCATCTCCGCGGGGAACACTCTCGCGCCGGTCTGCGCCTACTTCCTGCTCGAGCGCGTGGGCTTCCGCATCGAACTGGACCGGCTGCGTGACGCGCTCGCCCTGGTGTTCCTCGGTGCCTTCGCCGGGATGCTGGTCAGTGCGACCGTCGGCGCCGGCTCGCTGGTGCTCGCCGGCGGGCTGCGGCCCGGCGAGTTCTGGCCCGCGTGGTCGGTGTGGTGGACGGGCGACGCGATGGGCGTGCTCGTGGTCACGCCGCTCCTGCTCGCGAGCCGCACGACCCGGCTGCCGCGGGACGCCCACCCGCTCCGCTGGGTCGAAGGGGCGGCGCTGCTGCTGGGCATTTTCCTCGTCACGCTGGTGGCGACCGCGGGCCCCATCAACCTGCTCTTCCTCGTGTTCCCCTTCCTGATCTGGTCCGCGCTGCGTTTCCAACTCCTCGGGGCCGCGGCGTGCGCGCTGATCGCGTCGACGGTGGCGATCGTCTCCGCCGCGCGCCACTCCGGCCCGTTCGCCCAGCACGACCTCCTCCTCAACATGGTCGCCCTCCAGGCCTTCAACGGCTCCGCTGCGCTGACCGCGCTGCTGCTCGCCGCGATCATCGCCGAGCGCAACAAGGCCCACCAGAACATCAAGGACGTCTGCGCCCGGCTCAACGAGGTGGCGCACCGGCTTGCGCGCGACAAGAAGCTGGTCATCCGGCTGCCGCCCCCACGCGCCGGCGAGCGGAGCAGGGATCGGTCGCAGTAGCCGGAAGATCGCTCTCTCGTTTTCGGCGCCGCAGCGCGCCTCCGACTTCGGCCTGGGAGATCAGCGGCATTTCACCCAGATCTCCTGCAGGACCCGGTAGTCGAGCACGACGATCCCCTCGCTCCGCAGGATCTCGCGCGCCTCGGGGGAGGTGAGGAACTCGTAGTCGGTCCGCCGCACGCGCCATCCGTCGGGCTCGATCGCCTGAGCGTCCTCGTCCCCGAGCCCCGGATGGACGGCCCATTCGCTCAGCCCGACCGGCACCTCGCGCAGCAGCCTGGCGTACGTGGCCGCCTTGCCGTCGAGTTCGAGCCGGAAGCTGTCCAGGAAGTCGTGGTCGACCGCCGGCAGCCCGCGCGCCCGTACCTTCTGGCGGGCCGGGTCGAGCCAGGCCCGCACCGCCAGGCCGTGCTCCTGGGCCAGCGCCACCGTCAGGTCGAAAACGTCGGCGCGCCCGCCATCGGCCAGGCAGTGCCAGTCCAGGTGGGTGGGCGCCAGCCCGCTGTCCGTCACGGCGGCGATCTGCGCGCGGAACTCGCGCTCCACCTCGTCGAGGCGGGCCTGGGCGAGCAGCTCCGGTATGCGATCGGGCGTGAACAGCTCACCCGCCGCATCGAGCAGCGACGGCACCTCCTCCTTGGGCGTCAGCGGCCTCCACCTGCGGCGAGGCGTGTCGCACACCAACGTCAGATGGATCCCGAACGGGATCTCCGGCCGGTCGCGCAGCAGCCGCATGGCGTGCTCCGCCCCCGGGCAGGGAGTCATCAGGCTGCACGAGCCCGAGATCCCCTCCTCGATCGAGCGCACGACCGCGTCGTTGATCGCCCGGTGCATTCCGAAGTCGTCGCTGTTCACGATCAGCAGGCGCGCGTCGGGCTCGAACCCGGGGAGATCGTTCATGCCTCCAAGCCTGCCGGGCGCGAAGGGCGACATCCAACCGGTTTCCGGCCCGCTACGGCCGTGCGGAACAGGCACCTGCCCGCCCGGGACGAACCTACGGCTACACGGCGCGGATGGTCGGCTCGACGCGTACCGGGAAGTTCACGGAACTGGCGATGAAGCATGCCTTGTGCGCGTCTTCGTGGAGCTTGGCGGCGGCATCGGCCATCTCGGGCGACGTCACGGTGACGGAGGGGCGCAGCACCACCTCGGTGAAGTGGCCGCCGTCCGCGGTCTCGGCCATGGTCCCGACCGCGTTGTCGACGTACTCGGTGACGACGACGCCCGCCGTGGCGCACTTGTGCAGGTACGACAGCATGTGGCACTGGGACAGCGAGCCGACCAGGAGTTGCTCCGGGTTCCAGCGTGTCGGGTCGCCGCGGAAGGCCGGGTCGGAGCTGGCCGCGATGGCCGGCGGGCCCTCTGCGGTCAGCTCGTGCTCGCGGCCGTAGTCACGGTAGCCGCTGGTGCCGGTGCCCTTGTCGCCGGTCCAGGTCACCACGACCGGGTATGTGTGCTCGCGGGTCATGCTTCGTCCTCCTCGCTGTGGGTGATGTTACGGGTGTCGAGTACGTGTGCGCGGGCGACCCTGGCGGCCTCCTCCGGGCGGCCCAGGACGATCGCGGCGACGAGCTCCTCGTGCTGGCCCGACACGTACGCGGGCCGCGACGGCGGTGCCAGCGAGCGCAACGTGGACACCTGGATCTGATCCCAGATGCGTTCCAGCGCGTGCAGTGCCATCGAGTTGGCCGCCAGCTCGGCGATCACCCGGTGGAAGCGGCGGTTGAGCCGCACGGCCTCGGCCAACCGCCCCTCGGCGGTGGCCGTGGCGGTTTCGATCGCGATCTCGCGGAGCGCGGCGAGGTCGGCGGGGGCGATGCGGCCCTCGCGCTGGCGGGTCGCGGCCAGCTCGGCGGTGAGGGCCTCCAGCGCCGCCCGCACCTGGTACGCCTCGTTCAGGTCGCCCTGCTCCAGCGCCACGACCACCACGCCGCGCCCGGAGGGCTGCACGAGCCCGTCGGCGGTCAGCGCCCGGAGCGCCTCGCGGACGGGGGTGCGGCTCATGTCCAGGGCGGTCGCGACCTCCATCTCGGTCAACCGCGCCCCGGGCGGGTACGTGCCGTCGAGGATCAACTCCCTCAGCCGCCTCCGCGCCACATCGGTCTGCATGCGGATCAGGTTAGCGGACGGCATACATTGCATGCAATGGACACACTGTATGCAACCCCGCCTCTGTTTGACGGACAAGCGCGATCGCTCCCGGTCGAGTACAGACGGGGCAGCCGCACCAGGAGTCGTGGGGGTGAGGCGGCGGTGGGGTCGGCGGTGCCGGGGGTTGTCGGGTTGGGGGCGGAAGCGAGGCTGGCGGTGCCTCGGGTTGTGGGGTTGGTGATGGGGGGTGAGGTTGGCGCGCCGGGGGTTGCCTGGTCGGCTCTTTGTACGTTGGCCCACGAGATCAAGCTCGGCTGCGTCCTCGATGGCGACCGCGTTCGAGGTGAGGGGCGCCGCGAGTTCGGGGACGGCTTTGTCGGTCCGGGTCTCGCCCGAGGGGGACCTGGGAGCTCATGGCTTCCGGCGCCTGCGGTGAGCCCTCCCGTGATCGGCCCGCGACAAGGCGATGGCTGCGTGTGACACTCGTCGAGTACGGCCTTCCGATTCATCACAGAACCGTTCTCGCGCAGAAAGGCCTGAGATGCCGCGCTGGCTCAAGGTCGTGATCGCGGCGACGCTGCCGTCTACGGCCGGGGTTCTGGCCTGGTGGATCTGTGTGGCGAACGGGCTCGGACCGGACAGCACGAGCATCGTCGTCGGTCTGGTCGTCCTGCTCCCCGGAACGCCGCTCGCCATCTGGGCCGGGCAGGCGGAACCGGGCGCCGGCCCGCCGTCCGGTTCGAAGCGGGACCTGCGCACGGTCGGTGATGTGCCGCGCGAGCCGAAGGCCTTCCAGTCGCGTTCGGATCTGAGCGAACGCATCGACAAGCTGTTCTCCGCCCGCCGCACGGCGGCGGTGTGTGCGCTCGTCGGGGGACGCGGCGTGGGCAAGACCCACCTGGCGGCCGCCTATGCCCGGCGCTGCATCGAACGCGGCATCCCGGTGGCGTGGCTGCACGCCGAGACCGTCGACCAGCTTCACGGTTCCGTGGATCAGCTGGCCACCGAAGCCGGGTTACGCAGCGATGCGGACGACCCGGCGACCGTGGCCCGCAAGGTCAGAGCCTGGCTTCAGGAGCGGCGCGGGCCGTATCTGATCGTGTTCGACAACGCGACGGATCCCGATCTGCTCGCGCCGCTGCTCCCGTCGCACGGCCGAGCTCGCGTGCTGATCACCACCAATGATCATTCGTTCGAACGGCTCGCCACGATGGTTGCGGTGGAGCAGTTCACAGAGGCCGAGGCGGTGAAGTACCTCCGCACGCGGGTGGGCGCGGACGACGAGGGCTTCCGGTTGCTCGCCGAGGAACTGGACCGCCTGCCGCTCGCCCTGGGCATCGCCGCAGCCGCCCTGGTCGGCCCGCCGCGCCTGTCGTGCGACTCCTACCTGGGGCGGCTGCACGCCACCCCCATCGAGGTGCTCCTCGCGCGGCCTCGCGGAGAGCCGTACCCCACCGGAGTCGCGCAGGCGATCATGCTGTCGGTCGGGCAGACCGGCCCGGCGGCCGCGCGCCTGCTCGGAGAGTTGTCCGTGCTGTCGACCTCCGGCGTCGGGTTCGAGCTGCTCGGCCCGCAGGCGGAACCGGCTCTGGCCGAGCTGGGCGCACGATCGCTGGTCACCTTCAGCCGGAGCGACACGACCGCGTTCGTCCACCGCCTCGTCCGGCGTGCGGTACGCGATCAGGCCGGACGCGACCGCACCCTGGCCGAGCTGATCGAGACAGCCGGGCAACGGCTGTGCGTGGCTGTCGAGGACGTCTCCGACCGGGACACCTGGCGGAAGTTCCCCACGATCATGGCGGTGTCCGAGCATGCGGGGGCCTTGTGGGAGGCCGTCGAGCAGGTCCCCGACGACGAGTTCGCGCACCTGCGCGCGGCGGCCGAGCTCGTGCTGCGGGTCCGCCACGTCGTGGCCTCCCGTCTGGTCTATCTCAACGACGGGCTCCGGGCCGTCCCGGTCGCCGAAGCCGTCGTCAAGGGGCGCGAGAGGCTCCTGGGCGCTGAGCACCCGGACACCCTCGCGGCCCTGCACACGCTGGCGCACGCCTTCGAGTACGCCGGCCAGGCGATGAAGGCCGCCGCCCTCTACCAACGCGTCGCGGCCGACCGCTCCCGCGTCCTCGGTGACGATCATCCGGATACGTTGTGGTCACGCGCGTCGGTGGCCTTCTCGTACACGATGGGAGGCAGGGCACCGGAGGCGGTGCCGATGATCGAGCAGGTGGTGGCCGACCAGGAGCGGGCACTCGAACCCGGCCATCCCACCCTGCTCGCGGCGCGCTATTTCCAGGCGTACACCAACGTCGAGGGCGGCCGGCCCGAGCGCGGCATCGAGCTGTTCCAGCGGCTGATAGCCGATCACGAGCGGCTCTTCGATCACGACTATCCCGATACCTGGGTCGTCAAAGGACAGCTCGCGCGCGCTTACAAGGCGGCGGACAGGGCCGATGAGGCCGTCCAGCTGTACGAGCATGTCGCCGGGCACCAGGCGCGGCTGCTGGGCGCAGACCATCCCGACACGCTGATCACCCGGCACGGCCTGGCCACGGCGTACGAGGCAGTGGGACGGATCGCGGACGCGCTCGCCGAGTACGAATGGGTCGTGAACCGGTTCGAGGCCGTCATGGGCCCCGAGCAGACGCTGACCAAGACCGCCAGAGACGACCTGGAGCGCGCCCGCCGGAGTCTCCGGCTGAGGTGATCGGTGGTGGGGGGTGAGGAGGTCAGTGGGAGTGGGCTTCGTGGAGAGGGGATCCGGCGAGGCGGGCGGCGATGACGCGGGCGAAGGTGGGGCAGTGGAAGATGCCCTCCGGGTGCCCGCAGGCCAGGCCGTGGGCGATGGCGGTGCGCGCGGCCTGCGCCTGGGCGATCCGTTCGTCGAGCTCGGCGAGCTTGCGTTCATGGAGCTCGCGCCAGGCGTCGACGTCTTCGTAACGAGAGGTGATGAGCACCTTCAGCTCGCGCAGAGAGAAGCCCACATCCTGCAACGAAAGGATCAGGCCGACGATCGCCATCGCCGAGGCGGGGTAGCGCCGTTGGCCCGAGACCCGGGTCGGGGCGGGGAGCAGGCCGAGCTCTTCCCAATAGCGCAATGCCGAGGTGGCCACGCCGGTGGTCCTGGCCAGCTCGCCGATCGTCAACAGCTCGTCCGGCTCGGCTTCAAGGGCACTTGGAGCCGTTGACTGGCGCCCGTGAGATCGAAGACGCTCAAGCAACCCGTGATAGCCCGGGTCGTACGTCAGTTCGGCCGGCTGGCCGGATACGTCATGACTCACCGCGTCTCCAATCGCCAACGCAACCGCTGGGTGGTGTCCCAGCTCGACGTGCAGCCCACGGACCGGGTGTCGGCCCCGGTCTGGCATCGCCGAGCCGGCGCGCCACGCCACCCGAGGACGAATCTACGGTAGCGACCGTTCCGTGGTCATGGCCCGTCGAGTCGTGGGGTCGGGCGTGAGCACGCCTGCGCTTCGCGGTGGCCCGCGAGGTCAGGCGTGAGTGCGCCCGCGCTGCCGGGTGATCGGCGAGGTCAGGTGCGCGTGGCGCGGTCGAAGATCTCGACGAGCTCGTCCGCGCACCGATCAGGGTCGAGGCCCTTGACGAGGCGGTCGGCCACCCCGTCGATGGACGCGCGCAGCGTCGTGCCCATCAACACCCCGTCGAACTCCCGGAACACCCCCGCCCGCTGCCCCTCCGCGAACAGCGCCGCCAGCCTGGCGACCGCGGCGTCCTGCTCCTCGTCGCCCACGGGCACCTGGTTGAACGCGATCTGCTGCACCGCCCGCACGTGCTCGGGATGGGCGGCGATAAAGGCGATGTTCGCCCTGATGAACGCCTCGAGCTGGGCGCGCGCCCCGGAGGCGGCGTCGAGCGCCGGGCGCATGAAGGCGGCCGCGTCCTCGACGACCTGGCGGACGACGGCCTCGAACAGCTGGTCCTTGCTGGAGAAGTGGTAGGAGATCAGCCGCTTGCTGCTGAGCCCCGCCTGCTCGCAGATGGCCTCGAACGTGGTCTCCGCGTAGCCGCGCCGCGCCAGCACGGCGATCGTGGCGGAGGCGATCTGTGCTTTGCGGGCCTCGGTGGCCGCCCGGCGGGGGGCAGAGCTCTGCATTCAGCCCAGCTTGCCACGCTTCGGGAACGCCTGCCGTACGGCACGTCGGTTGACGAGGAGGGCCACGGCGGCGACCAGCACGCCGACCACGGCCTGCTCCGCCTTCATCCAGCCGGGATAGCCGCTGTCCGGGGCGACGAGGATGAGCACGATCCCGATGGGGGCGGCGATGGAGACGAAGCGGATGCGTACGTAGGCCGATCTCTTTCCCCGGGAGGACTGCCCCGCCAGGGCGACGAGCCAGACGGCGGCCACGGCCACGGCGGCGCCGCGGAGCCACACCACCCAGTTGCCGCCGATGAGGGCGGCCACGCCGAGGGTCGCGACGGAGATGACGAGCACGGCCACGAAGAGGGCCCGGACGGGAGCCCATACTTTGTTATCCATATGAGTAAATTTACACAGACGGATAACAAGTCTCAAGGGTCGCGGGTGATGACTTCGGGGCCGGAGTCGGTGACGATGACGTCCTCTTCATGGCTGGCGCCTCCCACGGAGTGCATCGCGATCCTGCGCTCCAGCGCCAGGCACATTCCGGCCTCGATCAGGCCGTCCGAGTCGGGCCCGCCCTCGGTGATCCACGGCGGCTCCAGCGACAGGCCGAGCCCGTGGCCCCAGAGGCCGTCCGTCTCCGACCAGGGCAGCCCGTGGTGGACGGCGAACGCCGACCGTTCGAACACCTGCCGGCACCGCCGCGCCACCTCGCCGAAGCGCCGCCCGGGCCGCAGCAGCTCGATCCCGGCCAGAACGCTCTCCCGCACCGCCTCCAGCAGCCGCCGCTGCTCGGTGGTCGGCTCGCCGCCCACGACCCACGTACGGGCCAGGTCGAACAGGTAGCCGCGCACGGAGCCGTACAGGTCGATCCTGATCAGGTCACCCTCGGCCAGCCGCCGGTCGGCGGAGTAGGGCGTCGGGCCGGAGGCGGCGAAGGTGTAGGACTCGGCGCCGGAGGAGATGCCCATGCCGGAGTAGGCGCCGCCCGCCCGGACGATCTCGGCGATCGCGGCCGCCGCCACGTCGGCCTCGGTGGCGCCCGGTACGGCGGCCTCCCGGGCGGCGGACACCGCGCGCACCCCGAGCGACCCCGAGGCGCGCAGCAGGTCAAGCTCGGCGGGGCTCTTGATCCGGCGCGCCTCCCAGGCCAGGTCGTCGGCGCACACCAGCTCGTGCCCCGGCAGCACCGAACGCAGCCGGCACCACCACGGCGCGGCCAGCGCCTCGTAGCCGATCAACGCGACCCGGCCCGGCCGGATCGACTCCCTGATCTGCTCGGCCAGGGCGTCCACGAGATCGGGCGTCACATGGACCCGCGCCGCCGGCCGGGGCTCCTGGAGGTCCCCGGAGTTGGTCAGCAGGACGGCGGTGTGCTCGCTGAGAGGAGGGTCGTCCACGGGCAGGACCACGGCCGCGTGGCCCCGCGCCCGCCAGTGGCCGGGGAAGTCGGGGATGAACGGCTGGTGCTGGTAGAAGCCCGTCAGGTAGTAGACGTCGGCGTAATGGTCCTGCGCCGAACCGCCTCTCGACCAGGCCACCACCCCGCGGAACCCCGCCCGCGCGGCCAGCCGCCCCATGGCCGCCTGCCGCGCCGCGTACTCCTTGCCACCGATCCCCAGCACAACCGAGTTCTGCCCAGGTCAGCGGCCGGTTCACCTGGTCGCGGCCGTCAGAGCCCCTTGAGGAACGACGCCGCCACCGGCGCCGCGACCTTGCCGCCCGCGCCGCCGCCCTCCACGACCACCGCGAACGCCACGTCCTCCTTGAAGCCCATGAACCAGGCATGGGTGTCCAGGTCGTCGCCGGTGCCGAACTCGGCCGTGCCGGTCTTTCCGTACGTGCCGGCGGGCAGGCCGGCCGCCTTGGCCGTGCCCTTGGACACCACGGCCGCCATCATCGAGTGCAACTGGTCCTTGACCCCGTCGGGCAGCGGGCGCTCGGCGGCCTTCTGCTTCAACGAGGGCACCAGCGTCGGCGGCCGCCACGTGCCGTCCGCGATGGCGGCGGCCACCGAGGCCATCGTCAGCGGGCTGGCCGTGATCCTGGCCTGCCCGAACGACTCCGCGGCCAGCTCCGCGTCGGACTCGGCCCGGGGGAAGCTGGCCTTGGTGGCCGGGACCCCGATGTTCAGGGGCTGGTTGAAGCCCACGTCCTCGGCCGTCTTCAGCAGCTTGTCGGCGCCCAGCTTCTGCTCGGCCAGCGGCGCGAACGTCGTGTTGCACGAGTGGGCGAACGAGTCGAGGAACGACAGCGACCCGAACGCCTCCTTGTCGGAGTTGCGGACCTTCAGCCCGCCGATGGTCGCGTACATCGGGCACGTCACCGGGTCCGACGGCGACATCCCGGCCGCCAGCAGGCCGATCGCCGTGACCGCCTTGAACGTCGAGCCGGGCGGGTAGCGGCCGTCCAGGGCCCGGTTGAAGCCGCCCTGGTTGTTGACCACGGCCAGGATCTCGCCCGTGGACGGCTTGATCGCCACCATCGACGTGGGCTTCTTCATGTCCTTGACCGCGCCCACCGCCGCGGCCTGCGCACGCGGGTCGAGCGTGGTCTGGACGGGCTCGCCGCCGCTGCCCTCGATGGTCTCCAGCGTCTTGTCGCCGAGCTGGATCTCGGTGGCGGGCGTGCCCGCCAGCCGCTTCTGGAACGTCTCCTGCAGCCCGCCGCGCCCGATCGCCTGGCCGACCTTGTAGGAGGAGCCCAGCTTGGCCACGTCCTTCTTGCCGGCCTTGTCGAGGTAGCCGACGAGTTGCTGCACCGACCCGCCGACCGCGCCCGTGTCGATCCGGTCTCCCTGGGCGTCGGTGATCTCGGCGCGGTCGGGCCAGCGCGTCTTGAGCTTGAACTCGGCCCCGGCGGTCATCGACGGGTACAGCGTGGCGGGCTTCCAGTCGACCTTCCAGGTGCGGTCGGCCACCATGAGGTCGATCTGGCCCTGATAGGACCACTTGCCGATGTTCTTGAGGTTCAGGGTCGCGGTGTAGGGGGCGCGGGCCCGGTTGTCGCCGGTCTCGGCGATCTTGCCGAGCTTGATGTCCGTCGACTCGACGGCGAGTGCGCTGCGTTGCTGGTCGTACGCGTTGAGCTGCTGTGGTTTGGCGAGCTCCGCCCCCATGGCGGCCCAGTTGCCGGCCTGCCATGCGGCGGAGAAGCGCTGCGCCGTCTCGGCGGGCGTCCCTCTGGTGTGCAGCAGGTAGTACGCGCCACCGGCCGCGGCCCCCACCGCGAGCACGGTGGCGCCGGACACGATCGCGATGGTACGACCACGCGCCACGCTAGATCCCCCTGATCCTCGACGACATTGTCATGACACGCCGTTGGCCGCCTTGAAGCTGGCGGCGTAGGTCGGCACGTATTCCTGCCCGGACAGCTTCTGGATGGCCGCCATGATCTCGTCGGTCACCCGCCGCCGGTCGCGGGCCTTGGTGTGGTCGCCATCGAACCGCATGGGCTCGCCGATGGCGATGCCGATCCGCGCGGGCCTGGGCACCTTCGAGCCGACCGGCAGCACCCTCTCGGTGCCGCTGAGCGCCACCGGCAGCACCGGGGCGCCCGTCTTGAGCGTCAGCCAGGCCACGCCGACCTTGCCGCGGTAGAGGCGGCCGTCGGGGGAGCGGGTGCCCTCCGGGTGGATGCCGAACAGCTCGCCGCGCTCCAGCAGGTCCGCGGCGGAGTCGAGCATGGTCTGGGCGGCGTGCGCGCTCTCCCTGTCGATCGGCAGGCTGCCGCCCAGTCGCATGAAGAAGCCGGAGACCGGGTTGCCGTCGAAGTACTCGTTCTTGGCGGTGAAGGTCACGTGCCGCGGCAGCAGCGCGGGCAGCAGGAACGAGTCAAGGATCGACAGGTGGTTGGCGGCCAGGATCGCGGGCCCGCTCCTGGGCACGTGCGCCGCGCCCGAGATGTGCGGCCGGCACATCGCGTTCGCAAGCGGCGCGGCGGCGAACTTGACCACTTCGTACAGCAACGAGCTCTCCTGATCATCGGGCCGGTCGGCCACCCCACCATAAAGCAGGCGCCCCGCCGGTGGGCGGGACGCCTGGAAAAGTCGTTAAGGCCGATGTGGCGGTCGCCTCCTCGGCGAGGTGCACAACACGGCTCCAGCCGAACGGTATTCCGTGAAGGCGGTAATTTGCGGCCCGGGGGACACAGACCACATCGGCAACTCGAGTTAAGCACACGGTCCGGGCATGGGGGTAATCGCGCCCCCCTCATGGGCGACACGTGACCTGAGCTTGGCGATCTTCGACCCCCGGAGGCCCGGTTCGTCCCGGTCACGCACGGTGAGCGCGGCCTCGCTGGCCCTCGACGAGATCGGGAAAATGATTTGAGCTCCCATTGGCATTCCGTGTTGAATCCAGAATGTCAGTAGGACTCGGTGAGGGCACGGGTCGAAGTTCGTCGGTTACCACTTTTAATGGGGAGTCGCAGGTTCGAGTCCTGCCCGGGGCCAACGCTCCGGTAGCTCAGTCGGCAGAGCGCCAACGCCGGTGGACGCCCCCATATCCGTGCCCTCTCCGAGCCTCGGGGGCGGGTCGAAGCAGGCCGGTTATCGCTTCAGGTGCCGGAAGCGCGGGGTTCGACTCCCCGCCGCGCGGGTGCGCCCGCGCGTCGCGTAGTGGCAGCGCGCCGTAAAAAACCGGTCGGCATTTCCACATCCGCCCCCATTTTTTCTGCATATCCGCCATTCGGGCGGGTCGAGACGTACGAGGTGAAAACTATGGCGCGAAACCGTGACCCCCTCGCCGGCGTTTCCGCGTTCGCCACGCCGCAGACCCAGCCGCTGCCCGGCCGCACCGACCAGGTGCGCAACGCGGCGGGCGGCTTCGTCTTCGAGAAGGACCTGTGGCAGCGCGTCGAGGACTTCCTGATCCTCGGCACCACGGGCGGCACCTACTACGTGTCGCAGGAGCAGCTGACCGCCGGCAACGCCGCCGCGCTGTTCGAGGCGATCGCCGAGGACGGCCCGCGCGTCGTCGAGCTGCTCACCGGCATCTCGACCGCGCGCCCGCCGCGCGCTCCCAAGCAGCGACCGGCGCTGTTCGCGCTGGCCGCCGCCTACGCCCGCGGCGACGCGGCCACCCGGCAGGCGGCCAAGCTCGCCCTGCCCGAGGTGGCCCGCACGACCGACCACCTCGCCTCCTTCTTCGGCTACTACAAGAACCTCGGCGGCAAGCCGACCGCGCGCGGCACCGCGCCGGTCACCGGCCGCTCGCTGCGTACGGCGCTCGCCTCCTGGTTCACCACCGGCAGCCCCGACGACGTCGCGTTCAAGGTGTGCAAGGCCCGCCAGCGCAGGACGCCGCAGGGTGAGACGTTCGACCTGCGCGACGTCCTGCGCATCGCCCACCCCAAGGCGGACGGCCCGCAGCGGGCGCGGCTGTTCGGCTGGATCGCCGGCAACGTCTCCGACGAGCAGGCGCGCGAGACGCTGGAGTCGGTGGACCGGTTCCTGAGCGCCAAGGCCGTCACCACGGCCCGCGAGGCGATCCAGGTGGTGACCGAGCGCAAGGTGCCGTGGGAGTTCCTGCCGGACGCCGTGCTGAGGGATCCGAAGGTGTGGGACGCGCTGGTCGACACGATCGGCATGACCGCGCTGCTGCGCAACCTGGCCCGCATGACGCGGATCGGCACGCTCACGCCGACGGGCGAGGCCACCCGGCGCGCGGTCGCCCGGCTCACCGACCGCGACGCGCTGCTGCGGGCGCGCATCCACCCGATGGACGCGTTCCTGGCGCTGCGCGTGTACGGCTCGGGCCGCGCCCAGCCCAACCCGCGCGCCGACGCGCACACGTGGGCGCCGGTCCCGGCGATCCGGGACGCGCTGGAGGAGACGTACGAGCTGGCGTTCGGCACCGTCCGGCCCACGGGCCGGCGGCTGCTGGTCGCGGTGGACTCCTCCGGGTCGATGTCGGGCGGCTGGTACGGCGGCGACGTCGTGGTCGGCGGTTCGAAGATCGGCTCGCCGTACGAGGTGGGCTGCGCGATGGCCGTCATGCTGGCCCGCATCGAGAAGGGGAACGTGCACGTCATCGACGTCGACACCGGCGTCCACGCCTCGAAGGTGACCCCGCGCACCAACCTGCGCGAGATCGGCTCCTGGCGGCCGTCCGGCGGCGGCACCGACCTGTCGCTGCCGTTCCGCTGGGCGCGCGAGCAGCGGATGGCGGTGGACGGCATCGTGGTGTTCACCGACAACGAGACGTGGGCGGGGCGCGCCCACCCCTCGCAGGAGCTCGGCGCCTACCGCCGCACCGTGGCGGCGGACGCGCGCGTGGTCGTCGCGGCGATGACCGCCGCGGGCTACTCGATCGGCGACCCCGGCGACGAGGGCGTGCTGAACGTGGCGGGCCTGGACGCGTCGCTGCCGATGATCGTCAACGCGTTCGTCCGCGCGCAGGACGCGCAGGACGCGCAGGACGCGTAGGACGCGCAGGACGCGCAGGACGCGTAGGACGCGTAGGACGCTTTGGACCTGACCGGGAGCGCCCGGTCAGGTCCTCGTCCAGCGCGGCTGCTTCACGTCGAAGACCCGCTGCTCGCGGCCGCGCAGCGCCACCTCGGCGAACTGCCACAGGATCGCCCCCGTCGGCGCGTGGACCACGATGGACGGCCCCAGCGGCATCTGCAGCAGCTTCCCGCGCCAGCGCGGCACCCCCGGCGCCAGGAACCACTCCAGCGGCACGTCGTGCACCGAGGCCACCTCGCGCGGATCGGCCACCGGCTGCTGGACGCCGCCGAACGCCACCACCGGCGTGATGACGAAGCCGGAGTCGGTGACGAAGTCGTCGAGCATCCCGGCCACCTCGACCCCGGTGACGCCCGTCTCCTCGGCGAGCTCGCGCAGCGCCGCGTCCACGGGGCGTTCCCCGTCGTCCAGGCGCCCGCCGGGCAGCGCCCACTGACCCGGGTTGCGCCCGTGGGCGGCCCGCTTGATCAGGATCGTGTACGGGACCCGCTCGGCGTCCTCCAGGACGCACACGGTGACGGCGGCCCTGCGCACCCCGCCGGTGGGCGGGACCTGCCGGCGGTCGAAGGCGGTCAAATGGGACCTGATCTGCTCCTGCAGCACGTCGATTGGCGACAGCACACTTCAAGGATGTCACGGGCGTCCGGACGGGGACGCCGGGGCCGGGTCTCACGACGGGCTGTGCGGCAGCCGTACGGTGACGCTCAGCCCGCCTTCCGGCCGGGCGGCCGCGGTGACCTGGCCGCCGTGCGCGCGCACGATGGCCCGCACGATCGACAGCCCCAGCCCCGCGCCCTTGAACGAGCGCACCCGGTCGCCGTGGAGCCGGCTGAACGGCTCGAACAGGTCGTCCACCTCGTACGGCGGCACCGCCGGCCCGGTGTTGCGCACCGTGACCACCGCGTCGCCGCCCTGCCGCCGCAGCGCGAGCCAGATCTCGCCGTCGCGCACGTTGTGCTTGATCGCGTTCTCCAGCAGGTTGAACACGCACCGCTCCAGGAACAGCGGATCCCCTTCGACCAGCACCGGCCGCAGGTCCTGGTGGAGCGTGACGGGCCGCTTGCGCGACTGCAGGTCGATCTGCTCCAGCGCGGTGCGCACGACCTGCTCCAGGTCCACCGGCTTGCGCACGGTGAGCTCCTGCTCCGACTGCGCGAGCAGCAGCAGGCCCTCGATGAGCCGCTCGTAGCGGGCGTTCGTGCCGAGCAACGCCCTGGCCAGCGCCTTGAGGTCCTCCGACGCGGCCGGCTCCTCCAGCGACACCTCCAGCACCGTACGGTTGATCGCCAGCGGCGTGCGCAGCTCGTGCGAGGCGTTGGCGATGAACCGCCGCTGCGCGTCGAACACCCGGTGCAGCCGCTCCAGCATCGCGTCGAACGTGTCCGCCAGCCGCCTGACCTCGTCGGGCGGGCCCCGCATCCCGATGCGCTCGTGCAGGGTGCTCTCCGACAGCCGCTGCGCGGCCTCCGTCACCCGGTCGAGCGGGCGCAGCGCCCGGTCGGCCACCACGTAGCCGAGCACGAGCGCGACCACGCCGACCAGGATCATCACGAGCATGGACGAGCGGACCATCTCGCTGAGCACGTTGCCGGCCCGGTTCTCGATGTCGCCCTGGAAGATGACGTCCCCGACCATCGGGCGCGTCGCGGCCACGTCCGCGGGCGGGTTCTGGATCTTCCGGAAGCCGGTGACGAACTGCTGGTTCAGCGCCTGGCCGGTGATGAGGTAGGTGAGCCAGAGCAGGATCGACCCGGCCACGAAGAACAGGCCGCCGTACAGCAGCGTGAGCCGCAGCCGCAGCCGCCTGCTGCTCCACCACGACCGCCCCTGCTCGACGATCAAAGCCGGTACCCCTTGCCGGGCACGTTCAGGATCGCCGACGGCACGCCGAGCTTCTTGCGCAACGACGTGATCGTGACCCGCAGCGCGCCCGTGCCCGCGTCCGCGTGCTCGTCCCAGACGCGCCTGCGCAGTTCGCCGGAGGTGACCAGCTCGCCGCCCGCGCCGAGCAGCACGCACAGCACGTCGAACTCCTTGCGGTTCAGCGACACGGGCCGCCCGTCCCTGGTGACCGTGCGGCGGGACGGGTTGAGCACGACGCCGCCGCGTTCGAGCAGGGGCGCCGCGGAGCGGGGCGAGCGGCGGGCCAGCGCCCGGACCCGGGCCACCAGCTCGGCGAACGCGAACGGCTTGACCAGGTAGTCGTCCGCGCCCAGCGACAGCCCGTCGATCTTGTCGCGGATCTGTCCCGCCGCGGTCAGCATGAGCACCCGGCCGCCCCCGCCGCCCTCGCGCAGCCGCCGGCACACGTCGTCGCCGTGCACCTCCGGCAGGTCCCGGTCGAGCACCACCACGTCGTAGTCCACGTACGCGGCCCGCTCCAGGGCGTCCTGCCCGTCGTAGGCCACGTCCACGGCGATCGCCTGCAGCCGGAGCCCGCGCGCGACCGCGTCGGCCAGCCGTTCCTCGTCCTCGACGACAAGCACCCGCATCGCTGGCCCCTTTCCTCTGGCACCCGAGCGTGACGGATCACGTGTTAGGGCCGGATAAGCGCGCCGGGCGGGCTTATCCGGTTCTAGCACCCCATGGGCTGGAGTGAGGCCGCACCCCGGGCGAAGGACCCCGGGCGCGGAGGAGTGAATGTCATGAATATACGGCTGTTGCTGGTCGCCGTCCCGCTCACGCTGGCGCTGGCCGCGTGCGGAGGCACGGCGCCCAAGGACGACGGCGTGGCCAGCGCCGGCACCTCGTCCGCCGGACCCACGGCCTCCCCGTCGGCGTCAATGGACCCGGAGGAGGCTCAGCTGAAGTTCGCGCAGTGCATGCGCGAGCACGGCATCGACGTCCCCGACCCGCAGAACGGCCAGTTGAAGGTAGAGGTCCCCAAGGGTGTGGGCCGCGACAAGATGGACAAGGCACACAAGGCCTGCCAGCCCATCATGGACGCCGTCGTCCGCGACCACACGCCCAGCCAGCAGGACTACGACCAGATGGTCAAGTTCGCGCAGTGCATGCGCCAGCACGGCGTGGACATGCCCGACCCCAAGCCCGGCGAGGGCCTGCGCTTCGAGATGAGGAACGGCTCGCAGCAGAAGATCGAGGCCGCGCACAAGGCCTGCGAGCAGTACGCGCCCGGCGGCGGCAAGAAGCCAGGGGAAACGTCATGAGGAAGGGGATCCTGCTGAGCGGCGGCACCGTCCTGGCCGTCGCCGCGACGTGGACCGCGGTGGCCGTCATGAACGACGGCGTCCCCGGAGCCGCCACGCCCGCCAGACCCCCGGTCCCCGCCACCGCGGACATCACCCGGCAGGACCTGGTGGAGACCAAGACCGTGGACGGCGCCCTCACCTACGCGGGGGAGCGCCGGGTCGCCTCGGGCGCCTCCGGCACCGTGACGTGGGTGGCCGCCCAGGGAGCGGTGGTCCGCCGCGGCCGCCCGCTGCTCAAGGTGGACCGCAGGCCGCTCGTGCTCATGTACGGCAGCCTGCCGCTCTACCGGACCCTGCAGCGCGGCGTATCCGACGGACCGGACGTCGAGCAGCTGGAGCGCAACCTCAAGGCGCTCGGGTACGGCGACTACCTCACCGTGGACGACCACTTCAGCTACGCCACCGAGCAGGCGGTCAAGGACTGGCAGGAGGACAGGGGACTGGAGGAGAGCGGGCGGGTGGACGCGGCCCAGGTCGTGTTCCAGCCCGCCGCCGTACGCGTGACCGACGCCAAGGCCGAGGTCGGCGCCAGGACCGCGCCTGGACAGCAGGCGCTCACGGTGAGCGGCATCCGCCGCCTGGTGCACGTGGACCTGGACACCGGCGACCAGTCGCTGGCCCGCAAGGGCGCCAATGTCACGGTGACGCTCCCCGGCGGCGAGCGGGCCGCCGGCCGGATCACGTCGGTCGGGACGGTCGCGGAGTCCTCCGGATCCGAACGGGACGCGACCACCACCATCGACGTGGACATCACCCTCGCCAAGCCGCCGCGGACGAAGCTGGACCAGGCGCCGGTCGAGGTGGAGATGGCCAGCGCGCGGCACGCGAACGTGCTGGCGGTGCCCGTCGAGGCGCTGCTGGCGCTGCGCGAGGGCGGCTTCGGGGTCGAGGTGGCGGAGGGCGCGGCGAGCCGGATCGTGGCGGTCGAGACCGGGGCCTTCGGCGGCGGCCTGGTCGAGATCAAGGGCGAAGGGCTGGCCGAGGGCATGAAGGTCGGGGTGCCGGTCCAGTGAACGGGATCGTCGAGTTGTGCGGGGTGACCAAGACGTACGCCGGAGACGTGCACGCCCTGCGCGGCGTGGACCTGACCATCGACAGGGGAGACCTGCTGGCCATCGTCGGCCCGTCGGGATCGGGCAAGTCCACCATGCTCCACATGATCGGCACCCTCGACCGCCCCACCTCCGGCACCGTGCGCGTCGCCGGCCACGACGTCGCGACCCTGTCGGACCGGGAGCTGTCCGGGCTGCGCTCGCGCACCCTGGGGTTCGTCTTCCAGCAGTTCCACCTCTCGCCCGGCGTCAGCGCGCTCGACAACGTCGCCGACGGCCTGCTCTACACCGGCACGGGCCGCCGCGCCCGCCGCGAACGCGCCGCCGCAGCGCTGGACCGGGTCGGGCTCGGCCACCGGCTCCGGCACCGGCCGTCGGAGCTGTCCGGCGGCGAACAGCAGCGGGTGGCAGTCGCCCGGGCCGTGGCGGGCGACCCGCCGCTGCTCCTGGCCGACGAGCCGACGGGCAACCTGGACTCCCACGCGGGCGCCGACGTGCTGGCCGTCCTGGCGGACCTGCACGAGGCCGGCACCACCGTCGCCGTCATCACCCACGACGCCGAGATCGCCGGCTGGTGCTCCCGTCAGGTACGCCTGCGCGACGGGCTCGTCGTCGACGGCCACGAGCACGACCACCTGAGCCCCGTCGAGCTGTTGAGAGGAGCCGGGCGTTGACCGACCACCACCACCGAGCCGGTACGCGGCCCGCGCCCGGCCGGCTCAGCCCCGGGGACGTGCTCCGCGTCGGGGCCGCCGGGCTGCGCGCCCGCCCGACGAGGGTGATCCTTTCGGCCCTCGGCATCGCCATCGGCATCGCGACGATGATCGCCGTGATCGGGATCTCGTCCTTCTCCCGCGAGCAGCTCCTGCGCCAGCTCGACAAGCTCGGCACCAACCTCCTCACGGTGGCCCCGGGGCAGACCATGTTCGGGGAGGAGGCCAAGCTGCCGACCGGCGCGCTGGCCATGGTCCAGCGCATCCGCCCGGTCCGGACGGCCGCGGCGACCGGCGGTGTGGAGGCCACCGTACGCCGCAACAACCACATCCCCGAGTCCGTCACCGGCGGCATCGCCGTCCAGGCGGCCAGCACCACTCTCCTGACCACTCTGGAGGGCTCGGTGACCAAGGGCACCTGGCTCAACGACGCCACCGCCCGCCAGCCGGCCGTCGTGCTCGGCGCGCAGGCCGCCGAACGGCTCGGGCTGGCCAGGACCGGCGTGCAGGTGTGGATGGGCGGCCGCTGGTTCACGGTCGTCGGGATCCTCGGGCCGATGCCGCTGGCTCCGGAGATCGAACGTTCGGCCCTGGTCGGCTTCCCCGCGGCGCAGGAGCTGTTGGGCTTCGACGGCTACCCCACCACCATCTACGAGCGCTCCTCGGACGAGGCGGTGGAGTCGGTGCGCCAGGTGCTGTCCCGCACCGTCAACCCCGAGAACCCGGAGGAGGTCACGGTCAGCAGGCCGTCGGACGCCCTGGCCGCCAAGGCCGCGGCCGCGGGCGCCTTCACCAACCTGCTGCTCGGGCTCGGCGCGGTGGCCCTGCTCGTGGGCGGGGTCGGGGTGGCCAACACCATGGTCATCTCCGTGCTGGAGCGGCGCAAGGAGATCGGCCTGCGCCGCTCGCTCGGAGCCACCCGCGGCCAGGTACGCATCCAGTTCCTGGCCGAGTCGCTGCTGCTGTCCACCCTGGGCGGGGTGGTGGGCGCGGTCATGGGGGCCCTGGCGACCGCGGGTTACGCCCTGTCGCGGGGCTGGCCGCCGGTGGTCCCGCCGTGGGCGCTGGGCGGGGCGGTCGGGGCGACCCTGCTGATCGGGACGCTCGCCGGGCTCTACCCCGCCATGCGCGCCGCCCGCCTGTCGCCCACGGTCGCCCTCGCCACCACCTGAGGGCCCGCTAAGAGAGGAAACCGCGGATCGCGGCCGCGACCTGTTCGGGGCGTCCGCGCTGGTCGGCGTTGCAGGTGGCGCTGTGGTCGAGGCCCTTCAGGTCCACGCGCCGGACATGGGGCAGGACGCGCTCCAGCCCCGTGAGCACGGACTTCAGGTGGGCGGGGCTCCGGGTGCCGCCGAGCAGGAGCACCTCCGCCCCGATCGGCCGGTAGACGTCCAGGCTGCCGGCCGTCTCCGCCACGACCTGCCCGTCGTAGTGCAGCGTGGGGGCCAGCTCCCGGAACGTCGGCTCCCCGTCAACCGCCGCCTTGTCCTGACTTTTCAGCATCATGCCCGTGAGCAGTTCCAGGACCGCCCGCGGCATGACGTTGAAGAACTGCGGCCCCAGCCGCGCCGCCCTCATCCCGGTGACCAGCGCCGCCGGGATCCGGCCGGCCGCGAGCTCCCGGTCGAAGCGCTCCAGCCAGCCGGCCGGGTAGAAGTCGTCGACGTCCAGCGGCGGCTCGAAGATGACGGCCTTGCGCAGGCCGGGCCGTACGAGCGCGGTGCGCAGCGTGACGATGGCGCCCGAGCTCACGCCGACGACGCGGTCCGCCCCGGTCGCGGTGAGCAGCGCGTCGAGGTCCTCGACCTCCCGATCGAGGCGGTAGTCCGGACCGTACGGGCCGCTGCGGCCCCGGCCGCGGCGGTCGGGCACGTAGCACGTGAACTCGTCGGCGAGGGCCTGGGCCAGCTCGATGTTGCTGTGGCCGCTCTGCATGACTCCGTGCAGGAGCACCAGCCCGGGGCCGCGGCCGAGCCGGCGGTAGCTGATCGTGGTGCCGTCCTTCGAGGTCACGGCGTCGAGAGTGGTCGTGGTCATGATGGCTCCCCATGGTTCGGTCCGTGAAGGGGAGCCCGGCTATTGTTGCGAGTGCCATCTCGTGTCCGGGGTCCCGCTTCGCGGGCATTTCGGTACGAAGATCTCCCGGCGGCGGTGTTCCCGCACCGCCGCCGGTCTTGCGATCGGCCACCGGGCTCTTCGCCGGTCGCCGGGGTCAATCCGCTGTGTCGCCCCTCTCCGCGATGTCCGCCACCTCGGGGGGCAGGTCGCCGGTCCGGTGGAAGGCCCGCCATCCGTCCAGGCCGGGGAACGTGCCGGAGGTCAGCTCGGCCAGCAGTGCTCGCACCCAGCCCGCCTCGGCCTCCCGCATCGCCAGCGCGTACTCGGACTCGAGGAGGAACAGCCTGGGCACCTCCTCCCGGTCCCGCTCCAGCGCCCGGTGCGCGTCCTGGAGCTGCTGCTCCAGGAGCTCCAGGCGCTGCCGCAGCAGCGGCTCCACCTCGTCCGGGCCGAGCCCGGCCAGCACCGACAGCCCCGCCTCGAACGCCGACGGCTCCCGCACGGGCGTGGACAGCAGCTCGCGCGTCCAGTCGTCGGCCTCCTCCCGGCCGGCTTCGGTGACGCGGTAGACGGTCCGCTCGGGGCGGGCGCCCTGCCTGCCGCTCTCCACGGCCTCGATCAGGCCGTGCTTCTCCAGGTTGCGGACGACGGTGTAGAGGGATCCCCACTTGATCGGCATGTCCTGGTCCTTGCCGCGCGCCCGTAGCACCGAGGCCATCTCGTACGGGTGCATCGGCCGCTGCCCGGCCACCGTCAGCACGGCCAGAGCCAGCAGGTTCGCGACCCTGCGCCGCTTCGTCATCCGGCTCAGCTCCTCGTGGACGAATACTCGTACACGAGCATACGTGCGCGAGTATCCGCCACGCAATGGGGAATCGCTGCACGTTCTACGTTTGGAGACAGCGTCGGATCCGCGTTCTGCGGTCGGACGCGTCGGGTCGCTGAGCCCGGTGCCTGGCCGGTGCGGCGCGTCGAGAGGGCGGCCCGGTGTGCGCCGCGCGTCCCGTGGTCGGAGGCGGTGAGTGGGCGCTTCGGGAAAGCGGCTCGCCGGTGGGCGGCGAGCGGGCGCGGGCCGTGCCTGAACGGGGTGGGGCGGGAAAGGCGGCGCCGCCCCGGGAGGGGGTCACGTCAGACGGAGTCGGTGACGCCCGGGGCGGCTCGGGTCAGGACATGCTGCTCACGAGGATCACGCCGAGGGCGATGCCGATGATCATCCCGACGCCGGCGGCGACGGCGGCCCACTTGCCCAGCGGCTCGCCCCGCGTGTGGCCGACGATGCCCAGCACGATGCCGGCCAGGCCGAACAGGATCGGGATGAACAGCACGGCCACCACCGCGCAGACGAACCCGATGATCGACAGGACCTGGTTGCTCGGCGGCTGCTTGTAAGGAGGCTGCGGATACGGGGGCGGCTGCGACCACTGGGTGTTGGGATCGTCGCCCTGGGGCGGGTCCTGCGAAGAGGTCACTTGCGGGCTCCTCTCGAGACGTGAACAACATCACACACCGAAGGGCCCAGTCCTGTCGAGCCGAACGAACCAGGACATATACCGATTTCACGCTGCTTCTACGGGATGAGAAAGCTGGGGCGGCAGAGGCCTGGCGTGAACGACGTCCAGCCGGGAGACGGCCCGGGTGAGGGCGACGTACAGGCGGTTCAGGCCGCGCCGCTCGGCTTCGGCGACGGCGGCGGGTTCGGCCAGGATCACGTGGTCGTACTCCAGCCCCTTGGCCAGCGAGGCGGGCAGCACGGTGAGGCGTTCGTCCACGTCCATGCCCTCGTCCCGGAGCGCGGACGTGATCGCCTCGACGTCGGCGTCCGCCGCGATCACCCCGATCGACCCCTCGAACGCCATCGCCTCGCGCGCCGCCTCCACCACGCCCTTCTCCAGCCCGCTCACGCGGGTGACCCGCAGGCGGCCGTCGGAGCGGTACGAGCGCGTCGCCGGCACCTGCGTGCCGAGCGCCGCCAGCAGCGTGTTGGCCAGCTCCACCACGGCCGCCGGGACCCTGAATCCGGTGGTCAGGGCGATGACCTGGCCGTCCGGCTTGCCCAGCAGCGCCATGCGCTCCGGCCAGGAGGAGGCCGCCCACGGCGTGGTGCCCTGGGCCAGGTCGCCGAGCACGGTGAGCGAGCCGTGTTCGCTGCGCCTGGCCACGGCCCTGCACTCCATGGGGGACAGGTCCTGGGCCTCGTCCACGATGACGTGGCCGTAGCCGCGCGGGCGCTCGATGAGGGCGGCGATCTCGTCGAGCAGCACGAGGTCGGCCGCCGTCCACTTGGCGCTCTTGACGCTGCGGGGCGGCTTGGCCCAGGTGATCGCCTCCCACTCGGCCCCCGTCAGCGCGCCGTCCCGCCTGCCCTTCGTCGGCGCGCCGTCCCGCGTGCCTCCCGCCGGGCCGCTGTCGCGCGTGCCCTCGGCCGGGCCGCTGTCGCGCGGGGTCTCGACCGGGCCACGCAGGATCTCGTACAGGACCTCTTCGGGTTTGACGGCGGGCCAGACGGCGTCCAGGAACGGGGTGACGGCGCGGGCGATCTTGCGGGTCCAGGCCGCGCCGGCCGTCTGCCCGCGCGCCTCGGCCTGGCGCTGGATCGCGGCGACCGTCCGGGCCCGCACCCGCTCGCGGCCCACTCCGTACGGCAGGGACTCGCGGCGCGTGTCGTCCACGATGCGGCGCAGCTCCTCCTCGGACACCCGCCACCGGTACGAGCCGTCCGCCACCGTCACCGGCTCGACCGGCTTCGCGATCCGCCGGTACAGCGCCCCGCGCAGCACCTCGGCCATCCGGACGTCGTGCTTGACCAGCGCGGCGGCCTCGCTGTCGATGGCGGTGACGGGGACGGGGACGGAGGCCAGCAGGCGCTCCAGGGTGGTCTGCTCGACGTCCACCTCGCCGAGCGCGGGCAGCACGGCCGAGATGTAGCCGAGGAAGGCCCGGTTCGGGCCGAGGACGAGGACGCCGGAGCGTTCGAGCCGCTGCCGGTGCGCGTACAGCAGGTACGCGGCCCGGTGCAGGCCGACCGCCGTCTTGCCGGTGCCCGGCGCGCCCTGGACGCAGATCGAGGTGTCCAGCTCGGCCCGTACGAGGTCGTCCTGCTCGGGCTGGATGGTGGCCACGATGTCGCGCATGGGGCCGACACGGGGGCGCTCGATCTCGGCGGCCAGGATGCGCGACTCGCCTTCCTCGCCCCGTTCGAGCCGTTCGTCCTCGAAGCCCGTCAGCGTCGTGCCCGACCAGCCGAAGCGGCGGCGTACCGCGACACCCTGCGGGTCGCGGGCGCTGGCCCGGTAGAAGGCCCGCGAGACCGGCGCGCGCCAGTCGATCACCACGGGCGGGCCGCCGTGCTCGCCGGTGATGTGCCGCCGGCCGATGTGGTACGCGCGCCCGTGGTGCTCGGCCGAGCTCCGGCCGAAGTCCAGCCGGCCGAAGAACGGCGGGCCCTCGGGCGCTTCGCTCAGCTCCTTGGCCAGGCTCTTGAGGTGGCGGCCCAGCCGCTCGGCGCTGTAGCGGTCGCCGGCCACGGTCTCACCGATGATCACGTTGTCGCGCGCGCCTTCGAGCATCCTGCGCAGTCCGGCCTTGCAGCGTTCGACGTACTGCCTCTCGTCGTCGAGCGTGCCCATCGCGTCCCCCAAAAGCGTTAACTCGGTTAAGAATTTAACCAGGTTAACACTTTGATAGACTGGGTGCCATGACGGGACTACGGGAGATCCAGCGGCAGCGGGTCCACGAGGCCATCTCGACGGCGGCCATCTCGCTCTTCCTGGAGCGCGGCTTCGACGAGGTGCCCGTGACGGAGATCGCGGCGGCGGCGGGGGTGTCGAAGCCGACGCTGTTCAAGTACTTCCCGACCAAGGAAGACCTCGTGCTGCACCGGATCGCCGACCACCAGGGTGAGGCCGCCCGCGTCGTACGGGGGCGGGAGCCGGGGGAGCGGCCGCTGGAGGCGCTGCGCCGCCACTTCCTCGACGGGCTCGCCCGGCGCGACCCGGTCACCGGGCTCAACGACCATCCGGAGGTGGTGGCGTACCACCGGATGGTGTTCTCGACGCCGAGCCTGGCGGCGCGGCTGTTCCAGCACATGGCGCAGGACGAGGAGGCCCTGGCCGAGGCGCTCGGGGAGATCGCCGACGAGCTGACCGCCGGGCTGGTCGCCGGGCAGGTGCTGGCCGCGCAGCGGGTGCTCGCCCGGCGCAACTGGGCGATGCTGGCCGAAGGCCGGCCGCTGGCGGAGGTCGAGCGGGAGGCGATCCGGGCCGCCGAGCGGGCGTTCTCGCTGCTGCCGGTGTTCACGCCTCGCGAACAGCCCGTTTAGGCAGGTGGCAAGGGGTGTACTTGATACGGAGAGCCTCTTGACCAATTGCAAAAATATGCAATTTGGTGCATTGCGGGGCGCTCTTTACTCGTAGGGAGTGATGGTGAGAGGACCTTTCACGCACCAAGACGGTTACGTTTCCGGACCAGAAGGTAACAGCTCGTGACCGGCGCGCTGACCCTGGCCTGGGGGCGGCTGCGCGCCGTGCTGCCGGAACGCGAGTCGCTGGCCGCCATGTGCCGCCGCCCCCGCCAGGACCTGCTCGCCGGGCTCACGGTGGCGGTCGTCGCGCTGCCGCTGGCACTCGGATTCGGGGTCTCCTCAGGGCTCGGCGCCGCGTCCGGGCTGGCCACGGCCGTCGTCGCCGGGGCGCTGGCGGCCCTGCTGGGCGGCTCCGACCTGCAGGTCTCGGGCACGAGCGGCGCCATGACGGTGATGCTCATGCCGATCTTCGACACCCACGGCCCCACCGGCGTGCTCACGGTCGGCCTGCTGGCCGGGCTGCTGCTGCTCGCGCTGGCGCTGACCGGCGCCGGCCGCTACATGGCCGTGGTCCCCGCCCCGGTCGTGGCGGGGTTCACCGTCGGCATCGCCTGCGTGATCGGCCTGCAACAGGTGCCCCAGGCACTCGGCGTCCCGCCCGAAAACAGCCACAAGGTGATGATCGTGGCCTGGCACGCCGTCCTCGACTTTCTCGCCCACCCGCACTGGTGGGCCACCTCCGTGGCCGTGGCCGTGGCCGCGGTGGTGCTGGTGGCCGCACGCGTACGGCCGAGCCTGCCGTTCGCGCTGCCCGCCGTGGCCATCGCCACCGTCGCCGCCGAGGTGGCCGCGCTGCCGCTGGCCAGGATCGGCGACCTGCCCGCCGGGCTGCCCGCGCCGTCGCTGGGGTTCCTGGATCCGGGCGCGCTGCCGTCCCTGCTCACCCCGGCCGTCGCGGTGGCCGCCCTGGCCGCGCTGGAGTCGCTGCTGTCGGCCAACGTCGCCGACAGCATGACCACCGGACGCCGCCACGACCCCGACAGGGAGCTGTTCGGGCAGGGCGTGGCCAACCTCGTCACCCCGCTGTTCGGCGGCATGCCCGGCACGGGCGCCATCGTCCGCACCGCGGTCAACGTCCGCTCCGGCGCCCAGTCCCGGCTCGCGGCGCTGGCCCACGCGGGCATCCTGGCCGCGATCATCTACTCCGCCGCCGGGCTCGTCGCCCGGATCCCGCTGGCCGCGCTGGCCGGGGTCCTGCTGGCCACGTCGATACGCATGGTCGACACCGACGCCGTCAAGGCCATGTTCAGGTCCACGCGGGCCGACGCCGTGGTCCTGGTGCTGACGGCCGTCGCCACCCTGACGCTCAACACGGTGGTGGCGGTCATCCTGGGCCTGGTGGTGGCGGGGGCGCTGGCCCTGCGCGCCGTGGCGCGCAACGCCCGCCTCGACGCCGAGCCGCTCCGCCACGACCTGCAGCCCCATCACACCGAGGACGAGCACGCGCTGCTCGCCGAGCACATCGTCACCTACCGCCTGGCCGGGCCGCTGTTCTTCGCCGCGGCCCACCGCTTCCTGATGGAGCTGTCGGAGGTGACGGACGTGTCCGTGGTGGTGCTGCGCCTGTCCCGCGTCACCACCATCGACGCCAGCGGCGCGCTGGTCCTGGGCGACGCGATCGAACGGCTCGAGGGGCGGGGCATCCTGGTGTACGTGTCGGGCATCCCGGACGGCCACCACCAGCCGCTGGAGGCGCTCGGGGTGCTCGCCCGGCTGGACGAGGCGGGGCAGGTGTTCGCCACCACCGACGAGGCCATCGCGGCCGCCCGCGACCGCCTCCATCACACGGGCGTCCTCCCCCACCTGGCCGGCTGACCCCCTCCGCCCCACCCGCCTCCCCCAACCCACCGGGGGAGGCACCTCACCGCCAGGACATCGGACCCGCCGACCGTTGACCGTGCGCCGTCGGTTGATCGTGCGGCGTCGGTTGTCGGTGCCGCGCCATTGGGTCGTGGCGCGTGTCCGTCGCCGGAGGGGCGTTCTTCCTCCCACCTCCTTCGAGGGACGTCAGCCGCGCCGGAGGGGCGTCTCGCCCGCTCCCACTCCGTGGGACCTCGGTCGAAGTGCGGTGGGAGGGGTGAGTGCCACGGATGGGGACCGGCTCACCAAGATTTCGGACCTGGAGCGCCCGAGCCCTGTACCCCCCACCACCGCACCGGCGACACTCGGCTCATGACACGGACCTCCGAACTTCCCCGCGCGCTCCCGGCCGTCGCGCACCGCTGGCCCACCCTGCTCGGGCTGGGCTTCGCCGTCCTCACCCTCCTGGACTTCGAGGACGGCCGCAGCCTGGGGTTCGTCGTCTTCCTGGCAGCGCTCATCTACCTCGGTACGGCGGTCCTCGGCAAGCCCGGCACCGTCTGGGCCCTGTTCGTCATCAGCACCGTGACGTGGGTGGTGCTGGACCAGCTCGGGATCGACGGCTGGCCCGCCCTGATCGGCGGCGCGGTCTCCCTCATCGTCCTCGGTCTGGTGGGCGGGCTGTTGCGCCAGCCGTTGCTGACGGCCGCGCAGGTCCCGGCCATGCTGGTCTGCGGCGGGGCGGCACTGCTGGCGCTGACGCTGTCGCCCCAGGCCGGCGGCTTCCTGGTCGCGGGGGCGCTGATCGCCCACGGTGTGCAGGACCTGCTCGTGTGGCGGGCCAAGCAGGTCGTGGCGCGGTCGATGGCGGAGTTCTGCATGGTTCTCGACTTCCTGCTCGGCGTGGGCATCCTCGTGCTGAGCCTGTGAAGCCGCTGTCGTGCCGAACTGGTGAAGCCCGCTCGGAAGGGGCGGGTGAAGCCCGCTCAGAAGGGGCCGGTGAGCTCGCCGAGCTTGTCGGTCAGCTCCAGGTTCGCCGAGTAGTCGACCGGCACCGCGATCACCGACACCACGTCGTCCGCCAGCGCCTTGCGCAGCGTCGGCAGCAGTTCGTCCGCGTGGGAGATCCGGTAGCCGCGCGCCCCGAAGCTCTCCGCGTACTTGACGAAGTCGGGGTTGCCGAACGTGACGTTGGAGTCGCGCCCCAGCTCCAGGTCCATCTTCCACTCGATCAGCCCGTACGCGCCGTCCTCCCACACCAGCACCACGAACGGGATCCGCTCTCGCACGGCGGTCTCCAGCTCCTGCGAGTTCATCAGGAACGCCCCGTCACCCGTCGCCGCGAGCACCCGGCGGCGGGGGAAGGCCAGCTTGGCCGCCAGCGCCCCCGGCACCGAGAAGCCCATGGACGACAGACCGTTGGAGACCAGCATCGTGTTCGGCTCGTACGTCGGATACATGCGGGCCATCCACATCTTCACCGCCCCCGTGTCCGCCAGCACGATGTCCTCGCGTCCCATCGCCGCGCGGACGTCGGCCACGATCCGGCGCGGTGACAGCGGGAACCCGTCCTCCGAACGCCCCTGCTCCAGCTCCTCCCGCACCATGCGGCGGATCTTCTCGCCGGTGCCGTTGATCTCGAAGCGCCGGTGTACGGCGTCCGCGAGCGCGTGGAGCGACCGTGAGATGTCCCCCTGGACGCCGACCGCCACCGGATAGTGGTCGTCCACCTCGGCGGGGAACTGGTGAATGTGGATGATCTTCTTGTCGCGATGCGGGTTGATCTTGACGGGGTCGAACTCCTGCAGCTCGTACCCCACGCTGATCAGCACGTCCGCCTCGTCGAACCCGAAGTTCACGTAGTCGTGCCGCATGAACCCCACCGCCCCCAGCGCGTGCCGGTGGTCGTCGGGGAAGACGCCCTTGCCGTTGAACGTGGTCGCCACCGGCAGCCCGAGCCGCTCCGAGAAGCGGATCAGCGCCTGGGAGGCCCTGGCGCGCGTGGCCCCGTGCCCGGCCAGCACGATCGGCCGGCGCGCGGTGGCCAGCACGTCGGCCGCGCGGGCGATCTGCGCGGGGGAGGGGTCCTGGGTGCGTACCACGTTGACGGGGAGCGGGCGCAGGTCGTCGGGCACCGGTGCCGACTCGACGTCCTCGGGGATGGCGAGGTAGACGGCGCCGGGACGCTCGGTCTGGGCGGTCTTGAACGCCTTGCGGATCATCTCGGGCAGCGCCTGCGGCGACGGCGCGAGCTCCGACCACTTGGTGATCGGCCTGAACAGCGACACCAGGTCCACCACCTGGTGCGACTCCTTGTAGATGCGGTCGAGCCCGACCTGGGCGCTGATCGCCACCACCGGGGTGCTGTTGGTGGTGGCGTCGGCCACGCCGAGCTGCAGGTTGATCGCGCCCGGGCCGAGCGTGGCCGAGGCCACCCCCGCCCTGCCGGTCAGCCTGCCGTAGATCTCGGCCATGAACGCCGCGCCCTGCTCGTGCCGTACGAGGACGTAGCGGATGGAGGAGTCCTGGAGCGCGTCGACGAAGTGGATGTTCTCCTCGCCGGGGATGCCGAAGACGTACTCGACGCCTTCCGCCTCCAGCGCCTGCACGATGAGCCGGGCCGCGACGGCCTGCGTGGTCATGGGACAAGCCTTCTTTCTGAACGACTGCGTCCGTGAAAGCGCACGAAGGCCGCCGTTCATTCCGGTGTCCCGGCCCCGCCAGCGGGTATCTAAGCAGCGGCTCCCCGGACTGATCTCGCACCAGGAGAGGACCGGGGGCATGGTGGAGCGACCTTTCCGTCTCGCGCTTCTGGGCGGCTTCCGACTGCTGGCCGGCGACGAGCAGCTCGCCGTCTCCAACGGCTCCGAGCGGCTGCTCGCGTACATCGCCATCAGCCGCAGGACGGTGCACAGGAACGTGATGGCGACCACCCTCTGGCCCGACGCGCCGGAGCGGCGCGCGCACGCCAACCTGCGCTCCGCGCTGAAACGCCTCGACGAGGTCGGGCGGGCGCTGCTGCACGTCGGGACGACCGAGATCGGGCTGGCCCCGGACACCGGCGTGGACTTCGACGACGCCCGGGCGCTGGCGCAGCGCCTCATCGACCCCACCGTCCAGGCCGAGGAGGCCACCGTCTGCGCGGGGTCCGTCGATGCGCTGGCCAACGGCCTGCTGCCCGGCTGGTACGAGGAATGGGTGCTGGCCGCCGCGGACGAATGGCACCAGCTGCGGCTGCACGCCCTGGAGGCCCTGTCGGCGATCTTCGTCAGGCAGCGGCGGTTCGCCGAGGCCGTGACGGCCGCGAGCGTGGCCGCGCATGCGGACCCGCTGCGGGAGAGCGCGTGCGCCGCGCTCATCGAGGCCCATCTCGCGGAGGGCAACCAGGCCGAGGCGATCCGCCATTTCCGGCTCTACGCGGAGGGCCTGCGGGCCGAGCTCGGCATCGAGCCGACCGCCAGATTGCGGGAGCTGGTCGCCAGCTTGCGCGGCCGCTGAGCGATCCCGGTCACGCTCCGGTCACGCCGACATCACGGCACGGTGACACGACCCCCTCCACGCTGGGTGGTGACAGAAGGGAGACCGGAATGCGCATCAAGAAAAGCCTGATTCTGGCTGGTCCAGCGCTTCTCACCGCTGTCACACTCGGACCCCTCACGACCCCATCGGCCCAGGCTCTCGCGCAGACCTCCGCGACGAGCGCGCAGACGAGCACCCACGTCGCGAGCAAGCCACCCGAGAAGAGGAAGGCCAAGAAGCAGCAGTACAACATGGGCCGCTCGGCCGGTTACACCGACGGCCGCAGCGCCTGCGTGAAGAAGGAGCCCTACAGCCTGAAGTACTCCGGTGGCGGCGCCTACCAGAGGGGCTTCGCCGACGGCTACAACTCGGGCTACCACAGCTGCTAGCGATCTCGGCCACTGAGCTGGACCCCACCCGCGCCCGCGGGGTGGGGTCCACCCCTTTTCAGCCCAGGCGGGCCACCCCGTCGAGCAGGCGATCCACGTCGGAGCGGTCGTTGTAGTGGACCAGGCCCGCCCGCACGGCCCCGCCCGAGTCGCGGATGCCGAGCGCGCCGGTCAGCTCCCAGGCGTAGTTGTGGCCGTTCCAGACGTTCACGCCGAGCCCGGCCAGGTGCTCGGCCACCTGGCGCGGGGTGTGCCCGGCCACGTTGAAGTAGGCGGTGGCGGTGCGCCTGGCGGGTTTGCCGTACACCGTGACGTGCGGCATCGTCTCCAGCCCCTCGATCAGCACCGCGAACAGCGCCAGCTCGTGCTCCTCCGCCGCGCTCATCGAGGCCAGCAGGCGCTCGCGGCGGGTGCCCGTGCCCGGCACCATGGCGGCCAGGTGGTCCACGGCCGCCGTCACGCCGGCCAGGTCGGCGAAGGCCGCCGTCCCCGTCTCGAACCGCTCCGGCACCGTGTCGGAGGAGGAGGCCAGCTTGTCCGGCCGCAGCGTCTCCAGCAGCGCCGGGTCGGCCACGACCGCGCCGATGTGCGGGCCCGACCACTTGTACGCGCTCGTGGCGTAGAAGTCGGCGCCCAGGGCGCGCATGTCCACGGGGCCGTGCGGGGTGGCGTGCACGCCGTCCACGTACATGAGCGCGCCCGCCCGGTGTGCCAGCTCGGCGATGGCGGCCACGTCGGGACGGGTGCCGAGGATGTTGCTGGCCGCCGTCACCGCGACCAGCCGGGTGCGTTCGCCGATCAGGTCCGCGTACTGCTCCACCGGCAGCTCCCCGGTGACCGGGTCCACCTCGGCCCAGCGTACGGTGGCGCCGATCTGGGTCCAGGGCCGGACGTTCGCGTCATGGTCGAGCCTGGAGAGCACGACCTCGTCGCCCGGCCCCGCGATGGCCCTGGCCAGGCGGTAGGTCAGCGTGGTCATGTTCGGGCCGAGCACCACGCCGTCCGGATGGCCGCCGACCAGGTCGGCCACGGCGGCGCGGCAGGCCGCCACGATGGCGCCGGAGCGGTCGCTGGCGGGGAAGGCGCCGCCGACGTTGCCGATCCCGGCCCGGTAGGCGGCGGAGATGGCGTCTATCACCGGCCGCGGGGTCTGGGTGCCGGCCGCGCCGTCGAGGTAGGCGAAGCCGTCGGCCAGCGCAGGGTAGGAGGAACGTACCGATTCGATGGGGAATGTCGGATCGAGCATGATAGGTAGATGCTCACCCTCAGAGACCTCAACCGGGCCACCTTGGCTCGCCAGCACCTTCTCGATCGGCACGAGGGTGACGTGGCCGACGTCGTGCACCGGCTGGTCGGCCTGCAGGCGCAGGAGCCGCGGCCGCCGTACCTGGGGGTGTGGTCCCGGCTGGCGGGGTTCGCGCGGGACGACCTGCACGCCGCGCTGCACGCCCGCACGCTGGTGCGGGCCACCATGTGGCGGGCCACGCTGCACCTGGTGACCGCGGCGGACTTCGCCGCGTTCCGTCCGGTGGTGCGGCCCGTGCTGGCCGCCGCCGCGCGCCGCTTCGACGACGTCGACTTCGACGCGGTCGTGGCCGCCGCCGACCGGCTGCTGGCCGCGGGGCCGATGACCTTCAACGAGCTGCGGCCCAGGCTGCAGGAGGAGTTCCCCGGCGGGTACGACCGGGCGCTCGGATACGCCGTGCGCATGCTCACCCCGTTGATCATGGTGCCGACGGAGGACCGGTGGAGCTTCCCGCGCGAGTCCGCGTTCGCGCTGCCCGGCATCGCCCTGGAGCCCGCCGGCGTGGAGGCGCTGATCGAGCGCTACCTGGCCGCGTTCGGCCCGGCGACCCCCGCCGACGTGCAGACCTGGTCGGGGCTGGGCGGCCTCAAGCGCGTCATGTCCGGCATGGAGCTGGAAAGGCTCACGGACTTCACGGGAAGGGAGCTGTACGACCTGCCCGGCGCGCCGCGGCCCGGGGGCGACGTGCCCGCCCCCGTACGGTTCCTGCCCGACTTCGACACGCTGGTCCTGGGCCACGCGGACCGCACCCGGGTGCTGGCCGACGAGTTCAAGGGCCGGGTCGCCACCAAGAACCTCCGGGTGAAGGCGGTCTACCTGGTGGACGGCTTCGCGGCCGGGACGTGGCAGATCAAGCGCACCGCGAAGAAGGCAGCGCTGCTCATCAGCCCGTTCACCTCGACCTCTCTCGACGTGCTGGAGGAGGAGGGGCTGCGGCTGCTGGCATTCGCCGAGCCCGACGCGGTCCCGTCCCTTGACGTGACCGACTCTTGAAGTGACCGGCGGAGTCTGATTGGTTCAGGGCGGAGGTGTCACCTATGGCCCAGTTGACCGCCCTGGACGCGCAGTTCCTCCATTTCGAGACCGCGACGAACATCGCCAACATCGCCGGCCTGGCCATCCTCGACGGCGACCTCAACCGCGCCGACCTCCAGGCCCTGCTCGAGCGGCGGCTGCCGTACGTGCCCGCGCTGCGGCGCAAGCTGGCCCCCGTGCCGTTCGGGCTGGACCACCCGTACTGGATGCAGGAGGACGATCTCGACCTCGACTACCACGTGCGCGAGATCGGCCTGCCGCCGCCTGGCGACGACCGGCAGCTCGCCGACCAGGTCTCGCGGCTGCACGCCCGCCGGCTGGACCGCGGCCGGCCGCTGTGGGAGATCTACCTGATCCACGGGCTGTACGGCGGGCGGATGGGCCTCTACACCAAGATCCACCACGCGGCCGTGGACGGGATCGGCGGCGCCGACGTCCTGGCCGCGCTCCTGGACATCAGCCCGACGCCCGCGCCGCCGCCCGCCGAGGAGCCCTCACGGGACGCCCCGCCTCCCGGGGCCGCGGAGATGGTGGCGCGCGGGCTGGCGAGGCTGGCCGGCAACCCCGCGATCGCCCTGCGCTTCGCCGCCCGGGCCATGCCGCACCTGGACGAGATCCCCGTCGTGTCCTCGATCCCGGGCAGCCAGGTCATCTCCTCGCTCGCCCGGCGGCTGGCCGGGGCCGGGCAGGCGCCCGAGCTGCCGGCGCTGCCCGCGCCGAGGACGCCGTTCAGCGGCCCCGTGTCGGGGCACCGGCGCTTCGCGTTCGTGTCGCTGCCGCTGGAGGAGATCAAGCGGGTGCGCAAGGCGTTCGGGGTCACCGTCAACGACGTGGTCATGGCCGTGTGCGCGGGCGCGCTGCGCACGTGGCTGGCCGCGCACGGCGGCGTCCCGCACCAGCCGCTGGTGGCGGGGGTGCCGTTCTCGTTGCGCGCGGCCGGGGTGGAGGGCCCCGGCAACCAGGTGGCGATCATGACGGCGCCGCTGGCCGTGCACGTCGAGGACCCCGTCGCCCGGCTGCACCACGTGCGGCACGCCATGCAGCGGATCAAGGACCGCTTCTCGCTGGCGCCCGCGCGCTGGCTGCGCGAGTTCAGCGAGTCGATGCCGGCCGCGCTCATGGGGCTGGCCGCCCGCTCGGCCTTCTCGCTCGTCGGGCAGACCGCGCCGCCGATCAACGTGGGCGTCTCGAACGTGCCCGGACCCCAGTTCCCCCTGTACGTGTGCGGGGCCCGGCTGCTGACCCACTACCCGGTGTCGGTGATCACGGACGTGAGCGGCGGCGTGAACATCACCGCCTTCTCCTACGACGGCTCCCTCGACATCGGGATCGTCACCGACAGAGAGATGGTGCCGGACGCCTGGGAACTGGCCGCCGACCTGCGTGCGGCCCTCGACGAGCTGCTCCACGCGGAAGCGACCCTGCCGCACTAGCCAAGTGCCGGCGGAACTGTCGGTGGCGTGTGGCAGCTTGGGAACGCTGAGGAAGGGAGCATCGCATGTCAACCGCCCGGGAGCTCTACGACGACCTGGTCACCGAGCAGCTCGTCCGTCCAGAGGTGAGCCTGGGGCGCATGTTCCACTCCGAGGGCCTCAAGGTCAACGGAAAGGTGTTTGCGTTCTTCTCCAAGGAGCAGCGGGTCGTGCTCAAGCTCCCCGCCGCGCGGGCGGCCGAGCTGGTGGACGAGGGTGCGGCCGATGAGATGATCATGGCGGCCCGGCGGATGCGGGAGTGGGTGTCCCTGCGCACGCCGGACGAGGAGGTCTGGCGCGGCCTGCTGACGGAGGCCGCCACGTACGTGGAGTCCCTGACGCGCTGACACGCCCGCCGGACGGCGGCCGGCTGGGGCCACTCGCGGGCACAGTTGGGTAGCTTGGAAGGAGGCGGCCTGCCAGGTCTCCCGACTTCGCCGTTCCCTCAGACCCCGAGGTGCCGATGGTTTCAGCCTCTACGTCATAGGTCACCACGTTTCAGCGTCGTGCGTCCAAAGCGAGCGAGGAGTGTGTTTTGTCCGAAGCAGCAGAGGTTCTCGAACTCGACGACAACGTCGCCGACGGTGGCGCGGCCGTCGGCGCCGACTCGGTCAAGGCTTATCTGAAGGAGATCGGCCGCGTGCCGCTGCTCACCGCTGAGCAGGAGATCGACCTGGCCAAGCGCATCGAGGCCGGGCTGTTCGCGCAGGAGCGGCTCGAGACCGAGCCGTGCATGCCCGCCGACCTGCGCGCCGATCTGGAGTGGATCGCCCGGGACGGCGAGATCGCCAGGCGCCGCATGCTGGAGGCCAACCTGCGGCTGGTCGTCTCCATCGCCAAGCGCTACACCGGCCGCGGCATGCTCTTCCTCGACCTGATCCAGGAGGGCAACCTGGGCCTGATCCGGACGATCGAGAAGTTCGACTACCGGCTGGGCTACAAGTTCTCCACGTACGCGACGTGGTGGATCAAGCAGGCCATCACCCGGGCCATGGCCGACCAGGCCCGGACGATCCGCATCCCCGTGCACATGGTCGAGCTGATCAACAAGGTCGCGCGGACGGAGCGCCGCCTGCAGACCGACCTGGGCCGCGAGCCCACGCCCGAGGAGCTGGCCAAGGAGTGCGAGCTCGAGGTCGACCGCGTCATCGAGGTCCAGGGATACGGCCGCGAGCCGATCTCCCTGAGCACGCCGCTGGGCGAGGAGGGCGACAGCGAGTTCGGCGACCTCATCGAGGACACCGAGGCCGTCTCCCCGGCCGACGCGGTCTCGTTCACGCTGCTCCAGCAGCAGCTGCACGCCCTGCTCGACCAGCTCTCCGAGCGCGAGGCGGGCGTGATCAGCATGCGCTACGGCCTCAACGACGGCAAGCCGATGACCCTCGACGAGATCGGCCGCATCTACGGCGTCACCCGCGAGCGCATCCGGCAGATCGAGGCCAAGACGATGTCCAAGCTCCGCCACCCCTCCCGATCCCTGGCGCTGCGCGACTACCTGAGCTGACCCGCGACTGAAAGGCTGCGCAAACGGAGACCCAAGACTGTCGCCACGGACCTGTGGGGGCAGGCGGGCTGTCCTAGATTCCCAGGCGTGAAACGCGCCCGATCGAGCCTCGTCCACCAACTCGCCTACGCCGTCAAGAACCCGGACCGGATCGCCCCCCACCTGCGGCGGCTGGCCCGCGACACCTGGTTCCGGCTGCGCACGCGTGATCACGTCGCCTACTACCGGGCCGTCATGAAGTCCGACACCGCGCGGGACCCCGAGGGCGCGGTCGGCTCGCACACGCACAGACGGTGGCTGGCGCTGGGGCGCATGCAGTTCGACTACCTGGTGGAGCACGGGCTCAAGCCGGACTACCGGATGCTGGAGATCGGGTGCGGCAACCTGCGCGCCGGGCGGCTGTTCATCGACTACCTGCACGCCGGAAACTACTACGGCATCGACATCTCGCCCGACATCCTCATGGCGGCCCAGCACACGATCGTCGGGCACGGGCTCAACCACAAGCTGCCCTACCTCACGCCTGTCCGCGACCTGCGCTTCGCCTTCCTGCCCGGCGAGCACTTCGACGTCGTCCACGCGCACAGCGTGTTCTCGCACTCGCCGCTGCACGTCATCGAGGAGTGCTTCGCCCACGTGGGGCGGGTGATGAAGCCGGCCGCCTGGTTCGACTTCACCTTCGACCGCACCGAGGGCAAGGAGCACCAGGTGCTGCGGGAGGACTTCTACTACCGCGCCGAGACGCTGGTGGCGCTGGCCGCCGAGTACGGGCTGCGGGCCACGTTCATGGACGACTGGGAGCGCGGCCCGCACAAGCAGTCGAAGATCCGCATCACCAAGGGTTAGCGGGCCGACCCCCAGAACTCCTCCAGCCTGGCCGCGCCGGTCGCCGGATCCTGGAGCAGCCACCAGTGGCCGAGCCCCGGCAGCTCGGTCACGGTGGCGCCCGCCCGCGCCGCGCTCTCCTCCGCCACGCTCCGCGCCAGGAACGCGTCGCCCTCGGGAACGATCACCAGCCCGGGCGCGGGGATGTCCGCGAACGCGGGCGACCACTCCTCACCCACCCGCACGGCCGACCGGTAGAGGGCCAGGATGCTGCCGGCCATGACCTGGTCGACGCCGGCCGCGATCTCCAGGGCGTGCTCGAACGGCACGCCGAAGCCCTCGAACCCCTTGGCCCGCTCCTCCAGGGGCGTGGCCAGCAGCTGCTCGAAGAACTCCTCGCCGGCCCCGGGCGTCTGCCAGAGCCTGGCCAGGTCGTGCCACTCGAAGGCGGGGTGGCCGAGCCCGGCGGCGTCCGTGGCCCACGTGCGGACGAGGTCGGGGCGGGTGCTGACCAGGCGCACCACCAGGCCGCCGCCCCAGTCGTGGCCGACCAGGTCGATCTCGTCGCCCGCCATCGCCTCCAGCTCGCCGGCCAGCCACGCCACGTACTCCTCCTTCGTGGCGGAGAACCCGTCCGGCCGGGGGCAGCCGAAGCCGGGCATCCGGAGCGCCCGCACGTCCTGGCGGCTCAGGGCCGCGCGGAGGGGGTCCCAGACGGCGGCGGTCTCAGGAACGCCGTGAACCAGCACAAGGGTCATTCCCCGAACGTACGCCGCGAATATCCGGCTGCATACGTTCTGAGCCCTCCTTTAGGGTGAGGGGAGTGAGAGACGTACGTGCGTTGCCCAAGGCCCACCTGCATGTTCACCTGGAGAGCACCGTCCGGCCCGCGACGGTGCGCGACCTGGGCGGGACGCCCGAGCGCAGCGAGCTGTTCGCTAGCTTCAGGGAGTTCGGCGACGAGCGGGCGCGGGTGCGCGACCTGCTGCGCACCCCCGAGCACTTCCGGCGGATCGCGGTGGAGTTCTGCGAGGACGAGGCCGCCCAGGGCACCCGCTACGTCGAGGTGACCTTCACCGCCGCCTCCCACGGGGAGCGGGTGGGGGACCCGGAGATGCCGCTGGAGGCGGTGCTCGAAGGGCTGGAGGAGGGCTCCTCCCGCTACGGGATCGCGTACAACGTGCTGCTCGACCACTCCAGGCGGCGGCCGGTGGAGCGGCTGTGGCGCACGTTCAAGCTGGCCGGCCGGCACGACCGGGTGATCGGCATGGGGCTGGCCGGCGACGAGAGCTACCCGCTGGCGCCGTTCGCGGAGGTGCTCGACGCGGCCAGGGACGCTGGGCTGCGCCTGGTGCACCACGCGGGCGAGGCCGCCGGGGCCGCGAGCATCCGCGAGGCGCTCTCCCTGGGGCACGCCGAGCGCCTCGGGCACGGCATCCGGGTGCTGGACGACGCCGAGCTGGTGGCCGAGGTGCGCGAGCGCGGGATCCCGCTGGAGGTCTGCCCCACGTCCAACGTCCTGCTCGGGTTCGTCCCCTCCCTGCCCGAGCACCCGCTGCCCCGGCTGAGGGAGGCCGGGCTGGCGGTCACGATCAACACCGACGGGGAGACGGCCCTGGCCGACGAGTACGCCCGGCTGCGGGACGTGTTCGGGTACGGCGACGCGGACCTGGCGGACCTGGCCCGGGCCTCGATCGACGCGTCGTTCGCGCCGGAGCCCGTCAAGGCGCGGCTGCGGGCGGAGGTGGAGGCCTGGCTCGCCGCTGAGTGACGCACGGGCGTCCGTACGGTCGCATGAGAGGCTGTCGGCATGGACTTATCGAAGCCGGGCATGCCGTCCGTGGCTCAGCGGCTGCCCGAGCGGGTGGTCTTCGCCGGGGTGGTCGGCGCGATCCTGCCGTTCCTCCATTTCGGATGGGCGCTGCTCGGTGCCGTGCTGGCGGACACCTCTCGATGCGGGCACTTCGGGTGCATCGCGCCGTTCGTCGAGGCGTGGGAAGTGGGGCGCTGGCTGGTGCCGGTGCTGGCCTGGCCGCTGCTCGGCCTCCTGCGCGTCCGGCCGGCGTGGCCCGTCGCGCTCGTGGCCCCGCTGTTCCTGGTGCCGCTCTGGGAGCTCAGCGCCAGCCCCGTGGGCCTGTTCGGCGTGCTGAGCACCGTGCTCGCGTACCCGTTCGCCGCCCTGGTGACCGCGCCGGGCGCCTCCTGGCGGCAGCGCGGCCTGGGCGTGGCGCTGTTCCTCTTGTTCTGCGGCGCCCTCGCCTTCGCCGGTTAGTCCACCCGGCCGTTGCCGGGCCGTACGCGGTGGAGCTCCAGGCCGATGTCCACCACCTCGGCCCGTTCGAGGCGGGCCACCTCGTCGAGCGGCACCCACGCGGCCCGGTCCGTGCTGCCGCCGACCTCGTGGCGCAGGGTGCCGCCGGTGATGCGGCCCTCGTAGACGATGCGCAGGCCGTGGAAGTCCGCCTCGCGGCCCTCGCCCCGGGGGTAGCGGCGGTGCAGGGTGCTCATGCCCAGCAGGGTCTCGATCGCCACCGTGTAGCCGGTCTCCTCCTCCACCTCGCGGATCGCGGCGTCCACCGGGTCCTCGGCGTGCTCGATGCCGCCGCCGGGGAGCGTCCAGTGCCGCTCGCCGGAGGGGCCGACCCAGCGCGCGAGGAGGATCCGGCCGTCGTCGACGCAGATCGCGTACGCGGCCACGCGCAGCTCCCTGGTGATGATCACGAGGCGGGAGCGGAGGTGCTGCTGCGGACGACGAGGCTGGTGGCGAGCTCTATGCGCGTCCCGACCGGCCCCCTCGGATGAGTCAGCTCCTCCGAGATGAGGCGGACCGCCTCGTTGGCCATGTCGTCGAGCGGCTGGCGGACCGTGGTGAGCGGCGGCGACATCATCTCGCACCACGTGGAGTCGTCGAAGCCGACCACGGAAAGCTGGCCCGGCACCCGGATCCCGCGCTCGGTGGCCGCCTGGTAGACGCCGGCCGCCTGCATGTCGGAGCCGGCGAAGATGGCGGTGGGCCGGTCGGGGCGGTCGAGGAGCTCGGCCCCGAACTCTCTGCCGCCGGAGATCAGGAAGTCGCCGTAACGGGTCAGCCCGGGGTCGGGGTCGATCCCGAACGTACGGTGCGCCGCCAGGTAGCCCTCGTACCGGTCGAGCGTGCACTGCGTGTCGAGCGGCCCGCCGATGAAGCCGATCCTGGTGTGCCCCAGCTCCAGCAGGTGGGTCGTGGCCATGACGCCGCCCGACCAGTTGGTGGCGCCGACGGTGGAGATGCGCGGATCGCGCTTGCCCACCGGGTCGAGCAGCACCAGGGGCACGTGCAGGAGCTCCTCGATGGCCGAGATCTCCTCCTGGTTGGCCCGCGACAGCACCAGCACGATGCCGTCGGTGCTGCGCTTGCGCACGATCCCGATCCAGCGCCGCAGGTCGAAGTCGGCCCGCGCGGACGAGGTCACCACGAGCGAGAACCCCCACCGCGCGGCCGCCTGCTCCGCGCCCCTGATGAGCACCTGGGCCCACGGGGAGCCGAGCCCGTCTATGAGCAGGTCGACGAGACCGGCCCGGGGAGTGCTCGGCGGGCGCGGAGCCTCGTATCCGAAGGCCCTGACCGCTTCGAGCACCTTGTCCCTGGTGGCGGTGGAGACGTGCTTCTTCCCGCTCAGGACCTTGGAGACCGTCGGCACGGACACTCCGGCAGCGGCGGCGACGTCCGCCAGCGTTGCTCGAGCCACAGGACCTCCGAGTTGCAACTTTCGGAAAAACCTCAAACCCACAGGTTGCCCGCTGACCTGGAGCAGACTGCTACCCGGTCGGCGCTGTTGACATCGCTGCGGGCCCGAGCCTACCGTAACCCTTCGGCAATGTCACGGTAATCTTTCGGAAAGTGTGCCAGAAACTTTCCGACGGCGAGGGGCGTATGAACCGGGTCGTCGAGCGCGGGCGCGCGGCCGCCGGGATCGCGTCGAGGATCCTCCCATCCCTACAGGAGCAGTGAAATGTCTCGCTTGGATGCTTTCAGGAACCGCATCGGGGGCTTCGCCTACGGCGGCGACTACAACCCGGAGCAATGGGACCCCGCCGTGTGGCGGGAGGACGTCCGGCTCATGCGTGAGGCCGGCGTCAACATCGTCTCCCTCGGCGTCTTCGCGTGGGCGTCCCTGGAGCCGGAGCCGGGCAAGTACGAGTTCGGCTGGCTGGACGAGATCATGGACCTCCTCCACGAGAACGGCATCGGCGTCAACCTGGCCACCCCGACGGCGGCCCCGCCCGTCTGGCTCACCCACCTGCACCCCGAGGTGTTCCCGGTGATGGCCGACGGCGAGCGGTTCGGGTTCGGCAACCGGCTGCACTACGACCCGTCGTCACCCATCTACCGCGAGTACGCGGCGAACATCACCACCAAGCTCGCCGAGCGCTACTCCTTCCACCCGGCGCTGGCGATGTGGCACATCTCCAACGAGTACGGGCCCACGGCGCACAACGAGGCCGCCTCGGTCAACTTCCGCCGCTGGCTGCAGCGCCGCTACGGCGACCTGGAGACCCTGAACGAGGCGTGGTACACCCGCTTCTGGAGCCAGCACTACACCGACTGGGACCAGGTCGAGGTGCCGCACATCCCGCGCACCTGGATGAACCCCGCCCGCCGACTCGACTTCAAGCGCTTCACCTCCGACGCCCTCCTCGAGTGCTACATCGCCGAACGGGACATCGTCCGCTCCTTCCGCGACGACATCCCGGTCCTGACGAACTTCATGCGCTTCTTCAAGCACGCCGACTACTGGAAGTGGGCGCCCGAGGAGGACGCGGTCGCGCTCGACATCTACCCCAACCCCGCCGACGCCGACTCGCACGTGTCGGCGGCCTTCCAGTACGACCTGTTCCGTTCGCTCAAGGGCGGTCAGCCGTGGCTGCTCATGGAGCAGGCGGCCAGCGCGGTCAGCCAGTGGCAGCTCAACATCGTCAAGGAGCCCGGCCGGATGCGGCTCGGCTCGTTGCAGGCGGTGTCGCGGGCGGCGGACTCGGTGATGTTCTTCCAGTGGCGGGCCAGTCGAGGTGGGCAGGAGCGCTTCCACTCGGCGATGCTGCCGCACTCCGGGCCGGACTCGCGCACGTTCAGGGAGATCGTGGACCTGGGACGGGAGATGAAGCTGCTCGCTCCCGTGGCGGGGACGACCTCGCGGGCCGAGATCGCGATCCTGTTCGACTGGGACGGCTGGTGGGGGCTGGAGGAGACCGCGGGGCTGCCGCGCCAGGACCTCAGCTATCCGGACACGGTCATGCGGCACTACACGCCGCTGTGGTCGAACAACCACCCGGTGGACGTCGTGTCCGCGTCGTCGTCGCTGGACGGGTACAAGGTGCTGGTGGTGCCGAACGCGTACCTGATCGGCGACGAGGGCGTGCGGCGGATCACCGAGTTCGCCGAGAACGGCGGGACGGTCGTCATGTCGTTCTTCTCCGGCGTGGTCGACGAGTGCAACCGGGTGCGGCCCGACGGCTACCCGGGCGCCTTCCGGCGGCTCATCGGGGCCAAGGTGGACGAGTACTGGCCGGCGCGGCCGCACGAGGTCTTCTCCGTGGAGTTCGCCGACGGGCGGCGGGCGACCTCGACGTGGTGGCGCGACGACCTGCACCTGGAGACCGGCACGGCCCTGGCCACCTACGGTGACGGCCTGCTGGCCGGCCGGGCCGCCGTGGTGGAGAACCGTTTCGGCGCGGGGCGCGTGGTGTACTTCGCGACCCTCCTGGAGCAGGCCGCCTTCGACGCCGAACTGCTCGCGGCCGTGTCGGCGGCGGGTGTCCGGTCGCCGTTCCCACAGGCGCCCGCTCACGTGGAGTGCGCCGTGCGGGGGGACGAGGAGCACGAGTACGTGTTCCTGCTCAACCACAGCGGCGAGCTGAGCGCGTCCGTCCCGTTCGAGGGGGAGGGGATCGACCTGCTCACGGGGCAGGCGGTGTCGGGTCCGGTCGAGCTGGCCCCGCTGGGGGCGGCGGTGATCCGGCGCGCCCGCTCGTAATCCCGACATATGCCCCGGCGGTCCCCTGCCCGCCGGGGCTTTTGACTTAAGCCTTTACCCCGAACGTAGATCTATATCCGTTTCATGGGGTTATGTTTGCCTTTGTCCGTTTCGACGGGTAGCTTGGTAGTCGTTACCGGCGAGTGACCTGGGCCTTACCAACGTGGAAGGCACCACTCGACCGGACTCCCTCTGGTTGGATTCACGCTCCACGTGCCGCTCTTTTGGCATCATGCCCGGCTACGTGAGTGAAGAGCGTATTGCCCTGTCGCCTCACAAAGGACTGCGCCTACCCATGTCTGCTCGCCTGCACTCTATCGCCATGCTCACCGCCTCCGTGCTGACCGCCATGGCCGTCGGCTCGCCCGCGGCGCACGCTGACGCCGAGGCCGGCAGCACGATCACCCAGACGGCCGTGCTCCAGGGCTCGACCACCGCGTCTTACTTCTGGGACGACTCCTCCGGCCGCGCGGGCGACACCGGTCTGCCCGCCGCCGGCAAGCCCATGCAGAAGGGTCTGGCCGCCAGCCCGAGCTGGCCGCTCATGACCGAGGGTTACGTCATCTACAAGGGCAAGAAGCTCCCGTTCTTCGTCGGTGACCGCGGTCCCGGCAACCCCTCCAACAGCGGTGTGATGCTCGACCTCGACGCCAAGACGTTCGCCGAGCTGACCGGCGGCACGTTCAACCCCGACACCCTGGCCGTGGACGGCGTCGCCGGCGCGGGCCACATCAAGATCGACTACGTCGTGACCAAGTGGGGCGGCGGCGTCGGCAAGAAGAACTTCCCGGTCGCCTACTCCACCGGTGCCTGGGCCGAGAAGGACGCCAGCCCGGTCGTCCGGCCGGTCTCGGTGAAGCTCCCCGCGAACTGAGCCGGCCTTCCCCCAAAGGGCGCCCCTGACCAGGGGTGCCCTTTTCGCGTGCCGGTATCGTTTGCGGACGATCTACCGCACGTCGAAGGGACCAGATGAGCTCCCGGCCGCTTTACCGCGACCCCATGCACGACGGCGCCACCGACCCCACCCTGATCTGGAACCGGGCCGAGCGCGCCTGGTGGCTCGTCTACACCAGCCGCCGCGCGAGCGCCCCTGACCGGGGGGACGTGAGCTGGGTGCACGGCACCGACCTCGGCGTCGCGTCCTCGGCGGACGGCGGCGCGACCTGGCTGTACCGGGGGACGATCGAGGGTCTCGACACCGAATGGGGGCGGCACACGTACTGGGCGCCGGAGATCGTCGACGACGGCGAGACGTACCACATGTACGTCAGCGTCATCCGCGGCGTCCCCGAGGCGTGGCCGGGGCACGAGCGCCACATCCGCCACTACACCAGCCCCGACCTCGTACGGTGGACGTTCCGGTCCACCCTCGGCCTGTCCTCCCCGTACGTGATCGACGCCTGCGTGGCCGCGCTGCCCGGCGGCGGCCACCGGCTCTGGTACAAGGACGAGGCCGACGGCTCGCACACCTGGGCCGCCGACAGCTCCGACCTGCACCACTGGCAGGTCCGCGGACCCGCCGTGACGATCTCCGCGCACGAGGGGGCCAACGTGTTCACGCTCGGGGGCCGCCACTGGATGATCGTCGACGAGTGGCGTGGCCAGCGCGTACTGGTCTCGGACGACCTCGACGTCTGGGAGCCGCGGGGCCTCATCCTCGACCAGCCGGGCACGCGCCCGGACGACGACGGGTTCGGCCACCACGCGGACGTCGTGGTGACGGGGGAGGAGGAGGCGGTGATCTTCTACTTCACCCACCCGGGCGGTGGCCGCCGCTCGTCGGTCCAGGCCGCCCGGCTGCGGGTGCGCAACGGCGAGCTGACCTGCGACCGCGACGAGCCCCTCACCGGCCCCCTCCTGCCCGTCGAAGGTCCCTGACCCCGCCTCACCCGCGGCGTTCCCACCGGTACGACCAGAAGAGCCCCAGTACGGCGGCCGCGCACAACGCGACGGTGAGGAGCTTCGAGAGCGCTATGGCCGCCAGGCACAGCGCTCCCATCGAGGTGCCGGCCGCTATGCCGGATCTGCGGTTCGGGGCCTCAGGGTCACGCTCGGGGCGTGGCGGCGGGGGGAGCGGCTCCCACAGCTGGCCGCAGCCGGAGCACCGCCACGGCCGGACGTCCCCACCGCGGACGCCCGGAGGAACGCACCGGTGCGTGGCCACCTTGCTCACGAACGTCTCCTGCGGCGGTACTCGGACTTGACCCAGGACAGCCGCTCGACCCGGCGCTGCTCCTCGAGGCAGCACTCGCACGGGCCGTCGTCCACCACCAGGCGGTCGAGGATGCCCGTCCCGTTGACGGTGACCAGCGACTCCACCAGGCCGCGACTCTCCCGGGCGAGCCGGTGCCCCCGCCTCCCGTAGCGGGCGAAGTAGTCGTCGATGGCGGCCGCCGTGTCCGCGTCCAAGGTCATGAGGGAAAGGCTCGGCCATGGCGGCCGGCCGGCGCAAGATCTCTCCGCCCGTTCGACCGCCGTTTCACGCGGCGGCCGCCGGCCGAGCGATCAGCGGAGCGTGACGAGGATCCCGTCGTCGTCGCTGAACAGATCGGCGCCCGGACGGAAGGTGGCGCCGCCGAAGGTGACGGGGACGTCGCGCTCGCCGCCGCCCACCTTGGCGCTCTTGCGGGGGTTGGAGCCGAGGGCCTTGACGCCCAGGTCGAGCTCGCGCAGGGCGGCGACGTCGCGTACCGCGCCGTTGATGACGACGCCGGCCCAGCCGTTGGCGACCGCCATGCCGGCGATGACGTCGCCCATGACGGCGGTGTGCAGGGAGCCCCCGCCGTCCACCACCAGGACCCGGCCCTCGCCGGGCTCGGACAGGACGGACTTGAGCAGGACGTTGTCCTCGTGGCACCGGACGGTGACGACGGGGCCGCTGAAGGCGCGCCGGCCGCCGTACTGGCGCAGCTGCAGGTCGCAGGAGTCGAGCTGGTCGCCGCGCTCGTCGTACAGGTCTGCGGTGACAACGGTCATGGTGGAACCTTCCTATGGATCGACGGGAAGCCGCCGGGCGGCCACGCCGGCCCAGCCGAGGCTGAGCGCGGTGACGAGGAGGACGCCGCCGGCCCCGAGCCCGGCGGCCACGACCCCGGCCGCGCCGGGGATGATCAGCTGGCCGGTACGGTTGCCGACCAGGCGCAGGGACATGGCCCGGCCGCGCATCCCGGCGGGGGCGGACTCGGCCAGCCACGACATGGTCAGCGGCTGTCCCACCCCCAGCCCGAACCCCGCGACCAGCAGCAGCGCGGCCAGCGCCCACAGCGGCATGGACACGGGCGTGAGCAGCATGGCGACCGCCGCCGCGAGGGTGCTGCCGACCAGCAGCCTGCGCCGGCCGACCAGGCGGGCGAGGTGGCCGAGGAAGAAGCGCGAGGCCATGGAGGCGACGCCGCGTACGGTCAGCAGCAGGCCCACGGCGCTCGCGGTCAGGCCGTGCTCGGTGCCGAGCGCGGGCAGGTACGCCAGCGTGATGTCGACCGCGGACAGCACCACGCAGCTGGTCACCAGGGCGTGCGCGAGGCCGGGCAGGCGCAGCAGCGAGCGCAGGTCCCCGCTCTCGGCCCGGGTCCGGGCGGCCGCGCCGCTCCGCGGGAGCAGCGCGGAGAGCGCGAGGAGGAGCACGCCGAGGCCGCAGGACCAGGCGAAGATGCGGCCGGTGTCGGGGATGGAGCCGTCGCCGCCGAGCAGGCTGATCAGGAGCGGGCCGGCGGCCTGGCCGAGGGACGCGGCGAAGGTGTAGTGGCCGAAGGCGGTGTCGTGGCGGCCGTGCTCGGTGGTGTTGGCGACCAGGGCCTGCTGGGCGATGACGCTGCCCAGGTGGCCGGTGCCGAGCAGGACCCCGGCCGCGACCAGGCCCGGGACCGTGTGGCCGAACGCGGTGAACGCGACGGCGGAGGCGGTGAGCAGGAGCGCGCCCGCCACGGCCATGCGGCGCTCGCCGTACCGGTCGGCGGCGTGGCCGGCGGGCAGGGCCAGCAGCAGCGGCGCGATGGCGAAGCTGGCGCCGAGCAGGCCGAGCCAGGCCGTGGGCACGTCGAGCTCGATCGCGCGGTACGACATGGTGGGTCGCAGCACGAAGGTGATCACCTGGGTGCCGGTGGAGTGGGCGAGCAGGACCGCGTGCCGATGCCAGGCGTCAGGCATCTACCTCGTCCTGGCCCACGGGGTTCTGGTGCTTGCGCAGCCGCCAGGCGGCCTGGGCGCCGAGGCTGGTGTCGATGTGCTCGCGCATCACGCCGGCGGCCGACTCCACGTCGCCCGCGATGACGTACTCCAGCAGGGCCTCGTGCTCGGCGGCCTTGCGGTCGCGGGCCGCCTGTCCGCGTTCGACCTCCAGAGCGAGGCGGCGGTAGCGGTCGGCCTTGTCCCACAGGCTGTCGAGGGTCTGGATGAGCAGGTCGTTGTGGGAGGCGGAGTAGAGGGCGGCGTGGAACCTGCGGTGCGCGACGAGCTGCTCGTAGGCGGGGTTGCCGGGCAGGGGTTCGAGGCCCTCGTGGGCGGCGCGCATGGCGGCGATGTCGGCCTTGGTACGGCGTTCGGCGGCCAGCGCGACCGCGAGGGGGTCGAGGGAGCGGCGCAGCTCCAGCAGGTCGGGGGCCTCCTCGGCGGCCAGGGGCGCGACGCGGGCGTCGCGGTGGGCGTCCAGCTCGACCAGCCCCTCGCTCTTGAGCCGGCGCAGGGCCTCGCGCAGGGGAGTGGTGCTGATGCCGATGTCGCGGGCCAGCTGGGCCTGGGCGATGACGGAGCCGGGGGCCAGCCGGCCGGACAGGATCAGCTCCTTGACCCGCAGGTAGGCGTAGTCCGCCTTCGTCGTGTAGAGCTCGGCCGCTGATTCGCCCATCACTGTCCTGTCTCGTGGCTGACGGTTATAACGTACACCGTCAGCCACTCTTGTCGATGAATGCCCCCTTGGATGCTCCGCTGGTGAGCGTTATAGGTTATGCGATCAGTAGGTGCAGCCGAAGAACACGGTGGGGTTGCAGCCGGGCAGGGTGCAGATGATGAACGTGGTCCCCAGCGTCGGCATCTCCTGGGTGCCGCCGTGCTCGGGGATCATGATCTCGCCCGCGGGATGGGGCATGCCGGCGTCGCGGTGGTAGGGGTCTTTCCAGGATCGGGTGAGGTCGTCGTCGCTCATGAGAGCACGATGCGCCGGGCGGCGACGCTTGCGGCATCCGTCATGTTCCGGAAGCGGAAACATCGGGGAAACCACGTAATCCTTGGACGGAACGGCTGAGTGGGATAGAGATGGGGGTGGGATCGACGATCTTCCTGGCGGGGAGGTTATGACGTGCTGGTGACCCGGCGCCCGTTGACGGGTCGCTCCGCCGAGCTCGATCACCTGGTGCGGCTGCTGGACAAGCCGCACGGGACGACGTTCGTGCTGATGACGGGGGACCCGGGGATCGGCAAGAGCCGGCTGCTGACGGCGGTCGCCGAGCTGGCGCGGGAGCGGGGCTTGCCGGCGATGGCGGGGCGGGCCACCGAGTTCGAGCGCAGCGCGCCGTTCGGGATCCTGTTCGACGCGCTGGCCGACGGCGATCGCCACCTCCAGCTGGCCGCCGACCTGGAGCAGATCCGCGCGCTGCTGTCCGCCGAGGCCGGCGCGGACGCCGGGGGAGTGGCCCGCGGGCTGGCGGCGCTGAACCGGCACCGGTTGTTCCGGGCGTCGCACCGCCTCGTGGAGCGCATCTCGGAGCGGGACGGCCTGGTCGTGCTGCTGGACGACGTGCAGTGGGCCGACGACGCCTCCATCGAGGCCCTCGACTACTTCATCCGGCATCCGCCGGACCGGCGCGTGATCGTCCTGCTCGCGGCGCGCACCGGCGGGCTGCCGGCCGGGCTGACGCGGTCGCTGGCCGCGGCCTCCGTGGTGGCGCTGCCCCTCGGCCCGCTGTCGGCGGGCGACGCGGACGCGCTGCTGGGTGAGGAGATGTCCGCGCCCCGCCGGCGCCGCCTGTACGAGCGCAGCGGCGGCAACCCGCTGTTCCTGGAGATCCTGGCCGCGCTGCCGGACGGCGACGATCCCGCCGAGGCCGCGAGCCCCGTCGCGGCGAACGCCCTGGACCGGCTGATCGCCGCCGAGCTGTCGGGCCTCGACCAGGTGCAGGGGCTGGTGGCGCGGGCCGCGGCGGTGGTGGGCGACGAGCTGGACGCGACGCTGGTGGCGGCGGTGTCGGAGCTGGACCTGGCCACGGTGGTGCCCGCCCTGGACGACCTCGTACACCGGAACGTCCTGTCCTCCGGCCCGCGGACCCTGGGCTTCCGGCATCCGCTGGTGCGGGCGGCGGCGTACCGGATGGCGGGGCCCGCGTGGCGGATGGCGGCGCACCGGCGGGCGGCCGAGTACCTGCGCGCGCACGGCGCGCCGGCCGTGCGGTGCGCGGTGCACATGGAGCACGCGATCGTGATCGGCGACGTGGACGGGGCCGATCTGCTGGCCGAGGGGGCGAACGCGGTGGCCGCGACCGCGCCGGCGACGGCGGCGCGCTGGTTCCGCGCCGCCCTGCGGGCCCTGCCGGACGACGTCCCCGGCGGGCGGCGCGCCGGCCTGCTGCTGTCACTCGCGGCGGCGCTGGGCGTGTCCGGGCAGCTGGCGGAGAGCCGTACGCTGCTGCGCGAGGTCATGCAGGCGGGCGGCGACCACCGCGACCAGGCGGTGGAGCTGATGTCCATGATGGAGCGCTCGCTGGGCCGCTTCGAGGAGGCCCGGGCGATCCTGACCGCCGAGCTGGGCCACCTGGACCAGGCCCCGGGCGGCGACTCCGGCGGGCGGTGCGCGCTGCTGGTGGAGCTGGCGGCCAACGACCTGCTGGACGGGCGCTGGGACGAGGGCCGGGAGAACGCCTCGCTCGCGCTCGGGCTGGCGGGACCGCGTACCCGGCGAGGGTTGCCGGCCACGGCCGTGACGCTGCTGGCGGTCGCGGCGCTCTACCGGTGCGACTTCTGGGCGGCGTACCGGTATCTCGACCGGGCGGACGCGCTGGTGAACGGGCTGACCGACCGCGAGCTGTGCGACGATCTCGGGCTCGTGGCCGCGCTGGCGTGGGGAGAGTTCCTGGCCGACCGCAACGCCGACGCGCTGCGGCACCTGGCCCGCGGGCTGCGGGTGGCCCGTGACCACGGGCGCAGCCACGTGGTGCCGCTGCTGTACGCCGCCCGCGCCACCGTCCACGCCCGGCTGGGGGACGTCGACCGGGCGCTGGGCGACGCCGAGGAGGCCGAGGAGATCGCGCGCCATCTGGGCAGCGCGGAGATGCTGGCGTTCGTCCACGTCACGAAGTCGCGCCCGCTGCTGTGGCTGAACGGCCCGGACGCGGCGATGCCGCTGATCGAGCCGGCGCGGCGGGGGCAGGTGCTGCGCTCGGCCTGGTGGCGGACCATCTCGGACCAGGCGGTGTCGGAGGTGCTGTTCTCGGTCGGCGAGACGGAGGCGTGCGGGCGGCTGCTGGCGGCGCGGGTGCCCGCCGACCCGGCCGGTCTCGGCCCGGGCGTGGTCGGCAGTTACGCGCTGCGCTCGGAGGTGGAGGTCACCCGGGGCGATCTGACGGCGGGCAGGGAGTGGTACGAGCGCGCCGCCCGCGTCGTGGAGCTCGGCGCCCCGCCCGTGCAGTCGGGTTTCCTGGCGCGGGCCCGTGCCGTCCTCGCGCTCGCCCAGGAGCGGCAGGACGAGGCGGAGGAGGCGGCGCGCGAAGCCGTGGACCGGTTCGCGGCTGCCGGGCTGCCCATCGGGGAGGCACTCGGCCGGATGCTGCTGGCGGGTGTGCTGCGCCGCGACGACGACTCGCGGGCCGCCAAGCAGCAGCTCGGGCAGGCGAAGGAGCTGTTCCTGTCGTGCGGCGCGCCGTGGCTGGCGGCCCAGGTGGGCGTCGAGCAGCGCCGGATGGCCGCCGGCCTGGCCCACCGGCCCGGCGCCGGGAGCTCGTTGTCGGAGCGGGAGCGGGAGATCGCCGAGCTGGTCGCGTTCGGCATGACGAACCGGGAGATCGGCGAGCGCCTGTTCCTCAGCCCCAGGACGGTGGAGACGCATCTGGCCAGCGTGTTCAGGAAGCTCGGGGTGAAGACCCGGGCCGCCCTGGCGCACCGGCTCGCCGAGTGACCGGCCGCGGGCCCGGATCCGGTGCCGCGCGGCCGGTCACCGGCCTGTCAGAGCAGGGTCCAAGCCACGCACATGGGGACGGGGTACAGCGCGCTGATCGCGCAGCGCACCTCGGAGGTGTAGCCGCCGCAGCAGCCGATGGTGGACAGGTGCTGGGTGCCGTTCGCCGGCTCCTGCTCCACGCCGCCCGCCAGCCGCGCCGTCTCCAGATCGAGGTCGCCGGCGGGGTGCGGCAGGCCGGCCCCGTAGGCCGCCCGGTTGATGGGGTCCTTCCAGGAACGGATCAGGTCGTCGTTCGTCATGATGTGTGCTCCTTTGCTCGTGGTCAGCAGCAGCCGAGGCTGGAGAAGCGGCAGGTCCCGACCCACATGGAGCGTTCGCAGCTCTGCCAGCAGCTGAAGAAGTCGGTGTAGTCGCTGAAGATGGGCGTGTCCTTCTCGCCGCCGCTCAGGGCGCCCAGGTTGATCTCACCCGCGGGGTGGGCCTCGTCGTGCCCGCGGAGCTCGGGGGTTTTCCAGGATCTGATCTGGTCGTCGGCCGACATTTCTGTCTCCTTCCATGAAGATGGGTGATTTCAGGCGCTCAGCGGATCGGGCACCGGCGGAGCGCCGAACAGGTCGCGGTAGGGTCCTGGGCTGCTCACCAGCCTTTCGTGGGTTCCGCGGCCGACGATGCGGCCCTGGTCGATGACGAGGACTTCGTGGGCGTCGCGGATCGCGCTCAGCCGGTGCGAGACGACGATCCGGGTGACCCGCAGCTCCGACAGGGCGGCGTCGACCCGGCGTTCGGTCTGGGGGTCGAGGTGGCTGGTGGCCTCGTCGAGGATGAGCAGGCGCGGCCGGTGCACGATGGCCCTGGCGAGCGCGACCCGCTGCCGCTGCCCGGCCGAGAGCGCGGCGCCGCCCTCGCCGACGTTGGTGTCGTAGCCCATGGGCAGGCGTTCGACGTCGTGGTGCAGCCCCGCGACGAGCGCGGCGGTCACCACGTCGTCGTCCGTGGCGTCGGGGCTGCCGAGCGTGATGTTGTCGCGGATCGAGCCGTTGAACAGCGACAGCTCCTGCAGCACCGCGCCGCATTCGCGCCGCAGCGCCGCCACGTCCAGCTCCTGGACGGGTACGCCGTCGTGCCGGATCTCGCCCGTCTCCGGCCGTAGCAGCCCGAGCACCAGCAGGGCGAGCGTGCTCTTGCCCGACCCGGTACGCCCGACGACGCCGAGCTTCGCCCCCGCGGGCACCTCGAACGACATCTCCCGCAGCACGGGCGGCGAGTCGGGCGCGTACCGGAAGGCGACGCCCTCGGCCCGGATCGCGACCGGCCGCCCGGCGGGCAGCAGCCGGGCACCGCTCGGCTCGGGGGCGGCGTCGAGCACGTCGTAGATGCGCTCGAACTGGCCGCGCAGCATGGAGTACAGCTGCACCGTCCCCACGAACGCCTGCAACGGCGCCAGCACCGACATCGCCAGGGCGTTCACCGCCAGCATGGTGCCCAGCGACATGCGCCCGCCGAGCACCAGCCACGCGCCGCACCAGAGCAGCGCGAGCGGCGCGAACACGGCCACCGCTCCCTGCACCGCCTCGAACCAGGAGCTGGCGCGCCCCCGCCGCAGCATGGCCGTCTGGTACGTCCCGAACAGCTCCCGCCAGCGCGCCTGTGCCCGCGACTCCACGCCGTTGGCCTTGAGCGGCAGCATCGCCTGCAACGTCTCGACGAGATACCCCTGCTCGCCCGCGCGGGCGCCCAGCTCGGCCTGGGACAGGGTCCGCAGCCGCCGGTACGAGGTCACCATCAGTCCCGCCTGCCCGGCCGCCAGCGCGCCGACCATGAGCGCGTACCAGGGGACGAGGAGGACGAGCGCGATCCCGTACGCGGACAGCAGGACCATGTCGAGCGCGAGCGTGACGCTCTGCTGCGTGACCGCCTCCCTGGTGGTGGCGATGCTGCCGACGCGCAGGAGCAGGTCGCCCCGGCTGCGCTGGAGGAAGAACCCGATCGGCAGCCGCAGCAGGTGGCCGACGAAACGGCCGGTCAGCCGCTCGTCGGCGCGGGCCCGGAGGGCGAGCAGGAGGCGTGCGCGCAGGAAGGTGAGCGTGCCGTGCAGCGCCGCCGTGCCGAACACCGCCCAGCCGAGCACCGGCAGCAGGTCGCCGCGCCCGGCCGGGACCAGCTCGTCCACCACGGACTTGGTGGCGAGCGGCAGCGCCAGCGCCAGCAGCTGGATGGCCGCCGCCAGAGCCAGCACCCCGGCCAGGCGACGCCGGCCGCCCGGCACCGCCGCGAAGTCGCGCAGGTAGCGGACCGGCGTCGACCGCCACGGCGACGCGCGCCTCCTGACGAACCCGGGACCGGGCGCGCACTCGATCACCACGCCGCCGTACCGCCGCGCGAACTCCTCCCGCGGCATGGTCCGGCGGCCGTTGCCCGGGTCGACGATCCGCACGCCGCCCCTGCCCAGCCCTTCGACGACGACGAAGTGGTGGGCGGAGAAGTAGGCGATGAACGGCGCCCGCGGCGGCTCGCCGAGCGGATCCGCCACGCGTTCCGCCGTGGCCGTCAGCCCGTGCTCGCGGGCCGCCGCGACCAGCCGGGCGACGGACACGCCGTCTCTGCCCGGGCCCAGCAGGTCACGGCACTCGGCGACCGAGGCGTGCCTGCCGTGGTGGCTCAGCAGCATGGCCAGGACGGCGGCCCCGCACTCGCTCGTGGTCAGTTGCAGGCGGACGGGGACGCGGCGCCGCATCACGGCAGCCCCTTTCTTTGGCGGGTACGTGGCGCTTCAGGCGGCCGGCGGGGCCAGGACCAGGACGGACGGCACCTCGGCGGGGGTGGCCAGCCGCAGGAGACCGTGCCCGATCCCCGCCAGACCGGACATCAGACCCGGCGTCGTCACGCCGCCCGGGGTACCGCAGAGCGGGCCGTCGGCGAGCTGGGCGAGCAGGACGCCGGCCCGCAGGCGCAGGGTGTCCGTCAGGTCGTGCCTGCCCGCGGCGACGGCGTGGGTGAGGAGCTCCAGGTTCCCGGCCTCGCCGTGGCACAGGCTGTGGCCGACGATGCCGGGCGGGCTGCTCAGGTACGAGCGCAGCGCCAGGTCCAGGTCGGCGGCGAGGTCACCGGCCGCTTCGGCGTTCAGGCCGGGACGGCGGAGGAGGTCGGCGCGGGCCAGGCCGATGCCGGGCGCGCCGTGGCACCACCCCTGCATGGACGGGGGCAGGCCGGAGGGGTTCGCCGAGGCGTCGGGCAGGTCCCGGAAGTCGGGCCAGTTGCCGATGCGGGTGTCGAATCGGGAACGCTCATAGGCGAAGGCGGCCAGGCCGGTCTCCGCGTACCGTGCCTCGCCGGTCCGGTCGGCGAAGCGGAGCAGCGCCCAGCCGATCCCCGCGGCCCCGTGGGAGAACCCGGTCAAGGGCGCCGAGGCGGGGATGTGACCGTGCCACGCCACCCCGCCGTCCTGCGGCCGCGCCGTCTCGACGAGCCGGTCGGCGCAGGTGCGGGCCACGTCCAGCGCGTTCGGCAGCCCGGTCGCCTCGTGGACGGCGAGCATCGCGGCCAGGCAGCCGGCCGCGCCGCCCACGACGTCGAGTTCCTCGTCCGTGGCGGCGGCGCCGGTCGTCGCGGCGATCAGGGGTTCGACGTGGTCGAGCAGACCGGGCGCGCTGAGGTCGCGGGCCAGGTGCGTCAGCGCGTACGCCAGCCCGACGGCGCTGTTGAACGGCCCGCACGGGAACGCCATGGCATTCCCGGCGATGCCGTCCACGAAGCCGGGGACCCAGGCCAGGGCCCGCATGGCGAGATCGGCGTGGCGGGTCTCGCCGGTGATCCTGGCGAGCTGGCCGAGGAAGAGGGCGACGCCGGGGGTGCCGCCGTACAGGTTGCTCTTGAGCGTGCCGACCGTCCAGCGGGTCTCGCCCACGAGCTCCATGCCGAGCCAGTTGGCGGCGGAGGCGTCGCGGTGGGCGCGTTCGGCGAGCTCGTCCCCGAGCGCCGTGGCCATGGCCACGAGCCGGTCCGCGAGCCCGTCTGCCGGCGGGGTGGGGGCGGCGGGAGCCGCAGGTGCGGCGGAGGTCCAGACGCGGTCGCGGTCGCGGCGGCTGGCCAGGGAGGCGCGGATGATCCACTGCTGCTCGGCCAGATCCCGGGGGCCCATGGCGCGGATCTTGGCGGCGGCGTCCGAGGAGGGCACGCCCGTGAGCGCGCCGGCCAGCGGCTCGTCCCGGCTGGTCCACAGGTCGGGCGTGCCGGGGCGGCCGGCGAACAGGGGGATGTCGCCGTTCCAGACGTCGGCGATCTCGGCGGGGACCAGCCGGCGGCGGACCGGGTCGTCGGTGCAGGCGGCCCACAGCGCGTCTAGCACGTGGTCGCGGTCCAGGGCGTCACGCATGACATCCGGGTGGGTCGATTCCAGCAGCAGGGTGCCGTACAGCTGCGTGGGCCGCATCACCACGCGGATCTCGTCCCCCTGGAAGGCCGCCAGGATGCCGCCGGGTGAGAGCAGTTCGTCGCGGTGGGCGGCGATGACCTCGTACGCGCCGGTGAAACCCGACAGGAAGTCCTCGACGTGGTCGGCCGGATCGGCGACGGCGTCACCGACGCCCGGTCGGTTGCTGCTGCCGGGGAAGGCCGCCCGCTCCCGGATCAGCCGCATCTCGTCGGTCCCCGCGGCGGACCAGCCGGCCGACTCGAACGGCAGCGTGCTGCCCGCGTCCCCGCCCATGCCTCCCATGTCGAGGGCGCCGCCGTCCTTGCTCCACACGACGGCCGGCAGCAGCCCCACCCGGGCGACCGAGGTGTCCAGCGCCCGTTCGGCCGGGTCGTCGTCGGTACGCCCGCGGGCGCCGCCCCTGGGGATCGCCGGGTGGAACAGCGCCTCCAGGTCGACCAGCACCGGCTGGTCACCGGCGGCGATGAGGTTCTCGAAGTGGAAGTCCACGCCGTCGAGCGCGTACAGCAGGGCCAGCAGGGCGCCCTGTCGCCGGTAGAAGGCACGTACGCCGGCCTCGTCCGCGCAGGGCCCGTGCTCGGCGTACTCCACCCAGCCGTGGCCCGGCCGTTCCAGCACGGTCAGCACGCGCAGGCCGAGGCCGGACATCCGGTCGTCGAGCCAGCCGAGCGCCCGGTTGAAGTGCGCGTGCACGGCCAGCGACCGCGGCTTGTAGACCACCCGCGCCCCGCTCTCGAACCGCAGCAGCCCGACCGACCGCCCGCCCCGGTGACCGTCGCCCACGCCCATGACCACCTCGGTCAGCGGCCCCGGCTCGGTCCCGCCGAACAGCTCCGCCACGATCGCGGACCGGTCGGCGGCCAGCCGCCGCAGCAGCTCCAGGTAGTTCTCCACGGCGTGGTCGGCGCTTTGGGCCATCAGCCGTGCCAGCACGACGTACTCGGACAGCAGCCCCGCCAGCCCCTCCCGGCCGGCCAGCCGCGTCGTGAAGGACCGGAAACGCTCCTCGGCGCTGTCCCCGTGCAGCTCGCCGCGTACCCGGGCCACGTTCAGCTCCAGGACGAGCACGCGCGAGGCGAGCGAGACGAGCTGCCTGCCGAGCTGGTCCGCGAACCCGCGCCGCAGAGCCGCCACCTTCCCGAGCCCGTCCGGCGCACCGGACACCATCCGGTCGACGGCGTCACGGACGAACGGGGCGACGATCCGCGCGAACCCCGCATCCCACGTGAACGTCGCCTCGTCGAGCTCCGGCGGCGCGGCCTGGACGCCGCCGCCCAGGGAGGCCGCCGCGAGCGCGGCTTCGACGGTGCCGGCCCAGGCGGGCCGGGGTGCGCGCGCCGCCAGCTCCTCGGGCGGCTCGGCCAGCAGCGCGAGCAGCACGTCGGCGTCGATGCCGAGGTCGGCGAGCCTGGCCTCGAACCGGCCGTCCTCGTCCATGCGGTGGGCGGCCCGCCAGCGCGCGAGCCGCCGCTCGGCCAGGTCGCTCTCGCGGGGAGCGGGCCGGGTGGTGAGCGCCAGCCGCTCGGCGAGCGTGAGCGCCCCGGCCCACCAGTGCGGTGCCGGTTCCGCGTCCGTGTCTGTACGTTGTGCCGGCGTCGCGGCGATGTGTGACAAAGGTGGCATCCTCGCTGCTCGCGGGGACCACGCGCTTCGGCGGGCCCCTGGCCGTTGGCTGTCAGCAGGATGAGACGGCACCCGGCCGCCGCGGCATCCGGTGAACGCCGTGAGCCGCCTGCCCCCGTCGCCCGCGGGATACGTGAAACCACTGAGGCGCCGGATTTACGGGTCCGCGGCCGTTCACCCAGGGGCCGATCTTGCCCACAATGGGCGCCGGAACCGACACGACCGAGGAGGACCGATGAACGACAACGGCAAGACCGGCATCCGGCGACTGCGGCGCATCGTCGTGGGCGCGGTGACGCTGGCCGCCTGCGCCATGCTCGCGATCGCGGGACCCGCCGCGGCCGACAGTGATGGCGGCTTCGGCGGTTTCGGCGGCGGCAGCGGCGGAGGAGGCGGGGCCACCGGCAGCTGGTGACCCGCCCTCCGGCACCGGATCAGCCGGGCAGAGTGACCGGCTCGGCAGAGGTCTTCGCTGTTGCGAAGTCGGTGATGACCTTGGAGCATCTCCTTACCGACGCGTACGACGTTCCGGGAGTGCCTGTGATCACCGATGATCTCTCCGAGCCGGAACTCGCCCTCTGGGAGGCGTTTCCCGTAGCGCGTCCGGTAGATCTTCCCGGCGTCCCCGTCCGGGCCGCAGTCATCGCGAAGCTGCTGCTCGGCGCCCAGGAACGCCTGCCCGGACAGACGCCCGCCCTGCGGCTGTCCGGAGCCCGGATCACCGGCTGGCTGGACCTGTCCGACGCCGAGGTGCAACACCCTCTGATCCTGACCGGGTGCGAGTTCGAGGAGGCGCCCGTCCTCACCGGAGCCCGCACCGGCCTGGTCGACCTCGCGGCTTCCCGGTTACCCGGCCTGCGGGCCGCGGATGCCGTGATCGGTGGGGGCCTGCGCCTGGAGGGGTGCCTGATGGACGGCCCGATCCAGCTCGGTGGAGCGCACGTGTCCGGGACGATGGATCTCAGCGACACGGCGATCCACGCGGATCCGGCCGTCCACGCCGACGGCCTGACCGTCAACCGGGATCTTCTGTGCGCGAACGCCGTCATCGACGGTGAGATGCGCGTCGCGGGCGCCAGGATCGGCGGGACGATGACGCTCGACGGCGCGCGGGTCGGGCGGCCGGGCGGCCGCGGCCTCACCGCCGAGGGGATCGTCGTCGACGGCGGGTTGTCGGGTCGGCACGGCTTCCTCTCGTACGGCGAGCTGAGCGTGCAGGATGCCCGGGTGGGGCGCCGATGCGAGTTCAGCGGAGCCCGGCTGTCCAACCCCGGCGGCGTCGCCCTGAACGCGGAGAGGCTCACCGTCGAGGGCAGGCTGCACTTCGATGAGGGCTTCGCCGCCGAAGGCGAAGTCCTCCTGCGCGGAGCCCAGGTGGCCGGGCAGCTCTTCTTCCGCCATGCGACTCTGGCCAATCCGGGCGGACGCGCGCTGAACGCACCGCTGATGGAGCTCGGCGGCGGACTGCGGGCCACACCCGGCTTCGTGGCGACCGGAGCGGTCTTCCTGGACTCGACGCAGGTCCGCGGATCGCTCAACGTCGACGGCGGGAGGCTCTCCAACCCGGGCGCGACGGCGCTCTCACTGCGGCGGCTGGGGGTCACCGGCAGGCTCAGCTGCAGCGAGGGCTTCAGCGCCGAGGGCGAGATCGTGCTCATCAACGCCAAGGTCGAGGGCACCGTGGAGTTTCACGGCGCCGTTCTCAGCAATCCCGGCGGGCGCGCTCTGTCCCTGTGGGAAGTGACCGCGGGCGGTGGCGTCGACTGCTGCGAGGGCTTCACGGCCACCGGAGCCCTCTCGATCAGGAACTCCCGGATCGCCTCCACGCTGTGCTTCGCCGAGACCACCCTCGACGGCGACCTTCACCTGCGTGGCGTCGAAGCGGCCTCGCTGAAGATCGGCCCGGAGACCCTGCTGCTGCGCACCGTCGACCTTCGTCACACCCGGGTCGGCCTGCTCGACGACGTTCCTGACCGGTGGCCCGCTCAACTCCTGATGAACGGCTTCACCTACGACAGCCTGGAGGCGCCCCTGCCCGTCCAGGAGCGCCTTGAGTGGCTGGCCAAGGAGGCCTACCAGCCGCAACCGTACGAGCAGCTGGCCGCCGTCTACCGCCGGCATGGTCACGACGAGGCCGCTCGGGACGTGCTGCTGGCCAAACAGCGCCGCCGCCGGACGGGGCAGCGGCTCGGGGCGCGGCTCTGGGGTTACCTGCAGGACTGGACCGTCGGGTACGGCTACCGCCCGTTCCGCGCCGCGCTCTGGCTCGCCGCCCTTCTCCTCATAGGCACGGTCGCTTTCACCGTCCACCAGCCACCGGCCTTCAAACCCGGCGAGGCACCCCCCTTCAGCCCCTTCCTCTACACCCTGGACCTGCTCCTCCCGATCATCACCTTCGGACAGGAGAGCGCGTTCGGCCCGCGTGACCTGCAACAGTGGCTCGCCGCCGCGCTGATCGCCGCGGGGTGGATCCTCACGACGACCATCCTGGCGGGCCTCACCCGCGGGCTCTCCCGCCAATAGCCATCGTCGGCTCCTGGAGCTCCGAACGATCTGGCATGACATCCGGCCTGACAGGGAGATGATCGTCCATGGCAGACTGGTGCTCCAGGCAGGTGATCGGCCGAGGTAGGGGTGCCTTGTTACATGGACGAGCCGCCGAGAAGGCGGAGATCGACCAGTTGCTCCAAGCCCTCCGGGAAGGCGGCAGCGGCGCGCTGGTCATCGCAGGCGACGTGGGCATCGGCAAGTCGGCCCTCGCGGAGTACGCGGCCGAGCAGGCGCGCGGCATGGAGCTGCTGCGCACCACCGGGGTCGAGTCCGAGGCGGAGTTGCCTTTCGCCGGCCTGCATCTCCTGCTCAAGCCGGTGCTCGACCGTGTCGACGCGCTGCCGCCCCGCCAGGCGGCCGCCCTGCGCGGCGCCTTCGGACTGGGTGACCCGCCAGGGGAGAACCGGTTCCTGGTCGGCCTCGCCACTCTGACCCTGCTGTCCGATCTCGCCGCCGAGCGGCCGCTGCTGTGCCTGATCGACGACGCGCACTGGCTCGACCGGCCCTCGGTCGAGGCGCTGACGTTCACCGCGCGCAGGCTCGGCTCGGAGGGCCTTGCCCTGATCTTCGCCGTCAGAGACGGGGAGGGGGACCTGCAGACGCTGGGGATGCCCGGGTTGCGTCTCGGTGCCCTGGCGCGGCCGGAGTCCGCCGCGCTGCTCGCCGAGCACGCGCCCGACCTGGTGCCGCACGTGCGGGACCGGCTCCTGGACGACGCCGAGGGAAACCCGCTCGCCCTCGTCGAGCTGCCGAGACGGCTGACGCCGGAGCAGCGCGCGGGAAGCCTGTTCCCGCTCGACATCGGGCACGGCGTGCTCCCGCCGGCCGATCGTGTCCGCCTGGCGTTCGAGAGCAGGATCGACCGCCTGCCCGAACCGTCCAAGGCCATCCTGCTCATCGCCTCCGCCGACACCAGCGGCGAGCTGGAGCCGATCCTTCGTGCCGCCGCCATGTTCGGGGCTTCTGTCGCCGACCTGGATCCGGTCCAGGCGGCCGGCCTGGTCACTCTGGACGGCCGGAAGGTGATGTTCCGGCATCCGCTCATCCGGACCGTCACCCTGCAGGCCGCTCCGTTCGGCCGCCGGATCGCGGCGCACCGGGCACTGGCCGCCGCGCTGATCGGCGACCGGGACGGCGACCGGCGCGCGTGGCACCTGGCGGCGGCCGCCACCGGACCGGACGATCAGGCCGCGGCCGAGCTCGAAGACGCGGCGGAACGGGCGCGCGCCGCCAACGGCTACGCGGCGGCCGGCGCCGCCTACGAACGCGCGGCCGAGCTGACGGGCGAGATCCCGGCGCGGGCGCGCCGTCTGGGCGCGGCGGCGGCACTGGCCGTCGCGTCCGGCCGGCTCGATCGCGCCGTCACCCTCGCCGAAGCCGCCGCGGATCTCATGGGAACGCCGTCGGCGCTGGCCGAGCTCGACCGTGTCCGGGCCGTGGCCGAGGCCCAGCGCGGCTCCCCGGAAGAGGCAGGCCACCTGCTCATCACCGGTGCCGAACGCATCACCGGGACGGATCCGGGCAAGGCCGCCGCGATGCTGGTGGAGGCGATTCGGGGCGCGCTGCTCGCCGGCAGCCCAGCCGTGGCCGGGCGGTCGGTCGGCCTGCTCCGCCGCTTGTCCGCTCCCCCCGAATCCTTCGCCTTCCGCTTCGGCACGGCCATGTCGGAGGTGGTGGACTTCTTCATCGGCCGGCAGCCGGAGGACTTCGCGGCCGCCCGCACGGCCATCGCGGAGGCACGCCGCACCCCCGGCGGCGAATGGAGCGACATGCTGAGCGCCGCCTGCCTCGCGCTCGCCATGGGGGACAGCCCGGCCTCCGCCGAACTGGCCGGTCGGCTCGTGGATGAGTACCGCACGCACGGCATGGTAGAGCTGCTGCCTGGGGCGCTGGAGCTACGTGCCCAGGCCCGGCTGTTCCTGGGGGAGTGTCGTGACGCGCTCATCGACGTCTCGGAAGGCTTTCAGGTGGCCGCCGACATCGGGCGCGACCAGGGGTCCGGCCGGCTGACCGCGATCGCCGCGATGCTCGCCGCGCTCAGCGGTGAGGAGGAGCGCTGCCAGGAGCTGGCGGAGCAGGCGGTGCGGTTCGGCGAGTCCCGGGGGCTGCGCATGAGCGCCGCCATGGGGACGTGGGCGCTCGGGCTGCTCGACCTCGGCCTCGGCCGCCACGAGACCGCGCTGGAGCACCTTCGCGGGCTGTCCCGCGGACCGCACCACCACGCCCTGGTGGAAGTCCTGGCCGCGGAGGACGTCATCGAGGCGACGGTGAGGACCGGCAGCGGCGCCGCCGCCGCGGAGAGCCTTGGCCGGCTTCGGGAGTGGGCGTCCCACGTACGGCAACCCTGGGCAGATGCCGTCGTGCTGCGCTGCCGTGCACTGACCGGCACCACGCGGGAGGCCGAGGAGCTCTTCCAGGCGGCCCTGCGCCTCCACGACAAGGCCGAGCACCCTTTCGCGCAGGCCCGCACAGAGCTGTCGTACGGGGAGTGGTTGCGGCGCGCCCGCAGGCGCGGCGAGGCACAGCACCTGCTCAGGGACGCGATGGACCGGTTCCAGCGGCTCGGAGCCGCCCCCTGGGCGGCCCGGGCGCTCGGCGAGCTGCGTGCCAGTGGTGACGTCACCGTTCCGCGCAGCCGTGCCGCCGACCGGCTCGGTGGTCTCACCCCGCAGGAGCTCCAGGTCGTACGGCTGGCCGCGCAGGGCCGGACGAACCGGGAGATCGCCGAACAGCTGTTTCTGAGCGTGCGAACGGTCGGCTCCCACCTCTACCGTGCGTTCCCCAAGCTCGGGGTGTCCTCGCGCGACGAGCTGGCCGGCATCGTCCGCACCGACTGAGGACCGCCGGGACGGCATACCCAATCGCGGCCGTGAGATGACTCAACCGGCCCGGAATCCACCCCCGCCGATGACTGATTCGCGAACGCGCGGCCGAGCGTACCGTGGGCTCGTTTGCTGATCTTGTGCCCACATCAGTGCTGGTGGCCCGGCGCGCCGCGCCGGTGCCGCAGTGTGCGCGCGAAAGAAGGTGCCGGTGTTCCGAAGGCTGGTCGCCGCCGCGGCGGCGGGGATTGTCTGCGCGTCGATGCTCACGGGTTTCGACGTCCAACGAGCGGGGCCGGTGGCACACGCCGCCGAGCCCGAGCCCGAGGCGGGAACCGACGGGCAGGCCCGTGCACTCGCCCGCCGCACCGGCCGCGAGGCGGAGATCCTCGCCAGGCGAGGAGAGTCACGGGAGGTCTTCGCGAACCCGGACGGTTCGTACACGGCCGTCGAGCACCTGCGTCCGGTCCGCGTGCGCCAGGGTGATCACTGGGTGGATCCCGACACCACCATGGTCCGCAGGGCAGACGGATCGATCGGGCCACGCGCGTCCACCGTCGAGCTGGCGGTGTCCGGCGGCGGCGACGCGCCGCTCGTGCGGATGTCCCGCGCCGGCCGGTCCATGGAACTGACGTGGCCGGGCGGACTTCCCGAGCCTGAGCTGCGGGGAGACTCGGCGGTCTACCGGGACGTGTCGAAGGACGTCGACCTGGTCGTGCGTGCCGACACCGACGGCTTCGCCCACACCCTGGTGGTCAAGACCCGCGAGGCGTTGTCCGGTGGCGCGCTCGCCACGCTGCGCCTGGGCATCGCGGGTGCGGGGCTCACCGTCCGGAAGGAGGCGGACGGACGGCTGCGCGCCGTCGACCAGGCCGCGGGCGGCCCGGTCTTCGAGGCGCCCGGGGCGATCATGTGGGACTCCACCGAGCCCGCGGGGGCGGCGCCGGATCGGGCGTCCCGCGCCGGGGACGACCTGGCGGACGGTCCGTCGCCCACGTCGAAGGTGGCCGACCTCGGGACGGCGGTGGACGGGCAGGGCCTCACGCTCACCCCGGACGCGCGGCTGCTGAACGCCCCCGACACGATGTTCCCCGTCTACATCGACCCCGTGTGGAAGACCGTCAAGGCATCCGCCTGGGCGTACGTGTCACGCAGTTACCCGAGCACCTCGTTCTACAAGTTCGGCGGCAAGCCGGACGCCGGACTCGGCCACTGCGCGGGCGACGCCAAGTGCGCGCCGTCCGACGTCAAGCGCCTCTTCTACCGCATGTCGACCAGCGCGTACGCGGGCAAGCACATCATCTCGGCCGACTTCGTGGCTAAGGAGACCTGGTCCTACTCCTGTGACGGCCGCACGGTGCAACTGTGGCGCACCAAGGCGTTCGTCGACGGGTCGACCTGGAACTCCACCGACGACAACTGGATCGACCATCTGGACACCCGCGACGTGGCCAAGGGGTGGTCCTCCGACTGCCCAGGCGGCGACGTGGAGTTCGACGCCACCAAGGCCGTGAAGGACGCCGCCGCCTTCAGGTGGTCCACGACGACGTTCGGGCTGCGGGCCGGCTACGAGAGCGACCCGTACGGCTGGAAGAGGTTCGCCGACGACGCCTACCTGCGCGTCAACTACAACACCCCGCCGCCCCAGCCGAAGATGAGCGACCTGGCGATGAAACCGGGCGGCAAGTGCGTCCGCAGCCCCGCTCCGGCCGTGCGCGTGCCCCCGACGCTGCTGGCGGTGCTACGCGACCCGGACTCCGGGGACGCCAAGAAAGTGTACGCGGAGTTCGCCGCCGGCTGGGACGGCGCGCGACGGTGGACCTCCGCCAAGATCGGGCCGAAGACCAGCGGGTCGACCTTCCAGGTCACGTTGCCCGCGTCCATTCCCGAGAAGAAGACGATCGACTGGGCCGTACGGACCTGGGACGGCTACCAGTACAGTCCGTGGAGCTACGCGGGCGACGCGACCTCCTGCTATTTCACCTACGACAAGGGCTGGCCGGCGTCCCCGACGGTGACCTCCACCGTTTATCCGGAGTCCGACCCGGATAACGACGACGACCCCTGGTACGACGGCGTCGGCCGCTACGCGACCTTCACCGCGGACGCCCCGGACGCCGACGTGACGAAGTACTGGTTCGGGATCAACGAGAACGCCACCCAGGCCATCGAGCGCAAGCCGGCCACGCCCGGCGGGCCGGTGACGATCCAGGTCGCCCCCGACCACGCCGGCATCAACTTCGTCACCGTTCAGGCGTTCGACGCGGCGGGCAACGCCAGCGAGCGAGCTTACTACGCGTACCGGGCCAAAGCGGGAGCTCCGGCCCGGGCGGAGTGGGCACTGGACGACCCCGTCGACTCCACGCAGGTCGCCGATGCCACGGGCAGGTTCCCGGCCACGGTCGAGGGAGGCGTGACGCTGGGGGTGCAGGGCGTCTCCAAGACGGCGATGCAGCTCAACGGCACCACCGGCAACGCGGTGACCGCCGGGCCGGTGGCCGACACCTCCACCAGCTTCGCGGTGTCGGCGTGGGCGCGGCTTCCGGAGGACAAACCCGATCACGCGGGCATGATCGCCAGTCAGAACGACTCCGTACGGACGTCGTTCGAGCTCTACTACTCGTCCTCCTACGACCGGTGGATCTTCAACCGGAACACCGGGAACGACGCGAGCGCCACGACCGTCCGGGCGCAGTCCGCCACCGCTCCGCAGGGAGGGGAATGGGCGCACCTCGTCGGCGTGTACGACTCGGTCGCCAAGCAGATCAAGCTGTACGTCAACGGCAAGCTCGCGTCCACGACGGCGTTCACCACACCGTGGAAGGCCGCCGGACCGGTGCGGATCGGCGCCGGGTCCTCCAACGGGGCGCTGGCATCCTTCTTCCCCGGCGAGATCGACGACGTGCGGATCTTCGACCGCATCCTCACCCCTGAGGAGATCGGCGACCTCTTCACCCAGCACCCCATCGTGAACGCCCGCTGGAAGCTGAACGACTCGGCCTCGGCGGTCCGCCCGAGCACCGCGTACTGGAAGCTGGACGAGGCGGCGGGCGCCGGCCGCGCCGAGGAGGTCACCGGTACCCATCCGGCGGGCAAGGTCGGCGGCGTCACCTTCGGCACCGCGGGCAAGTACGGCAACGCGGCGCGCGCCGACGGCACGACCGGCTATCTCAAGACCGCCGAGCCCGTGCTGGACACGGGCAAGAGCTTCTCGGTCACGGCCTGGGCGAAGCTGGCGGCCACCAAACCGGCGCACGCCGGGATCATCGCCACGCAGACCGACTCGGTGAAACCGGCGTTCGAGCTCTACTACTCGTCCTCCTACGACCGGTGGATCTTCAACCGGAACACCGGGAACGACGCGAGCGCCACGACCGTCCGGGCGCAGTCCACGACGGTCCCGCAGGGTGGCGTGTGGACGCACCTCGCGGGGGTCTACGACGTCGCCGCCAAGCAGATCAAGCTGTACGTCAACGGCAAGCTCGCGTCCACGACGGCGTACACGACGCCGTGGAAGGCCGCCGGACCGGTGCAGATGGGCGCCGGCTCCTACGGCGGCTCGCCCTCGTCGTTCTTCCCAGGGGACATCGACGAGGTCCGGATGTTCGACCAGGTCATCAGCGACTCGGAGATCGCCGCCATGGCCTCCGGCTCACCGCTGACGATCGCGGCGGACGACGCCGGCGCGGGACGGCACGTCACCCTGTACGGCAATGCCCGGATCGACCAGGCTGCGGGCTGGGTGGGCACCCCGCCCGGCGCCCTCGTCCTGGACGGCAACGGCGATTACGCGGCCTCCGCCGGCCCCGTCGTGCGCACCGACGACAGCTTCACCGTCGCCGGCTGGGTGACCACGGCCGGTCGGCCGAGCCGGGCTTCGGCGATCTTCAGCCAGGAGGGCTCGGTGAACAGCGCCTTCACCCTGCGCTACCGGCCCGACTCGACGGACCCGGCCAACGCGGGCGGCTACGAGATCGAGATGCCCGACAAGGACGCGACCGGTCCGAATCGTCCCACCGCCCAGCACTCCGCCTTCCAGTCAGGCCTGGAATGGGACCACGTGGCGATCGTCTACGACGCCTTCCAGGACCAGATGAGGCTCTACGTCAACGGCGAGCCGGAGCAGACCGAGGACCACGTGTCGTGGCGGTACAACGTGCTCGGGTTCAACGCGGGCAAGGGGCTGCAGCTCGGCCGGACCAAGACGGACGGCGCGTACGGCGAGTACTGGCCGGGCGTGATCGACGACGTGTGGGCCTTCCAGGGGATCTCGACCGACGAACAGATCCAGATGCTGGCAGGCGGCACGGAACTCCCCACCGACACCGGCCCCTGATCGGGCCGGGCCACGTCACGCGCCCGCGGGGCGCGACCACTTCACCAACTCTTCGCCGATCGCCGCGCGGCGAGCACGCCGCGCGGCGATCGGCAGTCCGGAGGATGCAGATGGGCAGATCCGAGGGCCCCGGCAGGCTCATGCGTCACCTCGCCGCTTTCTCGGCGGTGATGCTCGCCGCGGGCACGCTTGTGGCGGTACCCGAACAGGCGTCGGCGGCTCCCAGGAAGGAGCCGCCCGTTGTCGGGAAAACGGAACGGGTGGTCGCCGGGCGGCCACTGAAAGCCGTCGCCCGCAAGCCCGATCCCGCGGCCGGCGGAGCGACCACGCCGGCGGCGCAATGGCCTCGGCCCGGCGCCGCCGAGTCCGAGGTGCCGGCCGCGGCGCAGGAGAAGCGCGCGGGTGACCTCCCGGTGTGGGTGCGCGCGCCGCGCGGCACGGACAGGAGCGTCGCGCCCGCCGCGAGCAAGGTCCAGGTCCAGGTCATGGATCGCGCCGCCGGCGAGCGCGCCGGCGTGGACGGAGTCGTGTTCGGCGTGACGGCGGACGGCTCGGTCGGGGTGGAGCTCGACTACTCGGGCTTCGCGGGCGCGTACGGCGGCTCCTACGGCAGCCGGCTCCGGCTGGTGCGCCTGCCCTCGTGTGCACTGACCACGCCGTCGAACCCCGAGTGCCGGACCACGACCCCGGTGGCCTCGCACAACGACACGGAGCGTAAGAGACTCTCCACCGACGTCGCCTCGCCATCGCCATCGCCATCGCCATCGCCATCGCCATCGCCATCGCCATCGCCATCGCCATCGGCAGCGGCAGCGGCGAGCGCGGGCGGTCAGACGGTGCTCGCCGCAGTCGCGGGCGACTCCGGCGACAAGGGCGACTACTCGGCCACCAAGCTCTCCTCCTCGGCGACGTGGTCGGTGTCGGAGCAGTCCGGCGACTTCTCCTGGTCCTACCCGATACGGGTGCCGCCCGTGCCCGGCGAGCTGACCCCGAAGGTTGGGATCTCCTACTCCTCCGGCGCCATGGACGGCCGCACCTCCAACACCAACAACCAGCCGTCCTGGGTGGGGGAGGGCTTCGACTACTGGCCCGGCTACATCCAGCGCGGGTACAAGCCCTGCGCCGACGACGGCGCGCCCAAGGACGAATGGGGCACCCCGCCGGGCGACCAGTGCTGGGCGTACGACAACGCCGCCATCAGCTGGAACGGCAACGGCGGAGAGCTCGTCCAGGCCGGTGACGGCACCTGGCGGTTGAAGAACGACGACGGCACCCGCGTCGAGCGGCTGAAGGACACCGGCACCGCCAACGGCGACGACGACGGCGAGTACTGGAAGCTGACCACCCCGGACGGCGTGCAGTACTTCTTCGGCCTCAACCGGCTGCCCGGCTGGAGCTTCGGCAAGTCCGAGACCGGGTCGGCCTGGACCCAGCCCGTCTTCGGCGACGACGCCGGCGAGCCCTGCCACGGCGACACGTTCGCCAAGTCCTGGTGCCAGCAGGCCTACCGGTGGAACCTCGACTACGTCGTGGACCCGCGCGGCAACGCCATCACCTACTTCTACAAGCAGGAGGGCAACCGCTACGGCCGCAACCTCGAGCCGGCCGACGACACCCCGTACGTCAGGGGAGGCTGGCTCGACCGCATCGAGTACGGCCGCCGCGCGGACTCCCTCTTCACCGGCAACGCCCCGGCACTGGTCGTCTTCCGCGTGTCCGAGCGCTGCCTCGGCGACGCCCCCGCGTGCGCCCCGGACAAGATCGACAACACTCCGCTGAACTGGCCCGACGTCCCCTGGGACCTCGACTGCGCGGCCGGTACGGAATGCAAGGGCACCCACGGCGCGCTCACCCCCACGTTCTGGTCGCGCAAGCGGCTCACCGAGGTCAAGACCCAGGTGCAGAAGGCCGACGGCACCTACCGCGACGTCGAGTCGTGGACGCTCGACCACGACTGGGGCGACGCGGACGTCGACCGCGCGCTGCTGCTGAAGTCGATCAAGCACACCGGCCTCGCCTCCGGCACGGTCATCACGCTGCCGCTGGTGACGTTCAACCACGTCCAGCTGCCCAACCGCGTCGACAAGCAGGGCGACGACATCGCGCCGTTCGTCAAGTACCGGCTCGGCGCGATCTACGACGAGTCCGGCGGCCAGATAGACGTCAACTACTCCGACGAGGACTGCACGCTCGGCTCGCTGCCGAAACCGGAGACCAACACCCGCCGCTGCTTCCCCGTGAAGTGGACGCCCGCCGGTTACGAGGAGCCGATCCAGGACTGGTTCCACAAGTACGTCGTCACCCAGGTCGTCCGGTCGGACCGGACCGGCGGCGGGCCCGACATGCTGACGTCGTACGATTATCCCGACGGAGCGGCCTGGCACTTCGACGACGACGACGGCATCACCAAGGAGAAGTACAAGACCTGGTCGCAGTGGCGGGGTTACGGGCGCGTCCAGGTCACGACGGGCGGGTGGAACGACCCCCGCTCCCTCACCGAGCACCTGTACCTCCGCGGCATGGACGGCGACCGCCTGAACGCCGACGGCGGTGCCAAGAGCGTCAAGATCTCCGACGGCGAAGGCGGCGAGCACGTCGACCATGACGCCCTGGCGGGCTTCGAGCTGAAGAGGACGGAGTTCGCCGGACCGGGCGGCGCGGTGGAGGTCAAGACCGTCAACACCCCGTGGCGGCGGCAGACGGCGAGCCGTACCCGCAGCTGGGGGACGGTCACCTCCAACCTCGTCAACGTCGCCAAGACCCACACGTGGACGGCGCTCGACGGCGGCAAGTGGCGCGAGGCGGAGAGCTCGGTCACCTATGAGCCGACTGCCGGCCTCGTCACGCAGACCGACGACGAAGGCGACGTGTCCACGAACGCCGACGACCGGTGCGTCCGCGTCAGCTACGCCCAGGACGACAAGCGGTGGATGCTGAACTTCCCCTCCGGGTCGGAGACCGTCTCGGTGAGCTGCTCGGTCACTCCCGACCGTTCGAAGCAGCTGCTGGAGGCCGAGCGCTCGTCCTACGACGGCGGGGCCGTCGGCGCCGCCCCGGTCAAGGGCCTGCTCACCAAGAGCGAGGAGATCGCCGCCCACGACGGCACGAAGGCGACGTACGTGGCGGCGGAGACCTCCACGTACGACTCCTACGGGCGCGACCTCACCTCCAAGGACGCGGCGGGCAACGTCACCACCACCGTCTTCACCGACACCGCCGGGCTGACCACCGAAGTGCGGGTGACCGGGCCGCCGGCGAAACCCGGTGACGAGACCACGGCGCACGTCATCCGCGAGGAGCGCGACCCGGCCTTCGGCCTGCCGACCGCCAAGGTGGACGCCGACGACAAGCGCACCGACCTCCAGTACGACGCCCTGGGCCGCCTCGGCGCGGTGTGGCTGCCCGACCGGTCCAAGCAGGCCAAGCAGACGCCCAACCTGGAGTTCAGCTACCGCATCGCCGACGGCCAGATCATCGCGATCGGCACCCGGCGGCTGACCGCCGAGGGCGACCAGACCGCGCCGACGTACGAGCTGTACGACGGGTGGCTGCGACTGCGCCAGGTCCAGGACCAGGGCTCCGGGGGCGGGCGGCTGATCGCCGACACCCTCTACGACTCCCGCGGCAACCTCGCCCGCGAGTACGGCCAGTACTACTCGACCGGCGCTCCTTCGACGACCCTGTTCGGCCCCTACGAGGGCAACGTCGAGTCGCAGACGGCTCACGACTACGACGGCCGCAACCGGGAGACGGTCCGGCGCTTCCTGGTGGGGAACGGGGAGACCCGCGAGAAGTGGCGCACCACGACGGCCTATTCGGGCGACCGGACCTCGGTGACCCCGCCGGCGGGTGCGACGGCGTCGACCTCCGTCTTCGACGCCCGCGGCCGGCTCGTCGAGCTGCGCCAGTACCGCGGCGGCACCCCGGCGGGCGCCTATGACGCGACCTTCTACACCTACACCCCGATGGGCGATCGGGCGACCGTGAAGGACGGCGTCGGCAACACCTGGACCCACCACTACGACCTGCGGCGGCGGGAGATCCAGACCGACGACCCGGACAAGGGAACCACCAAGTACACCTACGACGACCTCGACCGGGTCACCTCGATCGAGGACGCCCGGCACCGGAAGGTCTTCACCACCTACGACGCGCTGAGCCGGAAGACCGAGGTCCGGGAGGGCGCGGCGGACGGGCCCGTAATCACGTCCTGGGTCTACGACACGGTCCACAAGGGCCAGCTGTCCAGCGCCACCCGCTACACCGACGGGCAGGCGTACACGACCGCGGTCAACGCCTACGACAGCCTCGACCGGGTGATCCGCACCACCGTGACGATCCCCGCGTCCGAGGGCAAGCTGGCCGGGAGCTACCAGTTCGACAACCGCTACAAACTGGACGGCACGACGCAGTCGACGAGCTTCCCCGACTCCGGCGGCCTCGCGGCCGAAACCGTCGTCTACGGCTACGACGAGCTGCGCAGGCCGACGACCACCTCGGGCCTCACCCCGTACGTGACCAGGTCCACGCACAGCCTGACCGGCAAACCGGAGCAGTACGAGCTGTCCACCGGCGGCAAGAAGGCGTGGCTCACCTACTCCTACGAGTTCGGCACCCAGCGCCTGCACTCCTCCAGGACCGACCGTGAGGAGGTCGCGGGGGTGGACCGCGCGGCCACGTACGGATACGACCCGGCCGGGAACATCACCATGATCTCGGACGTCTCGCGCGACGGCACCGACACCCAGTGCTTCGCCCACGACTACCTGCGCCGGATGACCGAGGCCTGGACCCAGGGCACGCCGTCGTGCGCCGGGACGCCGGCCGCCGGCGTGGTCGGGGGCGTGGCGCCGTACTGGCAGTCGTTCACCTACGACCCGACCGGCAACCGTACGAAGGAGGTCCAGCACGGTGTCGGCGGTGCCGCCGACACCGTCCGCTCCTACACCTACCCCGCGCCGGGGGCGCCCCGGCCGCACGCGCTCTCCTCGCTCACCCAGACCGGCGGCGCCGGGGCGCGGTCCGACACCTACACCTACGACGACATCGGCAACACGCTGAGCCGCCACGACCAGAGCCTGGAGTGGGACGTCGAAGGACGGCTCAGCAAGACCACCGAGGGCGGGAAGGCCACCTCCTACGTCTACGACGCCGACGGCAACCGGCTCATCCGCCGCGACCCAGCCGGGGCCACCCTGTACCTGCCGGGGATGGAACTGCGCCTGGACAACGTCACGGCCAAGGTCGAGGCCACCCGCTACTACGTCCACGACACGGTCACCGTCGCGGTCCGCACCCCGAAGGGTGTCACCTTCCTGGCGGCCGACCAGAACGGTACCGGCGAACTCGCGATCGACGCCGCCACGCAGCAGCTGTCGCAACGCCGCTTCACCCCCTTCGGCCAGCGGCGCGGGACCTCGATCGGCACCTGGCCGGGAGAGCGCGGCTTCGTCGGCGGCACCGACGACCCGACCGGCCTCACCCATCTCGGCGCCCGCGAGTACGACCCGGCGACCGGCAGATTCATCAGCGTCGACCCGATCATCGACTCGCAGGACCCGCAGCAGATGAACGGCTACGCCTACGCCGGCAACAGCCCCGTCACCTTCACCGACCCGGACGGCAAGTTCTACTTCCCGCCGGTCATTCCCGGCGGGGGGATCATCGGCGAGGTCATCGGCTCCATCCTCGACAAAAAAGGCAGCAGTAGTAGTAGCGGCCACCGTGGTGGTAACGGTCGTCGCTCCAATCCGGCCCGCGGCGTGTACTCCGTGGCAAAGGCGTCCGTGGGCGCTGTCTGCGGGCTCGGCATGCCCCTCCAGAACTTCTGCCAGGACGCCGTGGAGGGCGTCGACCCCCGCAAGTTCGACGGGCTGAGCTGGCTCCTGCTCGGCCTGGGAGCCGCCGCGGACGGCTTCGACTCCCGGGCAGGGCGGTCGGCGATCATCGGGCTCCGCAACTACGACAGGATCAGGAAGATCGGTTCGGCGTTGATACTGACCAACCGGAACCGCTGGCTCAACCGCGGTGCGCGCCTCTGGTACAACGGCGATGCCAACCGCGCCCTGGCCCGCGGGATCAAGTGGGGAAGGCGTCTCAGCAAGGCCGGCAAATTTCTGGGCGTAGTCGGCTACGGGCTCGAATTCGGCGTCACGGCTTACGAACAGTACGAGGAAGACGGGGGTTCCGACCTCACCAAGGGGGAGCGGCTGGGCCGCGCCACCCTCCGCGGCGGAACTGTGGCGACCAGCGCGGCCCTCGGAGCGAGCGCGGGGGTCGGATTGTGCCTGCCCGGCGCGGCGATCGCGGTGGCCTGCGGCGCGGTGGGTGGCTATGTCGGCGGACTGATCGGCGGGCTCGCCGCCGACACTGCGATCAAGACGTACGACAAAGTGAAGTCAGGCTGGTCGAAGGTCAAGAACACATGGAACAAGATCTTCTGAGCGGGCCGGACACCTAGCTCACGTGGAGGCCCGGAGCGCGACCGTCGCACGGTTCCGCTTCGGCCCTCCATGACACCATGCGGCGTTCGGCACGGCGCCGAGGGCGGCCGTGGGGATCGCGGTGGTGGCGCTCGCGATCCGGGGGGCGACATCAGGGCTGGGGCGCGGGCGAAGTTGAGTAGGGCATACTCAGGCGATCGCGGCGCGAGGGCGCGACGGTGGAGCCATGCTCGCCCTACGCGCCCGCCGTCTCTTCGACGGCCAGGAAATGCGCCACGACCAGGTGGTGATCGTCGAGGACGGCCGCATCACCGGCATCACCACCGAGGTGCCGGCCACGGTCGACCTGGGTGATGCCACGCTGCTGCCCGGACTCATCGACTGCCACGTCCACCTGGCCTTCGACGCGAGCCGCGACGTCGTGGCGATGCTGGAACCGCCGGGGCTCGCCGACCGGATGCGGCAGGCCGCGCGGCAGCACCTCGCGGCCGGGGTGACGACCGTACGCGACCTGGGGGACCGGGACTACCTGGCGCTCGGGCTCGACCTCGGGCTCGACGGGCCGGAGATCCTCTCCGCCGGGCCGCCGATCACCACTCCCAGGGGGCACTGCTGGTTCCTGGGCGGTGAGGCGGCGGGGGAGCACGGGGTGCGCGAGGCCGTACGGGAACGGGCGGCGCGCGGCGTCCACGTGATCAAGATGATGGTGACGGGCGGCGAGATGACGCCAGGCACGCACTCTCACCTGCTCCAGTACGGCCTCGCCGAGCTGAGGGCGGCGGCCGACGAGGCCCACGCGCACGGCCTGCCGATCACCGGGCACGTCCACTGCGCGGAGGGGATCGCGCACGTCCTGGACGCCGGGTTCGACTCGATCGAGCACTGCTCGTTCTTCACCGAGGACTCCTACGCGGTGGACCACGCGATGATCGCCCGGCTGGCCGCCGCCGACGTCGTGGTGTCCCTCACGGCGGGGGTGCTGCCCGGCCCGGCGCCGCTGCCGCCGCGTATCCAGCAGCGGATGGCGGGCATGAGGGAGGCGCTGCGGGCCGTTCAGGCCGCCGGGGTGGACTTCGTCATCGGGACGGACGCGGGCATCGGGCCGCCCAAGCCCCACGGAGTGCTGCCGTACGGGGCGGAGATGCTGGTCGAGCACGGGTACGCGCCTCTGGACGTGCTGCGGGCGATCACATCGGGCGCGGCCCGCGTCTGCCGGGTGGGGGAGCGCAAGGGCAGGATCGCGCCCGGGTTCGACGCCGATCTGCTGGCTGTGGCGGGCGACCCGCTCTCCGACATCACCGCGCTGCGGCGCCCGCTGGCCGTCTACCGGATGGGGTACCGCGCCCCGGGCCGATGACCCGTCCGAGGGCGGTATATACGGGGATGCGAGCTGTGTGAGCGCGCGGGCGGACCGGGGCGTGGCCGGCCACCGCCGACCCGGTGCCGGAGGCGAACGGGGGCGCTCGCGGGCGTCCAGCGCCCCGAGGCCCGCATCGGCTTCTTCACCGACTCCGCCCCGGTCACCCTTCACCGCCGGCCCGGACACCGCCCTCGCCCGTGTCGTCTACGACCGCACCGCCGCCCTGCTGGATATCTGATCTCAGCCCGCCGATGCGGCTCCCGCCGACCGGCGCGTGGCCTCGGTCGGCGGGAGCCGGAACTTCGCGTCCAACCCCGCCGGGATCATGCGGAAGGTTGAGCCGCTCAGTTGAAGCAGTCCTGCTTCTTCAGGGCCATGCCGAACTCCGTGACCTTGCCGTGCAGGACGGTGAAGGAGTAGTAGGCCTTCGTGTTGCCCGGCACCGTGGTCACCCAGAAGCCGTGCGTGTCCTGCTTGAGGTTCGGGTAGACCTTCTTCAGCTGCGACTTGGCCGTCCCGGCCGCCACGCCTTCGGGAGTCTTGGCGGCCTTGGGCGCGAAGAAGGCGGCCACACCCAGCTTCGGCGAGATGTACAGGCCGACGTTGTCCTTGCCGGTCGGATACTTCTTCAGGTCCCAGCCCGAGCAGCCGTCGGTGCCGCCGTCGATCTTCTTGGTGATCCCGGCCGCTTTGGCCTGCTTGAGCGACATGCCGAGCTTCAGCCCGCCGAAACCGTTCGGACCGACAACCGGCTTGGTCTGGGCGAGGGCGGGGGTGGCGGCGAGCGTCAGGGTGGCGGCCACGGTGATCATGAGCTTCATCATGGTTGGTATGACGACCGCGAAGCGCCCAAGGTTCTGAGTAGACCTTACTCATGTGCGTCCCGCGAGGTCACTTCATCCTGGCAGCATGCGCTTACTCACAGTGTTATCCCTGATCGCGCTCAGCCTGGTGGTGGTCGGCACACCCGCCGCCCAGGCCAGTACGGGCGTCACGCTCCGGCTCACGATCAACAAGATCCACCAGATCGAGAGTCCCGACAACGGCACGGGCAACTACTTCCCCGAGATCCGCATCGGGAACGGCGACCTGCAGCGCAGGAGCGCGGTGGAGGACGACGACTTCGATCCCAGCGCGTTCGACCCACCGTGGATCTTCACCCAGGACGTACAGGTCCCGGACGACACCACCAAGGTGCCGATCCTCATCCGCCTCTGGGACGAGGACGGCGGCCTCAACGGCGGCGACGACAAGCTGGACATCAGCCCGCAGAACCAGGACGACGACCTTGAGCTCCAGTACGACATCGGCACCGACACCTGGACCGACCCCGGTGACCTGCTCACGCCGGGCCAGACCTACGTGGAGGGCGACGGCGACCCCAACTTCCCCAACGCGCACGACGGCAAGCGGGCGGGGATCGGCTTCAGGATCGAGCGGACCAGCGGCCCGCTGCCCGACATCGACGGCGACGGCATCCCCGACGTCATCGAGCGCTTCGGCATCCGCAACCCCGACGACTCGATGAGGTTCGACCTGAAGCAGCTGGGCGCCAACCCCTGCCGCAAGACGGTCATCGTGTGGATCGACTGGATGACCGGCGACTCCCAGCACACCCACCGGCCCAAGGACGCCGCGCTCCAGGAGCTCAGGCGCGCCTTCGAGGACGGCTCGGCCACGGCCACCCAGCCCTGCCCCTACGGCGGCGTCCCGCTGGACGACGGGGTGGACTTCATCCCCATCGTCGGCACGGGCATTCCGGAACAGGCCGTGATGACGGAGAAGGACACCGCCTTCGCCAACGCCAGGACGGCCGACCTGCCAGGGCAGCTTGCGCCGTACGCGCACTACACGATCTTCGCCCACGACCTCACCGCCGGCAGCATGGTCTCCGGCCGGTGCTGCGACCCCAGCCGCGGCAACCGCGACTTCATCGTCACGCTCGGCGAGTGGCGCACGTGGTGCGTCGACGGGGGCCCGAACGGCAAGCTGGACTCCACCGTGGTGGGAGACGACTTCCTCAAGGGCAGCCAGATCGGCGTCGGCCCTGACCACGTCTGCAACAGCAAGGTCAAGAAGGGTTCCGACGACATCCAGTTGATGAAGCCAGGCAGCGGTCCGGACGTCGTCTTCTCCGGTACGGCCCGCGACCAGGCCGGCACGCTGATGCACGAGCTGGGACACGCGCTCGGGCTCGCCCACGGCGGCGACACCCGGACCAACTACAAGCCCAACTACCTCAGCATCATGAACTACGCCTACGAGCCGGCCGGCATCCCGACGGGCCTGGACCCGGCGCCCCGCCGCCTGGACTACAGCCGGGGCCGGATGCCCCGGCTCGACCGTGATCACCTCGACGAGAGCAAGGCCATCGGCCCCGGCGACGACTACGCGCGCTGGAAGATCCCCAGCAAGCCGGAGCAGTACGGCCCGGTCGACCCGGCCGTCGACTGGCTGGACTGGAACGTGAACGGGACGGAGGACCCGCCCACGATCGCGGCCGACATCAACTCCGAGGACGACGTGTGCGTCCTGGCGGGCACCAACAACACGATCGACTCCGCCAGGATGGGCGACGACGTCCAGTTCAGCGACGCGATCATCCAGGGGTCCGACAACACGTGCCAGTCGACGCCGCTGGCGGGCAGCGACGACAGGGGCCGCGACCCGATCCTCACCGACTACGACGACTGGGGACACCTGAAGCTCGACGTCTCCAAGCCCGGCGGCGGCGTGGAGTCCGGCCGTGAGATCGACTTCGTGACCGCGGCCAAGATCGAGGCCGGTTTCCAGGACTTCTACACGCCCGACCTGGCCACCACCAAGACCGTCGACAAGGAGTCGGCCGAGCCCGGCGACACCCTCACCTACACGGTCAAGGTGGACAACGTCGGCAAGGGCGGGGCGGAGTCCGTCAAGCTCACCGACACGCTGCCCGACGGCACCGCCGTCGCCCGCGACCTGCCCGACCTGGCCGCCGGGGCGAGCCGCAGCGAGACCTTCACCTATGCGATCCCGTGCGCGACCGGCGACGCCGCCACGGTCACCAACTCCGCCACCGTCGTGGGCAAGAACGTGGCAGGAGGCGCGGAGGAGGACACTTCCGACAACACCGGCAAGGCCTCGACCGCGGTCAAGGCGCCGAAGCTCACCCTGGCGGCGAGCGCGACGCCCACCGCCGGCGCGGCCGAGGCGGTGACGACCACGCTGACGGTGAAGAACACCGGAGGCGCGAGCGCCACCGGAGCCAAGCTCACCTACAAGCTGCCGCCCGAGGTGTACTACAGCACCGCCCTCGACAAGGGCGCGGGCCCCAAGCCTGACGCGGTCGCCGGCGGCACGCTGACCTGGAACCTGGGCACGCTGGCGGCCGGTTCGACCACGACCGTGGCCTTCAGCAGCCGTTCCAGCCTGCTCGTGGTGGGCGGGACCGTCCTGACCGGGCAGTCGCAGGTCTCCTACGGCAACGCCAAGGGCTGCTCCTACACCCCGGCCACGGCGACCTCCACCAGCACCGTGACCGAGACCGCGCCGAGCAGGGACCCGCGCCCGCAGGGCATCTGGCTGGCCTTCCCCTCGATGCGGACATCGGAGCTGCTGGCCAGGGTCCAGGCCACCGACACCCGCTTCGACGGGATCGACGGCTCGACGCCCGACGGCCAGCTGTCCCAGCACGAGGTGGCGGCCGCGTTCACGCTGCCGCTGCTGCCGCCGCGCAACCTCCGCGCCGAGCTGCTGACCACGTACTTCAACGTGGGCAGCAGGCGGATCAACGCGGCGACGGCCGTCCGCACGATCACGATCGAGCGGCTGCACCTGCACACGGTCGGCGAGGCCGCCAAGCACGCGCAGCAGACCCTCGCCGACCCCGACCTCATCGGCGTCACGGACGCGATGGTGGCCCTCGTCGAGATCAACACGGGGATCGCCGAGCGATACTGACTCCTATGGAGTTTCAAGAGGTGGTACGGCGGCGCCGCATGGTCCGGAACTACGACCCGGACCGTGCGGTGCCCGCCGCCGTGGTCGACCGGATCCTCGGCAACGCGCTGCACGCGCCCTCCGCCGGGTTCAGCCAGGGCTGGGCGTTCCTGGTGCTGGAGGATCCGGCCGACCGCGAGCGGTTCTGGGAGGCGTCCACCGACGACTCCGAGTGGGGGATGGGGCTGCGGCGGGCGCCGCTGCTGATCGTCGCCCTGTCGCACAAGCAGGCCTACCTCGACCGGTACGCCGAGGGCGACAAGGGCTGGGAGGACAGGGACGAGGCCCGCTGGCCGGTGCCGTACTGGGACATCGACACCGGGTTCGCCTCGCTGCTGATGCTGCTGACCGCCGTCGACGAGGGGCTGGGCGCCTGCTTCTTCGGGATCCCGCCGGGCGAGCGGACGAAGGCGTTCAAGGAGGTCTTCGGGGTGCCCGAGGCGTACACGCCGATCGGGGTGATCAGCGTGGGATACCGGGCGCAGGACAAGCGCTCGCCCTCGCTGAAGCGCGGCCGGAGGCCGCTGGAGGAGGTCGTGCACCGCGGCTCGTGGAGCGATCGACGCTAGATTCGGGTCGGCACGTCAACGGTTCATGAGTCTGCCCGCCGGGCGGCGAGCTCATCCTTGGCCGCCGCCTCGATGCCGGTCATGCGAGCCTGAACGTCCTCGAACTGTTCGTTCAGGTACTCGCGCAGCTGCACCAGCGTGGTGCTGACGTCGGGGGCCGGGTGGACCTGCACCGTCGGGCGGCGGCGGCCGACGCCGCGGAAGGCGAACACCGACAGCACGCCCCAGTACAGGACGGCGATGCCCGCGGCGAGCAACTGCCCATTGGCCGGGCTGGCGCTGTAGACCATCGCGACCGTGCCGGCGCCGTACAGGACCCAGGCCAGGCGGGCTCCCCAGGACCGCAGCAGCCAGCAGAGCAGCCACAGGACCGGCCCGGTCAGCGCCCAGGCCGACCAGATCGCTTCGGCTCCGGAGGGCAGGCCGGCGGCGTGGGCGGTGATGTAGTCATGGACCGGCTTGGTGACGACCTCGGTGAGGTGCCAGTCGGCCACCCGTTCCAGCGCCCACGTCAGGCTGGTGGCAAGGCCATGGGCCACGCCGTTGACCAGGCCGCCCAGCACCATGACGGCCAGCCACAACAGCGTGACCGAGACGAGGGCCACGACCGAGACGCACACCACGATGACCGCGTACTTCGCGATCTCCGCCTCGCGGGGGTTGTCGGCGAACCGCTCGCTCGCCCACCTCTGGAGGCTTTGATACCGGTCAGCGATCCCATCGGCCACTTTCGCCAGCATGCGAGGCTCCTTCGCCGGGACGGGGGTTCCAGGTACCCCTCGATGTTCTCCCGAATGTGCAGGCGCCGCCACTCAGGGTGACCGCTTTGGCCTTTACGGCCGAGGCGTAAGCAGTTCGGCCGGTGCGTCGCCTCGCTGGCCCAGGGTCAGGTGGTGGTCGGGTCGTGGTGCTCGATGGGGGCCTCCAGCAGGGCGTTCGCCGATCGGTGGATCTTCCTGAGTGCGCTGAGGAGATGTTCGCGTTCGGTCTCGGTGAGGTCGGCGGTGACCTTCTCCTCGAGCAACCGCCGTTCCTTCTCGATGGGTGCCTGCAGGGTGCGCCCGGCGTCGGTGAGCCACAGCCGGACCAGGCGGTTGTCCCGGTCGTCGCGGCGTCGGGTGAGCAGGCCCGCCGCGGCCATCCGGTTGGCCGCCTTGACCACGTTGGGGGTGGTGACGTTCAGCGCGGCGGCGACCTCGCCTGGGGTGCGGCCGTCCTGTTGCCACAGCACCGCGAGGAGGTGATCTTGCCCCAGGTGCAGCCCGTGGCGTCGCACGGCCGCCTCGGCCGCCGCCCGCAGCGCCTTCGACGTCTTGCTGTGCACGTCCAGGAATTCAGGCACGTCGAGGACCTCCGGTGATGCCGCGAGTGCGGCATGGGGCGATTGACAGCAGATCGTGTACCGGTTAACGTTCTCCTCGATCATTAACCGGTACACGATTTAGGGGTTCTCATGATACTGGTCACCGGTGCCACCGGAAACGTCGGCCGCGAGCTCGTCCGCGAGCTGGACGAGACCGGCGTGCCGTTCCGCGTCCTGGTCCGCGACCCGGCCCGCGCCGCCGCCTTGCCCGAGCAGGTCGAACGGGTCGTGGCGGACCTGAACGACCCGGCGACGCTGCCGCCCGCCTTCGCCGGAGCGGACCGGCTGTTCCTGCTCACCCCGGGCATCGGCCTCGACCACACCCGGCACGCCGTCGCCGCCGCCCGGTCCGCCGGGGTGCGCCACATCGTGCACCTGTCCTCGTTCAACGTGCTCGGCGACCCCATGCCCGCCATGGGCCGCTGGCACCACGAACGCGAGCAGGCCATCCGGGCGTCCGGCATCCCGGCCACCTTCCTGCGGCCCGGCGGCTTCATGACCAACGCCTTCGACTGGCTGCCCACCGTCCGTGAGGCGGGGTACGTCCTCGATCCGGTCGGCCCCGGCCGGTACGCGCCGATCGACCCCGCCGACATCGCCGCCGTCGCGGCCCTGGCCCTGACCGGTGACGGCCACCAGGGCCAGGAGTACGTCCTCACCGGTGAGGAGCTGTTCACCATCACCGAGCAGGTCAAGATCCTCGCTGCGGCGGCCGGCCGGGAGATCGCGATCCGGGCGGTGACCACGGCGGAGGAGGCCGTCGCCTCCCGATTCCCCGACGGGGCCCCTCCGGCGCTGGCCGAGGCCGTCATCGAGGGGTTCCACCTCATGCGCGCCGACACCGCCGGCTTCCGCACCGACACCGTGGAACGCCTGCTTCTGCGCAAGCCCCGCACCTTCGCCGCCTGGTGCGCACGCAACGCCGGCGCGTTCAGAACCCCCTGATCCGCGTCTCGCCCCCTGCCGGCTCGGCGGACACGTCCACTTCGGTGGTCGTCATGCCGTCATCGTGACCTATCTCAAGCCCTTGGCCCAGTTCGGCGGTCGCCGCACGAGATCCGTGCCTGGCGATCATCCTCGGCCACCGCCCCTCGCACCGGCAGCCCCGATCATGGCAAAGCACCGCTAGGCCGGGGCCACGATCTGGATCAGGTTCCCGCAGGTGTCGTCGAAGACCGCCATGGTCACCGGTCCTGCCGCCAACGGCTCCTGCGTGAACGTCACCCCCAGCCCGCGCAGCCGCTCGTACTCCGCCTGCACGTCCGTGACCTGGAACGAGGCGGCCGGAATGCCGTCGGCGACCAGCGCCTTCTTGTACGGCCCGACTGCGGGGTGCCCGTCCGGCTCCAGCAGCAGCTCCGTGCCCTCGGGGTCCTCCGGCGAGACGACCGTCAGCCACTGGGCCCCGCCCAGCGGGATGTCATGCTTCTTGATGAAGCCGAGCACGTCGGTGTAGAAGGCGAGGGCCTTCTGCTGGTCGTCCACGAACACGCTGGTGATGTAGATCTTCATGGTGCCTGTCCCTTCCTGGTGATCGGCCACCGTTCGAAGATGGCGGCCAGGGGAGTGGTGTCGAGGTGGTGGAATTTGTACCGCCCCTGCTTGCGCGTGGTGATCAGCCCGGCCTCCTCCAGCACCGCCAGATGCTGGGACACGGCCTGCCTGGTCAGGCTCAGCTGATGTCGGCTCGTCAGGCGGACACAGATCTCGAACAGGGTCTGGCCGTCGTGTTCGGTCAGTTCGTCGAGGATGGTCCGCCGGGTGGGGTCGGCCAGGGCCTTGAAGACGTCGCCCATGCGGCGATGATAGGCAAGCCGTCACTTGCCTGTCAATGCGGAGATGTCGCGCTCCGTGCAGCCCGGCAGCGCGCCGCATGGCTGGCCGTTGCGCAGGTCAACCTCGTGATCGGGCCCGGATGCGTGGCGTCGCGGTGGGGCGGGCAGGTGAACGATCAAGCCTCTGCTCAGGACGACGCCCACCATCGCCTTGAGTAGGTCGGGCAGGTCAGCTGCCGCCGCCCCCGCAACCGCCGCCCCCGCAGCCGGACCCGCCGCCGCAGCCTGAGGAGCCGCTGCCGCAGCCCGAGGACGAGGACCCGGTGCCGCAGCTCGACCCGCTGTGGGTCGATCCGCCGCAACCACCGGAATAGGTGCCGCTGCTGCTTCCGGACGTCGACCGCGGCCTGCGCCGAGGTGCGGTCCGGGGGATGTAGGTGTCCAGCGCCCTGCTCAGGTCCGTGTCGCGCAGTGCCCAGTGACCGTACAGCGCGACGTACACCGGTCCGTTTCCCGAGCCCGCGGGGTGCGCCTTGCGTACCCGGCCCAGCTCCGCCGCGCCGTCGGCCGTGAGCCTGCCCCGCCTGGACTTCCTGTCGCCGGCGAGCACGACCACCGCGCCGATCCCGGTGGCCAGCAGGACGAGTACGGTGACCAGCGGTAACGGCGTCGGGCCTGCGGCGAGCACGACCGCCCCCGCGACGACCCCGGCGACCGCCAGGACGGAGATCACCCGCAGCCCGCGGGCCAGCCGCGTGAGCCGTGCGAGACGGGCATCGGCCAGGATCAGGCCCAGCTCGGCGACGCGGTGCTCCAGCTCCCTCATGGCCGGGCCACCGCCCACGGCCCGGCTCACCAGGAACCTTGACGGGCCGTCGTTCGCCGCGACGGCGGCCAGAGTCTCCCGCTCGACAGGCTCGTCCGTGGCGGATCTCTTGGAGACGGTGAAGAAGCGCGGCCCCCGTGACACGCGCAGCTCTCCGCTTTCGGCCAGGAGTGTGATGGCCGTGTCGACCACTTTCCCGGAACCGCCCGCCAGATAGGCGAGTTCGTAATGATCGAGGTCGCGCGCGCGGGATCCGGCGGCGGCCGCCCGGGTGGCGGCGTGCTCGCGTTTGATCGCGAAGGCGATGGTGACGGCGATCGCCGCCAGGGCCACCGAGAGAATCAGCAGGACAAGGTCCATTACGGCCTCCCTCCGTGCAGCCGATGAGGCTGGTTATCTGAGAGACGCGTAAGGACCTGGAAGAGGTTTCGTTTTGCTCATTTAGTTTCCCGGCGCGCGCGGGCCCCTTCGCGCCGCGTGCGCCGGGGGCCCGCGTGTCCAGGTCGGCTCAGGTGCTCAGCAGCGGGGCGCCACGGCGTCGATCTTGCCGCCGAAGTCGTCCTTGTAAACCCTGCGGTAGTCGCCGTCCCGGACGACGCGTGTCTCCTTGCGGTCGGGGACGTGGATCCAGTTGATGAAACATCCGTCGGCGTGCGCCATGAAGGAGCCCACGTTGTCGTGCAGGGCCGGGGGAACGTCCACGTAGCCGTTCCCCGGGTTCCAGCACCACGACGAGCCGGTGTAGTCCCGCCCGCTGTACAGGCAGATGTCTCCGGCCCGGGCGGAGCCGGAGACGGGTGGGGCCGCCGCCGTGGCGGGGGCGGCGCAAGCCAGGATGGCGAGGGCGACGGTGCCGGTAATCGATGCGATGCGCATGCCGCGTGTGCTCGACTTCATTACGGTTTCTCCTCGTGTCGGTGCAGCCTGGAGGGCTTCCAGGGCAGCTCCATCACAGGGTGTAACAGATCCGATACGCAGCGCGTCTACCTGGCGGATACAAGATCCGGGCCTGCGGTCGGCAAGAAGTGGCGGCCGCGTCATAGCGGGACGTCGAGCGCGGTGTAGTCGCGCGATTCTCGCCACAAAATTGTTGACAATCCAAGCGGCGTTATATGATCAAGGTGTTGCGAGGCAACCCCTTGACGGTTGTCGCCGATATTGTAAACAATCTGTTTCCCAAGATGACCAACGACATTGGGGGACCACGTATGGCGGACCATCCCAAGCCTTCCGCCCGAGCCCGTGAGCTCGTCGCGGGCGCCTACGACATCCACATCCACGTGGCACCCGATGTGATGCGCAGGCGGATAGACGACCTCACCCTGGCGGGGCGCTTCGCGGAGGTGGGGCTGGCCGGGTTCGTGCTCAAGTCGCACTACGTCCCCACGACGGAGCGGGCCGCGGTGGTGCGGGCGGCGGTGCCCGGGTTCGGCGCGGTCGGCGCGATCACCCTGAACGCGTCCGTGGGCGGCATGAACCCCGTCGCCGTCGAGATCGCCGCCCGCGGCGGCGCGCAGGTCGTGTGGCTGCCCACCGTCGACAGCGCCAACCAGCGGGCCTGCACGGCCGGCGACCCCGAGGGGGCCACGCCGCCCATGTGGGCCCGGTTGCAGGACGAGCTGCGGGAGGCGGGGATGGCGGCCGATCCGGTGGAAGTCGTGGGGCCCGGCGGAGCCGTGCTGGAGCGGACCCGGCAGGTGCTGCGGGTGATCGCAGGACACGACATGACGCTCGCCACCGGCCACCTCAGCGCGGACGAGATCGACGCGGTGGTGGACGCGGCCGGGGAGGAGGGCGTCCGCCGCATCGTGATCACCCATCCGGAGTTCACCTCCCAGCGGGTCGCGATCGACCGGCAGCGGGCGCTCGCGGCCAAGGGCGCGCTGCTCGAACGCTGCTTCACCACGCCGCACTCCGGCAAGGTCACCTGGGAGACGTGGTACGAGCACATCGACGCCGTGGGGCCGGAGCACTCGGTGCTCTCCAGCGACCTCGGCCAGCCGTTCAACCCGCCCGTGGAGGACGGTCTCGCCCTGCTGGCCGACCGGCTGCTCGCCGAGGGCTTCACCGAGGAGGACGTCCGGACCATGGCCGTCGGCAACTCCCGTCGGCTGGCGGGTGCGGAATGAGCGGCGTGGGCGCTGAGCGTGCAACGAGCCCGGACGGCGGGCGCGGGACGGGCGGCCCGGTGATCAAGGTGAGCGGGCTGGCCAAGCAGTTCGTCAAGGGCGACGTCGGCATCGTGGCGCTGCGCGACTTCGACCTGGAGATCGCGGAGGGCGGCTTCGTCAGCGTGCTCGGCCGCAGCGGCTGCGGCAAGTCGACGATGCTCAACCTGATGGCCGGTCTCACCACGCCGACCGCGGGCTCGGTCGCGTACCGGGGCGAGCCGGTCTCCGGCCCGCGTACGCAACTGGGCTACCTCACCCAGTCCGACACGCTCATGCCGTGGCGGGACGTCCGCCGCAACGTCGAGCTCCCCCTGGAAATCGGCGGCGTGCCCGCGCGGCTGCGCAGGGAACGCGCGGCCGAGCTCATCAAGAAGGTCGGCCTGGAGGGGTTCGAGCGGCACTACCCGCGCGAGCTGTCCGGCGGGATGCGCCGCCGGGTCAGCCTGGCCAGGATGCTGGCCGGCGACCCCGAGACGCTGCTCATGGACGAGCCGTTCGGCGCGCTGGACGCCCAGCTGCGCGGCGACCTGCAGGCGGAGCTGCTGCGGCTGTGGGAGGAGAGCGGGCAGACGGTGGTGTTCGTGACCCATGACATCGAGGAGGCGCTGTTGCTCGGTGACAGGGTCGTCGTGCTCGGCCGGGCCGGCCGCATCGTGCTCGACCGGCCGATCGACCTGCCCAGACCCAGGGACGCCGACGAGCTGCGCGTTGACCCGGACTTCGTCGCCCTGCACCGCGAGCTGACCGGCGCCCTGCGGGAGGGAGCGCGATGACCGCCGTCCACACCGTGAACCTCGACCGGAGCTGGTGGAGCAGGCACGGCGGCACCGTGACCGTCTGGTCGCTGCGGACGCTGCTGGTGGCGGCGCTGCTGGTCGTGTGGGAGCTGACCGCCGAGCGGTGGTTCGACATCACCTTCACCAGCAGGCCGAGCGACATCTGGACCCGCCTCGTCCAATGGCACCAGGACGGGACGCTGTGGTCCAACACCTGGATCACCGTCCAGGAGATCGTGTACGGCTTCGTGGTCGGCGCGGCCGCCGGCGCGTTGACCGGCTTCCTGCTCGCCTCGGCGCCCGCCGTCTACCGGGTGCTCGATCCGTTCGTCATGGCCCTGTACGCGATCCCCAAGGTCGCGCTGGCCCCGCTGTTCATCGTCTGGTTCGGCATCGGCATGCACATGAAGGTGCTGCTGGCCGCGGCGACGGTGTTCTTCCTCGTCTTCCTCAACACGGCCGCGGGCGTGCGCGAGGTGGACCGCGGCCTGATCGACGCCGTGCGCCTGATGGGCGGCGGCCGGAGAGAGATCATGATCAAGGTGGTCGTGCCGTCGTCCATGACCGGGCTGCTCACCGGGCTCAAGGTGGCCATCCCGTACGCCCTCATCGGCGCCGTGATCGGTGAGCTGGTGGCCTCCAACCGCGGGCTCGGCTATCTGATCAACGACGCGGCCGCGCAGTTCGACACCGCAGGGGTGTTCGCCACGCTGGCGGTCCTGAGCGTGATCGCGGCCCTGCTCAACCTCCTGGTCGGGCTGCTCGACCGCCGGGCCGGCCGCTGGAAGCCGATGGGGGCCGACCGGTGAGGCGGGCCGTCCTGCCGATCCTGGCGGCCCTCGTCCTGGCCGTGACCGGCTGCGCGCAACGCAGCTCGACGACGCCGCCCGGCGTGCTGAACGTCGGCCAGATCAGCAACTCGATCGCGTTCTTCCCGCTCTTCGTGGCCGAACAGAAGGGATATTTCACCCAGGCCGGGGTCACGCTCGGCGAGCGGCCCAGGCTCGGCACCGGTGCCAAGGTCGCGGCAGCGCTCAAATCCGGCAGCATCGACCTGGGCGCGGGCGTGCTGACCGACGCACTCAACCTCGCCAGGATCGACGACAAAGGCAGGCTGGTGGCCAACCTGGTCGACCGCTATTACGTCGACGTCGTGGTCGGCTCCTCCTTCGCCGGCGCCGCCGCCACCGACCCGCTCGACCGGCGCATCCGCGCCCTGCGCGGCAAGAAGATCGGCATCACCGGGCCGGGCAGCGGGACCGAGGCGCTGGTCACCTACCTGTTCGCCAAGGTCGGCATGGACTCCGCCACCGACTGCGAGCTGGTCAACCTCGGCAGCACCGCCGCCGCGGCGCTCGGCGCGCTCAAGGCCGGACGGGTGGACGCGCTCGCCTTCTTCCAGCCGATCGCCCAGCAGGCGGCCGCCGCCGGCATCGGCACCCGCTTCATCTCGCCCGCCGCCGGAGACGTGCCCGGCCTGGAACGGACCGCGCACGGCGTCGTGTTCACCACCCAGCGGATCATCGACAAGAAGCCCAAGGAGGTGGCCGCCTTCCAGGGCGCGCTGGAGCGCGCCCAGCGCTTCATCCACGAGGCCGACCCCGCCGAGATCACGCGGCTGCTGACCGTCTACCTCAAGGGCATCGACCCGAAGGCGCTGACCGAGCTGCCGGGTCTCATGCGTACGGAGATGCCGGAGAGCATCGGCTTCACGCGGGCCTCCTTCGACACGGCCATCGCCTTCCACCGCGCGACCGGCCTGGTCAAGCACCTCCCCACGTACGAGAAGATCGTGCCACCCCCACTGCGGACGCCCTAGCAGAATGTCCGATCGAACCTTTTATTTCCCATGTGCACCTGATTATCCAAGTCCGGGCACGACTCGATAGGCGCGTCCAAATTGTCGCTGCGCCCGAGTTACGGGGAGTGGAGATCAGATGATCATTCAGGAAGTGCGGGAGAAGAGCGTCCCTGAGGGCCGCGCGGTCACCGGGACGGCCGTGGCCGACACGACGAAGCTGCTGCTGCAGCCGCCGTTCACCATCGAACCGGCGCCCGTTCAGCGTGCGGCCCCGGCTCCGGTCCCCATCCCGGTCCCGCCGATCGTCGGGCCCCGGATCCTCATCTACAAGCAGGACCCCACCGTAGCCGAACTGGGCGTCAGGCCGATCTTCATCCCCAACCCGGTGCTCAACGGGCCCACCGACGCCCGGGTCATCACCCAGCTGCCCGGCACCACGCCCGTGGCGCGCAGCGTCAACGGCGACTTCATCTTCGTCCCCAACTCGCCGGAGTTCGACTGCTCGCACACGTACGCGGTCGTCCGGGAGACGCTGACGATGTACGAGCGCCACAACGGCGGCACGCCCATCCCGTTCGCCTGGAACACCGGCGGGAACCTCGACCGGCTCACCGTCTTCCCGCGCGCCGCGGTCGGGGCCAACGCCTTCTACAGCAGGACGGCCAAGGCGCTGAAGTTCCTCTTCTTCACCCCGACCGGCACCACGCAGCAGGTCTTCACCTGCCGCTCGCTGGACATCGTCGCGCACGAGACCGGCCACGCGATCCTCGACGGGCTCAAGCCGGGCTGGCTCGCCGCGGACAACCCGCCGCAGACCGGCGGCCTGCACGAGTCGTTCGGCGACCTCACCGCGGTCTTCCTGACGCTGGCGCAGCCGGACCAGGCCGAGGCGCTCGTCGCGCTCACCAAGGCCAACCTGCACGCCAAGTCGTTCCTGTCGGCCCTGGCCGAGCAGTTCGGGCAGGCGCTCGGCCGGCCGTTCGGCCTGCGCAACGCCGACAACGACCTCAAGCTGAGCGAGGTCAGCAACGAGGTGCACGCGATCTCGCAGGTGTTCACCGGCGGCATCTACGACGTGCTGGCCGACATCTACGCGTTCGAACGCACCCGGCAGGGCGCGCTCAAGAGCCCCACCGTGATCCTCATGGAGGTCGCGAACCAGCTGTGCGAGCTGCTGTTCAAGGCGATCGTGAAGGCGCCCGCGACCAAGGCCACCTACACGGACGTCGTCAACCAGATGCTGCAGATCTCGGCCGCCCAGGGCGATCCCAACATCTACCGGACCTTCATCCGCAACCGGTTCGCCTTCCGCGAGGTGGTGACGTCGCCCACGCCGTTCTCCGAGATGCTCTCCGGCGAGATGGACTTCAGGAACGCCGACTACACCGGCGACGGCAAGACCGCGAAGGACATCACCAACGTCAAGCCCGCCGACGCGTCGTCGGCCAGCCTGCGCGCGGTTCAGGACCGTTCGAGCTGCTGCGGCACCATGCAGCTGCCGGAGTTCCAGGTGATCGGCGCCGACAAGCTGACGACCAAGGGCCAGCTGCACGACGACGACATCCTCGCGTCGGAACTGAGCGCGCTGAAGAAGGCGTTCAAGTAACCACGAGCCCGGCGAACACCTCGCCGTATCGTGCGGTGCGGCAGGGGGAGTCAGACATGCGTGTGAAGATCGAGAGAACCGGCGGCTTCGCCGGCATCGAGGAGGCCGTCGGTGAGTACGACACCGACGACCTCCCCGAGCCTCAGGCCGCCAGGGTGTACGAGGCGCTGTCCGCCATCGACGCCGCCACGGCCGAGGGCGGGTCCGGGGAGGTGGGCGCCGACCTGATGACCTACCGGATCACCGTCGGCAACGGCGCGGGACGGGTCTACACGGTCTCCGACGACCCTTCGTCGAAGGCGGCCGACCCGCTGGCCGTGCTGCTGCGCCCGTCCGCCTGACCGGACGCCGCCATCCAGGCCGCGATCTGCGCCCGCGAGTTGACGCCGAGCTTGTTCAGGATGTTGCGGACGTGGCTGTCGACAGTGTGCTCGGAGATGAACAGGCGGGCCGCGATCCGCTTGTTGCTCAGCCCGTCGGCGACCAGCCGGGCGACCTCCGCCTCCCGCTTCCCGAGCGGCCCCGCGTCGGCGGGGGCGCTCCGGGCGGCGGGAGCCGGCTCGCCGAGCGCCAGCCTGATCGCGGCGTCGCGGCTCAGGCGTGCGCCGGCCTCGTACTCGGCCCTGAACCCGGGCTCGCCGAGCGCCGCCGTCGCCGACTCCTCGGCCCGGGCGACCAGCCGGGTCAGGTACGGCTGGAGGCTCGCGCCGGCGCCCGTGCGCACCGTCTCCGCCGCTCCGAGCAGCCGCGCCGCGACCTTCGCCTGTCCGGAGGCCGCGGCGTGGCAGCCCAGGGCGTCGAGCAGGCAGTACTGCGCCACCCGGTCGTCGATCCGGTGGGCGATCGGCAGGGCCTCCGCGAGCAGCGGCTTCGACTCGTCGAGCGCGCCGGCCATCAGCATGGCCGAGCCGAGGTTCAGCAGCATCATGCCGAGGCTGTAGAGGTCGCCGATCTCCCGGCTGATCCGCACGCCCTGCGACGCCGCGGCCCTGACGTCGTCGAGGTCGCCGTCGGCCAGGCCGTTCAGCGCTCGCGACTGCAGCGCCATGAGCGTGGCCGGGAGGTCGTCGAGGGCCGCCGCGACAGAGTGGGCCTCCTCGGACAGGCGCCTGGTGGACAGGCGATCGCCGGCCATGTTCGCGGCGATCGCGGCGAGGGAGAGCGACTGTGACAGCAGGCTGCGCAGGTCCGCCTCCCGAGCCGCCGTCACCGCCCGTTCGAGCGCCGGGCGGGCGGCGGCCGGATCCGACTGCAGCACGGCCAGGAAGCCGCGCATGAAGTACCCATGAGCCCGCGTCGGCGGGTCGCCGAGGCCGGAGGCGAGCAGTTCGTCCAGCCAACGGACGCCCTCGCTCGTGGCCCGCGTCATCCAGTACCAGCCGAGGAAGTAGACGAGGGCGACCCCTTCCTGGGCCGGGCAGCGCCTGAGGACCGACCGGATGTTGTCGATCTCCAGGTCCATCCACGCGAGCCACTCGACGAGCCGGACCCGGGCCTCGGCCGCGGACCGGCGGCACCTCGACCGGTAGTAGCCGGAGCAGCGCCGTTCGACGGCCTCCTCCTCGCCGGCCGCGCGCAGCTTGAGCCCGGCGTACTCGCGCATCGTCTCGTGCAGCCGGTAGCAGGCCAGGCTGCCGGCGTCCTCCTTCATCACCAGGGACTTGTCGACGAGCGACGACAGCAGGTCCAGCGCCCGCTCCGCCGGCACGTCGTCCCACGCGCAGACCGACTCGACGTCTTCCAGGGTGAACCTGCCGGAGAACACGGACAGCCGTCTCAGCAGCGCCTGCTCGCCCGCCGCCAGCAGGTCGTGGCTCCAGTCGATGGCGGTACGCAGGGTCTGATGGCGGGGCAGCGCGCCCCGTACCCCGCCGGTGAGCAGGCCGAACCGGTCGGACAGCCGGTCGAGGATCTGCTCGGCGGTGAGGACCCGTGTCCTGACGGCCGCCAGTTCGATCGCCAGCGGCAGGCCGTCGAGCCGGCGGCACAGCTCGGCCACGGCCGCCTGGTTCGCGGCGGTCAGCTCGAAGGCGCCCGAACCGGCCGCGGCCCGTTCCACGAAGAGCGTGACCGCCTCGTTCTGCCGGACCCGCGCGAGGGGCCCGGCCACGGGCAGCTGGAGCGGCGGCACCGGCACCACGTGCTCACCCGGCGCCGACAACGGCTCCCGGCTGGTGGCCAGCACGCTCACGCCCGGCGCGGCTTTCATGATCTCCGTCACGAGCCGGGAGGCCGCTTCGAGCAGATGCTCGCAGTTGTCCAGCACGATCAGCAGCCGCTTGTCGCGCAGGTGGGCCGGCAGCCGGGCCAGGGGATCGGCCGCCGCCTGGTCCCGCAGGTCCAGGGTCGCCAGCACGGTGTCGCCGACCCGCGCCGGATCCCGCACCTCGGCCAGCTCGACCAGCCACGCGCCGCCGGGGAACCCGCGTCCGAGGTCGGACGCCATCCGCAGCGCGAGGCGGGTCTTGCCCACGCCGCCCGGCCCGACGAGGCTGACCAGCCGGGCCTCGGTGAGCTTCTTCCTGACTTCTGCCAGCTCGTGGCGGCGGCCGATGAAGCTGGTCGCTTCGGCCGGCAGGTTGCCCGAGCGGCGCGGCGGTCTGGCCATCGTTGCCCTGGACACTACTCCCGGCGGCGGATCGATTGGCCCCCAAAATCACGAATTTCCGTGATATCGGCGCTCGGAGGCGGCTGCCTACGCTGACCAGCGACGCGGCCGCGCGGCGCGTCCTGCCGGCAACTCGTCCAAGGGGGCACCATGAAGGCAATCCGCTATGACCGGTACGGCTCGCCCGACGTCCTCGAGCTCCACGACGTCGACCCACCCGCCGTGGGCGACGACGACGTCCTGGTCAGCGTGAAGGCGGCCGCCGTCAACCCGCTCGACTACCACTTCATGAGGGGCACGCCGTACGTGGTCCGCTCGATGAGCGGCCTGTCACGGCCCAAGGCCATCGGCATGGGCGCCGACCTGGCGGGGTGCGTCGAAGCGGTGGGCAGGAACGTCACCAGGCTCCGGCCGGGGGACGAGGTGTTCGGCGGCCGGGCGAAGCCGGAGGCGCGCAGCGCGGCGTTCGCCGAGTACGCCTGCTTCCACCAGGACGCGATGCTCCTGAAGAAGCCGGTCAACCTGACCTTCGAGGAGGCCGCCGCCATACCGGTGGCCGCGCTCAGCGCCCTGCAGGCGCTGCGGGACAAGGCACGCGTCCGGGCCGGGCAGCGGGTCCTCGTCAACGGCGCCGGGGGAGGCGTGGGCACGTTCGCGGTCCAGCTCGCCAAGGCGTACGGGGCCGAGGTCACCGGCGTGTGCAGCACCGGGAACGTGGAGATGGTCCGCTCGATCGGCGCCGACCACGTCGTGGACTACACCCGGGACGACGTCACCCGGGCCGGGCGGCACTACGACGCGATGATCGACATGGTCGGAAACCACTCGCTGTCCGCGATCAGGCGCGTGCTGGCCCCGAAGGGGGTGCTGGTGGCCGTCGGAGGGCCGGTCAAAGGGCTGTGGCTGGGGCCCTTCACCGGTCCGCTCAAGCTGATGGCGCTCTCCGTGGTCATGAGCCGGCGGCTGGCGCCCATGCTGTCGCGGACGAGCAGCGAGGATCTCGAACTCCTGCGGGACTTCGCCGAAGCCGGGAAGATCACGCCGGTCATCGACCGGACGTATCCGCTCAAGGAGCTGCCCGAAGCCGTCCGCTACCTCGAGAAGGGCCACGCCCGGGGGAAGGTCATCATCATCATATAGTTGGAAAAATAGGTAGACCGGTCTATATTTTTCGCATGATAGGAACCAAAGGCGCGCAAACCAGCGCCCGGCTGGTGGAATCGATGCTCGAACTGATCCAGGCCCGCGGCTACAGCGGCACGGGCCTCAACACCGTGGTCGAGCACGCCCGCGCTCCCAAGGGATCGCTGTACTTCCACTTCCCCGAGGGGAAGGAGGCGCTCGGCGAGAAGGCCGTCGCGCTCGCGGCCGAGCGCTTCCGCGCCCTCGTGGTCGAGTCGGCGCTGGAGCCGGGGAGCCCGGGCGACGTGGTCCGGCGCGTGATCGACGTGCTGGCCGGGATGCTCACCGACAGCGACTTCCAGCTCGGCTGCCCGGTCTCGGTGGTCACGCTGGAGATGGGCGCGCAGAGCGAGCGGCTGCGGGAGGCCTGCGCGGACGCGTTCGGCTCCTGGATCGACCCCATGGCCGAGTACCTCGTAGCCCAGGGCCGCCCGGCCGCCGCGGCGCGGACGCTGGCGACGGCCGTGGTCAGCACGGTCGAGGGGGCGATGATCATGTCACGCGCCCGGCGGTCGGTGGAGCCGCTGCGTTGCGCCGCCGACGTCATCGCCGCGCTCCTGGCCGGGGAGACGCTGTCATGAGCCGGCACGCCCTGGTGTTCGGGGCGACGGGGCTCATCGGACGCCACCTGATCCTCGCTCTTGGCCAGGCCGGCGTCCGGGTGAGCGCGGCCACCCGGAGCCCCGAGTCGTACCGGCGGCTCGTCCGCTGGCTGGAGGAGCACGGGCACGGCGAGGCCCCGGCCGATCTCCGGGTCGACTTCGGGACGCCGTCGCTGATCCGCGGCGACGCGGCGGACGTCACCGAGATCTACAACTGCGCCGGCGCCTACCGGTTCGGGATGCCGGCGGAGGAGGCCCGCCGCGCCAACGTCGACAGCGTCCGCGCCGTCGTCGCCTTCGCGGCGGGGCTGCCCCGGCTGCGCCGCCTCGTGCACGTCTCCGGCTACCGGGTGGGCGGGCAGGACCCCGAGCCCTGGAGCGACGAGCGACGGCGGGAGACGTACGAGGCGCTGGGAGCGTACGAGGCGTCCAAGGTCGAGTCGGATGCCGTGCTCCAGGCCACCGCGGACCGGCTCGGCGTCCCCTGGTCCGTCGTCAACCCCTCCAGCGTGATCGGCGACAGCGTCACCGGCGAGTCGGACCAGCAACTGGGCCTCGCATCGAGCGTGAAGGAGATCTGGCAGGGCAGCATGGCGGCGCTGCCGGGAGACGCCACGACGTTCGTGCCGGTGGTCACGGTCGACCATCTGGCCCGGTTCATGACCCTGCTCCCGCTGGACAAGGCCGCCGGGCGGAGCGCGTACTGGGTGCTCGACGACGACACGCCCGCGTTGCCCGATCTGCTCGCCCGCGTCGCGGAGCACTACCAGGTCAGGGCCCCGCGTACGCGGATCCCGGTGTCCCTCCTGAAGCGCCTGCCCCGAGCGCTCACCAAGGCCGACCCGGAGACGCTGACGTTCCTCTCGGACGACCGCTACCCCACAGGCCCGGCGGACGCCTTCGCCAACCGGCACGGCCTCGCCATGCCGGACGTCACCACGTCCGTCCTGCGCTGGGCCGACCACCTGGCGGCGCACCGGTTCGGAGCCGTCCCCGCAGGTCGGCGGCGGTTCACCGTGATCGGCGGGGTCCGCACCTTCGAACTCGGCGAACCGGACGCGCCCACCGTGGTCCTGCCGGGCCTGCCGGTGAACGCCGACACCTGGGCCCCGGTCGCCGCCGCGCTGGACCACGCCCGCGTCGTGGACCTGCCCGGGCTGGGGCTGAGCGCGGGACGGCTCGGGGACTGGCCGCGCTGGCTGACCGCGCTCGTGGGCGAGACCGGGGCCCGTCACCTGGTGGGTCACTCCGTGGGGGCGGCGGCCGCCCTGGAGGCGGCACTCGCGCGTCCCGATCTGGTGGACCGGCTCACGTTCGTGTCGCCGTTCTTCCTCCAGGCGCGCGCCGGTCTCGCCGCGCGGTCGGCGTTCCTGAGCCGCCGGTATCTGGGCCGGGTACGCCCTGAGGCGCTGGCGCAGCGGCTCACCGGGGACGTGGCGTACGCGAAGGCGCTGGAGTCCAGCGTCGCCGACCTGCGCCGGGGCCGCGTGGCCGCCGACGTCGCCCGGCTCCTGGCCGGCGTCGGCCGGGAGGACCGGCGCGCGGACCTCCGGGCCAAGCTACGGCGGTACGCCGGGAGCGTGCACGTCATCGTGGGAGCCGGCGACCCGCTCACCGCCGAGGGACGCATGCTGCTGGACACGCTCCCCCGGGCCACGGTGACGGTCGTCCCCGGCGCCGGCCATCACCCCCAGCTGACACACCCGGACGAGCTCGCCCACGCCATCCGGATCCCCTCGGCGGAGGTGCGGGAGCCCAGCTCTCCCGCCGTGCCGTCGTAGGGGGCCGCGACGACGCGCCCCCCCCGCGACGTTCGACCGGGTGACGGCCGGGTTGGTCAGAGGGCCTCCTCGGGCTGCCAGGAGGCGTGGATCATGGCCCGTTCCGTGGCGGCGAGGTGGGTGGCGGCGGCCACCCACGCCCACGCGTACCGGTCCGGCCCCGTGTCCGTCAACCGCCCGAACACGTCACGGCTGCGGCGGTCCGCCTCGGCGGTCAGCCCCGTGACCAGGTCGGCGGCGGCCTGGAACCCGGCGTTGCGCAGCTGGGCGTACGACTCGCCGTTGCGGGCCGACTCGGCCACCGCCCGCCTCCCGCCGGACACGGCCAGCTCGACCAGCCTGCGCACCCGCCAGAGCGGCGCGCCGGCCACCGGGTCCACCTCGTCGCCGTCCGGGGGCGGCGGGCAGGCGTCCTGGGGCGGGAGGTGGGCTCCCTGGAGCCGGTCGTACCCGAGGTCGGCGTGCCCCTGCCATTCGGGGGGCAGGCGCAGCGTCGCCTCGGTGCCGGGAACCGGACCGACCGCCAGCGGGAGCAGCGTCGCCACCCGGTCCGGCTCCACCCGGCCCACCACCCGTACGAGCAGGCCCGGACGGGAGGCGAGGCGCCGCAGGTTGTCGACGTGGGCCAGCTCGGGATGGTGGGCGGCGGGGACGAGCCGGATCAGCGGACCGTGGCCCCGCACGTCACCCCCGGAATCGGGCGGCACCGCGCGGGCCAGTACGTGGTCGCCTGCCGCGCCGACGATGACCAGGTCGCAGCCGACCGGTTCGCGGGCCTGTTCCGCCGTGTCCGACTCGCTCCAGGCGTGGCCGGAGAGCCGGGCGCCCGCCGCCTCCGCCAGCGGCCGGGCGAACAGGGCCGCCATCGGCCCCTCCGTCCACGGCATGCCGGAGACGGGGGTGGCCCGTACGCCCTTGCCCGCCCCGAGGCGCCCGTCCGGGGAGACGGTGGCGCCGACGATCAGCAGCCCGGCACGGGAGAGCTGGGAGTGGTTCAGCATGGCGGGGCCGATGGCGACGGGCGCGGTGGCGGCCCCACGGGCACGGGCCGATCCGCCCGGCTTGACGTCGGCCACCGAATACCAGCGGCCGTCCTCCGCGACCACGTGCGTCACCACGCCGCCGTACCCGGTGGCGCTGATCACCGGCTCCCTGAAGACCCCGTACACCTTCAGGCTCCCGCCCGGCTGGTAGTTGCGCCGTACGGTGCCTGCCAGCGCCGGGTCGGGGTCCGCCCCGGCCAGCCGGCCTGCGGTGAGCAGCAGCTCGCGCAGGGCGGAGACCAGGTCGGCGAGGCGGTGGCCGGCGTGGCGGGCGCGGGCGGCGCGCAGCCCCCGCACCACCCGCAGCGCGGCGGCCTCCGCTCCCGGCAACCCCGCGAGGCGGGCGGTGTGCGCGGCCCTCAGCAACTCGGCCTGGGGCACCGCGCCGGCGGCGGGCACCCCGGCGGACAGCACGGCGGCGGCAGCGGCCCACAGCCCGGTCGCGGCGGCCACCTGGTCCGCCGTGGGCCCCGTCGCCTCGGGCGCTTCGACGGATTCAGCCCTGTCGGATTCAGCCCTGTCGGATTCAGCCCTGTCGGCCCCCTCGGCCGTCTGCGCGCCGTCGGATCCGGCGAGCGCGGGTTCGGCGTCGGAGGAGTCGCGGGAGGCGGCCCCCTCTCCGCCGGTGAGCGCGTCCCCGATCGGGCAGGCACTCAGTACGGCCGCACGATGCAGACAGCGCGGCGCCAGCAGGCAACTGCACGACGCCTGGTCACCGTCGGCGATCACCCCGGACGGCCCCGGCGAGAGCGTGACGACCGCGTCCTCGCCGCAGGCGATCCGCACGCCCTCGCCACCGGCCGTGACGGGCAGGGCCGCGTACTGTTCGATCGCCGCGTCCAGCTTCTTGCGCAGCCGCGAGGTCAGGCTCTCGACGGCGGCGGCCACCACCTCCGGGGTCACCGGCGGCAGCGGCCCGCCGCCACGGGGAGAGCCGGACGGGACCGTCTCCGGAGCGGTTTCGGGAGTGGTTGATGTGGAGGGGTTCACCGGTGTTCTCCGCGGAGGCGGTCGCCCACCCATCGGGCGAGGGCGAGCGGGCTGAGCGCGGCCACGGGCATCCCGGCCGCGACGAGTTGCTGGGCGACGGGGATCGAGTAGCGGGGTACGCCGTCGTCGTCCAGGGCGGCGCATCCCATCAGGTGCACGCCGGAGCCGGCCAGCGCGCGCACCTCGGCGAGCAGGCCGCCGATCGGGTAGCCCTCCTCGAAGTCGCTGACCACCACGACGAGCGTGCGGCTCGGGACCGTGACCAGCGTACGGGCCTGGGCGAGCCCGGCGGCGATGTGCGTGCCGCCGCCGACCCGTACCTCCAGCAGGAGGGACAGCGGGTCGCTGACCCGGTCGGTCAGGTCGATCACCTGCGTGGAGAACGACAGGAAGTGCGTGGACAGCGTCGGCACCCCCGCCAGCACGGCGGCCGTCAGCGCCGACCAGATCACCGACGCCTCCATGGAGCCGGACACGTCCACCACCAGGATCAGCCGCCAGTCGGCCTCCCGGCGCGAACGCGTGCTGAACACCGGCCGCTCCGGCACCACCACGAGCCGGCCGTCGTCCAGGCGGCGCGTGTGCGCCAGATTGGCGCGCAGGGTGCGCGGCAGGTCCAGTTTGCCGCCGGGTCGGCGGGTGGGGCGCGGCGTGGCGACCCCGGTCATGGCGGGCCGCAGGCGGGTGGCGAGCTCGCGGGTCAGCTCGTCCACCAGGCGGCGTACGAGCGGGCGCAGCTTGGCCACCTGCTGCTCCGGCAGGCCGCCGGCCAGGGACAGCACGGAGGTCAGCAGGTCCACGGACGGCCGGACGGAGGCGGGGTCGAGTTCGGTCAGCACGTCGTGGCGGCCGGCGTCGGCGGCGCGGGCCAGGACCTCCTCGCGTACCTCGGTGCCGAACAGCGCCTCCAGCTCCTCCGACCACTCGCGTGCCGTGGGGAACGGCGCCTCCTTGCCGCCCCCGTCCCCTGGGGCGGGCCCGAAGTCGTTGGCGCCTTCGCCGCGACCCGACCCGTACAGCTCGTCCAGGGCGCGGGCGTACGAGCGGGCGTTCGGGGGCAGGTTTTCCGACTCCCGGCCGAGCAGCAACCGCCACCGGTCCGCGGGCCTCAGCCTGCGGTGGATGTCGGTCACGGGAACGGCGACCGCCTCCGGCTCCTCCGAGGTCCCGGCCTGCGGTTCATCCGCCGGTGCCGGGGTGCTCTCGATGGGGATGGGGAGCCGGAGCGCGCGCAGGGCCTCCAGTCCGGCCGCGTCGGCGGCGGTCCAGAGGGCCAGCAGCGCCGGAGGAGCGTGCAGGGCCACGTCGAGCCGGTCGCCGAGCCGTTCGGACACGACCCCCAGCAGCCGGGCGCGCCCGGCCGGGCTGAGCGTGTCGAACCCGCCGCGCAACGCCGGCAGCCGGTCCAGGAACTCCTTGTCCGTGAGCCCGTCCACCCGGTTCATGAGCGGGTCGAGCGCGGCGGGGGCCGACTGGAGCAGCGGCCCGGCGGCCGTGAGCACGCCGGTCAGCAGCCGGGCCAGCCGCAGGCGGACGTCGGGGCCGGTGGCGGTGTCGATCCAGCCGGCCGCCCGGTCTCCGAGCGAGGCCGGGCCGTCCAGGTCCAGCAGCACGCGGGCGGCCAGCGCCGCCCCCTGCATGAGGGGCGAGGCCGTACGCGCGAGCACCGCCAGAGCGTCGTCCATCCGCAGGCCCAGGCGCTCCTCGCCGGCCCGGGAGGCGAGGGCGACCAGGGCGACCGCGTCCTCCGGTTGATCGCTGCCCGCCAGCCCCGGCAGGGCGCGTACCGCCGCCTCCAGGAGGGTGCCGGACAGCTCTCCGGCCTGCTCGCGGCCCTCCGGCGTGGTGCCGGGCAGGTGCCGGCGGCGCAGGGCCTCCAGCAGGTCGAGGGCCTGGAGCAGCTCGGCGAGGCTCGCGGTGGCGGGCAGCGTGACGGCCGCGTCGGCGAGGCGGTCGGCCACCAGGTCGGGCAGGTCACAGCCGGCCGCCGCGCGCAGGCCGCCGAGGATGAGGGCGCAGGTCGGGCCGCCGTCCGCCGACTCGCGGCGGTACGTCTCCCGCAGCGTCCCGGCCGCGGCCTGGGCGAGGGTCACACCGCGCACCCCCGCCAGGTCCAGCAGGGCCGGGACCGCTGGGGTCCAGGCCAGCCGCCACCTGGTGGTGAGCGCGGCTCCGTCGCCGGTGCCCATCACCTCGATCGGCTCGCCGTAGGTGACGCCGCAGACGAGGAGGCGCTGGAGAGCGACCTCGCGGCGGGCGTCGAGGTCGGAGCGGAGCGGATCGAGACGTACCTCCCGGGGCTCCGGGTTGTCGGGACACGGGAGGCGCAGGGCGGCGAGATCGGCCTCCACGGCGGGCCCGAGCCCGGAGCGCGGCGTGCCTGGCGCGGTCCTGCCCCGCTGGGTGCCGACGAACACGGTGTCCAGCGCCCGCGCCAGAGCACGTCCCCGGCCGAGCGGCTCGCCCTGGCCGAGCACGGTCGTCACCGCCTCCAGCAGCTCGCCACGCCCAGGGGCGGGCAGGCCGCGCAGGCCGGCCAGGTCGCAGGCGAGCCGCAGCGTCTCGACGGCCTCGCCGGTGCCCGCGGTGTGCCCGGCCGAGCGCAGCTCCCGGCACAGGTCCGTGATGGCGCGCGCGGCGCCGTCCCGGACCTTCCCGGGATCGCCTCCGGCCGCGAACACGGCCTGCTGCCAGCGCGGGTCCCGGATGCCGGCCGGGTAGCCGGACCGGGAGTCGAGCAGGTCGAACGCGTACGGCACGAGCGAGGTCACGGGCACCGGCCCGGCCCCGTCAGCCGGCCCCACGGCGGGGCCGGTGGCCTCGTCGGAGGGCAGGCGGAGCGCGGGCGCGTGGAAGGCGCCGATCACCGCCGCGACCCGGCGGCCACCGGCCGCGGCGACCGCGAGAACGCGGCGCATGTGGTCCTCGCGGGCCAGGTCCATCGCGGGCACGCCGCCCGCGGTCTCCGCGTCGCGGCGCAGGGCCCAGCCGACGCCGAGGGCGGCGCGGCGGACGGCCTCGGGTTCGCAGCCGGGGGCGAGGACCTCGACGGCGCGGTCCCACATGTCGTCGCCGTCACGCCCGCTGCCGGCCCTGGCCAGCCCCTCGGCGAAGGAGACACCACGCGGGCCCGCCTCCTCGGCGAGGGGAGCCGGCGCGGTGGCGTCCCAGCCGCGGTCGGACAGCGGGAGGTCGCAGCAGACCACCTCCGCCCCGCGCTTCCAGGCCCACCGGATGGCCACCAGCTCGGGCGAGAAGTCGGCGAACGGGTAGAACCCGAGCCCGCCGTCGACCCGGGCCCCCGCGAGCGCCACCGGGGCCTGCGTCCCCGGGTCGGCCAGGTGTGCGAGCCAGGGCTGGAAGTCCGCCGGCAGCTCGACGCAGACCACCTCGGGGTCGGCGGCGTCCAGCAGCGCGGGCAGCACCACGGCCAGGGCGGGGCTGTGGTGCCGCACCCCCAGCAGGTACGGCCGCGACGAGGCCGCCAGCTCGGCGACCGCCTCCCGGGGATCCAGATCCGGGGCGGGCGGATTGAGGCTCTGAGCGGTCAACGGAGGTTCTCCCGCAGGTCCCACAGGCGGCGCCACATCGCCGACCCGTCCTCCGCGCGCCTGCGCACCGGCCCGTCCCAGTAGCCCAGCAGCCGCCCGTGATCCGCGGGGTCGTCCTTGCGCACGACCCCCAGCAGGTGACCGGGCACCAGGTCCAGCACGTCGCCGGTGGGCAGGTACGCCGCCGCCACCCCCAGCGAGGCCGCCACCTGCACGGCCTCGGCCGTGGACATGACGGTGCCGGGGCGTTCGACGTCCCAGCCCTCGGTGGAGCGGCCGGAGCGCAGGTCGCGGAAGACGGTGACCAGCGCGTCGAGCACGGCGTCGTCCACCCCGAAGGTCGCGCCGGCGCGCTCGACGACGGCCGTCGCCTGGCGGCGTACCAGGGAGACCTCGGCGTCGGCGTCGGAGATGGGGCCGACGGTCTCGAAGTTGAAGCGCCGCTTGAGGGCGGCCGACATCTCCGAGACGCCGCGGTCGCGCAGGTTGGCCGTGGCGATGACGGTGAACCCGGACGCCGCCGCGACCTGCGCGTCCTCGGTCCCGGCCAGCTCGGGCACGCTGACCCGCCGGTCGGACAGGATCGACACGAGCGCGTCCTGGACCTCGGGCAGGCAGCGGGTGATCTCCTCCACCCGGGCGACGCGGCCGGAGCGCATGGCGGTCAGCACGGGCGAGTCGACGAGCGCCGTCCGGCTGGGGCCCTGGGCGAGGAGCAGGGCGTAGTTCCAGCCGTAGCGGAAGGCGTCCTCGGTCGTGCCGGCGGTGCCCTGGACGGTGAGCGCGCTGGTGCCGCACACGGCGGCGGCCAGCAGCTCCGAGAGCATCGACTTGGCGGTGCCGGGCTCGCCGACCAGGAGCAGGCCGCGCTCGCCGGCGAGGGTGACGACGCAGCGTTCGACGAGGGCCCGTTCGCCGACGAACTTGGGCGCGATCTTCATCCGGCCGTCCAGCGTCTCGTCGCCGCTGCCGCAGATGAAGGTGACGACCGCGCGCGGGGTCAGCGCCCAGCCGGGCGGGCGGGGGCCGGAGTCGTGGGCGGCGAGGAAGGCGAGTTCGGCGGCGTGGCGCTCCTCGGCGGGGAGCACCTGCCGGGCCGAGGGGGCGCGATCTTCGGTCAAGGTCATGAGAAGAGAAGTCCTCTGAGTCATCGGTGGATGGAATGGGCGCGCCCCGGAGAAGGGCGCGCCCCGAGCAGGGTCAGCGGCGGCGTCCGCGCTTCACCTTCAGCTCCTCGAAGCGCGGCGCGTCGCCGTCCCGCACCCGTCCCCAGGCCCTGGCGTATAGGTCGGCGGCGGGTTCGGCGGGTACGAGCGGCACCCCGGTCGACTCCGTCACGTTGAACAGCGCCAGCTTCCACTGCTCCAGCGGCAGCCGCGGCGCGCTCTGCGCCGTCCACCCGCCGGGCAGGAACAGCGACCGCCCCGCCCGCTCGCGGGTGGCCCGCACGACCAGGTCGGTGTCGGCCAGCTCGGCGTGGGCCGACTTGAGCCGGGCGGGCTTCCAGCCGGTCCACCGCACCGCGTTCCGGTCGGCCGGGTCGGGCATGGCCAGCAGCATCAGGTACGCGGTCGCGGCGTCCTCGCCCAGCCCGAACTCCTTGGCCACCTCGACGACCAGGTGGGGCACGGACCGGCTGGGATCCTGCGGCCACCACGTGCCGTCGGCCCCGCGTTCCCCGGCGAGCGGGTCCCCGGGGTCGGCCAGCAGGGCCTCGAAGCGCGGGCCGCGGACGGTCCGCAGCGCGTCCATGGCCGGGAACGACCCCTCCGACCCGATAAGGGCCCGCAGGTAGGGGTCGTCGCTGGCCTCGTCCAGGAGCGACACGCGGACGGCGGGCGCGGGCCGGTCGTCATGGGTGGCCATGAGGACGGCGCCGTACCTTTCGTACCCCTCGCCGGTCTCGGTGGGCGTGCCGGCCGCCTTGCGGAAGGCGGGCAGGTCGACGTACCGGCCGAGGTCGAGCAGCAGGCCGGGGGCGGCCAGCCGGTCGCGGACGGCGGCCAGCGCGCCCGGCAGCGCGGCCCTGATCGGGTCGCCCGCGGGCAGCCGGTGCGCGAGCCAGCGCGACATCACGATGGCCGTGTGCAGGGTGTCGGCCGTGAAGCCGGTGGCGTTCTGGTCGGCGGGGTGGGCGCGGTCACCCCGGATGGCCCAGGCCAGGTCGCGGCCGAGCTCGGGCTCGCCGGCCGGGTCGATGAGGGCGCGCAGCGCGCGGCCGGTGTCCCAGCCGGTCCTGACCGTGCGGGACGCCTCGCCGAGCAGCCATTCGGGCACGGCCGTCTGGTGGCCGATCCTGTCGTTCCAGACGGCCGCCGCGGCGGCCACGTCGGGACCGTCGCTCCAGAGCCGGGCGGGCTCCTGAGGCAGCAGCGCGGCGACGACCGCCCGCCGGATCCCCGCGCCGATCTTGCGCAGCTCGCCGCGGGCGATGGCGGCGTCGGCCACCTTCACGCCGATCGTGGTGCGGGTCTCCTTGGCGAGGAAGGAGTGCTCGTACGAGTCGACCGACGGCAGGCCCGCGACGACCAGCCGGGCCATCGTCAGGGAGACGCCGGTGAGCCGGGAGAACTCCTCGGCCGCCTCCGGCCGCCAGGGCGCGGGCCCGCGTTCGGCCAGCTCGGCGCGGAACGCCTCCAGCCAGCCCTGCGGCCGATCCACACCGACCGGGCCGGAAGAGCTCAGCGAGTACGGCTGGGGCACGTCGAACCGCCCGGACGGGTCGTGGAACAGCGCCGTCCACCGGGTCGTGGAGTCGTCGGGCGAGTCGTGGCCGAAGAGCACCAGGAACGCGCCGCCCTCCAGCGGCAGGACCCCGAGCTGCCAGGTGCCCTCGCGCCACTCGCCGTCGGGCTTCTTCAGATACCGGTTGGGCAGGTGGACGGCGACGCGGCGCCACCGCGACGGGTCGGCCGCCGTGGGCAGCCCGGCCTCGGCCAGCCCCTGCAGCAGCCGCTCCTGCGGGACGCGGTGCTCCTCGGCGATGGTCGCCGATCCGCTGCGGTAGGCCACCGCGGCCAGGTGGTCGAGCATCGGCTCCCAGCCCAGGCTGGAGGACGGCAGCCCCGGCCGGTCGAGGTGGATGTGGCCCACCCCGGCCGGAGCATCGTCCGCCAGCGCCTGGATCCTCCGGATCTGCTGGAAGGCCCCGTCGGTCTCGTGGCGCCAGTAGTAGGAGGTGGAGAAGTCCAGCCCGCTGAGCGCCTCCTGGAGCTCGTAGTCCGTGGGGCCCACGGGAGCCTGCTCGCGGTGTCCGCCGGCCAGCGCCTCGGTGAGCCTGGCGGCGACGGCGTCCAGCGAGGCCTGCTGCGCGCCGGCGAACCGCACGATCCCGGCGATGCCCGCCACCAGCCCGTCGTGGCTGACCTGGGGCAGCAGCTCCCGGATCCGCGCCGGCAGGTCCTCCTCAGGGGCCGCGGCCAGCAGCCGCGAAGCGGTGTCCGGGCCGAGCTCGCGCAGGGCGGCCGACCCCTCGGGGTCCCTCGGCCGCAGGTGGTGCCAGTAGCGCAGCGGCGGCAGGATGATCGTGCCCTCGCCGAACGCGCCGGGAGCGGCGTCGGTCTTGGCGGTGGAGACGCGCACGCCGTCGGCATCGACCAGTTCGACCCGGTAGCTCCCCTTGAGGACGGCCACGGGCCGGTCGGTGCCGGGGAAGGTCAGGATGCGCGCCGGTTTGCCGCCGTCGGGCGGGAGGGTGATCGCGCGGCCGGACAGGTCCTCGCCGCGCAGCGAACCGTCGGGCAGCCGCGTCACCCGCCAGCCGAGCAGCCCGCCCACGGGCACGCTCCCCGGGGTCGCCTCCTCAGACGGGGCGGGCAGCAGCCAGCCCCCGTGCAACGTCGTGCCCGCGGGGATGTCGGTGAGGAAGGCGGGCATGCTCTTCCTGCCGTGCTCCCCGCTGACCGGGTCGTACTCGTGCCAGCCGAGGGTGTCGTGGTCGGACCCGTCCCAGGTCCACACCCAGTAGGAGGTGCCGTCGGTGATCACGGACCGTTCTAGGGGGACGGTGGTGTCGCCGGGGTGCACCACGCCGAGCCCGGTGGTGCGCCCGCCGCCGGGCAGCGCCAGGGTGACCGCGTCGTCGCCGCGGTACCAGTCCATGCGCGTGCCCCGGGTGCTGCCGCTCTGGCTCTCGACGGCGTGGACGCGGTCGGCCGAGGTGTGCCAGTAGCCGCGGTAGGCGTAGTCGGCGGTGCGGGACTGCCAGTAGACGAACAGGTCGCCGTCGACGTAGTGGTAGCCGATGTCGTTATACGTGTCGTTGGGCGGGATGCGCAGGTCGTGGGTGAGCACGGCGCCCTCGTGATCGAGCACGCGGACCTGCCGGGAGCCCGCCGCGATCAGGTACGGCCAGGCGTCGGCGACCACGATGTCGTCGACGTCCTTCCTCGGTACGAGGGTCGCGGCGGCCTCCTCCCAGGCCGGCCAGCCCAGCTCGTCGAAGATCCCGGTCCGCAGCGTACGGGCGAGCACGGGGGAGACGTCGGCCGCGGCGGCCTGGCGTACCTCGTCCTCGGCCAGGACCAGGGCCTCGCCCGGCAGCCAGGACAGCCGCCGCAGCGCCTCGGGCAGCTCGGGCAGCCCGGCGGACGTCGACCGGGCGCAGACCTTGCGCACCCACTCGGCCAGCATCGGCCGGCTGCCGTCGGAGGCGGCCAGCAGGCGGACGGCGCGCAGCCCGTCGGAGTCGCCGGTGAACGTGTCGGCCGAGCGCTGGAAGGCCGCCGTGAACCGGCCGTCGGCGGCCAGCGCGGCCAGGTCGCGCTGCCCCTCGCCCTTCGCCCAGTGCTCCAGCCGCAGGTAGTCGCCCTCACCGGGGTCGGCCACGGGCAGGCCGAGCGCGAGGAAAAGGTCGAGCAGATCGACGTCGTACGAGTCCGTCAGCCGGGTCGTGGTGCCGGCGAGCTCGGCGCGCAGCCGGTCGGCGGCCCGCTCGACGAGCGTGTAGAGGACCGGCAGCCGCGGCGGCAGGCCATAGGTGGCGTTGCGGGTGGTGAGGAAGCGCCGGAGCCAGCCCGACGCGCCGTCCTCCGGCACCTGGCCCGAGACGAGCTCGTCGACGGCGCCCGCCGCCTCGAGGACGTCCAGCCACACACCCGGCACGTCGTTGTCGTGGCTCTGCGGCATGACGGCGAGCAGCGTCGCGCGCACCTCGGGCTCGCGCGCGCCCAGCGCCCCGATCGCCGCGCGATGGGCCTTCCACCAGCCGGTGGCGGCCCGCAGGGTGGCGGGCAGGGCGAGCAGCTCGCGCAGGTACGACTGCTCGGTCGCGTCGGCGTCCACGCCGGCCGCCCTGGCCAGGCGGCGCAGGTCGGTGGCCATCTGGGCAGAGGGGGGCATCCCGCCCGCAGTGCGCCGCACGCACAGCTGGGAGAAGCGGCGCAGCGCCTCGTCGGCGGACACCCGGGCGGCCAGCTCCTTGGCGTAACCGGACAGCACCTTGACCGGCAGCGCCCCCGCCAGCGCGAACTCCAGGAACACCGAGTCGAGCCGGTCCTCGTCGACCTCCAGCCCGTGCTCGGCCTCCGCCTTGCGGGCACTGGAGAACATCTGGGAGGCGTAGGTGGCGTTCTCCACGCCGATGAACACCCGCCCGGCCTGCTCGTAGAACGTGGGCAGGAAGTGCGGAACGGACGCGCCGAGCCGGCGGGCCAGCTCGTGGTAGCCGTCGAGCGCGTTCTTGGGCTTGGACTTGGCCTGGCGGGAGATCCGCTCCAGCTCCGGGACGACGGCGAGCGCGTGCTGCCCGTCGCCGGGGTAGTGCACCAGCACCCACTCGGGGAAGCCGAGCGAACGCCTTAACCCGAGCCCGACCACTGCCGGCTCCCCGTCGGGCGCCAGGCCCAGGAACCCGGCGGCCAGGTCCTCGGCCGCGCCCAGCTCGCCCGCGACCAGGCGCACGACCACGCGGTCGTCGAGCACGGGGTGACGGTAGCGGCGGGCGGTCATCGGCACGGCGCCCTCGACCGCGCTCTCGGTGTCCGGCGGCAGGATCGCCCCCGCCTTCAACAGCTGCTCACTCATGCGTCCTTGCCCTCCTCGACCTTGCGCCCCGCGTACAGCGCCGCGGCCATCCGCATCCCCTCCGACCAGGCCACCGGGCCGACCTCACGCAGCGGCAGCGCCCTGCCGTCGAGGTCCTGCCAGGTCAGGCCGCCCGTGCTCACCTCGTCCTCCCAGTACGGCTCGCCGATCCAGACGCTCGCCTCGGTGATGGCCCCGGCGTCGCGGACCCGGCAGGTGGCGTAGCCGCCGGTGACCCGGTAGCCGAGCGTGGTGGCCCGCGCGGCCAGGCCGAAGCGGGAGTCGTACGTGCCGCCGGAGAACTCCGTCACGGTCGTCGCCCTGACGTCCAGGTCGGCGGGCTTGCGCCAGGTGGCGCGGTGGATCTGCTCGACCTTCTGGACCACGCCCAGCTCGGCGGCGAACTCCCGCAGGTCGTCGAGGTCGGGCAGCAGCACCGGGTGGGGCAGCGTCACCGTGCGCGGCGACAGCCGTACGGTCTCGCCGTCGAGGTTGACCACGCGCAGCTCGCCCGTCTCGGTGGCGTCGCGCAGGAAGCCCACCTCGTCGGGGTCGTCGCCGACCACGGCCAGGTCGCGCAGCGCCGACTGCCACGCCTCGTCCGGCCACACCCGGGCCAGCAGCCCGGTCGGCACGGGCAGGGACGACACCATCCACAGGTCCGCCTGCGCCACGCACGCGGCGGCGTGGCGGTCGAGCCACTCGGCGAACCGGCGCAGCCGGTCCACCTCGGGGTGATCACGCAACGCCTTCGGCAGCGATTTCAGCTGCCGTCCCGCCGATCGGCCGGAGGTGGCTCGCGCCGCCACCCGGCCTTCTATCAGGGCAACCTCGTACCCGTCGCCCGCTGCCAGCCAACCCAACGGTCCCCGCCTTCCAGACGCCCGAGTCCGGGCATGAAACCTCGAATGAGCAGGGGTTTCCGTGCCCCTGCCGCTGTTGTTGCGCCGAACCTAGCGGCCCTGACCGACAAATGCGTGGATCTCGCGAATTATCGGGCAAGCGGTCTTGTCACGGTGCGGGCTGTGCCCGACGATCGTCGCGACGGGCGAGCGCGCGGAGGTGACGGTTCGTGGGCGGCAGGTCTTCGATCGTGATCGGCGGGCTGGCGGCGGTCCTGTCCCTGACGTCGTGCAGCGGCGACGGGCCTGCGGAAACGACCCCCTCCACGGCGAGCTCCCCGTCCGCCGGCACGCCGTCCCCCAGTGCACCGGTCGCCTGGGCGCAGGGCCTCTGCCTCGACGTCCGGGTGCCCAAACCGGACACCCAGGTCCCGGCGCCGGTCGACTGCGCCCTGGCGACGGCCGGTGTGCGGATCATCCGGCTGGTGGCCCAGGGCGAGGGCGCCGCGAAGTGCCCGCGCGACTCCGACGGCTGGCTGGACGCCCCGGCGGGCTCCCAGACGGCCTGCCTGCGCAACCGCGTCGGCCCGCACCCCGGAGACCCCGGCAAGGGCGGCGGCGCCCTGAAAGCCGGCGACTGCACGCTCATCCAGGACGGCGACGTCCAGGAACGGGCCTGCTTCGACACCCACGGCCCCGGCAGGATCCGCTCCTTCACCAGGACGAAGAAGGCGTGTGAGCGCAGGATCTGGTCGTACGCCTACAAATGGAACGGCTCGTACGTCTGCGTCGGCCCCGGCGAGGACGCCACGGACGTCGGCCCCAGGTACGAGCCCGGCAGCTGCCTGACCGCGCCGAAGACCAAGAAGCGCACGACCGTGTTCGGGACCGAGACGGCCATCGTCGGCGGCCTGAAGAAAACGCCGTGCAAGGGCGGGAAGGCGTGGGGGAAGGTGGTCGGGCACGTCAGCATCGAGTTCGAGTGCAAGCGCCCGGCCGACTACTCGGTGACGACCGACACCAGGAAGTACGGACTGCTGCCCGGCCCCGACCCTTACCCGTCCGTCACCTGCATCCGGCGATTGTGACCCCCGATAGGCTGGCGGCATGATCTTAGTCACCGGTGCCACCGGCAACGTCGGCTCCGAACTCGTCGCCGCGCTGGCCTCGGCCGGCCGGCCGGTCCGGGCGCTCGTCCGGGACCCGCGCCGCGCCGCCCTCCCGGCCGGCGCCGAGCCCGTGACCGGCGACCTCAACCGGCCGGAGAGCCTGGCCGGAGCGCTCGACGGCGCCCAGGGGCTGTTCCTCATGCCGGGCTACGCGGACATGCCCGGGCTGCTGGCCCTGGCCCGCGACGCCGGCGTGCGGCACGTCGTGCTCCTGTCCGGCGGCTCGGCCGCGCTGGAGGACCTCGGGAACGCCGTCTCCCGCTACATGACGCTCTCGGAGCGGGACGTGCGCGAGTCGGGTCTGGCCTGGACCTTCCTGCGGCCCAGGTCGTTCATGTCCAACGCGCTGCGCTGGCTCCCGCAGCTCGAGGCCGGCGACGTGGTGCGGGTGCCGTTCGCCGACGTGCCGGTCGCGGCCGTCGACCCGTACGACATCGCGGCCGTCGCGGCCCGCGCGCTGCTGAGCGGCGAGCACGAGGGCCGGATCCACGAGCTGACCGGCTCCCGCGCGCTGCTGCCCGCCGACCAGGTCGCCGTTCTCGCCCAGGTGCTGGGCCGGGACCTGCGGTGCGAAGGGCTGACGAACAGCCAGGCGCGCGCCGAGATGGAGGCGGGCATGCCGGTCGAGTACGTCGACGCCTTCTTCCAGTTCTTCGTGGACGGCACGCTCGACGAGACGACGGTCCACCCGACCGTGGAGGACGTGCTCGGACGGCCGCCGCGCACGTTCGAGCAGTGGGCGCGGGACCACGCGGACGCCTTCCGCAAGAGCTAACCCGCCAGGTGGGTGGGGGCGAACATGCGCAGGGTCGCGGGCAGCACGACGACGCTCGGCCCCGGGGTCCGCAGCGCCCGCGCGAGGTCGCTCTCCAGGTCCTCCGGAGTGGTGCGCCGGGCCGGGACGCCGAAGGCCGCCGCGAGGGCGGCGAAGTCCGGCCTGGCCAGCTCGGTCCCCGTGGCGGCGCCGAACGCGTCCGTCATGTACTCGCGCAGGATGCCGTAGCCGCCGTCGTCCACGATCAGCCAGGTCACGTCGAGCCGGTGCTGGTGCAGCGTGGCCAGCTCGGCCAGGCCGTACATGGCCCCTCCGTCGCCGCTGACCGCGAGCACCGGCCCGCCGGTGGCGGCGGCCGCGCCGAGCGCGGCGGGCAGCGCGTAGCCGAGCCCGCCCGCGCCCTGCGCCGACTCCATCGGCCGCGGCCAGGCGGACCAGGCCCAGTACGCCAGGATCGTCATGTCCCAGAAGCTCAGAGCCTGTTCCGGTAGCGCGCGGTCGATGGCCGCGAGCAGCGACCGTTCGAGCGCGAGGTCCTGCGCGTCCAGCCGCGCGGCGACGCGCCCGAGCACGTCGCGCACCGCCGACCGCACCGCCGACCGCACCGCCGACTGGGCCGCCGACTGGGCCGCCGGTTGGGCCCCCGGCCGGCCCGCTGCCCCGTCCCGGCCGGTACGCGCGCCCTTCACGGCCCGCGCCAGCTCCTCCAGCGCCGCCCGGGCGTCCGCGTGGACGGCCAGCGCCGGATGGTTGGACTCGAGCTTGCCGAGATCGGCCTCGATCTGCACGACCCGGCCCCGCGGCCGCATCGTGTGGTAGTTGCTGGACAGTTCCCCCAGCCCCGAGCCCACGACCAGCAGCACGTCGGCCTCCTCCAGGAACGCCGTCAGGTGCCGGTCCTCCAGCCACGACTGGAGCGACAGCGGGTGCTCCCAGGGGAAGGCGCCCTTCGCGCCGAACGTGGTGGCGACCGGCGCGTCCAGCTCCTGGGCCAGCTCCAGCAGGGCCGCCTGGGCGCCGGCGCGCACCACCCCGCCGCCGGCCAGGATCACCGGATTGGCCGCCCGTACCAGCAGGTCCGCCGCCGCGGCGACGAGCTCGGCCCGCGGGGCGAGCGGTCTCGGCGCCACCCGGAGCTCGGTCACCGCCGGGATCCCGGTCTCGGCGAGCAGCACGTCCTGCGGGATCTCCACCAGGACCGGGCCCGCGGGCGCGGTCAGCGCGAGCTCCCACGCCTCGGCCAGCGCCGGCGCGATCTGCCCGGCCGTCCGCGCCACGTGGGCCGACTTCACGACGTCCCTGAAGGCCGCGGCCTGGTCCGGCAGCTCGTGCAGGTAGCCCTTGCGCCGCCCGCCCAGCCCGTCCGCGGGGATCTGGCTGCTGACGACCAGCACGGGGACGGCGGCGGCACGGGACTCCATGAGCGCGGGGAGGGTGCCCAGCGCGCCCGGGCCGGTGGAGACCAGGAAAGGCGTGACCGAGCCGGTCGCGCGGGCGTGGGCGTCGGCCGCGAAGGCGACGCTCAGCTCGGTACGGCACCCCACGTAGCGCAGGTCAGAGCGGCGCAGCGCGTCGAACAGGCCGAGCGCGTGCTGCCCCGGCTCGCCGAAGACCGTGGTGGCTCCGAGCGCGGCCAGCGACTCGACGACCAGGTCGCCGCCCGTCCGCACGGCTTGTCCCCGTGACATGGTCGGATCCTTTCCTCTACAGGACCTTGGCCAGGAAGGCCCTGGTCCGCTCGTGCCTGGGCCGGGCGATCAGCTCGGCGGCCGGTCCCGCCTCGACGACCAGCCCGTCGTCCATGAAGACGACGTGGTCGGCGACCTCGCGGGCGAACCCGATCTCGTGCGTCACCACGACCATCGTCATCCCCGCTCCGGCCAGGTCCTTCATCACGTCGAGGACCTCGCCGACGAGCTCGGGGTCGAGCGCGCTGGTCGGCTCGTCGAACAGCATCAGCTTGGGCTTCATGGCCAGGGCCCGGGCGATGGCCACGCGCTGCTGCTGGCCCCCGGACAGCTGAGCGGGGAGGTGGCCGGCCCGCTCCTCCAGGCCGACCCGCCGCAGCAGGTCGAGCGCCTCCTGCCGGACGGCCTCGCGGGGGCGGCCGAGCACGTACACGGGCGCCTCCATGACGTTCTCCAGCGCGGTGCGGTGCGGGAAAAGGTTGAAGCGCTGGAACACCATGCCGATGTCCCGCCGCTGGTCGGCCACCTCGCGCGGGCGCATCTCGTACTTCTTGCCGCCGGAGCGGCGGTAGCCGACCAGGTGGCCGTCGACCCAGATCTCCCCGGCGTCGAGCCGTTCGAGGTGGTTGACGCAGCGCAGGAAGGTCGACTTGCCCGAGCCCGACGGGCCGAGCAGGCACACCACCTGGCCGGCGTGGACCGTCAGGTCGATGCCCTTGAGCACCTCGACCTTCCCGAAGCTCTTGCGCACGCCCCGCGCGCTGAGCAGTTCGTTCACGATCGGCCTCCGAACCGTCGTTCGAGCCGTGACTGGGCCAAGGTCAGCAGCGTGGTCAGGACGAGGTACCAGAGGCTGGCGACGATCAGCAGCGGGATCTGCTGGAAGTTGCGGCCGTAGATCAGCTGGGCGCTGGTCAGCAGGTCCGGGAGGCCGATGACCAGCACGAGGGAGGTGAGCTTGAGCATCGAGATCGTCTCGTTGGCGGTCGGCGGCACGATCACCCGGGCCGCCTGGGGCAGGATGACGCGCCGGTAGACCATCGCCGGCCGCATGCCCAGCGCCTCGGCGGCCTCCCGCTGCCCGTGGTCGACCGAGCCGATGCCCGCTCTGACGATCTCGGCCATGTACGCCGCCTCGTTCAGCCCGAGGCCGAGGATGGCCGCGGTGAACGGCGTGATCAGCGCGTTGACCGGCGCGGAGAAGAACTCGGGGCCGAAGGGGACGCCGAGGCTGATCCGCGGCATCACGGCGCCCAGGAAGAACCAGAACAGCAGCTGGACCAGGATGGGCGTGCCGCGGAAGAGCCAGACGTAGGCGGCGGCGACCCAGCGCAGCAGCGGATTGTCCGACAGCCGCATGATCGCCAGCGCGGTGCCGAGCACGGCGCCCGCCAGCATGGCCAGCGCCGTCAGCTCGACCGTGAGCAGCAGCCCGCGCATGATCGACCGCTCGAAGAGGTAGCCGGCCACCAGGTCGGGCCGGAGCGCCGGGGTGGTCACCACGAAGTTGACCGCCATCGCGGCCAGCACGGCGAGCACCGCGGCGGCCACCCACCGGCCGGGCCGCCGCAGCGGCACGATCGGCTCGGCCATGCGCTCCCGGGCGCTGGTCATGCGCCCGCGTTGATCGCGGCGTCCTTGAACGCCTGCGCCTGCAGGTTCCACTTGGCCAGGAGCTGGTCGTAGGTCCCGTTCGCGATGAGCTTCTTCAGCGCGGCCTGAACGGCGTCACGCAACTGCGGCTTGCTCTTCGGGACCGGGATGCCGACGGGAAGCGGGTCGATCGCGCTCACCGCGACCTCGAACTGCTGCGGAGCCTGCTTCACGCTGTAGGCCAGGGTCAGGTCGAGCGCGGCGACCATGTCGGCCCGCCCGGACTGCAGGGCCTGTACGGCGCTCGCCTGGTCGGGGAAGGGGACCTTCTCCACGGCCGGTTTTCCGGCCTCGGCGCACTTCTTCGTGACGTCGTCCACGAGCAGGTCGCCGGTCGCGGCCTTCTCGACCGCGACCTTCCTGCCGCACATGTCGAGGGTCTCCTTGACGCCCTGCGGGTTGCCCTTGGCCACCATGAGCGCCGATCCGGACTTGAGGTAGTCGACGAAGTCCACCTGCTCCTGGCGTTCCTTCTTGTCGAGCATGCTGGTCAGGCCGAGGTCGTAGCGGCCCGCGTTGAGGCCGCCGATGATGCCGTCGAAGCTGACGTTCTCGAAGGCGAACTCCACGCCCAGCACCTCGCCGAGCGCCTTGCCGAGGTCGGCGTCGAACCCGAGCACGGTCTTGTTGTCGGTGTCGAAGAACTCCATGGGCGGGAAGGAGACGCCGGAGGCCACCCGTATCTTGCCGGCCTGCCGGATGTCGGCCGGGAGCAGCTGGGCGGCCGCCTCGTCCTTCGCGCCCGCCGCGATCTCGGTCCTGGGCGCCGTCGTGGTGGTCTCCTCGGGCGCGGCGCAGCTGGCGAGGGTCAATCCGGTGAAGAGGGTAAGGACAAGTGCTCTTCTCATGTGGTGCCGTGCCTTCCCGAACGGGGCCTTCCGGAACAGGGGCGAATGACTACCGAGTGTGAAGGCCGTACCTCCAACCTTCAATCGGGGCAGCACTCAAGACCCGCCATATCCTTTGTGGGTGACCACAAAGGTGTCCGTGGAGGACCTGCTGCGCTCTCCCGCACTCCAGCTACGGCTCCTGGCCGGTGAGGCAGGGCTGGGGCGGTCGGTGTCCTGGGCGCACGTCAGCGAGCTCGACGACCCCACGCCGTGGCTGCTCGGCGCGGAGGTCATCATGACGACGGGGATCGCGATCCCGCGCCAGGCCGCCAGACAGCGCGCCTACCTGGAGCGGCTCGACGACGCGGGCGTGTCGGCGCTCGCCCTGTCGGCGCAGCTGCACGTGCCGCCACTGCACGACGCGTTCATCCAGGCCGCCGAGGAGCGGGGGATGCCCGTGCTCGAGGTGCCGCTGGCCGTGCCGTTCATCGCGATCGCCCAGGAGGTGGCCGCGGCCGTGCAGGAGGACGCCAGGCAGCGCCTCGGCGCGCAGCTGCAGGTGTTCGGGGCGCTGCGCTGGCTGGCGGCCGAGGACCTCGACAGCGCGACGCTGTTCAAGCGGCTGGAGCGGCTGTCCGGATACGAGGTCTATCTGTGCACCCCGCAGGGGCGGCCACTGCTGCCGGGGGTGCCGGTGCCCGACGTCGCGGTGCTGCCTTCCGAGCCGGAGGCGCCGCCCACCATCCCCGGCGGTTTCGTCCTGCCCGTGCCCGCGCCGGGAGGTCCGGCGGGCTTCCTCGTCGCCTTCGAGCGCCAAGGGGCCAGGCCCGCCGGGCTGGCCGTGGTGCAGCACATCGCCACGGTGGCCGCTCTGCAGGTGGCCATGGCCCGCAACGAGCGCGAGACGCTACGCCGCCAGGGCGCCGAGACCCTGTCCGAGCTGCTCCAGGACGTCCTCGACCCGGCCGCGGCGCGGCGGCGCCTGGTCAGGATGGGCATCCCCGTGGAGGCCGAGCTGGCCCTCCTCGTGATCAGGAACGTGCCCGACGAGGCCATCCACCGGGCGCTCGACGACGCGCCGCACCTGATGCTGCGCCGCGGCGACGACCGCTACGTGCTCGGCTCACCCGCCCTCGGCCCGGCGATCGCCGCGCTGCCGGGCGTCGCGGCGGGCATGAGCAGGCCGTTCCCGCCGGGGGAGTCCATGCAGATCCCCAAGCGGGAGGCGGTGTGGGCGGCCTCCTCGGCGTCCGAGTCGGGACGCGCGCTGATCCACTACGGCGACGACACCACCGGCCGGTGGCTGCCCGACGACCCGTGGGCGCTCACCGCGCTGGTCGAGAACGTGCTCGGCAAGGCGCTCGCCTACGACTCCGCGCACGGGTCCCAGCTCCTGACGTCCGTGCGGACCTGGATGGAGCGTGACCGGCGCACCGAGGACGCCGCGACCGCGCTGCACATCCATCCCAACACCCTGGCCTACCGCCTGCGCAGGTTCGCCGAGCTGACGGGCCGCGACCTGACGTCCACCGCCGCGTTCGCGGAGGTCTGGCTGGCCCTGCGGGCGGGTCGCCAGCTCGGTCTCATGGACTGACGCCGCGACACCTGGGGATGCCCGGCCCCGGGTGGCCGGGGCCGGGCGGGCGCGGTCAGGGCTCAGGCGTCCTCGTCCACCTGGATGGCGGCCCCCGGGCAGACGGCGGCGGCCTCACGCACGGCGGCATGCCGGTCCGCGGCGGGCTCGGCCTCCAGCAGGATGACGATGCCGTCGTCCTCGTTCTGGTCGAACACCTCCGGCGCGATCAGCACGCACTGGCCCGCGCCGCAGCACTTGGCCTCGTCCACGATGATCTTCATCTGGGTCTCCTCCTCACCAGCGGACCGGGACCTGGCGCAGGCCGCCGACCACGAGGCCCTCCACCCGGTGCAGCTCCTCCACCGGCACGGCCAGCTCCAGGCTGGGCAGCTTGCGCAGCAGCACCTCCAGGACGACCTGCAGCTCGGTACGGGCCAGGGACTGGCCGAGGCAGGAGTGGGAGCCGGAGCCGAAGGCCAGGTGCGGGTTCGGGGTGCGGGTCAGGTCCATCTCGGCGGCCGCGTCGAAGACGCTCTCGTCGCGGTTGGCGGCGGCCATGCTGCAGATCACGGTGGTGCCGCGGGGCAGCACCGTGCCGCTGACCTCGGTCTCCTCCTTCAGGTAGCGGGGCAGGCCGAAGCCGGAGTTGGCGTCGAAGCGCAGCACCTCCTCCACCGCCGTACGCACCAGCGACGGGTCGGCCAGCAGCCGCTCCCAGCGGGTGCGGTCGGACAGCAGCATCCCCACCATCTTGCCGATCATGTTGGCGGTGGTCTCGTGCCCGGCCACGAGCAGCCCCATCCCGGTGGCCAGCAGCTCGACGTCCGTCAGGCCCTCACCCTCGGCGGCGCTTGCCTCGATCAGCTCGCTGAGCAGGTCGTCGCCCGGCGTCACCCGCTTGGCGGCCACGTGCTCGGACATGTACTGGATGAACTCGGCCTGCGAGGCGTCGGTCTCCGCCTGGGTGAACTTGGTCAGGTTGAGCAGGCTGTCCGACCAGTGGGCGAAGCGGTCCCGGTCGGAGGCGGGCACGCCGAGCAGGTCGCAGATCACGTACACGGGCAGGGGGAAGCCCAGGGACGCCTTGAGGTCGCCGGGAGCGCCGTGCTCGACCATGTCGTCGATGAGCTGCTCGGCGATCTGCGCCATGGCGGGCCGCAGGGCGGCCATGCGCTTGGCGGTGAAGTACTTGCCGACCAGGCGCCGCCACCGCTGGTGCGGCTCCCCGCTGTCCGGGATGATCGCCGCCATCTCGCTGCTGAACAGCCCGCCGTCGTCGTTGGCCGACAGCCGGGCCGCGTCGGGCGCGTTCAGCAGGCGGGTGAAGCGGGGGTCGGCCAGCACCTGCTTGACGTCCTCGTACCGGGTGAGCAGCGTGGCCTCGTCGCCGCTGGGCAGCGTGACCCGCGCGACCGGGCACTTCCCCCGCAGGTCCGCCCACTCGGCGGGCGGCTCCAGCGCCGCCTCGCTCGGGATCGGATAGCTCAGGACCTGCTCGCTCTGCGTCATGCGGTATCTCCTCAAAAGGGTACGGAACTGGCGATGTTGCGCTCCAGGAATACCGGACGATGTCGTCCGGTTGCTACCGTACTCCTATGCCCAACACGCGTCGACCCAACAGAGGCCCCAGCGCCGCCGCCGAGAACCGCGCGGCGCTGATCGAGGCGGCCCGCGAGCTGTTCGCCACGGACGGCTTCGACGCGCCGCTCACCTCGATCGCGCGGGCGGCCGGGGTCGGCCAGGGCAGCCTCTACCGGCACTTCCCCGACCGCGTCAGCCTCGCGCTGGCCGTGTTCGACGACGGCATCAAGGCGCTGGAGGCGCTGGCCACCGATCCCGCGGCCACGCTCGACGACGTGCTGGCGCTGACGACCGATCAGGCGATCGCCTCGACGGCGTTCATCGCGATGGTCAGCGCCACGGATCCGCGCATCATGAGCCTGCGTTACCAGGTGGAGGCGCTGCTGGAGGGGCCGCTGGCCAGGGCGCGGGAGGCCGGCCGCGTACGCGAGCACGTCACCGCCGAGGATCTGGTGACGGCGTTGGGCATGATCGCGGGGCTGCTCGCCAAGATACCGGCGGACCTGCGGCGCGAGACCGCCGACAGGGCGTGGCTGCTGCTCCGCAAGGGCCTGGAGCCCTGATCCCCGGGGCGGCGGGCGCGGGAGGCGCCCGCCGCCTTCCGACCCGGTCGCGTCAACGCGTCCGGGTCGTGTAGGAGTGGGCGCCGGCCCCGGCCAGGGCGCCGCCCTCCACGATCAGGTACTCCTCGCGGATCGGCGTGCCCTCCAGCCACGATTCGAGGATCTCGCGGGTGCCGGCGGCGTAGCGGGCCTGGGCCGACAGGGAGGAGCCCGAGATGTGCGGGGTCATGCCGTGGTGCGGCATGGTCCGCCAGGGGTGGTCGGCGGGCGCGGGCTGGGGATACCAGACGTCGCCCGCGTAGCCGGCGAGCTGCCCGCTCTCCAGCGCGCGCACGATCGCGTCGCGGTCGGCGATCCTGGCGCGGGCGGTGTTGATCAGGTACGCGCCCCGCTTCATCGAGCCGATCAGCTCGTCGCCGAACAGTCCTTCGGTCTGCGGGTGGAGCGGCGCGTTGACGGTCACCACGTCGCAGTGCGGGACCATGGCGGCGGCGTCGGGGTGGAAGGTGAGCCCGAGCTCCTCCTCGACCTCGCGCGGCAGGCGGTGTTTGTCGGTGTAGTGCAGGTGCACGTCGAACGGCTTGAGCCGGCGCAGCACCGCCGTGCCGATGCGGCCGGCGGCGACGGTGCCGATGTGCATGCCTTCGACGTCGTAGGAGCGGGCGACGCAGTCGGCGATGTTCCAGCCGCCGTCCAGCACCGTCCGGTGGGAGGGCAGATAGTTGCGCACCAGGGACAGGATCATCATCACGACGTGTTCGGCGACGCTGATGCTGTTGCAGTAGGTGACCTCGGCGACGGTGATGCCGCGGGCGATGGCGGCGTCGAGGTCGACGTGGTCGGAGCCGATGCCGGCGGTGACGGCCAGCTTCAGCTTGGGTGCGCGGGCGATGCGCTCGGCGGTCAGGTACGCGGGCCAGAACGGCTGGGAGATCACCACGTCGGCGTCGGCCAGCTCACGGTCGAATTCGGAGTCGTCGCCGTCCTTGTCGGAGGTGACCACCAGGGTGTGGCCGCGTTCTTCGAGGAAGCGGCGCAGGCCCAGCTCGCCGGAGACGCTGCCGAGCAGGTGGCCGGGGATGAAGTCGATCGCCTTGGGGCTGGGCAGCGTCTGGCCGCCCGGGTAGCCGGTCAGCGCGGGCAGGTCGTCCCGCGCGTATGAGGTGGGGTATCCGTCGATCGGGTCGTCGTACAGCACGCACAGCACCTTGGCCATGGCCTCTGCTCCTCGTCGGTCGGGGGATGATCTCACTGTCCGCCGCCGTATATCCGCAGGTCAAAGCGTTTGTGCCTATCGGGTGATAGAGGGCTTCTATGCCAGGTGGTCGTGGGTGAGCCGGTCGAAGACCTCGCGCAGATCGAGGTCGCGGGCCAGGTCCAGCAGCGCCCGGGCCATCACCGATTCCGGGCCCGTGCCGGCCAGGACGAGCCCCACGCGCGGCTCCCGGGCGGGCCGCTCCAGCCGGACGACGCGCATGCCTTCGGGCACCCCGAACATGTGCAGCCAGGCGTGCGCGATGACGCTGGACCAGCGGTGGGTCGCGACGTGCGCGAACAGGGCCGAGACGGTGTCGGTCTCGATCGCGGGCACGGCCACCGCCCCGGCCTGCCGGAAGTTGGCGTCCAGGATGCGGCGGTTGCGCATCTCGGGGGCCAGCAGGCACAGCGGCAGCGCGGCCACCTCCGCCCAGCGCGCCACCCGGCGCTCGGCCAGCTCGCCGTCGGACGGGGTCAGCAGCAGGTAGCGCTCCTCGTAGAGGGGATGCACCTCGCCGAACTCCTCCTCGTCGTCGAGGTACGTCATCGCCATGTCGATCTCGAACTCGGCCAGCCGCCGCGTGATCTCCCGCGACGACAGCGAGGTCAGCAGGACCCGTACGTGCGGGTAGCGTTCGCAGAACGGCGTGGTCAGCAGCGAGGCGGCGGTCAGCGCGGTCGGGATCGCGCCCATCCGCAGCGTGCCCGTCAGCCCTTCGCGCATCTTCGACAGGTCCTGGCGCAGAGCGTCGGCGTCGGCGAGGATCCGGTGGGCCCACAGCAGCACCCGCTCGCCCTCCGGGGTCAGCCCGGCGAAGCGCTGGCCGCGCCGGACGAGGGGCACGTCCAGCTCGCGTTCGAGCTTGCGGATGGCCGCCGACAGCGACGGCTGGGAGACGTGACAGGCCGCGGCGGCACGGGCGAAATGCCGCTCCCGGGCCAGGGCCACCAGATACTCCAACTGGCGCAACAGCACGCCACAGGATGCCCCGCGGGCCCCTGCCGCGTCCATCTTTTCGCGGGGTCAGGGGCGGGGGCGCAGGGCGTCCAGCAGGAGCTCGGTCAGCCGGCCGGCGGGACGGTCGCTGTCGCGGGCGTGGCGTTCCATGGCGAGCGCCCCCGACAGCAGGGCCCGCAGGTCGGAGACGTCGACGTCGGCGCGGACGGCGCCGGCGCGCTGGGCGGCGCCGAGCAGGGCGCCGAAGGCCTCCCACACGTCGCGCTGGACGCCGTCGGAGGGCTTGACCGGCGATCCGGCGGCCTCCAGGGCGTCGCACAGCGCCTTGTTGAGCATCGCCTGATCGATCATCCGGCCCAGGAACGCGAGGAACTCCTCGCCGGGCCGCTCCGCCGCCGAGAGCGTGCGGGCCTCGTCGGCGAACTGCCCGATCCGGTCGTGGATCACGGCCTCGAACAGCGCCTCCTTGGAGGGGAAGTGCCGGTAGACCGTGCCGGCGCCGACGCCCGCCCGCCGGGCGATCTCGTCCAGTGGCACCGCCATGCCCTCGGCCGAGAACGCGGCCTCGGCGGCTTGCAGCACGCGGTCGCGGTTACGGCGGGCGTCGGCGCGCAGCGGCTTGTCCGGCGTCATCGATGGCTCCCTTCTAGACAAACGGGGCGCGCGTTCCGTATCGTCCAATCCTGAAACGGGGCGTGCGTTCCGATTCTATTCCGTTCTCTCCGAGGGGATTCACCATGTCCGAGAACCTTCAGGCGGTCGTCGAGCACCTGCGCCAGGCCCTGGCGAGCAGGGACGCCGACGCCTTCACCGCCGTGTTCGCCGACGACGCCGTCTATGAGCTGCGGTTCGGCATGCCCGGGCAGCCGCGCCGATTCGAAGGCGCGCAAACCATCCGTGAGCACATGAAACAGGGCGCCTCCGGCGGGATCGCTCGGCTGCTGAGCTTCGACGACGTCCACGCCACCGTCTACGAGGCCGCCGACCCGGAGGTGGTCGTCGTCGAGTTCGAGCCGGAGGGCAGCGCCGGTGGCACGCCGTTCCGGTTCGCCTCGTCGCTCGGAGTGATCCGCGTCCGCGACGGCGCCGTGGTCTCCTACCTCGACTATCCCAACGCCGTGGGCGCCGCCGAAGCCGTCGGCATGCTGCCCGAGCTGGCGGCCGTGCTCGCGCCCGTGCGGCCCGGGAGCGCCAGGGAGGTCGCCGCGCGGCTGATCGAGGTCTCGGCGACCGGCGACTACGAGGCGATGCTCGCCCTGTACGCGCCGGACGTGGTCATCGAGATCCCGTTCGCCCCGCCGGGCGTGCCCACGCGTTCGGTCGGCAGCGACCTCCTGCGTGCCCGGGTCGAGGCGGTGAAGGGGCTGTGGCGGTTCGAACGCGCGGACGCGGTCAACCTGCTGGAGACCGCGGACCCGGACGTGGTGGTGGCCGAGTTCACCCTGCACGGGTCCGTCACGGCCACGGGCAGGCCGTTCGCCTCCACGTACGTCATGATCGTGACGGTGCGGGACGGGCTCATCGTGCACTCGCGCGACTACGGCAACCCGATGGCCTCGGCCGAGCTGATGCGCGAGGTGGCCGGCGCGTGAGAGCCCCGGTCAGGGGGCGGTGAGCACCTCGATCAGCTGCTTGGCGAACTCCTCGGGGGCGTCGGTGAAGCTGTGCCCGCCGGGGAACTCGACCAGCCCGAGCCCGAGCCGCTCCGCCAGCAGCGCGGCCGGCCGGTAGGGCAGGTGCCCCCTGGTCTCGCGCCCGGCGGCCAGGACCAGCCGGTCGGAGACGCGGCCGAGCGCGGCCAGGTCGGGGACGTAGGACGTGAACTGCCGCAACTCATGCTCCATCATGATCGGAGCGTTGTTCATCAGCCGGGTCATCATCTCGGCGGCCCGGGGCGGCAGCGAGGCCGGGTCCGGCAGCGGCCGGAGGGTCCCGCCGATGCCCTCCATGAACCGGGCTGACGCGGCCGCGAGCCCCTGCTCGCGGAAGAGCCGGTGAACCTCCTCGACGAAGGCCCGCTGCGCGGCGGCGTCGGGGAGGACGGCGAAGCACGGCGGCTCGTGGGCGACCAGGCGGCGCACCCGCTCGGGGTGCCGGGCGAGCAGGTCGAGGCCGACGATGGCGCCGCTGCTGCCGCCGAAGACGTAGGCGGGCCGGTCGGGGGTGACGGCGTCGAGCAGCCGGCGGGCGTCCTCGCTCTGCACCTCGACCCGCTGGTCCACGGCCGGGCCGTCGAGGCGGCTGCGTGAGTAGCCGCGCGGGTCGAGGGTGATGAGCGTGAAGTGCTCGGCGAGCGGGCCGGCCAGTGCGTCGAAGATCGCCGCGTCACCGCCGCCGCCGGGCAGCAGCAAGAGTGCGGGTCCGTCGCCGCTGACCTCGTGGTAAAGCCTGGCGCCTGGTACGTCCAGCGTGGCCATGATGGTCCCCTTTCGGTCGCTCCTAGGAATGCTAGCCTATTTCCTAGAGTTCCTAGGTTTTGTGGCCGCGCGGAACGCATCACAGGTCCCTGGACGTACCGAGAGGGGCTACTGGGGGGTGAAGGGGAGGTAGACGGTGCGGGCGTCCTTGCGTGCCCGCCGTGCCGCCGGGATGCGGGCGGTGGTCGCGGCGGGGAGCAGCCCGGCCGCCTCGTCCCAGGGGAAGAAGCCGAAGTCGTCGAGCTCCGAGGCCTGCAGGACGATCTGGCTCGGATCCGTGACCGTGCCGCCGTCGAACAGGAAGTTGGCCATGCTCTGCGGCCGGTCGCCCACCGGCAGCACCCAATCCACCACCAGGAGCCGGCTCGCCGTCACGCGCAGTCCGAGCTCCTCCTCGACCTCGCGGACCGCGCACTCGTGGGGGTGCTCGTCGGCCTCCATGATGCCGCCGGGGATCGCCCAGTGGGGCCGGTAGTTGGGCTTGACCATGAGGACCCGGTCCTCGGTATCGGTGAGCAGCACGCACGCCGAGGCGTAGAACGCCGGAAGGGTCGCGTACCACTCGGCCGGCTCCAGGAACGACTTGCTCATCCGTCCACGCTACCCGTTCCGCCCCCGGGATCCCGGTAGCGCCGGGCCGTCTCTCAGCGCGCCGGCCCGGCCGCCACGCCGGCCGCGCGCTCGGGGGGCACCCCCGCCCCGGTCAGGATCGCGGTGGCCGCCCCCGGTCCGGAGTCCTCCCACAGGCCGGCGTTGACGCTCTCCAGCGGCGACAGCATCAGGGCGCCGAGGGCGGGCGCGAGCACCTCGGCGGGCAGGTGGTCGTGGAAGACGCCGTCGGCCTGCCCGCGCCGGACGATGGCGACGGCGTCGCGCCGCGCCGGGTCCGTCAGGCTCGCAGTCGCAGGACGCACTCGACCACCTCTCCCACGTCTTCCCCGAGGTCAGCGGCGCGTCGGCGCGGATGGTGGTGGTGATGCCGGAGCACGCCCGCGCCGACGTGCCCGCCGTCAGGAGCGCGGTGGAGGCGGCCGTACGGGACATCGAACGGCCCGACCAGGTCGCGGCGGCCGAGCCGCCGCTGCCCACGCACGGCGCGATCATCGCCCTGCGGCCGGTGCTCTGAACGCTTCTTAAAGGGACCCGACGCCCGCGGGCCCCGGCGGGCCGGGCCCGTCGGGTTCCAAACCTGCGCCGAGATATGGCGGGCAAAAGTTGTGGTGTACGGCTTTTGTGGCTTTTTGGGTGAAATGTAACTCCCGTGTTCTCAATGGCTGCCCACACTGGAGAGGCAGCCGGGGTGCGAGCCCGGGGCTGCGTTCGAGCCGTGGCAGGTTCGCCCGCCGCGGCACTCCGAACTCGGGGGGATCACAGTGAAACAAGTGCTTCTCGCGGCGGCGCTGGCGCTGGCCGCCGGTGCCACTGGTACCGCCGGCGCAGCTGTCCACACGCGTACGCCGGTGCCATCGCCGGAGGAAACGACCGCCGCCCCGGAGATGTCGCCGACTTCGCCAGAGATGTCGCCCACCTCTCCGGAAATGTCACCCACTTCTCCGGAAATGTCGCCCTCGCCGACCGCCGCCAGCCCGTCCGGACCCGGCTGCTCCGCGATCGAGGGCAACCTGGCCGAGGTCGCGGACCAGCCCGTTGGCACCGCACTCTCCAAGATCTCCGAGCTGTCCAAGCTGTCGGAGGCGGTGAAGAAGGCCGGGCTCGAGGAGAAACTGGACTCCGCCACGGACATCACGGTCTTCGCGCCGGACAACAAGGCGTTCGACGCGATCCCGAAGGAAGCCCAGGACAAGCTCATGGCCAACAAGGAAGCGCTGACCAAGCTGCTGTCCTACCACGTCGTGATGGGCAAGAAGGCGCCGTCCGACCTGGTCGAGGGCGCCACGCTCAAGACCATGCAGGGCGGGTCCCTGACCGTGAAGGGCTCCGGTGAGAACCTCACCATCAACGACGCCAAGATCGTCTGCGGCGGCGTGAAGACGAGCAACGCCACCGTCTACATCGTCGACAAGATCCTGCTGCCCCACTGACGGGATCTGCCCTATCGGGGAGCGCGGTCACCATCGGCCGCGCTCCCCGCCGGCTCCCGTCCTTCCCTGCGGGTGTGCCGCCATCGAGGCGGTTGAGCGATCGCTTAAATCAGTCTATGGTCTGATTAAGCAGTCGCTCAAAAGGATGTCGGGGGTGCGGGTCGTGCCTGCTGCGGTCGTGGTCGGCGGGGGGATCGGAGGGTTGGCGGCGGCGATCGCGCTGCACCGGATCGGGTGGCGGGTGACCGTGCTGGAGCGGGCCGTCGAGTTCGGCGAGATCGGGGCGGGGCTGGCGCTCTGGCCGAACGCCACGCGCGCCCTCGCCGCGTTGGGCCTGGCCGACCGGGTACGGGCGATCGCCGGCGTGGAGACCGTGGGCGGGGTGCGGGACCGGGCCGGGCGATGGTTGTCCAGGACCGACAACGCCGACGTGGCGAGGCGTCACGGGTGGCCGCTGCTCATGGTGCACCGGGCCGAGCTGGTGCGGGTCCTCGTGGCGGCACTGCCGGCGGACCTCCTGCGACCCGGCGTCGAGGTGCAAGCCGTGCGGCCGGACGGCGACGGGGTGGTGGTCGAGTATCGAGGCGGGCAGGTGCGGGCGGACCTGGCAGTAGGGGCCGATGGGATCCGTAGCCGGGTGCGGCGGCAGGGGTGGCCGGAGGCGCGGGCGCCTCGGTATGCCGGGTGTACGGCGTGGCGGGCGGTGACCGAGCCGCTGGGCGGGCGAGGCGCCGAAGGGGCGATTTTCTGGGGGCGCGGAGAGCGCTTCGGGTTCGCCGCGCTGCCGGGCGGGCGGTTCTACTGCTTCGCTGCGGCCCGGGCGCCCGAAGGCGGCGAGGAGGACGCGTACGCGGGGCTCGTGAGCAGGTTCGGCGGCTGGCCCGATCCGGTGCCCGAGTTGCTGGCGGCCGTGCCCGAGGACGCCGCGCTGCGGCACGACGTGTACGCGATGCCGCCGCTGGCCACGTACGTGCGGGGGAGGGTGGCGCTGCTGGGGGACGCGGCGCACGCGATGGACCCGGCGCTGGGGCAGGGGGCGGGCACGGCGCTGGAGGACGCGGTCACGCTGGCCGCCTGCCTGCGTTCGGACCGCGACGTGGACGTGGCGCTCGCACGGTACGACCGGGTGCGGCGGCCCCGTACCCAGGCGATCCTGCGCCGATCGGCCCGGATGGGGGCGGCGTCCCTGATGGCGTGGGGACCGGGGGCGTGGTCACGGAACCTCGCCGCCCGCATGGTGCCGCCCGGGCTGCTGCTGCGGTCGATGGATCCACTCGTCGGATGGACGCCACCCGAGTCGGCGGAACAGGGCACCGACCCGCCGCCCGAGCTCGATGGAATGCCGGACGGACAGCCGGGTGGAATGCCGGACGGACTGCCGGGTGGAGGGCCGGACGGAGGACGGGGTGGAGGGCCGGGGAGCGATGCCTGACTGGACGTACCAGCCGCTGCGGGGGATCGCGGGGGCGCTGCTGGGCGTACGGCGGTCGCGGCGGATGGCGCTGCGGACGCTGGCCTGGACGGGATCGCTGCCCGGCGGCGGGCGGGCGGTCGCGCGGCTGCTCGGGCATCGGCACCCGCCCGCGCACCTTTCGGGCACCGTGGGCGGGGTGGCGGTGCGCAGCCGGCTGGGCGCGGCGGTGCCGCCGGAGGTGGCCCGGGACGCGGTACGCGCGCTGCCGCCGCTCGGGGCGGGACTCATCCTGGTGGAGCCGGTCGGGCTCGCTGACGTGCCGCTGGTACGGGAGGCGGCGGCGGGCAGGCGGGTGCCGCTGCTGGTCCGCACGGGGGACCCGGCCGTGACCGCCGCCCTGGCAGCACACGTGGACGCGATCCTGCCGACGGACGACGAGGAGCAGCCTCGGGCGGAGCGCGGCGAGGAGGAGCTTCGGCCGGGGCGCGACGTGGAGTGGCCTCGGTTGGACCAGGGCGTGGAGGAGCCCCAGGCAGAGCGCGGCGTGCCCCGGGGGGAGCGCGGAGTGGAGGCGGGTGGGGTCGAGCGCGGCGTGGGGGTGGGCGGGGCCGAGTGTGGTGTGGGGGTGTGTGAAGGGGGCATCGTGTTGCCTGCTTCCCCGGCCGTTGGAGCGGCGGCCCGCATCCTGGCCGATCCCGCCAAGATCGTGCTCGCCACACCGGCCCTGCTGATCGAGGCAGGCCCCGGGTGGTTCGGGCGGGTGATGGAGGCGGCGACCCCCACCGCGCCCGCCCCCTCGCTGCGGGCTGTCGGCCGTGACCCCCGACGGTGGCCCGGCTGGTGGTGGGGGCTGGTGACCGGTGTCGTCATCGCGGTTGCCGGGCTCGTCGCCGCGGCGATCGCGCTCGGGCCGGTGCTGCTCTGGTACGACCGCGCCTTCCTCGACATGGACCAGGAGGCGTTACACGCCGTCAACCACCACCTGGTCCACTTCCTGCGGCACGACCGGATCACGCTGGCGGGCACGATGGTGGCCGTCGGCGTCCTCTACCTCGGACTCACCGCCGGGGGCATGCGCCGCGGGTGGCCGTGGGCGCGCGAGGCGTACCTGGTCTCGGGGGCGATCGGGTTCGCCGCCGTGCCCTACCTCTTCACCCACGGGTACGTGGAGCCGCTGCACACGGCGCTGGCCGTCGTGCTCCTCCCCATGTTCCTGGCCGCGGCCCGGCGGCCCCGGGAGCGCCCTCGATGGACCTCCCGCCCGGACGGACCCGAACGCGAACGCCGCCGGGCGCTCACCGGTCAGCTCCTCATGGTGGTCACCGGGGCCGGGCTGTTCGTCGGTGGCATGGCCGTGTCGGCCGTCGGTCTCGGCGGCGTCTTCGTCCCGAGCGACCTGGAGTACCTGGGAACCGGGCCGGACGCGCTGCGGGCGGCGGCCGGGACGCGGCTGCTGCCGTTCGTCGCGCACGACAGGGCCGGGTTCGGCGGGGCGCTGCTGGCCGCCGCGGCGGCGATCACCCTGCTGAGCGCCTGGGGATGGCGGCGGGGTGAGTCGTGGGTGTGGTGGACGCTGTCGCTCGCGGCCGTCGCCGGGTTCGTGCCCGCCGTCCTCACCCACCTGGCCATCGGGTACGTCGACCTCTGGCACCTCGCGCCGGTCCTGTTCGGGATGGCGCTCACGGCGACCGCCCTGACGCTCTCCCGCCCGTACCTGTGCTCCGCATAGTGCTCGCCCTGGCTCAGCTCAGTGCGGCGGCGGTCCGCTCCCGGAGCAGGGCCTCATGGGCGGGCTCGGTGTTCAGGGTGACGGTCAGCCCGGCTTCGGCGGCGTCGGAGAGGACCGCCAGCAGCGTGGCGAACTGCTCGGGAGGCTCGTCGCCGAGCAGTTCCTCGGCGTGCGCCACGAACAGGGCGACGGCGCCGGTGTCGCGCAGCGAGTCGGTGAGCGCGTCCCAGTTGCGGCCGAAGTAGGCGGGCAGGCGCAACACCCGCGCCACCTCCTCGAAGAAGGTGGCGCGGGTCCGGCAGGCCCGCCCGTCGACCACCGCCGGCGCCGGGCCGGTGGACACCGTGAGCCAGGACGGCAGCGGACGTTCGGCGGAGGTCATGGGCGTGCGTCCCTACAGGCGGTAGAAGTCGGTGTAGTGGTTGGGCGAGAACCACACCACGCCGGTGCTGCGGTTCACGACGATCCGGTACGCGTCACGCGCGGCCCCGCGCGCCCGGGAGTACACGTCGTACTCATAGTAGGTGGCGCCGCTGGGCAGCTGGCCCTCGCGGTTGTAGAAGCGCCCGCCGGTGTAGTTGTAGCGGCCGTCCGGCCAGGAGTACCAGCCGCTGGAGGTGGGGTAGCCCTTGGAGGCCCAGGTCGAGCTGGCCGAGCGCGCGTCGGAGCACCGCGAGATGGTGCAGGAGTTGTAGACCGACGCGTTGGCGGGGGTGATGCCGACCAGGCCGATGAGGGACACGAAGGCGGTGAGGACGACGGTGAGCCTCACCGGCCAGGAACGTCCGGAGCGTTGCGGGGTGTGCACGAAGCCTCCTCGTGGGGGGTGCGACGGACACCGCAATGATCCCCGCAGAATGGGGCAAATAACGACAAAGATCACTAAAGGAAAGATGAACACTCGGAATTGGTCCAATCGGTCGGACCGCAAATGGCCCATCTCATAGGGCCGAATGGCCCATAGCCTCCTGGACATGCAATCCAACACCGTCCTGACCCTCCTTCAGGAGCAGCACCCCACGGTCCCCGAAGGGGCCTGCTCGATGACCGCCCTGATCGAGCTGCCACCGGGGGACCCAGGCACCCCGCCGCACCGCCACGCCGGCCCGGTCTTCGGCTACATGCTCGAAGGAGAAATGATCTTCGAGCTGGAGGGCGAGCCCGAGCGGGTCATCCGCGCCGGCGAGGCCTTCTGGGAGCCGGGCGGTGACGTCATCCACTACCAGGCTGCCAACAACCTCCCCGACACGTGGAGCCGTTTCGTCGTCGTGATGCTGTGCGCCTCGGGCGAGCCGATGCTCACCCTGGTCGGCGAGGAAGAGCTCGAACGCCGCCGAGACCGCCGCGCCCCACGCGGCTGACCGGCTCATGAGGGGGCGTCGGTGCGGCCCCCGGGATGGCGTTTGCGCCAGATCAGGAAGACGACGCAGGACACCAGCGACCACGCCCCCAGCACCAGGAACGGCATCAGGCTCTGGTGGCCGCGGAAGTAGACGGCGGTGTGCTGGGCGTTGACCGACGCCCCCGGCGGCAGCCAGCGGCCGATGACGCCCAGCGGTGACGGCAGCAGCGGCCACGACACCGCCCCGCCGGAGGAGGGGTTGCCCAGCAGCACCATCAGCCCCCAGGTGGGAAGCATCGCCCAGCGTCCGAGGAAGGTGTGGAACATGGTGAACACCATCCCCGTCGCGAACATGGTCAGCGCCAGGATCAACCACGACTCCAGGACCGGCAGCTTCAACGCGCCCAGCAGCCAGTCCACGATCGCCACGATGGCGAACGCCCCGAGCCCGGCGTAGGCGGCGGTGAAGGCGATCCGCTCGCCGGGATTGAGCTGGGCGGCGTTGGCGCTGAGCTGGGCCGCCCCGGTGAAGCCGATGATCACGGCGGCGAGCGTGATGTAGAAGATCGCCAGGCCGCGCGGGTCGGCTCGCTGGAGCGGCTTGATGTCCCTCATCGTGAGGCGCACCCCCACCCGGGCGGCGACGCGTGGAGCCTGCTCGACGAGCAGCAGCGCCACCGACGCGCCCGAGGCGCTCGAGACGTCCATCTCGACGTCGTTCCCGCGCACCGCGAATATGGCGAAGGCCCGCTGCTCCTCGATGGCCCTGACGGCGTCGGCGTACGTCCGCTGGAAGCGCAGGACGAGCGAGGACTCCAAAGACTGCTCCAGACCGGCGACGAAGGCCTTCCCGCGTACGGTCTGGGCGCTGACGCCGACGACCGCCACGGGCATGTGGTGCGGTGTCGGGGAGGCCATGGCGTACGTGTACGACCCGGCGAACAGCCCCGCCCCCGCCGAGAGGATCAGCGCCAGGACGGACGCGGGAAAGTACGACGATCGCTTGAAGGCCGCCCACCAGTCACCCATGCGCCCACGCTAGGCAGGCGCCCGCCGGTCAGGGCCGCTGACATTCCCTCCCTGACGGCTAGCGAAGCCTTTCGTGACGGGCCCGTTCCCAGAACGCGCCGGCCCGCGATGGAGCACGTGGCCGACCGGCCGTCGCCGTGCGGAGCGGGCGGTTATCCGGCCGCCGCCGTGCGCAGCGCGCGGTAGAGCAGGCGGCTGTCGCCCAGGTGGTGGCGCAGGAGCTTCTCCAGGCCGCCGATGGGGACCAGGTTCTGCGGCGCGCGCGGGTCCTTGTAGTCCACGCCGGCCAGCGGCGGCAGGGCGAGGGTGACCGCGTCGGCCAGCCGTACGACCTGGGCCGGGTCCAGCTCGGCGCTGGCCTCGCAGCGCGCCACGCCCGCCCACGGCGCGGACGACTGGACGGGAAGCCGCAGGTACCAGGCGTGCCGCCGCCAGCTCGTGCCCATCAGGAACACGGGCGTGCGCTGGCCCGGCGCGAGCGCGGCGACCACCGCGGACTGCGGCGGCGGCAGGTAGGCGGTGTGATGGGTCTTGATGTAGCCGATCGTGCGCGGCAGGTGCGTACGCCCCCGCAGCGGCCCGTCCACCAGCAGCAGGTCGTCGCCGCGGTCGCGGTGCCGCACCGCCAGGTCCACCTCCAGCTGGGTGACCAGCCGCTGCAACGCCAGGGACAGCTCCTCGAAGCTCGCGTCGGCGGCCTTGCTGGGCTCGTACGTGGCGTGCGTGGTCTTGACCTCGGGCGTGTGCGGCGAGGCGGAGATCAGCGACCGGTTGACCTGGATCGCCGCCAGGTCGGCGCCGTCCGGGCCGCAGCGGACGATGCCGGCCGCGTACGACGCCGCGATCCCCGGGACGGGCATGGGCGCGTCGGGATCGTCGACCCACACGCGGGCGTCGATCCTGCGGACCCCGTCGGCCACCAGCAGCGTTTCGGGAGGGGAGGCGTCGGGCCCGGGTGTGACGGGCTTCCAGTCGGCGGCCGGCCGCTCGATGTCGATGACCAGCTCGGCGCTGGTGGCGCCCATCTCGGAGAGGTTCTCGACGGCGAGGGCGGCGGCGTAGCCGGGGTCCCACGGGTCGACGGTGAATCCCGTCATGGAGCGATGGCCGCCTTCCGCACGTGGGAGCCCTTGCCGTCGCGCCTGACCTCGAAGCGCACCGGCACGCGATCGGCCAGCGCGGGCACGTGCGTGACGACGCCGATCAGGCGGTCCTGGCCGGCGGCCAGGCGTTCGAGGGTGCCGGCCACGGTGTCGAGCGTGGCCGGGTCGAGCGTGCCGAACCCCTCGTCCAGGAAGATCGAGTCCAGGCCCCGGGCGACGGCGCCGGACAGCGCCAGGGCCAGCGCGAGGGCGGCCTGGAAGGTCTCGCCGCCGGACAGGGTGCGGGCGCTGCGCCGCAATCCGGCCTCGCCGTAGTCGATGACCTCGATGTCGCCGGTCTTGTCGCCGAGGGCCAGCTCGTACTGGCCGTCGGACAGCTCGCGCAGCGTGTCGGAGGCCGAGGCGACCAGCACGGCCAGGGCCTCGGCGCACAGCCAGCGCTCGAAGGCGTTGGCCCGCAGGCGCAGGGCGAGCTCGTGGGCGACCTTGGCCTCGTGCTCCTTCCCCGAGACCTGGAGCTCGAGGTCGGCGGCGCGCTTACGCTCCTCCCTGAGGCGCTCGAGGGCGCTGTCGGCGCGGGCGACGGTCCCGGCGACGGCGGCGCCGAGCTGGTCGGGCGAGGCGTCGCGCGGGGCGACCACGCCGTGCTCGGCCAGCCGCTCGGTCAGCCGGCGGCGGTCGGCCGTGAGCCGGGCGCGGGCCTGCGCGAGCTGCTCCTCGCGCTCGGCCAGCTCGGCGCGGGCGGCCTGCGCGGCCCGGTCCCGCCAGCCGAGCAGCTCGGTCCACGCCTGGTGCAGGTCGCGCCGGTCGAGGAGCGGCGGCGGGTCCTCCTGCCGGCCGGAGACGAGCAGCCGGTCGCGGGCCGCCTCCAGCTCCCGCCAGGCGCTCTCGGCCTGCCGCTCGGTGCGCTCGGCGCCGGCCCGCGCCTCGTCCAGCTTCCCGCGGGCGGCGCGCAGCGCCCTGCGTGCCTGGGTGGCCAGCTCGTCGGCCTTGGCGATCGCGGCCAGCCGGCCTTCGAGCTCGGCCCGGTCCCCGGGGGCGGGCAGCGCGGCCAGCTCGGACTCCGCCCGCTCGGCCTGCGCGGTGAGCATCGACGCCGAGGTCTCGGCCCGCGCGTGGGCGGCCCTGGCGCGCTCGGCACGTTCGCGGGTGCCCGCGAGGACGCGGTCGGCGGCGCGGATGTCGGCGGGCGGCTCGTGCCGGGGCAGCTCGGAGACGGGGTGCCGGCAGACCGGGCACGGCTCGCCCACGGCCAGCCGCGGGACCAGGTGGGCGGCCGCGTGGGCGTCGCGCAGCCGTTCCCGCTGGGTCTCGGCGGCGGCCAGCGCCTCCTCGGCGGCTTCCCGCGCGCCGGCCAGGTCCCGCAGCGACGCGGCGGCCGTCGCGGCCTCGGCGCGGGCGCGGGCGGCGTCGGCGGCCAGGCGCTCGCGGGCGTCCAGCGCGGTCAGCGCCGCCCGAGGCGCGCCCCGGTCGCCCAGCGCGGCCAGCGCCTCGTACGCCTCGTGGTCGTCGGCCTCCAGCGTGGCCACCTCGCCGGTCAGCGCCTCGACCGCCTCGGCGGCGGCGCGGCGGGCCGAGGCCAGCGTGGGCACGGCGGCGGGCATGCGCAGCGCCGACAGCATCGACCGGCGCTCGGCCATGACGGCCAGCTCCTGCTCGGCGCGGCGGATGTCGCCCTCGCGGGCCCGCAGCAGGTCCAGGTCGGCGCCGATGGTCTCGGCCAGCCGCCGCAGCGCCGCCAGCCGCTCCGCCAGCTCCCGCTCGGCCTCCGCGGTCGCGCCGGACAGCTTGGTGAGCTGGTCGCGGGCGAAGGAGGCGGCCTGCTTGGCGGCCTCCTCCTCGCGGGCGGCGCTCTGCCTGATCCGCTCGTAGACGTCGGCGTCGAGCAGCTGCACCAGCAGGTCCTGCCGCTCGCGCGGCGCCGCGTGCAGGAACTCCGCGAAGCGCCCCTGCGGCAGCACCACGCACTGGGTGAAGAACCGGTATTCCAGTCCGGTCACCCGCTGCGCCTCCGGGGTGACGTTCTCGCCCTCGGCGAGCGGCTTGACCACCGCGTCGAACGCCTGCTCGAGCGGCGAGGCCGGGTCGAGCTCGTCGAGCCTGGCCTCCTTGGTGCGCACCGCGCCCTTGGCGTCGCGCACCATCGACCGGGCCACGCCGAAGCGCCGCCCGTTGCTGTCGAACACCATCGCCACCTTGCCGGCCGCGACGGACGGGGCAAGGGCGTGGGCGATGGAGTTCTCCCTGCCCCAGCGCGGCACCGTGCCGTAGAGGGCGAAGCAGATCGCGTCGATGATCGTGCTCTTGCCGGCGCCGGTCGGGCCCACGAGCGCGAAGTATTCGGTGTCGGAGAAGTCGACGGTCACCGGCTCGCGGAAGCTGCCGAAGTGGTCCAGGTGCAGCAGGAGGGGTCGCATCAGCCGGTCACCTCGTCGTAGAGCCGGTCGAACAGCGTGGCCACCTGCTCGTCGTGGCGGCCGGTGGCGGTCAGGTATTCGCGGAACAGCTCGCGCGGGCTGCGCTCGGCCGAGCCGGTCCTGCGCGTGGCGGGCACCGGCCGGAACCGCTCGTCCAGGACCACGTCCACGGCGCCGTTCAGCAGGCCGCGCACGTCGTCGGCGAGGCCCACCCGGGGTTTCTCCTCCACGATCACCTTGAGCCAGTCGTCGCCCGGCTCGATGGCCTCCAGCTGCTCCAGCGTGCCGCGTACGGTGCGCAGCCGCCGCGCCGAGGCGAAGGCCAGCTCCCGCACCACGGCGGGCTTGCCCGGGGTGACCTCGACCAGCAGCGCGCCCGGGGTGTTGCCCTCCTCGCCGAAGTCGACGGCCAGCGGCGAGCCGCTGTACCAGATCGGGCACGGGCCGGGGATCTGCTGGCGGCGGTGCAGGTGGCCGAGGGCGGCGTACTGGGTGGCGGTCGGGAACGCGGTCGGCTCGAAGTAGTAGGAGAAGATCGACTGCGCCTCCCGCTCGCCGCCGCCGAACGCCCCGCCGGGCAGGGTGCCGTGGGTGGTGACCAGGTTGACGGTGTCGGCGTGGAAGCCGGCGGTGAGCGCGCCGATCAGCTCGCCGATGCGGGCGGCGTAGTCGCGGTTGTGGTCGGCGGCGGTGCCGGTGAGGACCTCGGCGGCGCGTACGACGTAGCGGTGCGACAGGAACGGCAGCACCGCCAGCCGCACCGGCTCGCCCGAGCGCGCCGTGAAGGCCAGCGTGCCGCCCGCGTCCGGGCGCCGGAACGAGCCGATGACGTGCAGGCCCAGCTTGCCGAGCACCGGCCGGTAGACCTCCAGCAGCTGCGGGTTGTCGTGGTTGCCGGCCAGCACGATCACGTCCCTGCCGTCGCCGCGCAGCGCCATGAGCGCGTTGAGCACCAGCGACTGGGCCTCGGGCGTGGGCGCCGAGGTGTCGAACAGGTCGCCGGCCACGATGACGGCGTCGACGTCGTGGGTGCGGGCGGCGGCGACCAGCTCGCGCAGGACCTCCCGGTGCTCGTCGAAGCGGGGGCGGCCCTTGAGCACCTTGCCCACGTGCCAGTCCGCGGTGTGCAGGATCTTCACGAAACCACCTGTGGTCAGAAGGGCGGGATGTCGTCTTCGACGCCGGGCAGGCCCTGGAACGGATCGGCCGAGACCTTCGCCGGCTCGGTCGCGGCCTCGGCCGGCCGGGTCGCCCAGGCCGGGAAGGGGAAGGCGACGGCCAGCGGGACCGGGATCTCCGGCTGGGCGACGAACATGGTGCCGGGCTTGGCGATCGTGGCGCGCTCCCTGACGGCCGGGGGCAGCCAGCCGTACTCGGACCGGGCGGCCTCGGCCGGGTCGAGGCGGCCGGCGACGCGTACGGCGCTGTTGGAGACGATGCGCCGCTCCACCTCCGAGGCGGTCTGCTGGGCGCCGATGAGGATGACGCCCAGCGAGCGGCCCCGCTCGGCCACGTCCAGCAGGATCTCCTTGATCGGGGAGTCGCCCTCGCGCGGGGCGTACTTGTTGAGCTCGTCGAGCACCACGAACAGCAGCGGCCGGGCCGTGCCCGAGGACTCCTTGCGGTGGAACTCGCCGCGCAGCACCACGCCCACCACGAACCGCTGCGCCCGCTCCGGCAGGTTGTGCAGGTCCACGATCGACACCTGCGCGTCGGAGGTGCGGACCGAGTGGTTGCGGTAGAACGGCAGGTCGCCCCGGACGATCGGGGACAGCGGCCGCACGGCGCTGCGGAGCCTGCGCAGGAACGCGTTGACGGTGCCGAGCGGCGTCTGCGCGCCGGTCCACTCGCCGCGCGTGCCCTCGTCCTGGAGCTCGTCGGACAGCAGCTCGACGAGGTCGGTGAACGTACGGCAGGACGTGCCCCGCACCATGATCGCGCCGCCGTCGCCGACCGGCTCGGCCCACGCCTTCAGCCGGGCGGCGACCTGGCCGACCAGCAGGGAGTAGCCGGCCCGCTCGTCGTCGGAGTCGGCGAACACGAAGCGCAGCAGCTCCTCCTGGCAGAACTCGACCAGCGTCCAGTAGAAGGAGCTCACCCCCTGCGTGCGCGCCGAGACGTGCGGCACGCCGTTGGGGTCGTTCGGCCGGGGCGGGGCGAAGACGTGGACGCTGCCGAACGCCCTGGCGGGCAGCCCCAGCCGGGCGTAGACGCCTCTGGCGCGCTCGTCGAGCCGCACGTTGTCGTGGTCGAGGAAGAGCAGGTCCTCGCCCTTGACGGAGAAGATCAGCGCCTTGGTGTTGGCGGCCTCTCCCTCCAGCACGCCCGAATTGAAGATCGAGTAGAGCAGGAAGGTCGCGAAGGAGGTCTTGGTGGCCACGCCGGAGACGCCGGAGATCGACACGTGGGCGCCGCGGGTGCCGTCGAGGAAGTCGAAGTTGACGTAAAGCGGCTGGCCGTCGCGGCCCATGCCCAGGGGGATGCGGCGGTCCATCACGTCGAAGTAGAGGGCCTGGTCGCGGTCGCCCGAGCCGGCCAGGAAGACCTTGGAGCCGGGCAGCGGCGGCACGAACACCTCCGGCTCGACCCGCGTCACCCGCACCTCCGCCACCTCGACCACGGCGGCCGGCAGCGCGCCGTCGGCGATCAGGAAGACGTCGGAGTCGTACGCGGCGCCCTCGTGCCTGGCCTCCACGGTCGTCACCACGCCCGCCACGAGCACGGTACCGTGGCCGGGCACCTCGCGCCTGGTCACCACCACGTCGTCGAGCTGGACGACCTTGCCCGGCTCCAGGCCGACCCAGAACGACAGCGGCGAGGCCGCCTGGGTGCCGAGCACCCGCCCGACGGCCTCACCCGCCGTGGCTGCCGCCTCTGTCACCTGATGGTTTACCGCCCCGTTGACCGTCACTCATCCCTCCGCCCCCACGAAACGCCCTTCTAAAGGAGCGTAGTGGCCCCGAGGTGTGCGTCCGGCGCATTTCACGTGCGCTCGCGTCCTGCGGGATCACATGGTTGACACTCGACCGGTGAGCAGAAAAGATACGGTCGTCCGTACAACTGAGGCGGAGACGTCATGACCGACTGGGAACGCAGGCTGGCGCTCGACCCGTCAGCCGCGGTGCCGCTCTACTACCAGCTGCGCGAGCGCCTGCGGGCGGTGATCCGCGACTGCGAGCCCGACACGATGATCCCCGCGGAGAAGGACCTGATGGTCTACGCGGGCGTGAGCAGGGCGACGGCCCGGCGGGCGATCGGCGACCTGGTCCAGGAAGGGCTGCTGGTGGCCAGGCAGGGGAGCGGCACCTACACCGCCCCGCAGGCCGTGGCCCCCGAGCTGGGCTCGCGGCCGGTCGGGTTCACCGAGACGATGGCGCGGCTGGGCCGCAAGCCCGCGACGCGGCTGCTCAAGGCCCACCTCCAGCAGGCCGGGTCCGACGCCGCCGCCGCGCTCGGCGTGCGGGAGGACCAGGAGATCGTCTTCGTCGAGCGGCTGCGCCTGCTCGACGGCGTGCCCTGCATGCTGGAGAGCGCCCACCTGCCCGTCGAGCTGGTCCCCGGCATCCTCGACGAGGACCTCACCGGCTCCCTCTACGACCTGCTGCGCACCAAGTACGGCCTCACCCCCGCGAGCGGCCGGGAGACGATCGGCGCGGTCAACGCCGACTACCGGCTCGCCGAACTGCTGCGCGTGCCCATGGCCGCGGCCCTGCTGGCCACCGCCCGCAGCACGTGCACCGAGAGCGGGATCGCCCTCGAATACACCATCCGCCACGCCCGCGGCGATCTCACCGTGTTCTCCGTGGAGCTCAACGACCCCAACAACGCACTCATGGGCCAGTAAAACCCCCATACCGGGAGGTCGAGCATGACCAGGTTGACCCGCCGTGCCCTGCTCAGAACCGCCACCCTCGCGACGGCGTCCGGCCTGCTCGCCGCCTGCGGCTCCGAACCGCCCGCCACGGTCCCCGCCGACGGGGTGCCGCGCGGAAAACTCTCCGTCTGGCTGCACCAGACCAAGGCGTACGACAAGGTCTTCAACCCGCTGCTGCGCAGCTACATGCAGGAGTTCGGCGGCGTCGACATCACCCCCTTGTACGTGCCGGTCGACAAGCTCGACGCCAAGCTGCTGACCGCGTTCGCCGGCGACGTCCCGCCCGACCTGGTCAAGATCGGCGGCTGGACGATCCCGGGCCACGCCCGCAAGGGCCGCCTCGCCCCGATCATCCCCAAGGCCATGGGCGTGGCCGACGAGAAGGCGCTGGTCCAGGCGTACGACGAGCACGCGATCGGCTCGCTGTCGTACGAGGGCAAGCTGTACGGCGTCCCCATCGACTACACGATCTGCTACCTCTACTACCGCAAGGACAGGTTCGCCGAAGCCGGGCTCGACCCGGACAAGCCGCCCACCACCTGGGAGGAGGTCGCCGAGTACAGCAAGCGGCTGACCTCGGCCGACGGCAAGAAGGTGGGCCTGCAGTGGATCCTGGGCAGCCCGCAGTGGACGCTGATGCAGCTGCTCGCCCTGGTCAAGGGCAAGGGCGGCACGATACTCAGCCCCGACGCCACCAAGGCCACGCTCGCCTCGGACGCCGGGGTCGAGGCCCTGCGCTACTACGGCAGTCTGGGCAACCCCAAGCTGTCGAACCCGCTGTCCGGCTTCGGGCTGTTCGCCACCGGTGAGGCGGCCATGCTGGTGTCCGGGCTGTTCGCGATGGACCTGTTCCCGACGCTGAACCCCAAGCTGACCTTCGGCAAGGGCTTCGACATCGCGCCGATGCCGCGCTGGGAGTCGGGCCGGCCGGTCGCCCCCGCCTACACCTGGGGCTGGGCGGTCGCCCAGAAGTCCAAGCTCCAGTACACCGCCTGGCACTTCATCGACTACCTCCAGCGCGAGGACGTCGCCGCCAAGCAGCTCAAGGACGCCAGCCTGCTCACCCCGGTCAAGGGCTGGGAGAAGCTGCCCGGGGCCGACCAGAAGGCCATCGACATCATGGCCGCCTCCGCCCCGCACGCCGACTTCGGCCCGCAGACGCCCGTCTGGAACGAGATGGCCAAGGCGCTCACCGACGCCGGCGACGCGGTGGCGTTCGGCAAGAAGACGCCCGAGCAGGCCGCGGCCGACTTCGACCAGGCGATGCGGATCGCCCTATGACGCTGTCGCTGGGGCTCGCACCTCGCGTCGCGCGGGTCTCGGGCCAGGGGCAGCGCTGGGCGGAGGCGCGCACCGGCGCCCTGCTGTCCCTCCCCGCCGCCCTGTACTTCCTGGTCTTCTGGGTCGTGCCGTTCGTGTCGGCGGTCTACCTCAGCTTCACCAGCTATGACCTCGCCGGCGCCCCCGAGTGGACGGGCCTGGACAACTACCGCAGGATGCTGGAGGACCCCGGCTTCTGGAACTCGGCCAGGGTCACCGCCGTCTACACCGCCGGCTCCGTGGTTCCGTCGATCGTGCTCGCCCTGGCGATCGCCGTGCCGCTGAGCAAGCCGGGCCGCTACAACGCCTTCCTGCGCGGGCTGATCATGATCCCGGCCGCGATGCCGCTGGTGGCCACCTCGCTGACCTGGTCGGTGATCTTCGCCGAGGACGGCCTGGCCAACGCGCTGATCGGGCTGGCCGGCGCGGAGCCGAAGCCGTGGCTGACCGACGAGGGCCTGGCGCTCTGGGCCCTGGTGATCATGACGACGTGGAAGCACCTCGGCCTGTTCGTGATCATCCTGACGGCGGGCCTCCAGGGGCTGCCGCTGAGCGTCTTCGAGGCCGCCGGGCTCGACGGGGCGGGGCCGGTGCGGATCTTCTTCCGCATCACGCTGCCGCTGATGCGCCGCACGCTGCTGTTCGTGCTGGTCATCGCGGTGGTCGGGGCGATGCAGTCGTTCGTGCCGGCCTTCCTGCTGACCAAGGGCGGCCCGGCGGGCGCGACCGAGGTGCTGCCGCTCTACATGTGGGCGACCGGCTTCACGTTCGAGCGCATGGGCTACGCGTCGGCCATCGCGATGGTCCTGCTCGCGGCCATGCTGGCGCTGTCGATCGCGCAGTTCCGCGTGCTGCGGGGAGGCGATGACGGGTGAAGGTCTTACGCGGGACCGTCTTGACGCTGGTCGTGGCCGTCATGTTGCTGCCGGTGTACGCGATGTTCGCGGTCTCCTCGGCTTCGGACGCGAGCGATCTCGGCGGGCTGTCGTTCGACGTCTCCCAGCTGGGCGCGCACGTGGCGCAGCTGTTCGGCCAGGGCGGCTTCCCGCTCTACCTGCGCAACAGCCTGATCCTCTCGCTCGGCATCGCGGTGCTCGAGGTGATCCTGTCCGCCGCCGCCGGGTACGCGCTCGCGCAGCTCCGTTTCCCCGGCAGCCGCGCGCTGTTCGCGGTGATCGTGGGGACGCTGTCGCTGTCGCCGATCGTGGTGCTCGTGCCGATGTACCTCATCGTCAAGGCGCTGGGCTGGATCGACACCTTCCAGGGCATGATCGTGCCGTTCATGATGAGCGCCTTCGGGGTGTTCCTGGTCCGCCAGTTCGCCCTGGCGCTGCCGCGCGAGCTGCTGCTGTCCGCGCGGGTGGACGGGGCGAGCGAGCTGCGCATCTTCGCCCGCATCGGCGTGCCCCTGCTGCGGCCCGCGCTGCTGACGCTCTTCCTGCTGCAGTTCCTCGCGCAGTGGGACAACCTGCTCTGGCCGCTCATCGTGGCCAACAACCCGGGGCTGTGGCCGCTGCCGGTGGGGCTGTCGCAGCTCCAGACCGAGTACGACTTCAGCATCGGCCTGGTCAGCACCGCCGCGCTGATCACGGCGGTGCCGCCGCTGGCGCTGATGTTCCTGCTGCAGCGCTACTACGTCGCCGGGCTGACCCTGGGAGGGGTGCGCAAATGAGCTCGTACGGGGAGTGGACGACGGCGTACGGGCTGCCCGCGTTCGCGTACACGCTGGACCAGGAGCGGGACCCGCGCGCCGAGTGGGACCCCGTGCTGGACCCGCCCACGCGGCGGCACTTCGCGCACGTGGGCAACCGGCGGATCACGCTGGTGTCGGACAACTACGGGCTGAGCGACCTGTTCGACGAGCACACCGGCCTGCTGTGGCTCACCCGGGGGACCGGCGTGACCCGCATCGGCGAGCTTTCCACCGATATTTCGGGATCTGAGCGGATCTTCGGGCCGACCTTCGCCGTCGTCCGGGTGGCCGACGAGCGGGTGGCGCTGGAACGCACGGTCCTCTGCCCGGAGGGCGAGCAGCCGTGGGTGCTGATCCGGCTGCGGGTGCGCAACCTGCTCGACGCGCCGGTACGGCTGGAGGCGACCGAGGAGTGGGCGGCCAGGCCGGCCCGGGTCGAGCTCATCACCGGCGCCGCCGACGCCGACGACCCCGGGCTCGAACTGGAGCTGGTCGGCGGCGCCAGGACGCGGACCGGGCGGCTCGTGCTCCCGCTGGAGCTGGCGGCGGGCGAGGAGCGGGTGCTGGACCTCCGTTACGGCCTGCTCGGCCTCTCGTCCGGGACCGCGACGTTCGAGGAGAGCCTGGAGGCCCTGCGCGCCCGGCTGCCGCGCGCGTCCGCCGCGCGGGCGCCCGAGGCCGAGCGGGAGATCCCTTGGCACGCAGCCCTGCTCACCGGCGCGGCCTGCGCCGACGGCGTGCTCGGCGGCCATACCCTCGACCAGGGATCCTGCTACTCCTTCCGGCACGGCTTCAACGGCGCCGCCCGCGACCCGCTCCAGCACGCGCTCCCGCTCGTCTACATCGAGCCCGACCTGGCGCTGTCCGTGCTGCGCAACACGTGCGCGTGGGGCGGACCCGACGGCGACCTGCCGTATGCGCTCGGACCGGACAAGCGGCCCTGGACCGACCTGTTCCGCCCGTCGGACCAGAACCTGTGGGCCCTGTGGCTGGCCGCCGAGTACCTCAGCGCGACGGGCGACGAGGCCGCCTTCCGCGCGGACGTGCCGTACCACCCGGTCCACGAGACCCCTGGCGTGCCGCTGCTGGAGAACCTGCGCAGGCAGTTCAGGTTCTTCGCCGAGGTGGTCGGACGGGGTGAGCACGGGCACGTCCGCATCCTCAACGCCGACTGGAACGACATGGCCATCACCGAGAGCGGCGTGCCGCGCGAGGTGATGATCGCCCAGGGCGAGTCCGTCCTCAACTCCGCCATGGCCGCCTGGGTCCTGCCGCGCTACGCGACGCTGGCCGAGCGGCTCGGCGACCACGCGACCGCCGCCGAGGCCCGCAAGCTCGGCGAGGAGCTGCGCGACCTGGTCGCGGGGGAGTGGAACGGGCGCTGGTACCGCCGCGCGTACGGCCCGGGAGCGGTCGTCGGCGACGACGATCTGTGGCTGGAGGTGCAGCCCTGGGCCATTTTGTGCGGCGCCGCCCCGCCTGAGCGGGCCGTGGAGCTGCTGCGCACGATCGAGCGCACTTCAGCCGCCGATTCCCCTTTGGGCGCCCGGCTGCGCTGGCCCGCCGCCGACGCGTACGGCCCCGGCGGGGTCGGCACGATCTGGTACGCGATCAACATGACGCTCGTCTGGGCCGCCGCCGAACACCTCCCCGACCTGGCCTGGGACTGGTGGCGGCGGATGACGCTGGCCGCGCACACGGCCGCCTACCCGGACGTCTGGGAGGGCACGCTGTCGGGCCCCGACGCCTACCTGGCCCCCGAGACCGGCCGCCCCGGGCGCACCTGGGACCTGGCCGAGGTCGGCGTCGCCATGCAGGCGTACCCGGTCGCCAACCTGCACAGCCACTCCCAGCCGCTGCTGGCCTACCTGCGGCTGCTCGGCGTCGAACCCTTCCGGCGGCCGCGCGGCGGGGCCCGCTTCGCCTCCCGGGCGCTGGAGGTCGGGCCGTGACCGCGCTCGGGATCGATGTCGGCGGCACGTACATCAAATGGGTGACGCTGGAAGGCGACGCGGTCTCCGGCTCGGGCACCGTCCCCACGCCGCCCGGCCCCGACGAGACGGTGAAGCTCGCGGCCTCGCTGGCCCCGCACGCCGGGTCCATCGGGATCGGGCTCCCCGGCCACGTGGACCGCGACACCGGGACCGCCCTGTTCGTCCCGAATCCGCCGGGTGACTGGGACGGCTACCCCGTGGGGGACCGGCTGCGCGCGCTGACCGGGGTCCCCGTCTCCGTCGTCAACGACGCCCGCGCGTTCGCCCGCGCCGAGCTGGCGCTGGGCGCCGCCCGCGGGCTGGCCGACGTGCTGTTCGCCGTGCTCGGCACCGGCGTGGGCGGGGCCGTGGCGTTGCGCGGGACCGTCCTCGTCGGGCCGCGCGACAACCTCGGCGAGATCGGCCACCTGACCGTCTCCCCCTGGGGGCCGGTCTGCTGCTGCGGCAACCGGGGCTGCGTGGAGACGTTCGCCGGCGGGCCGGGCATCGTGCGGGCCTTCCGCCCGGGGACGGCGACGGCCACCGCGGCGGAGGTCGCCGAGGCCGCCAGGGCCGGGGACGAGCGCGCGGCCCAGGTGTTCGAGCAGGCCGGATGGGCGCTCGGCGTGGCGCTGGGCGACGCGGCCGCGTTCTTCGGCGTCGGCTCGGTGGTCGTCGGCGGCGGCGTCTCCGGCGCGCTCGACCTCATGCGATCCACCCTGCACCACGAACTCGCGCGCAGACGACCGCTGATCGGAGACGTCACGGTGCTGCCCGCCGTACTCGGCCCGATGGCGGGGGCCATCGGCGCCGCACTCTATGGGAGGAGATCTGGATGAAGTGGATAAGCCGCGCCATGGAGCTGCTCGGCGAGATCGAACGGACACAGGAGGACGCCCTCGCCGAAGCCGCTCGCATCGCCTCTGAGGCGATCCTCGGCGGAGGAGTGGTGCACACGTTCGGAACCGGACATTCGCGGATGGGCGTGGAGGAGATGTTCCCCCGCTACGGCTCCTACCCCGGCTTCCACCCCATCGTCGACCTGTCCACGACCTTCTACACCCAGGTGGCCGGCTCGAACGGGATGCGCCAGGCCATGTTCATCGAACGCGTCGAAGGGCTGGCCGAGGCCATCCTGGGCAACTTCGAGCTGCGGCCGAGCGACGCGGCCATCGTCTTCAGCGTCAGCGGGCTGAACGCCGTGCCCATCGAGATGGCGATGGGCCTGCGCAAGGCGGGCCTGTCCGTCGTGGCCGTGACCTCGATGAACGAGACCATGGCCGTCGAGCCCGGACACCCCAGCGGCACCCGGCTGGCCGACCACGCCGACGTGGTGGTCGACCTGCGCACCCCGGTCGGCGACGCGCTGTGCCACGTCGAAGGGCTGGCCGAGCCGGTCGGCCCCGGCAGCACGCTGGCGGCCGTCTCCGTGGTCAACGAGATCAAGGTGCGCACGGCCGAGCTGCTGGTCGCGGGCGGCTGGACGCCGCCGGTCATCTCCAGCGCCAAGCTCGTCGGGGGACCCCGCTCCGAGGAGCTCTTCGAGGCCGCCTACCTCGAACACGCCCGCCGCGCCGCCGCCGTGCTCAGGAAGCCATGAGCGCCGTCCTGGTGGCGGGCTCGGACGGCGGCATCGGCCGCGCCTGCGTGGAGGCGGTCGAGGCGTCCGGCACGAGCGCGTACGGCGTGGACCTCGCCGACGGCGTCGACATCACCGAGCCCGGCGGGGTCGAGAAGGCGCTGGCCCAGGCCACGGCCCGGCACGGGCGGCTGGCCGGAGTCGTGCACGCGGTCGGCATGTCCGGCCGCAGGCTCGGCGACGGCGGCGTGACCGAGTGCACCGACGAGGCCTGGCACGAGGTGCACCGGGTCAACCACGAGTCGGTGTTCCGGCTGCTGCGCGCGGCGATCCCCGCGCTGCCCGAGGGCGGGTCGATCGTGGTGATCGGCTCGGCGCTCGGCACGTCGATCGACGACGACTTCCGCACCGTGGCCTACGCCTCGGCCAAGGGCGCGCTGATCCCGCTGATCAGGACCGCCGCCCGCGAGGCCGCGCCGCGCGGGGTGCGGGTCAACCTGGTCTCGGCCGGCCTGGTGGCCACGCCGATGAGCGTCCGCGCCCGCACGTCCGCCGCCGTCCAGGCCAGGATGCCCGCGCTCATGCCCCTCGGCGCGAGCCCCTGCGGGCCGGAGGAGGTCGCGCAGGCCGTGCTGTGGCTGCTCTCGCCCTCGTCGGGGCGGACCACGGGCGCGGTCATTCCCGTCGACGGAGGGTGGCATCTGCGGTGAACGTCCTGTGGGAAGGCGATGTGGTCGTCGCCGGCGGCGGCAGCGCCGGGTGCGCGGCGGCCGTGGCGGCGGTCCGCGCCGGCGCGTCGTGCCTGCTGGTGGAGCCGGCCGGCTTCCTCGGCGGCACCGGCGTCGCCGTGCTCGACACGTTCTACGGCTTCTACGCCCCCGGCCCGGTCTCGCGGCGGGTCGTCGGCGGGATCGGCTGGGAGGTGTGCGAACGGCTCTTCTCCGCTGGAGCCGCCTTCGAGCGACCCAACACGTACGGGGCCGGCACCGGCGTCACGTACGAGCCGGAGGAGCTCAAGCTCGTCTGGGACGAGCTCACCTCCGGCGCGGGCGTGCTGCTGCACGCGCGGGTGTGCGCGTACGTGCCGGGGACCGGGGTCGAGGTGGAGACCGTGGCCGGCCGGTTTCTGGTCAAGGCCCGGGTGGTCGTGGACGCGACGGGCGACGGCGAGGTGGCCTGGCGGGCCGGGGCCACGCTGGAACGGCCGAGCATGCGCTCGCAGCCGATGACGGCCACGTTCCGGATGGGCGGGGTGGACCTGTCGGCCACCAGCACGGCCGAGCTGCACGCGCTGATGGCCGACGCCGACCTGCCCAGGCGCGAGGGCTCCGTGCACAGGACCGTCAACGACGGGATCGTGCACACCAACCTGACCAGAGTGATCGGGCTCGACCCGACCGACCCGTTCGAGCTGTCGCGCGCCGAACGCGAGGGACGTGCGCAGGTGCGGGAGTACGTCCGTTTCCTGCGGGCCAAGGTGCCCGGGTACGAGTCGGCGGTGCTGCTGAGCACGTCCGTACGGATCGGGGTGCGGGAGTCGCGGCGCCTCGTCGGACGATATGTCCTGACTTCTGATGATGTGTTGGCCGGGAGGGATTTTCCGGACACGATCGCCCGGTGCGGCGCCCCCATCGAGGACCACGCCGCCGGGGCGGCCACCCGGTGGGAGTACGTGCACGACTACGGCACCTACGGGATCCCGTACCGGTGCCTGCTGCCGGTCGAGGTCGACGGGCTGATCGTCGCGGGGCGATGCCTGTCGGCCACGCACGACGCGCACGCCTCGGCCCGGTCGATGGGGCAGTGCATGGCGATGGGGCAGGCGGCCGGGACGGCGGCGGCGCTGGCCGTACAGGCCGGGGTGGAGCCCGCGGCGGTGGACGTGGACCTGCTGCGCGCCCGGCTTCGTGAGGAAGGAGCGCTCCTGTGACGGTTCGTACGGTGCTGGGGGACGTCGAGGAGATCGGCCTCACCTATGCGCATGAGCACTTTTTCATGACCGGTGACTGGCCCGTCCGCAACGAGCCCGACTACCGGCTCGACTCCCTGGACGCGGCCGTCGCGGAGGTGACGGCGGCCCGGCGGCTCGGGCTGTCCGCGGTGGTCGAGATGACGCCGCTCGGGTTCGGCCGCAGCCCGTCGCTGATGAAGGCGCTGGCCGAGCGGACCGGGCTGCACGTGATCGCGGTGACCGGCTTCCACAAGAGCACCTACTACAGCGACGCCCACTGGCTGCACCACTACTCGACCGACGAGATCGCCGAGCTGCTGGTGGCCGAGATCGAGCTCGGCATGGACGAATACGGGCTGGTCGGGCCGCTGGTGCGGCGGTCGCCGGCGCGGGCGGGGGCCATCAAGATCGCGACCTCGTACCACGCGTTCGGGCGCGGGGTGGAGCGGCTGATCGGCGCGGTGGCCGCGGCCGCCCTGCGCACCGGCGTGCCGGTCGTCACCCACTGCGACAAGGGCACGATGGGGCACGAGCTGCTGGACGCGCTGTCCTCGCACGGCGTGGAGGCCGATCGGGTGGTGCTCGGGCACATCGACCACAATCCCGACGCCGGATATCTCACGTCATTGGCGGAGAGGGGGGCGTACCTGGCCTTCGACCGCCCCGGGCGGATCAAGTACGGGCCCGACAGCGAGGTCGTCGCGCTCGTCGCCGAGCTGGCCGGGCGCGGGCTGGAGGATCGGCTGTTGTTCGGGATGGACCTGGCGCGGCGGTCGTACTGGCCGGGGCTGGGCGGCGGGCCGGGGCTGACGTACCTGCTGGAGCGGTTCGTGCCGCGGCTGGAGGCGGAAGGGCTCGGCGAGGCGGCCAAGTCCGCGCTGATCGCCAACCCGCGCGCCGCCTTCGCGCTACGGCCGCGCTGATCGCCAACCCGGCGCCGCCTTCGTGCTGCGGGCGGGCCGTCAGGCGAGTCGCGGGCTCAGGCGGCGTCGCTCGGGGACTCGCTTGGTGAGAGTTCGGCGGCGACGAGGTCGGCGGCGCGCACCGGGTCTCCGCTCACCCGGTCGCGCAGCCGCTCGACCGACCAGCTGTAGCCGGATGCCGCCAGGGTGAGCCCGGGCTCGCAGAGCTCGCCGTACACGCCGAAGTCGAGCTCGGGCAGGCGGGCGTGCAGGGCCTCGGCCAGACCGGCGGCGAAGGCGTCGCGCGCCGCGCGCCGCGCCGGATCGCACTCGCCCAGCGCATCGGTGACGCCCTGGTCCTCCTCGAAGTCCTCCAGGTACGGCACCAGCACCGGATCCCCGAGGCAGGCGATCGCCGTCAGCGTGTTGGGGCTGAACCCGCCGTTGTCCAGCAGGCGGGCGGCATGCGGCACGACGCGGCGATCACGACGGCGGGCCAGCCCGGCGATCGCCTCCTCACGCGCCTCGGTGTCCTGATCGCCGACCCGGGCCCACAGCGCCTCCCGGATCGCCCGGCTGTCCGCCTGGCACTGGGTCCCCAGGGCGAACGTCGCCCAGTCCCGTACCTCGTCCTCGGGGTCGGTGGTCAGCCGGATCAGCGCCTCGATCACCGCGTCGTCGTCCGCGCGGCCCAGCGGCAGCGACCACGCGACGTAGAAGCGCACGTCCTCGTCGGGGTGCTCGGCCAGGCGCAGCAGCTCGGGCACGGCCCGTTCGTCGCCCGTGCAGCCCAGCGTCCGCGCGATCGAGGCGTGCACGGCGTCTTCGGTCTCGGTCGCGACCAGCTCCAGGGCCGCGAGCAGCACCGGCTCCCGCAGGGACTCCTCGACCTGCGCCACGCTGCCCAGCAGGTCGCAGCCGATCCTGCGCTCGGCCGGATCGGGCGACCGCACCAGAGCGAAACCCCGCCCCGCCGCGGTCTCCCGATCCTGCGTGGCCTTGCCCACGAGCTCCCACGCCTGGTCGTAGTCGCCCGGACAGGTGGCGTTCCTGATCAACTCGACCGCTTCGGCGATGACGTCCATGGGAGGCATGGTCGCGCGCCGAGCGCCGTGCGGCCATCCGTTTTCCTCAAGGCAGGTTCTTCTCGACCTGGTTCTGCCAGTTGGCGTTGGTGTTGATCTCGGGCGAGGTGCCCGCGAAGGCGCCGCGCGCGTACGTGTCGCCCTGGAGCTGGTACATCAGCCACGCCGTCACGTAGCCGAGGAAGCCGCCGCCCGTGCCCTGGATCGTGTTGTGGCCGGCTCCCTTGAGCAGCGCCTTGGCCGCCGCGCCCGGGACCTGGTCGTAGTACGTCTGCAGCGCCGAGTTGGGGGAGATGATCGTGTCGCTGGACCCGCTGACGAACAGCACGGGGCAGGTCAGCTGGTCCACGTGGAACGCGTCGCCCGCGCTCACCCAGATCGGGGCGGGCAGCGCGATGGGGACGACGGTGTCGATGAGCCCGCCGGACTTGGTGGCGGTGTTCACCGAACCGCCCGCGCCCTGGGAGTGACCGACCGCGCCGACCTTGGTCACGTCGAGCTTGCCGTAGAAGACGCTGGAGCTGTCGGTGTTCCGGTCGATCAGGTACTGGGCCGCGGCGATCATCTCGGACCCGGTGCCCGTCGTGGTGTCGGTGGAGGCGACCACGGCGAACCCCCAGGAGGCCAGCTGGTTGAGCAGCCCCGGATACTGCGTGGGCACCGCGTTGGTCCCGTTGCCCCAGGTGATGATCGGGTGCTTGAAGCCGCCCGCCCCGAGGTCGGCCGGATAGTAGAGCTTGTATCCGGTCGCGTCGGCGGTCGCGACCGTCCACGGGCCCGCGACCTTGTAGTGCGCCTCGATGGTGTCCGCGGCCTGGGCGGGCCTGGCCAGGAGCCCGAGTACGAGCGCGACGGCGGCCACGACGAACTTCATACAGCCTCCATAATTTGTACGGATGACCGAAACTCTCGCTTCACAAGTGGGTCGTGTCAATGGTTGGATCGTGGCCATGGAGCACGTGCCCTCCGCGGCGGAGATGCTGGGCTGGATCGAGACCGTCGTGGGGCAGGGCGTCCGCCGCCCCGGCTACCCGGCGGACGCGTGGACCGAGCGCTGGCTGGCCGAGCGCCTGGCGGAGTTCGGCCTGGAGGTCACGCTCGAGCCGGTCGAGGTGCCGCGCTGGCAGCCGGGCACCGGGCTGCTGCGCCTCGACGACGGCACCTCGTGGACCGGCATGCCGCTGCCCCACACCGCGCCGACCGGCGGCCTGCGGGGCCGGATCGCGCGGCTCGCCGACGCCCGGCCGGGCGACATCGTCGTGGACGAGGTGACCTTCAGCGAGCTGCCGCAGTCGTACGTCAAGACGCTCGCCACCTCGGCGTACGACCCCGAGGGCGTCTTCGACACCCTCGTCCAGACGATCCCGTTCGGCCCGCGGATGATGGAGGTCGTCGAGCCCGCCCTGGCCGCCGGGGCCGCGGGCTTCATCGGCGCGCTGACCGGCCTCCCCTGGGAGACCCGCGACTACTACGTGCCGTACGACGCGGTCGAGCGGCCCATCCCCGCGCTGTGGCTGTCCGGGACGGACGCCCGCCGGCTCCTGGCCCGCCTCCCGTGCGAGGGGGAGCTGATCGCCGAGTCCGCCACCGACACCGTGATCACCCACAACGTGGTCGCCACCCTCCCGGGCAGCTCACCCCACACGGTCATCGTCGCCTCGCACCACGACGCCCCGTGGGCCTCGGCCGTGGAGGACGCCTCCGGCCTGGCCCTCGTCCTGGCCACCGCCCGCCACTGGGCCCGCGTCCCGGCCGAGGAGCGCCCGCACAACCTGACGTTCCTGCTCACCTCCGGGCACATGGCCCACGCGGCCGGCACCCGCGCCTTCATCGACCGCCACCGGCCGGAGCTGGCCGGCGTCGTGCTCGAACTGCACCTGGAGCACGCCGCGCTCCGCTGCGAGGCGGTGGACGGCACGCTCGTGCCGACCGCCGAGCCCGAGGTCAGATGGTGGTTCACGACACGAGCCCCCCGGCTGGAGAAACTCGTCGCCGCGACGCTGGAGGCGGAGGACCTGCGGCGGTCGTTCGTCCTGCCCCCGGACGTGTTCTCGCCGATGCCGCCGACGGACGGCGCGTTCTTCCACCCCGAGGGGGTGCCGCTGGTGCACTTCCTGTCGGCGCCGATGTACCTGTTCGACTCGGCCGACACGATCGACAAGATCGACGTGGCGGGGCTGGAGCCGCTGGCCCGCGCGGCCGTCCGGATCGTGGCGGGCACCGCCGGCTGGACCCCGGCGGACCTCCGCGGGTAGCGGCGCCCCGCCGGCCATGGTCATGCTGGGGGACAACGCCCCCACTGCCGCCAGGACGTGATCACGATGTCACAGACTCCCGTTCGGTTCTCCGAAGAGCGTTCCGAGGACGTCGTCGCGGCGTCGTTCGCCGGTGCCCGTGACGCCCGGCTGCGGCAGGTCCTCACCAGCCTTGTCCGCCACCTGCACGCCTTCGCCAAGGACGTCGAGCTCACCCAGGCCGAGCTCGACGCGGCCGTCGGCTTCCTCACCAGGACCGGGCAGACCTGCGACGACACCCGCCAGGAGTTCGTCCTGCTGTCCGACGTGCTCGGCCTGTCGATGCTCGTCGACACCATGGCCAACCGGGCGCCCGCCGGGGCCACGGACTCCACCGTCCTGGGGCCGTTCCACATGGTCGAGTCCCCGCCGCGGCGGCTCGGGGATCCGATCTCCCTGGTGCCCGGCGGCGAGCCGACGCTCGTCACCGGGCAGGTGCTCGCGGCCGGCGGCGACCCCATCCCGGGCGCGGTCGTGGACGTCTGGCAGGCCGACGAGAAGGGCTTCTACGACGTCCAGCGGGACGACGTCCCCACCGGGCACCTGCGCGGCCTGTTCACCTGCGACGACCAGGGACGGTTCGCGTTCCGCACGATCCTTCCGGCTCCGTACCCGATCCCCGACGACGGGCCGGTCGGGGAGCTCCTGGCGGCGGCGGGCCGTCACCCCTACCGGCCCGCGCACATCCACTTCATCGCCGGCGCCGACGGCCACGCGCCGCTCACCACGCACGTGTTCGTCTCCGAGTCGCCTTACCTCGACTCGGACGCGGTGTTCGGCGTCAAGGACAGCCTGGTGCTGGACTTCGTCCGCGCCGAGGACGCGGACCTGGCGGCGGCGTACGGCGTGCCCGTCCCGTTCCGCCACGCGCACGTGGAGCTGCGGCTGCGCGAGAGCCGGTGACCTACCGGCGGTCGCGGAACGTGCGCCGCAGGTCGTCGACCCACTCCCCGGGGATCTCCCACGGGATGAAGTGGCCGCCGTGGTCGTGCACGGTCAGGTTGACGTGGTTGTACCAGGCGCCGCGGTCGCTGCCGGCGAAGTGCCGCACGCGCTGGTCGGTGGTGACGCCGGGCGGGTTCTCGTAGCCGACGAAGGTGATGCCGGTGGGGGCCTCGACGGGCGGCTGTCGGTCGTGGGAGGGGGTCCAGGGGTAGCGGTTGTTGTTGGCGTACGTGCGGATCGAGGTGCCGATCGAATTGCTCACCCAGAAGATCATGGCGTGGGTGAGCAGGTCGTCCTTGGTGAAGACCGACTCCAGGTCGCCGCCGTGGTCGCTCCAACTGGCCCAGCGCTCCAGGATCCAGGCGAGCATTCCGGCGGGCGAGTCGGTCAGGCCGTAGGCGAGCGTGCTCGGGGCCAGGACGTGGGCGGCGAGATGGACGGCGAAGCGCCTGTCCAGGGCGACGATCCGGGCGTGGACGTCGGCGGGCAGGCCGTCGGGGATGGGCTGCCCGCCGCTGAGGTCCCAGGCCCGGTCGCCGTTGAACAGCGTGAGCTTCTGCCCGGAGCCGATGTGGATGCCGTGCAGCTCGGCGGCGTACTTGTGCCCGAGCTGCCCCGTGACCATGGCTCCGACGTCGCAGCCGGCGGCGGCGTACCTCTCGTGGCCGAGGACCTGGGTCATGAGGATGTGCCAGAGGTCGGCGACCTTCCAGAAGTTCATGTCCGGGTGGTCCGGCAGCGGCGTGGAGAAGCCGAAGCCGGGGAACGAGGGGACGATGACGTCGAAGGCCTCGGCCGGGTCGCCGCCGTGCGCGCCGGGGTCGGCCAGCGGGTCGATGACCTTGGACCAGTGCCAGAACGTCCATGGCCAGCCGTGGGTGAGGATCAGCGGCGTCGGGCTCGGGCCCACGCCGGGCTTGCGCATGAAGTGCACGGGGACGCCGTCGACCTCGACGCGGTAGTGCTCGTAGGCGTTGATCGCGGCCTCGGCCTTGCGCCAGTCGTAGCCGGTGTGCCAGTAGTCGACGAGCTCCCGCAGGTAGTCGCGGTTGACGCCGTAGCGCCAGTCGTCGTTGCCCGCGTCGTCCGGCCAGCGGGTCAGCTCCAGGCGCCGCCGCAGGTCGGCGAGCACGTCGTCGGGCACGTGGATCGGCTCCGGCGCCAGCGGGCTCCGGGTCTCGTCGCTCATCGTCGTCTCCTGCTCAGGTGCCATCGACGGGAAAATATATCAGAGATTTATTTAATTTCGTGATGCATCAGAGCGCGAGGCCGAGGTCGGCGATGAAGCGGGCCAGGCCGACACGCTTGCGGAACAGTTCGCGCAGGTCGTCGGTGACCGGCTCGCCGAGGCGCTCGGCGGGGATCGCGGTGAAGGCGCTGCGCAGGACCAGCGTCGTGACATACCCGGCCGCGGCGTCGCCGTGGGGGACGCCTTCGTCGGCCAGCCCTCGCTGGTACGCGGCCAGGATCGCGCGATGGATCACGGGCAGCTCGCCGGGCTCGGTCAGGCCGTCGTGCGCCAGGCCCACGAGCAGCTGGCCGAGGTCGAAGCCGATCGGCACCGGGTCCTGCCAGCCCCAGTCGATGGCCACGAACCGGCCGGGGTCGTCGGCGGGCACGAGGAGGTTCTGCGGCCCGGCGTCGCCGTGCGCCATGGTGTGCGGCAGGCGGTCCGCGGCCGCGAGCAGCGCGGGGATGCGGCGGGCCAGGGTGTCCAGGTCCATCTGCAGGAGCGGGTCGGCGTGCGCGGCGACGAGCGGGTGCCGCCAGAGGGCGGGGTCGCGCAGGATGGGCAGCGAGTGCTGGGTGAGCAACTGGCCGACGTAGGTCCGCAGCGCCGTACGGGGGCGGGAGTCGTCGGCGGGACGCTGCCCGGCGAGCCGGCCCAGCGCGCGGGCCGCGGCGGCGTACCTGGTCAGGTCCCACTCCCCGGGGGCGGTGCGGACGTCCTCCAGCCACAGGTCGAGGCGTTCGTCGCCGAGGTCGTCGACCAGGAACAGGCGGGGCAGCCGCAGCCCGGGCGGGAGGGGCAGGCCGGAGGTGTACACGTCGGCCTCGGTCCGCCACGGGAACCCGGCGACGAACTCCGTGCGGGCGGGCTCGGGGATCACGTCGATGTTCGCCCAGTGCCGGGCGGAATGCAGGGATTTGACGAAGAAGGACCAGGTGCGGCCGGACGCGGTCGTGCCGCTGACCCGGCGCAGGCCGCCGGTGGACGGGGTGCCGGACGTGTGGTCGATCGGCTCCACGCGGATGGACTCCACCTCGGCGCCCTCATCGTCCAGATATTTCCGTACAAGAGGGGTGAGGTGGGCGCGGGATGGCATCGCGGTCATGTGCAGAACCGTCTCCCGCCCCGCGAGGTCCCGCATAGAGCATGGCCTACTCAAACGTTCGCCCGTACCATCCCTCTGTGCGTCATCTGTGGCCCTTCGCCGGTCGGGAATCCCAGCTCGCGGCGATCCGATCGGCGGTGGAGGCCGGCGGCGCCGTCGTGGCCGGGCCGGCGGGCGCGGGCAAGAGCCGCCTGGCGGCCGAGGCACTGTCCGGCGCCGGCGACGTGACCTGGATCCTCGCCACCGCCGCCGCCTCGGACCTCCCGCTGGGCGCCATGGCGCACCTGCTGCCCGCCCAGCCGCCGCACGGCAACGTGATCCGCTGGGCCGCCGACGCCCTGGACCGCGAGCGGCTGGTGCTCATGGTCGACGACGCCCACCTGCTGGACCCGGTCTCGGCCGTACTGGTGCACCACCTGGTGACCGGCGGCCGGGCACGCGTGCTGGCGACGACACGCAGCGGGGAACGCGCGCCCGACGCCGTGACGGCGCTGTGGAAGGACGACCTGCTCCCGCGTCTGGACCTGGCCCCGCTGACGCTCCGGGAGGCGGGCCTGGTCCTGGCCGGAGCGCTGGGCGGGCAGGTCGAGGCGCCCACGGTCCGGCGGCTGTGGCGGGCCAGCGAGGGCAACGCGCTGTTCCTGCGCGAGCTGGTGCTGGCCGGCGAGTCGGGCGGCGCGCTCGCCGAGCGGCGCGGGGTGTGGCACTGGTCGGGCGAGATCTCGGTGACGACGCGGCTGCGCGAGCTGATCGAGAGCCGGATCGGCGACGTCGACCCCGGCGAACGGGCCGCGCTGGAGCTCGTCGCCCACGGCGAGCCGCTGTCCGTGGACGCGCTGTCCGCGCTCGCCCCGCTGGACACCCTTCGGCGTCTGGAGGATCGCCAGCTCGTCACGATCTCCCCGGAGCCCCTGCCCGCCAGACCCCTGGAACCCTTGTATTTTCCTGAGCCGCTGTCCGTACGGCTCGCGCATCCGCTCTACGGAGAGGTGATCCGGGCCGGGTGCGGCACGTTGCGTACCCGCGAGGTGCTCAGGAGCCTGGCCGACGAGGTGGGCGGCCGCACCGGCGCGGACCCGCTCCGCGTCGCGGTCTGGCGGCTCGACAGCGGGACGGCCGGCGACCCCGCCGCGCTCGTCGAGGCGTGCAACATCGCGCGGAACGTCCGTGACCTGCGGCTCGCGGCCCGGCTCGGACGGGCCGCGCTGGCGGCAGGGGGTGGGTTCACGGCCGCCCTGGCGCTGGCGTCGGTGCTGTTCTACGACGACCGGTACGACGAGACCGAGACCGTCCTGCCGGACCTGGCCGACGCCCCGACGGACGACATGACGCGGGCCGACCTGATGTCCGTGCACGCGCTCAATCTCTTCTGGGGGCTGGGCCGCGCAGCCGAGGCCCGGGCCATGCTGACGGACGCCTGCGCCACGATGACCGCTACGGAGCCGCGCCAGGGCCTCCTGGTGATGCGCGGCTCCATCGAGTACATGATGGGCATGTTCGACCAGCTCGGGCGGTCGGTCGCGGAGATCCGCCGGATCGCCCCGCTCAGCTCCCGGTTCGAGCTCGGGCTGGCCCCGCTGGAGGGAGGCAGGCTCGTCCACGAAGGACGCGCCCGGCAGGCCGTCGCCCGCGTGGACGAGGCGCTCGGCAGCGTCGGAGACCTGCCCGGAGGGCTGCCGTCGGTCACGGCCACGCTGGCGGAGACGGGGGTCGGCGCCGCCGTTCTCGCCGGCGACCTGGCCGCGGCGCACCGGTTCGCCGACGTGGGGTACCGCATCGGCGAGGACTATGTGGGCTGGGACCGTGCGCTGATCATGTTCGGGGCGCTGCGCGGCCGAGTGGCCAGGCTCCAGGGGCGGCCCGCCGAGGCCGTCCGGCTGTGCAGGCAGGCCGCCGTGCGGCTGCGGGGCCGTACGCTGCACGGCGGGCTGTGCCTGGCCGAGCTGGCCCACGCGTACGCGCTCACCGGCGACGTGGCCGCGGTGCGGGCGACCACGGAGCTGGCCGGAGAGCTGGGCCTGCGGGTCGGTCACCAGGTCGAGTTCGCCTTCCGGCTGGCGCGGCCGTGGGCGCTCGCGGCCGACGGCGACCTGGCCGGGGCGGTCGAGGCGGCGCTCGAGACCGCCGACGCGGCCGGGGAGCTCCGAGCGTACGAGCTGTACGCCCTGCACGACGCCGTCCGGCTCGGCGCCTCCGGCCTGGTCGCCGACCGGCTCGCCCGGCTGGCCGCCTCCGTGGAAGGCGACCTGGCCCCGATCCTCGCCCGGCACGCGGCGGCCGAGGACGCTCCCCAGGAGCTCGACGCGGTGTCGCTGGCCTTCGAGTCGCTCGGCATGCTGCTGCACGCGGCGGAGGCCGCCGCCCAGTCCGCGGCCGCGTACCGGAGGCAGGGGCTGCCGCGGCGGCAGCGGGCCGCCGAGATCCGCGCGTGGCGGCTGGCCCGCCGCTGCGAAGGCGCCCGCACCCCGGCGCTGACCGGCCTGGCCGCGCCGCAGCTGACCGCCAGGCAGCGGCAGATCGCACAGCTGGCCGCCTCGGGCCTGAGCAACCAGGACATCGCCGACCGGCTGGTGCTCTCCCGCCGGACGGTCGCGAACACGCTGGTGCAGGTCTACGAGCGGACCGGACTGAACAGCCGGGCCGAGCTAGCCGACCTGCTCTTCACCTGACCGGGGCGGGCTCACGTAGTGGTACACCAGCGCCGGCTCACCGGCCGCGTTGAGCCAGCGGGCGCGGCCGCTGCCGACCCTGCGCCAGCCGGAGCGTTCGTAGAACGCTATGGCGGCCGTCCCCTCGGAGGAGACCTCCAGCTTGAGAGGGGTTTCGACGGCGGCGCGCACGGTGTCGAGGAGCCGGGCGGCCAGGCCGCGCCCGCGGGCGGCGGGGGTGACGAACAGGCGGGTGACCTCCATGCCCCGAGTGAGCGCCACGTGGCCGAGCACCGCCTCCGCCTCGACGGCTATCCACGCCCCGATCAGGCCGTCCGGCGTCAGCCAGCCGGCCGGGTCGCGCGGCCAGTCCACGGGGTAGCGGTCGCTGGCCTGGACCTCGGCGAGGGCCTTCGTGCAGGCGTCCAGGTCGTCGGGGGTTCTGTCGCGGATCTCCACGCGGGCCAGCCTACGAGGCCCAGGGGCGGGCGCTGCCATCAGCGGCCGGTCACGGGAGCTGGGGGTGAGCGGCTCCTCGCGATCGGTGCGGCTCTTCGTTGCCGGAGTCGGTCGGGCGGGCTTGCGGCGTACGCGCCGGAACCGCGGTCGTGCGATATCGTTAAACCGCTTTAACAGCGGGGATAAGGGGGATGGATGCCTCGCCGGGCCGTTCCTGAGGATGGTCGGCCCCGTCCCTCGACGATCCGGGACGTGGCCAAGCACGCCGGTGTGTCGGTGGCGACCGTGTCGCGGATCCTGTCGGGCTCGTACCCGAGCGCTCCCGCCACCCGGAGCAAGGTGATGCGGGCGGTCCGGGAGCTCGACTACGTGGCCAACGCGCACGCGCGAGGGCTGGCGGGGGCGCGGCCGAAGAGCGTGGCGATCGTGGTGAACTCGGTGGTGTCCCCGCATTACGCGCATGTGGCGCAGGGCGTGCAGGACCAGGCGGTGCGCGAGGGCCGGCTGTGCATCGTGGGCACCACGGGCGGGGACGCCGAGCGGGAGCTGGCCATGGTGCGGCTGCTGCGGGAGGAGCACGCCGAGGCGGTCATCCTGGTCGGCAACATGCCGATCGACGACGCCTACCGGGAGCGGATGGCGGACTACGCGCGGGCGCTGGCGGTGGCGGGGTCGCGGCTGGTGTTGTGCGGGCGTCCGGCGCTGGGGGAGGAGGTGCCGGCCATCGTGGTGGAGTACGACAACACCGGTGGCGCCCACGCGATCACCAGTCATCTGCTCTCGGCCGGTCACCGGCGGATCCTGTTCCTCGGGCGGCGGGCCGGTTACACGACGCCGGAGAGCCGGATCGCGGGCTATCGGGCGGCGCTGGCCGCGCACCGGGTGGAGCATGACCCCGGGCTCGAGGTGGACAGCGTGGTGATGGACCGGCGCGACGGCTACCGCATGATGCGGGAGCGGCTGGAGGCGGGGCCGCGTGACTTCACCGCGGTGTTCGCCGGGAACGATCTGCTGGCGGCCGGGGCCCGGGCGGCGTTGCGGGAGCGCGGCCTGCGGGTGCCGGACGACGTGTCGCTGGTCGGCTTCGACGACCTTCCGCCGGCCGACGACATCGACCTGACCACCGTGCACGTGCCGCACGAGGAGCTGGGCCGGACCGCTGTGCGGCTGGCCCTGGACACCGACACGGCCGGGATGAGCCGGCACGTGATGCTCGGCACGCACATCATCGTCCGCGACTCCGTCCGCCCTCTTCTGCACGTCTGAGACAGAGTTAAACCGTTTACAGGGACGGTGCCACTCCGTCGAAGGTATGCCCAGGTGGATGCCGTAGTATCCGGTTCATGTCCTCCCCCCTGCGCCTCCCGCCTGCCGACCCGCAGCTGTCCGATTTCACCGGCTGGACCCGTGCTCACTGGGAGAGCGTGGCGGACCACCTGCTCGACTCCGTGGCGCCGTACGCCACGGACGGTTTCGCCCAATACCGCCTGCCCGGGCGGGCGAGCCGGTCGGGCACCGTCAGCGACGGGCTGGAAGGGTTCGCCCGCACGTTCCTGCTCGCGGCCTTCCGCATCGCCGGGGCGGGTGGCGACGTGCCGCCCGCCCTGCTGGAGCGCTACGCCGCGGGGCTGGTGGCCGGCACCGATCCCGCGCACCCGTACGCCTGGCCGCCCCTGACGGACATGTCGCAGCCGCTCGTGGAGGCCGCCTCCATCGCGCTCGCGCTGCACGAGACCCGGCCCTGGCTGTTCGACCGACTGTCACCGGAGCAGCGGGAGCGGGTGGTGGCCTGGCTGGCCGGGTTCGTCGGGCGGCGCACGCCGGACAACAACTGGGTGCTGTTCCAGGTCGTCGTGGAGCAGTTCCTCGCCGAGGTGGGCGGGCCGCACGACCCCGGCGAGATCGCCGGCGGGCTGGAGCGGATCGAGGAGTGGTACGTCGGCGACGGCTGGTACTCCGACGGCAAGGGCAAGAACTTCGACTACTACTCCGGCTGGGCGATGCACCTGTATCCGTCGCTGTGGGCGCGGATGGCCGGCGACACCGCCCGCGGGCGGCTCTACGCGGACCGCCTGCATCGGTTCCTGGAGCACTACCAGCACCTGTTCGCCGCCGACGGCGGGCCGGTGCACCAGGGGCGGTCCCTGATCTACCGGTTCGCCACGGTCGCGCCGCTCTGGCTGGGCGCGCTGACCGGAGCCTCGCCCCTGCCCCCGGGGCGGACCAGGCGGATCGCGAGCGGCGTGCTGCGCCACTTCGTCGAACGCGGCGCCCCCGACGAGCGCGGCCTGCTCACCTGCGGCTGGTACGACGCCTTCCCGCCCGGCACCCAGGACTACTCCGGCCCCGCCTCGCCGTACTGGGCCAGCAAGGCCTTCCTCGGCCTGCTGCTGCCGCCCGGGCACCCGGCCTGGACGGACGCCGAGGCGGCCGCGCCGGTCGACCGCGCCGACCAGGTCGTGGCGATGTCCCCGCCGGGCTGGCTGCTGCACGCCACCCGCGAGGACGGCGTCGTCCGGCTGGTCAACCACGGCAGCGACCGCGACCGCGTCCAGGACCCCGCAGGACCGCCGGACCCGCACTACCTGAGGCTCGCCTACACCAGCCACACCGGACCCGACATCGGCGAGCAGGCGGTCGACGGGCAGCTCGCCGTCGTCTCACCGCAGGGGGCGCCCTCCCGGCGGCGCCGCATCGAACCCCTCGCCGTGAGCGAGCGCTTCGCCGCCTCGGCGTACCAGGACGGGCCCGTCCGCGTGGTGACCGCCTCCGTGGTCGACGGCGCGGCCGAGATCCGGATCCACCAGGTCACGGCGCCCGCCGGACACCAGGTACGCGACGGCGGCCACGCGGTGGCCGGTCCGCGGCCGCCCGAGGCCCGGTCCGGGGACACCTGGGCGCTGGCCCGGCGCGCGGACGGCCTGACCAGCGTGGTGCGCGGGCTGCACGGCTACACGGGGGCGGGCGTGGCGAGCGGGCACGGCGTGAACGCCTTCGGAGCGCACTCCGCCACGCCGTACCTGATCCGCGACGCCCACCCGGGCGGGACCGCCGTGTACGTCAGCCTGGTCCTGCTCACGGCGGCCGAACGGGAGCCGGCGACGCCGGAGGTGCTGGTGAACGGGGACGAGGTCACCCTGCGTCCGCCCGCCGGGGATCCGATCACGGTCCGCCTCGGCGCCGGCACCCTGGTCATGCCCGCGGGCCGGCAGGGGGAGTAGCACGTGCACGAGACCTATGTGACCACCCGCCTCTGACCCGAAGGGGTAGTTCGCCCTACGAATTGTCAGGCATTTGAATGTTACCCTGAACGCGTGGAAAAGCATGATGAGGGGCGGATCGGGGTGGTGGCCGCGCTGGTGCGGTCCACGTTCCTGACGAACGCCGTGTACGCCGAGTCCGCCAGGGAATATGGCCTCACCTCGCAACAGGGGCAGTTGTTGTGCGTGCTGATGGCGCAGCCGTACGGCATGAGCGAGCTGGGCGCGATGCTGGGGCTGGCCAAATCCAGCCTCACCGGCCTGGTGGACCGCACCGAGCGCAACGGCCTGGTCCAGCGCAGACCGGACCCGCACGACTCGCGCGCGCTGCGGATCGCGCTGACCAGGAAGGGTTCCGAGCTCGCCGCGGAGTTCTACACGGAGACCTGCGCGCGGATCGAGAACCTGACGGCGGGCCTCGCCGCCGCCGACCGTGACGCGCTCGCAGACCTGCTCGGCCGGGTCGTGCAGGACAACAAGGTCCCCGTGGTCTTCCTGGAGCCCGGCGAGGGGGCCCACTCGTAAAGCCGCCCCCCGAGTTGCAGTTCGTGTAGCGAACTAATATGGTTCGTAGCACGAACTCAACCTATTCTGTTGATCGGGGCGTGCAATCATGAGTCGTAAAGTTGTGGTCGTCGGCGGTGGTTACGGCGGTTCGGCGCTGGCCAAGGCGCTGGACGCCGAGGCCGAGGTCGTCCTCGTCGATCCCCGGGACGCGTTCTTCAACACGGCCGGGTCGCTGCGGTCGGTGACCCGGCCGGAGTGGGGGAGCAACATGTTCTTTCCCTACAGCGGGTTCCTGACCCGGGGCACGGTGATCCGCGACCGTGCGGTCTCCGTGGATCCCGGCGGCGTCACCCTGGCCTCGGGGCAGCGGGTCGAGGCCGACTACCTGGTCCTGGCCACCGGCTCCAGCTACACCTACCCGGCCAAGCCCGTCGCCGACTCCACCGAGCAGGTCCTGGACGACCTCCGCGCGACCCACAAGGAGCTGGCCGGCGCCGAACACGTGCTGATCCTGGGCGCCGGCCCGGTCGGTCTGGAGCTGGCCGGGGAGATCAAGGAGGTCTGGGCGCACAAGCACGTGACCGTCGTCGACCCGGCCGGGCAACTCCTGCCGGCGTTCGAGCCGGAGCTGCGCCAGGACCTGCACCGCCAGCTCGATGAGCTCGGCATCCACCTGCGGCTGGGCACCCACCTGACCGTGCCGCCGGCGACCGAGCCCGGCGAGGCCGGGACCTTCACCGTCACCACCGCCGATGGGGAGGAGATCACCGCCGACATCTGGTTCCGCGCCTACGGCGTGCGCGTCAACAGCGACTACCTCGCCGACGGCCGGCTCACCACCCGCACCCCGCAAGGGCAGGTGCGGGTCACCGAGACGCTCAACGTCCACGGGTACGACCACGTCTACGCGATCGGCGACATCACCGACGTGCCCGAGGCCAAGATGGCCGGGTACGCGATGCAGCACGCCGAGGTGGTGGCGGGCAACATTCTCGCCCAGCTGCGCGGCGAGCGGCCCACCGCCGCCTACCGGCCCCTGCCCCACCCCATGATCCTGCTCCCGCTCGGACCGCGCGGCGGCGTCGGCCAGCTGCCCAGCCCCGACGGCCCGGCCGTCGTCCCGGCCGAGACGGTGTCGGCGTACAAGGGCGCCGACCTGTTCACCGGCCGCTTCACCGAGCAGTTCGGCGCCGCCTGAAAGGCCTCCCGGCCGCGGCAGGTGTGATCATGAAATTCGATAGGAAAGGCAGAACCTTGTCCGGACACGACGTAGTCTTCGGCTTCGGCGCGCACAGCGGCGTCGACGAGGGGCCGGAGCTGCTGCGCATGGCCCAGCAGGCCGACCGCGACGGTCTCGACCTCCTGTCGCTGTCGGACCACCCCTACATCGGCAGGCGCCTGGACGCGTACGCCGCCCTCGGGTTCATCCTGGGGAGTACGCAGCACGTCGCCGGCCTCGTCAACGTCACCAACCTGCCGACCCGCCCCGCTCCCATGCTGGCCAGGACCGTCACGTCGTTGTCGGCGCTGTCGCGGGGCCGGGTCGTGCTGGGCATGGGCGCGGGCGGGCTGTGGGACCGGATCGCCGACATGGGCGTGCCCCGGCTGTCGCCGGGCGCCGCCGTGGACGCCTTCGAGGAGGCGATCGTCCTGGTCAAGAAGCTGTCGGGCGGCGGCCCGCCGGTCACCTTCGAGGGCCGCCACTACCAGGTGCACCAGATCGAGCCGGCTCCCGTGGCTGCTCCTCAGGTGTGGACGGGATCGAACGGCGCGAAATCCCTGGCCGCCACCGGCCGGGTGGCCGACGGCTGGCTCCCCGGCCACGCGGCGGACTGGCTCAGCGAGCGCTACCGGACCTCGCGACCGATCATCGACGAGGCGGCGGCGGCCGCGGGCCGGGATCCACGCGAGATCCGTACGATCTACAACTTCCCGGGCCGCATCACCGACCGGCCGCTGCCCGCCACCCGTGACGGCGACGGCCGCTGGATCGGCGGCTCCGTCGGCCAGTGGGTCGAGGAACTGACCGGGGCCGTGCTGGAGCACGACGCGTCGGGTTTCATCCTCTTCTCGGCCGATCACGGCGTCGCCGATCTCGTCACCCTCGGCCGCTGGGCCGGGGAGATCGTCCCGGCCGTGCGCGAGGCGATCCGGGCCTCCTGAGGCGGCGCGTCAGCCGTACGCCCGGGAAGAACGTGAGGGCGTAACCCGCGAAGAGCAGGTCCACCACGAAGAACGCCCCCAGGGCCCAGAGGTCGTGGCTTCCCGGGGCGTGGACCTTGCCGCCGCCGTGGCCCGCGTACAGGGCCGGAGCCTGGTCACCGGCGGACAGCTCGTCCTCGTCGCGGCCGTGGAGCCAGGCGTCGGCAAGGCGCAGGCCGCCGTCGTCCGAGCGGAACGAGCCCTGCCACGAGCAGATGCCGTAGATGGAGCATTCGAGATGCTCGGCCGTGAACGTCCCCGTGGTGCCCTCGCCGCGCGCCGCCCGGATCTCCGGCGCCGCCGCGAGCACGGCGAAGTACGCGCTCACCACGGCCAGCGCCAGCATGCCGAGGCCATAGAGCTCGACGACGCCGAGCCGGAGCCCGCCCCCACGGGCCCCCGCCTTCGCCCTGCGTGTCTTTCCGGCCGATCCGCCGGGCCCCCGTCCTTGCCGCAACGCCCACCTCCCGGTCGGGTGTGTGCTTCCCCCTTCAGCATGCACCCGCCGGGAGGACGGGGGTGGCTCAGCCGAGCAGCTCGGAGCCGGAACTTCAACTGCCGCACGGTCGACGGTGCGGCGGCATTCGCGCGGCGCTCCCCGCGGAATTCGCCCGGCGATATACGGAGAGTGGTCACCTGAACGCGTATCTTTTCCGGGCCGCCCACGGTAATTCCAGGCCGAACTCGAGAAAGAAACGGGCGCGGCGGAGAAGTCAAATTCCGGACATCGGACTCCGGCATAAGTCGTGACTCGGCGGGGGACAAAATGCTCATGCGAAGCACGCCGGGGCCCTATTTACGCGCATTCCCCACGACGTTATCAGTCGGCCGTAATGCGCGCGCCGACGCCCGGTAACGCCGTTTACCCGGAAGACCCCGACCAGGAAATTCCGGGTCCCGAGGGCTGCTCGGTCGCGGAGCAGCTGTTACAGCGCCTGGTGGCGCTGCGCCGATGGTCGGGGCAGCCGTCGCTGCGCAGGCTCCGCATCCTCGGCGGCTCGGTGGAGCTCGCGGACGGCACCTGGGTCGACGTGCTCCCGGAGACGACGGTCTCGGCGGTGCTGCGCGGTCACGGCCCGCGCGGCCTGCCGCGGCTGGCCCTGGTGGAGGCGTTCGTACGGGCCTGCCTGATGTCCTGCGGCCAGCAGCGGCACGCGGCCGAGCAGGTGCGGCGGTGGCGCCGGGCCTGGCGGGCGCTGGCGGCGGGCGAGGAGGGGGCGCCCGGGCCGGCCGAGCGGGATCCGGCGCCACCGCTGGCGGACGAGGAGGGGGCGCCCGGGCCGGCCGGGCGGGATCCGGCGCCACCGCTGGCGGACGAGGAGGGGGCGCCCGGGCCGGCCGGGCGGGATCCGGCGCTGCCGGTGCCGCGCCAGCTGCCGCGCCCGATCCGCGGGTTCGCCGGGCGGGAGCCGCAGCTGGCCCAGCTGGAGGAGTGGTCGCGGCGGCCGTACGGCGACCTGGCGGCCGGCCCGCTCGTCCTCGTGACCGGGCCGCCGGGGATCGGCAAGTCGGCGCTGGTCGTCCAGTGGGCGCACCGGTCGGCGGCGCGGTTCCCCGACGGCCACCTTTACGCGGATTTATCGGGAGACGCTGGGGCTCATCCGGTGATCGTCAGGTTTCTGCGGGCGCTGGGTGTGCGGGTGGCGCCCGACGACGAGGAGGAGGCCTCCTGCCTGTACCGGAGCGTGCTGGCCGGCAAGCTGATGCTGGTCGTGCTGGACAACGCCCGGTCGGTACGGCAGGTGCGCCCGCTGCTGCCCGGCTCGCCCACCTGCACGGTCGTCGTGAGCGCGCGGACGTACCTGAGCGACCTGGTGATCCGGGAGGGCGCGCTGCCGATGGAGCTGAGCGCGCTGAGCGACCACGACGCGTTCCGGGTGCTGTCGGCCGCGCTCAACGTCGAGTTCGCGCACCGGGACCGGGAGGCGTGCCGCCGGTACGTGGTCGAGGCCGGAGGCTCACCGCTCGCCCTGCGGATCCTGGCCGAGAGCCTGATCCGCGAGCGCAACGTACCGAGGCTGAACGCCTGAGAGCGCGAACACCCCGGCGGCCAGCAGCCCGCACAGCGCCGCCCCCGTGATCACGGCCGTGGTCGGCGCGAACTCGGCCGCCAGCCCCGCCACGGCGAACCCGAGCCCCTGGAAGAACATCATCCACGAGGCCCGCACGCTCAGCGCCCGCCCCAGCAGCTCCTTCGGCGCGGCGTCCAGGAGCATGCGGTCCAGGCCGAGCTGGAACGACGCGCCCAGGCCCGCGACGAACAGCACCCCCGCCGCCACCGGGATCGGCGGCCGGAACGCGAAGGCGAGCAGGGGCGCGAAGCACAGCGCGGCCAGCGCCGCCATCAGCCTGACCTGCCGCCCGGCGGACAGCGTCCAGTTCCCGGCGAACTCGGCGGCCACCGTGCCCAGCGGCAGCGCGGTCAGGAGCAGACCGGCGCCCACGGTGTCGTCCGCCGACAGCTCCGCCGCGTACGGCACCGCCAGCGCCTCCGGCGCGACCGCGAACGCGGGCACCGCCCAGGCGAACACCAGCAGGCGCCGCAGCGGCCGGACCGCCATGAGCCGGCCGATCCCCGACAGCGAGTCGCGCACCAGCGACTGCCCGGAGCCCGCGGCCGCCGGGCGCTCCCGCGTGCCGAACCGCAGCAGCGCGGCGGACAGGCCGAACGACACGGCGTCGGCCAGCAGCAGCGTGCCGGGCGAGACCACGGTCAGCGCGATGCCGCTCACCGCGAAGCCGCCGATCTGCGCGACCTGCGCCACCACCCGCATCAGGCTGCGCCCCGGCACGTACGCGTCGCCCGGCAGCACCTGCGGCATCGTGGCGGCCCGCGCGCCGCCGAACACCGGCCGGATCAGCCCCAGCGCGAACCCGAGCGCCAGCAGCGCCGCCGTCGGCGCGCCGGGCACCGCCATCGCCGCCGCCAGCACCGCCGAGATCAGGTTGCAGCCGACCAGCAGCCGCCGGTTCGGCACCCGGTCCACCAGCGCCGACAGCAACGTCCCCGCGACCAGCTGCGGCAGCATCGGCAGGGCGAACGTCACCGCGGCCAGCAGCGGCGAGTCGGACCGCAGGTAGACCAGCACGGTCAGGGCCAGCTGGGCCAGGACGCTCCCGGTCATCGACACAGTGTGCGCGGCGAAGATCGCGCGGAACTCGCCGATGGCCAGGGCGTCCCGGAAGCGGCCGGCCTTGGCCGTCATGCCCCCACCACGGTCCGTCCCGCGTGGGTGCGCCTCAACCTGACCCGCAGCGCCAGCGGCTCCAGCACCGGACCGGCGACGGCGTCGGAGTCCTGCAGGTCGAGCCCCTCGATGTCGTAGTGGGCCGCGATGTGCGCGGTCCCCACGATGGCCTGGTAGATGCCCAGGTGCATGCCGAGGCAGACCCGCGGCCCGGCGCCGAACGGGAAGTAGGTGAACCGGGGCTGCTGCGTGGGTTCGAGCCAGCGTTCGGGGCGGAACTCCTCCGCGTCCGGCCAGAACCGGGGGTCGCGGTGGATGAGGTACGGGCTGAAGCGCACGTCCATGCCGGGCCGCAGGGTGTAGCCGCCGAACGTGCAGGTCTTGCGCACCTTGCGCCCCATGAGCCAGGTCGGCGGATAGAGCCGCATGACCTCCTTCGTCACGGCGTCGGCGTACGGCAGGCTCCGCTCGTTGGCGAGGCCGCCGGAGTCGGCGATGACGGCCAGCGCCTCCTCCCGCAGCCGCTCCCGCACCTCCGGCCGCCGGGCCATCTCCCTGATCACCCACGCCATCGTCGCCCCCGGCGAGCCGAACGACGCGAGAATCATCGACGTCAGGAAGTTGATGGCCTCCTCCTCCGACGGCATGTCGGGATCGTCCGCCAGCAGCAGGTCGATCAGGTCATCCGGCGTTTCGTGCGGCGCGGCCTTGCGCTGCCGGAACTTCTCGGTGATGGCCGCGTTCACCCCGGCCTCGGCCCGCTGCACCCGTTTGATGGACGGCAGCGGCAGCCAGCTCGGGAAGGTCAGGCTCGAGTCCATGAACGGCAGCGCCAGCCCCGAACGCCGCTCCGCGGCATCGAAGACGGCCTCGTTGTCCAGGCCGAAACAGAACATCGCCGAGAGCTTGGCGCTGTAGCTCCGCATGAACGGCACCACGTGGAAGGCCCGGCCGGAGAGCGACGCGAGGCGTTCGTCGAGCAGGTCCGTCACCCGGTGCCCGTGGGACCTGACGACGTTCCTGGTCATGCCGTGCCAGGCGCGGCCCCGGGCCCGCATCCAGCCGTCCAGGTGGTCGCTCACCTCCTGGTCGGAATGCCAGGCCGGGAACAGCGACTCCTCGGTGAGATAGAGCTCGTTCGACTTCTTGAACAGCTCGCCGATCAGCTCGGGGTCCGCCACGAAGATGGTGGCCGGGCTGAAGGTGAAGATGTCGCCGTAATCGGCCTGGCAGCGCCGGAGAAATCCGATCCGGTCCCGGTCGTAGTCGTAGGAGTTGCCGACGGGCCAGCGTCCGCGCGGCCCCGGCGGCATTGTGTCGGCAGGCTTTCTCATCGCTCTGACCCTTTCGGTGGTGGCCGGCAATCGCGAACGCGGCCCACGCCGGCACGCGCCGAGGGCTCGCACCGGCGCGGAAACCGCGGTCATTCACCTGGGGTATTCGCCCGCCCACCGGGCGGGCACCCGTTCTTTAGAAGTCAGCCCAGGGGTAGCGGCCGCCCATCCGGCCCTTGTTCAGGCCCAGCAGTGTGGCAGCGGTGTGCTTGGCGAATGCCATTCTCCGACACCTCCTTTCTGCGTGAAGACCGACGCGGCTTTATTCGCCCGGTCGCGAACCCCATTTGATTTCCCCGGTAACCGGGGCGCAAGGGCTCGCACGAAATGGCAGGCATCCGCACGGATCAGCACACATTTCATAAAGGCGCGGCATTGCGCGGGCTAGGCCGTTCGCGCCGTCACGCTGCGCCAGCCGAAGGCGACGGCGCCGGTCAGGAGCGCCACCCCGGACAGCACGCCGCTGACGAGCGGCACCCAGGCGACCGCGCCCGTCGGGGCCAGGAGCAGGCCGGCGACGCCGAGCACGGTGAGGACCACACCGGGTACGGCGATGCCCCGGTCCTTCCAGATCGGCGCCAGGGCGATGAAGTGCACGCCGACCACGAACGCGACCCAGGCCACGTTGGCCTGCTCGGGGAGCCCCCAGGCGGCCAGCACCCGGAGCCCGCCGAAGAGCAGGAGCGCCTCGGCGGCGACGACGATCAGGTAACCGCGGCCGAACATGTTCCGCCGCGGTCCCCCGCCGGTGTGCTCTCTCCGGGCCGCGACGAACCACATGGCGATCACACTCGCGGCCGCCAGGCAGGCGGCCGCCCGCAGGACGTTCACGGTCAAGGTGTTCAGCGGGCTCTGCGCGTTGACGACGACGAAGACCGCGCCGAAGACCGCGCCGACCAGCAATCCAGTCATACGTTGCATGACATTCATTGAAGTGCGCGCCGGATCCCGCCTGCAGGGGGGCTGGGACGAGGGCAGGGTAGTCCTGGCCCTACCCCGCTGCACCGCGCAGGTAGGCGAGCACGGCCAGCACCCGCCGGTTGTCGTCGGCGGTCGCGGGCAGTTCGAGCTTGGCGAACACACTGGCCACGTGCTTGCCGACGGCCGCCTCGGTGATCGACAGGGCGCGGGCGACGGCGCTGTTGGAGCGCCCTTCGGCGATCAGCGCGAGCACCTCGCGCTCCCGCTGGGTCAGCCGGTGCGCAGGTTCGGTGGTCTCCCTGGCCCTGGCCCAGGTCTGTTCGAACAGGTCGATGAGGATGGCGATCAGGCTCTGCTGCCTGATCACGAGAGCCCCCGGAGAGTAGGGGACGGGGGTGATCCGGACGAACGCCACCGCGCGGTCGAAGACGAGCAGTTGCTGGATCGGTTCGTCGATGACCCGGTGCAGGTCGCCGGTGGCGTGCAGCTCCCTGATCCGGGCCGCCTTGCGGGGGTCATCCAGGACGCTCGCGTGGACGATCGTGCGCATCGTCATGCCGCGCCGCAGGGCGTCCAGCACGCGGAGCCGGCTCTTCTGCTCCTCGCGGCCGTGCTCCGCCGAGCCCACCGGGTGCATGGCGCGCAGTTCGCGGGCCGTGGCGGCGGCCTGCGCGATCTGCTCCCGGACGAGCTCGTTGTCCTCCACCCGCTCGACGTCGACGGGGATGCCGCGTAGCTCGCCCACCACCTCCTCCAGCCGCTGGGCAAGCTGGGCCAACGCCACGCTCTCGTTCACACGCCCCCTCATCCGTATGGGGACATTCTGACCGATCCCTTGGCGGCACTTGTGGCGGAGGTTACAAGAGAGGTCCAAGTGAGTCCCAAGACGGGCCGGGGAGCATGGTCCCTCTTCTGTGGAAAGAAAGGGACCCCCGATGAGAAGGACAGCGTTGCTGCTGGGTGCCGCGCTGCTCAGCAGCCTGCTGGCCGCCCCTCCGGCGCTCGCCGCCCCCGCCGTCAGTTCGGCCGCCTCTGCGGTCAGGACGGCCGCGCCTGCGGTCAGGACGGCCGCGCCTGCGGTCAGGACGGCCAAGGTCAAGGCGAGCCCCGCCAAGCAGTCCGGCGCCTGCCCCACCACGGTCGGCTTCTCCGCCGTGGTCGCGGCCAAGGGCCGGGGAACCGTGCGTTACCGCTGGGTACGCGGTGACGGCAGCAAGGGCGCCATCAAGAGCTTCCGCGTCAACGGCACGCGCAAGGTGGTCGTGACCGACCGCCAGACGTTCGACCGGAGCACCTCCGGCTGGCAGGCCGTGGAGATCCTCGGCAGGAAGGGGCTGTCGGCCAAGGGCCGCTTCAGCGTCGCGTGCGCGGGCCCCGTCGTGGTGTGGGACGGCGCCCACCCGCTGCCCGCCGAGCCCGGCAGGCCGCTGGTCGCCGCGGCCGACGTCGAGGCGAGCCCGGCGACCTACCGCGGCGCCTGCCCCACGACGGTGTTGTTCACGGGCACCGTCCAGGTGTCGCGCACGCCCGCCAAGGTCGACTACCAGTGGATCGACAGCAGCGCAGGGGAGGGGCGGCCCGAGTCGCTGTACTTCGCGGCGGGCGGGCCCCGTACCCGGCAGGTGACGCTGCCGCTGTCCGTGGGCAGCTCCACCGGCGGCTGGAAGGCCATCCGCATCCTCAACGCCGGCGGCCGCGACTCCGGACGCGCCACCTACCAGGTGACCTGCTCCACCACACCCACGACGCCTCCGCCCACGACACCTCCGCCGACGTCGCCGCCTCCTACGACGCCTCCGCCCTCCTCGCCTCCGCCTACGACGCCGCCTCCCACGACGCCTCCGCCTACGACGCCTCCGCCCGCGCAGAAGCCCGTGCCGCAGATCGTCGACGTCACCCCCGGCGACTACGAGGGCAGCTGCCTGGAATCCGTCTCGTACCAGGCCACCGGCCGCATCGCGCTCCCGGCCGGCCCGGCGCGCAAGGTCACGTACTGGTGGATCCTCGACGGCGTCAAGTGGACGCCGCAGACCGTCGACTTCCCCGCCGGCGACCAGCCCCGCACCCGTGACGTGTCCGCCACCTGGAGCCTCGACTCCGGCCGGAACGGCACCCACACGCTCGGCCTCGCGGCCGAGGGCGGCGGCGAGCCGGCCGAGCGCGAGTTCTCCTTCACCTGCGTCGACGAGGGCGGCGACGCCAAGCTGACCGCCGAGTACATGCTGACCTCCCACTTCACCGGCCAGTGCGACGGCTCCTTCACCCTGCGGGCGGACGCCATGGTCGTGACGGACCGCGAGGCGGACGTCAAGTACCGCCTGGTCGTCGACGGCAAGCCGGGCCGGCTCAGGACCGCCACGCTCAAGCCCGGTGTACGGAGCAGGATCGGCGACTTCTGGTACAGCAACGCCAGGTCCAGCGGCTCCGGCGTGGTCCGCCTGGAAGTCCTGAACCACAACAAGCCGGCCAAGCAGGAGCCCTACACCTGGACCTGCACGCAGCCCGACCCGTCGCCGGGCACGGTGCAGATCACCGAGATCGAGTCGGTCGGCTACTACGGGGACTGCGTCGCCGACCCGTACCTGACGGCCTTCGGCGAGTTCAAGGCGCCGGCGGGCACGGAGGTCAGCTACCACTGGGTCATCGACGGCCAGGCCGCGGAGACCTTCACCCACAAGATGCCGGAGGGCGGGGTCCTCGGCATCCAGGCGTTCAGCTGGAGCCGGCCGGCCAGGACCGACGGCACGATCAAGATCGAGGTCCTGAACCACAACAAGCCGACGGCGCAGACCACCTACCCCATCCGCTGCGAGAAATGACGACCCGTGCGTGCCGTCGTCCCGGCGACGGCACGCACACCGCCCGCGCCGACCGGGGCCCGCGAGTGGCTAGCAGGCCGTTTTCGGCCGCCATGAGCCAGTCTGGAAGACGGTAGCCCGCTAACAGAGGTGATCGTCGTGACTGACCTGTCCGGATTTCAGCATCCCCGCCTGGCCCGCGTCTACGTCCAGGCCTCCGCCGCCGCGGACCTGCGCGGCGGGCGGGAGCACCGGCAACGGCTCCTGGACGGGCTCGAGGGCCGGGTGATCGAGATCGGCGCCGGCAACGGCCGCAACTTCGCCCACTATCCCAAGACGGTCAGCGAAGTCGTCGCGGTCGAACCGGAGGACACCCTGCGCCGCTTCGCCGAGGCCGAAGCCGCCTCGGCGCCCGTGCCCGTGCGGGTCGTGGCCGGCCACGCCGAGGCTCTGCCGGGCGAAGCCGAGGCCTTCGACGCCGCGGTGGTCTCGCTCGTGCTGTGCAGCGTGCCCTCACCACCGGCGGCGCTGGCCGAGATCGCCCGGGTGCTCAGGCCGGGCGGGGAGCTGCGCTTCTACGAGCACGTACGATCGTCCAACCCGGCGCTCGGCCTGCTCCAGGACGCGATCACCCCGGTGTGGCGGCGCATGGCCGGAAGGTGCAGTCCCAACCGCGACACGCTCGCCGCGATCCGGCGGGCGGGCTTCGCCGTGGACGAGGTCGAGCGGTTCGCCTTCGCGCCGCAGCCGCCCATCCCCGCCCTCGCGCACGTCCTCGGCCGGGCTCACCGGACCACGTAGAGCACCCCCGGTCAGGGGCGGACCGCGCCGAGCAGGCGGGTGCGCCAGTAGTCGTCCAGATCGACGACCTTGATGACGTCCCCGGTCTGCGGCGCGTGCACCATCTTCCCGTTGCCGGCGTACATGCCCATGTGTCCCAGCCCCTTGCTGAAGAGCAGGTCCCCGGGCTGCAACGCGTTCAGGGGGACGCGGCGGGCGGAGCCCCAGCTCCACTGCGTCCAGGTCGTACGGGGCAGCTCGACCCCCGCCTGCCGCCAGGCGGCCTGGGTCAGGCCGGAGCAGTCGTAGGAGCCCGGTCCCGTGCCGCCGAACCGGTACGGCTTGCCCACCTGCGCGAAGGCGAACTGCAGCGCCAGGCGGGCGTTGCCGGAGGCCGGGCCCGTGTACTTGATGCCGGCGCTGTTGGGGTCGCCGGCATTGAAGGCGCCCAGCCTGCGCAGCAGCTTGGTCTGCTCGGCGATCAGTTTCTCGATCTTGGACTTCTCGTCGCTGACCTTGTCGCGTGCGGCGTCGGACTCGGCCAGGGTGCTCTTGGCGTCGTTGCGCCGGTCGCGCAGCTCCTTGGTGGCCGCCTCGTAGGCGCGGACCTTGGCCGCCCGGGACTCGGCCATCTCCCGGAAGGAGGCCATGCTGTTCAGGATCGCCGTGGGATCGGCCTGGCCTGCGAGCCCCTCCCACCCCCTGATCGGGCCGAACTGGTAGTCGTTGACGGCCAGCCGGACGAGGTCGTCGCGCAGGGAACCGGCTCGGGCGTCCTTGAGGCGGAGCTCGGTATTGAGGGTGTCGTACTTCTTCTTGGCCTTCTTGTACGCCTCCGTAGCCTGGTTGTACCGCTCGACCACCTGGTCGGCCTGCTCGTTCAGCTTCACGAGCTTGGCTCTGGCCTTGGCCGGCGACGGCTCGGCCACGGCGGCGCCGGGAGTGACGGCCAGTGCGACCAGGGACAGGGCCGCGGCCGCCGCTGTTCGTCCAAGCCTTGTCGGCAGGGCCACTACGACGCCTCCTCGTAAATCTCCAGAACCTGGGGCGAAATAGTACAGAAGTGAAAGGGCTGTCTGGCCTGTTTGCGGCATCGAGAATCCGGAACGGCGGGTACTACCTGCGCTAGGGGAGTGTCACGCCGGTCCAAGAGGAGATACGCACGCAGTGCCTCCGGCGTTCAACGGGAGACTCATGGTGTTGGGACGTCTACTACTATGGCTTGTAGTTGTTCTGTTGTCCGGGTGAGCAGTGACGTCGCTGGCTATCCTGGCGCGAATACTAAGGTCGGCAGCTGTGAGGGGGGAGCGCGTGGCACGGCGGTTGCTCCTGCCCGGCCTCCCCTGGCTGCTGCCTCTGCTGATCGCGTTCGGCGTGGCCGGCATGCACACGCTGGGGCATCTCGGCTCTCACCATGGTGGCGCCGTCGTTCAAGGCTCGCACGTTCACGCCTCTCCCGTGGAGTCTTTCGGGATGGACCGGGGTGAGGTCGCGATCTGCTCGCGGGACGCGGCCGGGTTCGATCCGAGCGACGTGTGCCTGGCCGTGCTCACCTCGGTCATCGCGCTTCTGATCGCGGTCGTCTGGGCCGCCACACTCTACTGGCGCGCGGGGATGGGCGGCTGGGGGTCCCCGGCGCGTACGGCGGCCAGAGCGCCGCCGCGCCGCCTGGCGCCGAACCCCGCAGTGCTCTCGGTGATGCGCATATAGGCCGAAATATCGGCGGACGGGCTGAAAAGCCCGGTTCGCGATGACGGCCTGCGTACCTCCATCACCGAAGGAAAAACACCATGTTCACGAATATGAGGATCCCGGCTGCCACCGCGGCGGCCGGAGCCGTGCTCGCGCTGGTCGCCGGCTGCGGCGGCACCGACAGCGGCTCGATGGGGCCGGACATGGCCGGCATGTCCAGCAGCGCACCCGCCGCGACGACGGCGAGCGCCTCGCCCGCGGCGGCGTTCAACGACGCGGACGTGATGTTCGCGCAGATGATGATCCCGCACCACCAGCAGGCGGTCGAGATGGCCGACCTGGCCGGGACCCGGGCCGCCGACAAGGAGGTCAAGGAGCTGGCCGCGAAGATCAAGGCCGCTCAGGACCCGGAGATCCAGACCATGCAGGGCTGGCTCACGGCGTGGGGCAAGCCGATGCCGTCCGAAGGCATGGACCACGGGATGGGCCATGACATGCCCGGCATGATGTCCGAGGACGACATGAAGAAGCTGGAGAAGGCCAAGGGCGGCGCGTTCGACCGGCAGTTCGCCGAGCTGATGATCGCCCATCACGAGGGTGCGATCCAGATGGCGCGTACCGAGCAGACGCAGGGCTCCAACGCCGAGGCCAAGGAGCTGGCCAAGACCATCGAGACCGCCCAGCAGGCCGAGGTCGCCCAGCTGCGGGAGATCCTCGACCGCCTCTAGGAGACGGCCTTCAGGAGCCGGTGGCCCGCCGCACGGCGCGGCGGGCCCCGGGACCGACCGGCTACCGCCTCTTAGCGACGGCCGCGGCGAGCTTGGCCACCTCCGCGTCGTAGCCGCGGCGCGGGTCGATCGGCCGGCGGATCTCGCGGCGGTGGCGTCAGATTCATGCGGATCCCGTCCGCGGCCCACAGCACGAACCGTTCGACGGGGACGACGTCGTGTCCGGTGGCCGGCTGGAAGCGGAATCTCCTCAGAAGGATCGCCGGCACCAGTTCGGCCTCGACCATGGCCAGGCTCGCGCCCTCGCAGCTGCGCGGACCGAGGCCGAACGGGACGTGGGCGTAGCGAGGTCGGTCGGCGACCTGGTCGGGGGTGAAACGGCCAGGGTCGAACGTCTCGGGATCGGGCCAGTACCGCGGGTTCATGTGGACGGCCCAGAACGGATAGAAGATGGTCGTCCCGGTGGGGATCTCGTAGCCGGCCAGGACGAGATCCTCGGTGGTCTCGCGGGCCCCGTACGGACCCGGCGGATACAGGCGCATCGATCCCGCTGATCGTGCTGTCGCACGGGATGGGTGACACGCGGGAGGCTTACCGGTTCCTCGCGCCACTCCTGGTGGAGGCGGGCTACCGGGTGGCAGCGCGGTCCGCGGCGATCGCCGACGCCGTAGACCCGGACGCCCGAATCCGCCGCTCGCGCCTGCTCGGATGATCCCGCGGCGCTCGTTGTCCCGGCGATGGGGCCGGGGCGCGATCAGGCTCCGCCGCCAGTGGGGCTCTGACGTGCGGCGCTCTTCCGGCGCGGCTTCGCCGACCGAGGCGGGATGGAGCGCATGTGATCGCGGACGACGGTGAGGACACGAGCGAGGCTGTCGATGTCCTCGCGCGCGAGCGGTTCGAGGAAGAGTTGCCGCAGGACGTCGATGTGACCGGGGAACACCCTGGCGAGCACGTCCCGTCCCGCCTCGGTGATGGTCACCGTCACGCCCCGGTCGTCCTCCGCGGACGGGCTGCGGGCGACGAGTCCGGCCTTCTCCAGCAGCCCCACCTGGTAGGTCAGGCCGCTGCGGCTGTACACAACCCCGTCTGCCAGCTCGGTCATGCGCCGGCTGCCGTCTGCCGCGTCCCCGAGTGTGGCCAAGAGCTGGAACTGGACGTAGCTGAGGTCGCCGGCGTCGCGCAACTGCTGCTCCACCGTGTGGCGCAGCAGGCTGCTCACCTCGATCAGCGCGAAGTAGGCGCCGAGTTCGGCGGGATCGAGCGGCAGAGGGGACTCTTCTTCGGTCATGCCGCAATCGTAGTTGCTTCGAACTCGAAGCAGTGCTAGCTTCACTTCAGTGCTTCGAATTCGAAGCATATAGCGTCTCTCGAAGAAGGAAGTTCGTCATGAAGGCAGTGCGATTCCACGAGTACGGCGATGCCGATGTCCTGCGCTACGAGGACGTGGCGCGGCCCGTCCCCAGCGCTGGTGAGGTTCGCATCCGGGTCGCGGCGACGTCGTTCAACCCGGTCGACGCCGGTATCCGCGGCGGTGGTCTCCAGGGCCCGTTCCCGGTGACGCTCCCGCACACGCCTGGCATCGACGTCGCCGGAACGGTCGACGCGCTCGGTGACGGCGTCGATGCGGTGGCGGTCGGTGACGAGGTCGTCGGATTCCTCCCGATGATCGGCGACGGCGCAGCTGCTGAGTACGTCATCGCGCCCGCCGAGGTCCTGGCGGCCGCGCCTTCGAGCGTGCCGCTCGCTGACGCGGCGGCCCTGCCGCTGGTGGGCCTGACCGCATGGCAGGCACTGTTCGAACTCGGCGAGCTCACCGCCGGGCAGCGCGTGCTCATCACCGGCGCCGGAGGCGCTGTCGGTGCCTACGCGGTGCAGCTGGCAAAGACCGCCGGCGCGCACGTCATCGCCACGGCGAGCCCGCGCAGCGCGGACCGGGTCCGGGCAGCCGGTGCCGACGAGGTCCTTGACCACACCACGACCGACGTGGTGGATGCGGTGACCCAGCCGGTCGACCTCTTGCTCAACCTCGCACCGATCGAGCCCTCGCAGCTCGCCGACCAGGCCGCTCTCGTGCGGTCCGGCGGGGCCGTGGTCAACACCACGGTGTGGATGCAGGCGCCGAGCGACGAAGGGCGCCAGGTGCGCGGGCTCAACGTCTTCGTCCGGAGCGACGCCAAGCAGCTCGCCGGCCTCGTGGCGGCGATCGACCGAGGCGAACTTCACATCGACATCAGCCGCCGTATCCAGCTCGAGGACCTCCCGGCCTTCCATGCGGAAGTCGCCGCCGGTGCCGTGTCCGGCAAGGTCGTCGTCCTTGCGCCGACCGCCTGACCCCTCTCATCCCTCACTGGACTTGAATCGAACGGAACCGAACATGTCCCTCGCCCTGGTTCCTGAAGCCATGGCCCCAATGGGCGAAGCGATGGCCGCCATGACCCCGCCGGCCGTCGGCGACGTCGGCACACGACGTGTCATGCGGGAACCGATCCTTGACGCGTCAGGGAAGGCCCAGCCGATCCCGGAGGACGTCACCACACACGACGGCGCCCAGATCACGATGCGCTGGTACGCCAAGAACGACACCACCCCCGGCTCGGCCGCGCTGTTCTTCCACGGCGGCGGCACCACTCACCTCGCGCCGCCCCGCCGTACCCACTGACCAGCTCTTTTCCCTGAGGTGAAGGCCACTGCCCCTTTCAGGCGTGCTTGGTCTGCCCCCCTTGAAATCCCAGAGTTCGCGCGAACTGAAGGGTCTTCAGAATGAACCCAAGGGTCTTCACGTTTTATGGATGGTTTCGACCCTTGGGTTCGCTGGAACCGGCGGGGTCTTGTTCCTCGGCAGCCGTGATCAGGAGTTGCCGGGCTGAGTCGGCATAGCGGATGGCGGTCTTGGTGTCGAGGCCGAAGACCGAGGCGAGATGCAGTGGGTCGCCGCCGCAGGCGAGGGCTTCTTCGAGGATCCGATCGATGCGCAGGCGTTCGAGGGTGGCGGCCTGTTTGTGCAGGATCAGCGAGGCGCCCTGGCCGCTGGCCGGCGCCGTAGTCGTGGCGGTGATGTGGTTGATGAGCAGGTGTGGGTTGGCGGTGTCGGGCCAGCGGGCGGCGCGATGGCGGAGCCAGTCGAGGAGCAGCCGATGCGTGAGGTCGTCGAGCGGGCGGGCCCGCCCGGCGATGACGACGCGGCGGTTGCCGAGGTCGACGTCGTCCAGGCGCAGCGCGAGCATGTCGGCCGCGCGGGCGGCGTGGACTCCGGCGAGCGCGACCATGACCCGGGCTGCAGGGGTGGTGGCGGCCCGGACGGATCGGTCGATGTCGTCGGCGAGCAGCGGCTGCAGGACGCCGTAGGGGTGCTGGCCGACTCTGAGGCTGCGGGTGGGATCGCGGAAGATTGTGCCGTTCTTCTTGGCGCGGGAGAACAGCGACCGCAATGCGATCAGGGCGTGGTGGCGCTGGTGGCCGTGGAGTTGGTCGAGCGCGGCCAGGACGTCGTCGTGGGTGACCTCGCGGAGGTGGTCGTAGCGGTCTGACCAGGCAAGCAGGATGGGCCGGATCCGGCTCATGTATCCATAGATAGTCGCCTGGGCTCGTGCCTTGTTGCGTGGGCCGCCGTCGTGCAGGACTCGCAGCCACGCCTCGACTTCCCGGCCGATTCCGGGAGCCAGGCCGTCCAGCTTGCCGGTGAGCCAGTCCTCGAACGGGGGTCGGCGGTCGTCGCGGAACAGGCCCATGCGTGTGAGCACGTCGATGGTGCGGCCGACGCCGATCACCCGCTTGCGCAGGACGGGGGACATCTCCGAATGCAAGACGGGCTCGCCATCGACGCGGCCGGCCAGCAGAGTGGTCAGGCCCTGCTCGATGTTCTCACGGACTCCGCGTTTCCAGCCGCGGGCCTCGCCGAGGAGGTGGATGGTCCAGCGGGCCCAGGCCATGAGCGGGTCGTTCAGCGTGAGGCGATCGCGCCGGTCGAATCGTGTGTAGTCGCGGGGCAGGTCGAACAGCCGCAACGGCGTTCCCGCGGATGGCGGGCGTCCTGCGGGGACGGGATCCGGTTTGGGCGGGCGCCCGATCCGTCCTCCTGGATTACGGTTCCGGCCGCCTTCCTTCCGCTCACGACCCCAGAGTGGATTCAGGTGGGCCAGGAAGAGCTGGTGGTGGCGGACCTGAGACAGGAACGGCTGGACTCCGATGGCCGCCTGGCTTGTCTCCGCGTCACGACGAGCCTGGCACCAGCACAACCGGCAATAGCCCTCACGTGCGGGCAGACGCCGAGAGCATCCGGCGCAGCGATCGGCCGGCAGCAGCGGGACGCCGGGACGGGTGTGGTCGTCACCGAACTGGCCCCACACGTCCTCGACGAACCACCGCAACGTCGCCGCGGCGTTGTTGATCAGCGGCACCATCCGCTCGCGCGGACCGGAGCCACGGGCGCCCTTACCATGCCGGACGTGCAGCTTGCCGAACCGGCCCAGGTCCCACTTGATGTCGGTCAGATCAAGCTCGCAGGTCTCGTTGACGCGCAGCCCGACCTCGCTCATCAGCTTGGCGGCGGTGTAGTTGCGGGCGCCCGGAGCGAACTTACGGCAGGTCACCAGATCTTTGCGCCACCCGGCGAACAGCCGACCCACCTGATCGGCGGTGGGCGGGATGCGCAGCCGGCCCTCCTGCCGGCCACGGGGCCGGTTCATCTCGTCGATCGGGCACTCGACGACGCGGCCGGTCATCTGGTGAATTTCGATCTTGTGGCGGAGCTCGAGGAACAGGAAGTACGTCTTGATCGCCTGGGCCCGGGCCAGGCGGGTGCCCTTGGCGGCGCCACGCAGCACCTTGCCGAAGTACGCGTCGGCGTCGGCGGGCTCCATCTCCCACAGTGGCCGCCCGAACCAGGCCCGCACCTGCTCCAGATGCACCACATCCGAGGAGATCGTGCCGTCCGACAGCCCCGCCGCCGCCCGGGCCAGCACGAACCCGGCCAGCACATCGGTCTCCAGCGCCTCCAGATCCTCGGCGGTGGCCGGGGCCCGCGCCACGCGAAGATCTTTCACTACAGCCAGCGCCAACTCCGGCCTCCTCGTCTTCGCCATTTGTGCAAGACGAACGACGAGGACGATAGACCTTCAGAATCTCTGAAGTCTCATCAATCTCGAAAGAACCAGGGATCCCAGGAGATAAGCCCAGGTCCTGCGGCTATGGCCATGCTGAACTACTCAACGAACTCTGGGGTTATTACACAGGCGGATAGGAGGCCACGGCGGACAGCTTTTTGGACCGCCTGCCGCGGCTCAGTCGCCGCCCGGATTCGCTGGGCCATCGCGGAGTACGCCGCGCACCGTGTCGAGCCGTACACCCGGGTCGAACTCCGTCAGCCACCAGGTCGCGCCGGCGGCGGCGTACGGCAGTGGGTCGACGTCGAAGGGCAGGCTGATGGCGATGTCGTACGAGGCCATTTCGCCATGTCGCAGTTCGGTGAGGGTGGCGACGACCTCGGCGAGCTGGTCCGGGTGCTCCAGATTGATCGGAAAGAAGCCGTCGAGCCGGGCGGCCCGGCGGATCGGCTTGACGTTGCCGGGGAATCCGGCGGCCCACACCGGCACGCCGGGCCGCTGAACCGGCCGCGGCAGGAACGTGATGTCGTCGACGGTGTAGTGCTCGCCGCGATGGCGCACCGGCTCGCCGGACCAGGCGGCGGCCAGGATCGCCAAGGACTCGTCGAGCATCCGCCCGCGCTGCCGGTCGTCGAGTTGCTCGCCGGTCTTGGACAGCTCGCCGCCGAACCGGTCGCTTCCGAGTCCGACGCCGAGGGTGAGACGGCCGTCGCTCAGCTGATCCAGTGTCGCGGTCTCCCGCGCCACTTTGGCCGGCCGCCGGCGAGCGAGCGTCGACACCATCGGGCCGAGCCGCAGCCGCTCGGTCGCGGTCGCGATCGCCGCCAGCGCGATCCACGAGTCGGCGACCTGCTGGACCGGCGCCCGCCAGGACAGGTGATCCCACACGAAGCAGCCGTCCCACCCGGCTTCTTCCGCTTCGGCGGCCAGGTTCGCCACCGCCCGCGGGTCGGCGAGCTCGTCGAAGAGCGGCAGCCAGAGTGCCGATCGCAGCCGGTTCACGGGCGCTCTCCTTCGGAAACTGAAAGGATCTCCGCAATCGTGATGTCCCAGAGCTCCGGCGGCGGCATCTGGTGCCCCATGCCTTCGAGCGGGACGAGCCGTGCTCCCGGGATCTCCCGTGCCAGCGCCTCGCCGTGCCCGTATGGGAGCAGCGGGTCCGCGGTGCCGTGCAATACCAGCGTGGGCACCGCGATCTCACCGAGGCGGGCGCGGACGGGCTCGCCGCCGGCGAGCTGCCAGTGATTCTGCGCCGACGCCGGGGACGGGCTGCGGTCCCAGACGCGGCCGACGACGTGGCGCAGCCGCTCCTCGTCGACGGGGATGGTGCCCGCGAAGGTGCGCTCGCCGTCGATGTAGTACCCGATGACGGCCTCGCGGTCGGACCAGTCGGGCGCCTCGTCACCGCCCTCGGCGAACCGCTTCGCCAGCTCGGCGCTCATCGGCGGCAGGTCAGGGCGATTGGGGTCGCCGGGCCCGCCCGGGCTGGTGGCGATGAGCGTCAGGGAGGCGACCCGGCCGCGGTGGTGCACGGCCAGGTGCTGGGCGATGCCGCCGCCCATGGAGACGCCGACGATGTGCGCGGCCGCGATGCCGAGTTCATCGAGCAGGCCGACGGCGTCGTCGAGCAGGGCGTCGCTTCCGTACGGCGGTGCGCCGGGCGGGAAGGTTGTGGAGCGGCCGGTGTCCCGGGTGTCGTACCGGATGACGTGCCGCCCGCCGGCGGCGAGGCGCTCGCAGAACTCGTCGTCCCACCAGTCCATCGACGCCTCGGCGCCGCCGATGAGCAGCAGGGCGGGTGCGGCAGGGTCGCCGAATGTCTGAGCGCAGAGCTCTACGCCGTTGATTTTGAGGAGTTGCTCGGGGTGATCTTGACGACCGTTCATGTCCGGCACGCTAAGCCTCGCGGCCTCATCGCGAAAAGCCATGATTTCCGATTGAATCAATCGCCTACAGCGATATAGTCACTGCCGCTGAGCCCTTCCACGCCGAGAGTCGCGCTCTCCCGTGACTCGTCCGATGTCACATCTGGCCGGCCAGCTCAGTGGCGGCTTCGACGGCGATGTCGATGGCTCGGGCCGCGAGGGGCGACTGGGTGCGCCCGGCCGGCCAGTACAGGTACCACGTGCAGGCGGGCGACGGTCGCAGTCGATGGATGCTGAGCCGGTCGTCGGACCAGACATCGGATCCCTGGAGGGCGAGCCAGGGCAACACCGCTGAGCCCAGGCCCACCCGTACCATCGACACGACGGTGTCGTGGCCGGCCGTGCGGAACACGATCCGCGGCCGGGCGCCCGCGCCGGCGAGCTCCCGTTCCAGCCATCTTTGGTGGACGTTGGGCGGCCAGGCGACCATGGGAGCGTCGTCGAGTCGCTTCACCGGTACCGGACCATCGGGGAACGCACCTGCGGCGGCCACCAGGAGGTACGGCTCGTCGAGCAGCTCGACGTGCTCGACGTCGCCGTCGATCCGATCGTAGTGGAACAACAGGTCAAGATCTCCGATCCTCGGATCCTCCGGTCCCACCTCCGACAGCCGGATGTCGCAGCCGGGGTGCTCGCTCAGCAGCCGGCGCACGACGGCCGGCAGGATCAGCTTGGTCGCGCCCTGGAAGGTGCCGATGTCGATCCGGCCGTTACCCGCCTTGAAGCGATCGACGGCGTCGGCCAGCGCCTCCGACCTCGTGAGCAGATCGCGCCCGTGGGCCAGGACCACCTCGCCAAGAGGAGTGGTCCGTACCGGCCTGGGACCTCCGGGCCGGTCGAAGACGGCGCCACCGACGGCCTTCTCCAGCGCGGCGATCTGCTGGCTTACCGACGACTGGGTGTAGCCGAGGCGAACCGCCGCTCGGCCGAACGTTCCCTCCTCGGCGATAGCGGCCATCGTCCTCAGGTGGCGCAGCTCAACGTCAGCCATAACGTCAGAGTATCGCGAATTGCGATTGATTTGATCGAAAGTAATCGCTTTTCTTGATGTCCTAGGTGATCCTAGTGTCATCGGCATGACGACCTACGACACACCCGCTCCGACCGCGATACCGCTGGGCCGCCGCCTGTCCCGCCTGCGATTGGACCTGCCTGGCCTGGTCTGGTCCCTGGCGGCGACTCATTTCGTGAGCCGCGCCGGCGGAGTGGCGCAGTCGTTCCTCGTGCTCTATCTGACGCAGGAGCAAGGGCTGACGCCGACAACCGCGGGCGCGGTGGTGGCGGCGACGGGAGCCGGAGGCATCGGATCCCAGGTGCTCGGCGGCTGGCTGGGCGACCGGATCGGACGACGCCACACCATGCTGGTGGGGTTCCTGGGAACCGCCGTGACGCTTGTCGCGCTCGGCTCGGCCGACACGGTGCCGGTGATCTGGGCGGCGGCACTCGGTGTCGGGCTGATGGCGGACCTGTTCCGCCCGGTTGGGTCGGCTGTGGTGGCCGACCTCCATCCGAGCCAGCGGGTCCGGGCCTTCGGGTTGCTGTTCTGGGCGGCCAACCTCGGCTTCTCCATCGCCACGATCACCGCGGGGGTCCTGGCCCAGTATGGGTATGGACTCTTGTTCTGGATCAATGCCACGGCCTCGATCATCGCGGCGCTGATCGTCTGGCGCCGGATTCCCGAGACCCGGCCGGCGACACCGAATCAGCCCCGCCGAGCGCTGCTGCCGGTGCTCCTGCGCGACCGGCTGATGATCGTCATGGTGTTGATCTACGTCGCCTATTTCACCCTGTTCCTGCAGACCTTCGCGACGCTACCGCTCGTCATGACGGCAGATGGTCACGGCCCCGCGACCTACGGCGCGGTGCTGGCTCTGAACGGGATCGTCATCGTGGTAGGCCAACCACTGGCGGTACGGTTGCTTGCCGGTCGCGACCCCAGCTCGGTGCTGGCCGTGTCCATGCTCCTGGCCGGTGCCGGCGTCGGTTTGGGCACCCTCGTAGAGAGTGGTGTCGGCTACGCGGGATCGGTCCTGGTTTGGACCCTCGGCCAGATCGGCATCGCCGTGATGTTCGGCGCCACCTTCGCCGACCTCGCACCGGCGGACCTGCGCGGCAGGTACATGGGCATCGCCTCCGCCACCTGGAGTGTCGGTGCCGTGTTCGGCCCGCTGGCCGGCACCGTACTGCTCGACCATGCCGGACGAACGACTCTGGCAGCGGCATGCGCGATCACCGGGATCGCTCTCTTCGCCGCCCAGCAGGCGCTCGGCCCGGCACTCCGCCGCCGAAGCGGACGCTGACCCACGCCCGTCTGTCCGCTGTGAAAGCCTCGGTTTTCGGTAGGGGTACCACTCTCGCTTCGGCGGCAAGGCTCCTCATGGCACAAACGCGGATGACATCCGAGCCCAGCCCTCTTCCACGGAAAGATCCCGAGGTGCGCTGTTCTGTAGTGGAGATCGATGCCGCACAGAAGTGCCTGACCGACGAGCTCGTGGTTGGTGAGTTCCATCGACCGAGAGGCGGGCGGCGTCATCGGTTGGATCGGCGACGGCGTAGGGCCAGGCGGGCCAAGCTGGGTGGGATGGAATCGCCTCGAACGGAGTCTGCCCTCGACCGGGTCGCGATGTCCGCGCAGAGCTCGGATTGCAAGAGGGAGACGGCTGCCTCGTGTCGGGCTCGCGGCCCGACTCTGTCTCCGCGTAGCATCCACGTTTCTCTTCCACCCGGCGTGTGATGACCGACAGAGGTGTGAGGTCTGGCGCGGGACCGCACGTCGAGGCCGTTGACGTGTCGGTGTCGTCAAGGTCGGGTGGGCCGAAGCCCAGAACACGTGAGTCAACCTCATCGAGCCGGACTGCCACCGCTTGGACGGGCGCCCTGTAGGCGGTGGCGTTCGCATCGGTCCAGTTCGGTGCCCTTCGCGTGTCGTCTCGGGCTTGTAGGGGATGGCAGCGGTGACGGTTAGGCCTGGGAGAGTGGCAGGCCTTGATGGTTGAGGTAGGCCACGATGCGGTACGTGTCGTCTGCGTCCCGGTGGAGCAGGTACGACGATGACAGGTGGACGGGTTCGCCGCCGGCGGTGCGAGGTGCGGTCCATTCGGTGCGGACGAGCACGTACCGGTCGTCGAGATGCTGGTGGGTCAGGGTGTCGAGGGCGGCCGGGCCAATGCCCGCATCGGCGAACATCTGCGCGCGTCTGGGCAGGGCCTGCAGGAACGCGGGGCGGGGCACGGGCCGGGCGCCGCCGGCGTCCCCGGCCAGGAACACCTCGGCGAAGCAGCCCGCCAAAGTGTCCACATCCAGACTGTCGCCTGCCTGGGCGAAGACGTCGAAGAAGCGGCGGAGCTCGTCAGCGTGGGAGGTGGCCTCGGACATGGGATGGATCCTCTCCTGTTGGAGGTTCGGTGTGACACGTAGGTCTAGAAGGGGCGCTGACAGCGTTGTAGGCATGGCGAGGCCGCGCCGGTGTACGGAAGTTCGGCCGGTTCAGGTCGTGCTGGGGACGGTGGCACGGACCAAGCGGCACAGATCGCCGGGGCGCAGCGCGTCCGAACGCCGCCACAGCTCGGGAACGAGGCAATCGGCCTGCCGGGCGTAGGCGTTGCCTCGATCGCCACGCAGAGCGGCCGGCACGGCGTACTCCATCACCAGTTCGCTGCCGGGCGCCATGCGGCCCACGGCGGCCAACGTAGCGGCGATCGCCTCGTGGGTGAGGTACATGGTCACGCCGAGCCAGGTGACCAGGGCGGGCTTGCCGGGGTCGAACCCCGCTTTGTGAAGGGCGCCCATCAGATCGTCGGACTCGAAGTCCACCGGCGCGAAGGCCAGCCCATCGGGCACAGCGATGCCGGCCGCGGCCATCGCGTCGCGTTTGCCCTGCTGGGTGATGGGATGGTCGACCTCGATCACGCGGACCGGCCGGGCAGCCGAGTCACGGCGGCAGGCGAAGGTGTCGAGCCCGGCGCCCAGCACCACGTACTGCTCCAGGCCGTTGCGGAACAGCTCTGTGGCGCGGCGCTCGGCGTAGTGGCCGCGGGCGGTAGCCGGCGTGCCCCTGCGAGTACGGGGTGATCGTCGTGCGCTTGGTGGTAGCCGATCAGTTCCTCGGCCCGGTCACCGAGCAGGGAAGCGGCCAGGGTGTCGCAGAGGATGAACGGCTCGCTGTCCACGACAAGATGGGCGGCACGGTCCGCCGCGGTCATGATGGCAGTCTGACTGGGATGCGAGTTGCGCATGGAGGGGCGTTCCCTTTCTTCCTCGCCGGGAACACCGATGCTAAATGCACTCCGCAAATATGTATAACCATCATAGCAATTGGAAGTTAATTTAAAATAATGAGCCCATAACGATATTGAACCATTCTTCTGGCGCGTTTGTGGGCTAGGGCTAACCCGAGATTGGGGACACCTGCCCGCTCCATTCGCCGCGCGTCCGGCTGCACGACCTCCGGCACGGAGCCGCCTCACTGATGCTGGCGGCCGGGGTCGATCTGAAGATCGTGCAAGAGACCCTCGGGCATGTCTCCTCCATCTTCGCCCGTGACACCTGCACCAGCGTCTACCCCGAGGTTGCCCGCGCCGCCGCCGAATCCACCGCCGCCCTTATCAGCACGGCTCCAGACGCCCGGCAGGCTCGCCTGATCACCACTCGGTAGCCAGGCAGGCCGGCGGCTCATGCTGCGGGCCTGCCTCGTCTCATGGGGCAATCGACCAGCGGACTGAAAGTCTGCTCGGCCACGGGGGAGCGCGGACGAAGCAAGCACAGGAACCGATTCTTGACCACACGCCAACTGCGGCATGGCTGAGTGGGCCATCGCCTGGTCATTTGCGGCTACAGGCAGGATGGCTCGCAACGGACCTCGGATGCGATGCATGGTCTGCCTGACGTGCATGGACGTGATTTTCGGCAGGCGCAGGGCGCCGCGGCCTTCACGTTCGCCCACGACAGGATCGTGAAGATCGAACGCATCTCCGCCCGGGACCGCCTCCGCCGCGTCGAAGCGGAAGGCACGGCCGGTCGATGAACCGGCCGCTTGACATGCCGGTGACGGAGTGGATCAATGGCGGACTTGTGCGCATCATTGCCGGAACGTTAGTCCTCGCCACCATGATCGCCGGGTGCTCGGGCGAGCCCGTGGACACGACCCAGCACGTCGCAGTCGCGCCCCCTTCACCCACGACCGCGACCCCCTCGCCACGGGCGACGCCGAGCCGGACGAGGTTGACCGACGATCAGGCGGCCCGGCGTTATCTGGGCATCGTGCGCCCGTACAACATCGCCCTCGAACGACTCGAACAGGCGATCAACGGCGGCCAGTCCGTCACGGTGCTACGCCGCCGGGCGGCGCAGGTCGCCACCACGAACCAGACACAGATCCGGCAGTTGACCGATACCGCCTGGCCCAGGGCACTGCGCGGTCCCATGGGCCGGCTCAAGGCCGAATCGCTGAAGGCGCAACGCCACTGGCTCGGGGCCGCCCGTGCCCGTACCCGCGACGCACTCGTCCAAGAGGTGCTGAACGCCATCCGTTACGACGGAAAACCAGCGGTGGGAAAGATCCGCACCCTGCTGCACCTGGAGCAGTACGACGAGGACGACTATTCATAGGCCGGGCGCCCCGGTAGACCACCTCGGCGGGGCGGCACTCCAGCCGTGGACGGCGCCCGCCGCCTCATCACGCCGGCAGGGGCGAAGCGTTCTCGGCTGGTAGGACCCACACGGGCTCGACCAGGCCGGGTGACTAAGGGTAGCCCTTGAGGTGTACATGACAAACGCGACCCCTGGTACACCGTGGACATGACCACGAAACATGATCCCAACCGGCCCGGGCCGGCCGCTCGCCGCCCTCACCCCTTCGCGCAACCGGACGAAGGGCTCTGCGCTGGTAGTGATTCGAGTTATTGAGCCCCACAGCATCCGGCCCGACATGATTGTGATCTTGGAAGGACGGCTGATCACGGAAAGTGGGCCAGACCCAAAGGCGTGGGGCGGTCCCCACAGTTCAGGAGCACCCTACGGGCTTCGGCAGGGACGACGGCAGCTTGAACCCCGACTTGCCGAACCACCTGTGCAGCAGCCGCGTGGCCGTGCCGTCGTGCCACATCGCGGCGATCGCCTGGTTGACGGCCTTGCAGGTGGCGGTGTCGCCCTTCTTGATCCCGACTCCCCAGCCCTCGGTGCTGACAGGGTCGTTCAGCAGCCTGAAACGGCCCGGCTCCTGCTCGGCGAACCCCGCCAGAATCAGGTCCAGGGTGCTGATCGCGTCGAGCCGGCCGTCGGCCAGCTTGCGTACGCAGTCGGAGTAGTTGGCCGCGGGCACCAGTTGCATGGGGAGGTTCAGATTGCCGTTGGGCGGGGGGTCGACGATCCGGCGGTAGGAGTTCGAGCCCTCCGCCAGGCAGAGCCGCTTGCCCCGCAGGTCGGTCACCTTCTTGATGCTGGTGTCGCTCGCGCGAACCATCGTGTCCTGCGGGGTGACGATATAGGGCCCGCCGAAGGTCACCATGGGCCGGCGCGAAGGGGAGATGCTGTAGGTGGCGACGATGAGGTCCACGCTGCCGTTCTGGAGCAGGGCCTCGCGGGCGGACGAGGCTGACTCCCGCCACGTGATCTGCACCTGCCGGCCCTTGGCGATGTGGTCGACGATGTACTTGGCCACGTCCGCGTCGAAGCCCTCGGGAGGGCCCTCCCCGGTCTTCAGGCCCAGGCTCGGCTGGTCCCACTTGGTGCCGACGACGACCCTGCCGGCGTTCCTGATCTTGTCCACGACGGTTGTGTACGAGCCCGCGCCTCCGCACGCGGCGACCAACGCCGCCACCGTCAATCCCGCGAGCGCCACCCCACGCATGGACACAGTCTGGGGGCTGGGCAAACGATACGGATCGGCCTTGGGGCGGTTTCAACAGAGAAATGGGGCCTTCTTGGAGATTTGCGGACGTACGGGCACCGCAGTACCCGTACGTCCGGTCACTCCACGGGACGGTCGGGGCCAGCCCTGCGCCTTCAGTGGGCGCGCGAGTTGATGCCCCTTTCGTCCTTTGCCTTGGGGAAGGTGGGCTGGGCTGGGGGCGTGGCTGAGCGGACAATCCTGGCTCGGTCTCGACGAGAATGCCCTGGCTGATCAGGCGCTTGAGCTTGTCGGTTCGCAGCACGTTGACGCTCATGCTCTCATCGCCTTCATCAGTCCCAGCAGCCGCGGGACATCGATCTGGTTCTACACCGCGCAGCAGGGCTGGGGACAGGTTGGTGCCGAGGAAGTCGCGCGTGACCGGCGGGCCCCACTGCGCCGGCCCCGAGGCCGACATGGGCGCCCAGCCGGGCTCCACCGTGCAGTCGAACAGGTCCCCGTCAGCGAAGTGCTCCACCATCAACCGGTCGGGGTCGCGCCAGTGGTCGAAGATCTGGCTGTCCTGAATATGCCTGCCGATCCCCCACACCCGCGGGGCACCACGTGGAGGCGGAGGTGGAAGACGCTCGCCGGACCGTGGCCCCTCAGAGGTTCACGCCAGGAGCCCCGAGCGCGCCGGCCCCCGCCGTGGCGATGATTGAGGCGCCATCTCCGACCTCCGTTGGACCTGCGTCAACGCGGCGGAACGCGCGGAAGCTCCGCCATGGTGGCGAGTGAGCTCACAGACGGCCGTGAGATCACGGGTTGGACGACAGATGGCACGCCCGTGACGCGCGCCCCGTTCCGGAAACGATCATCCGGTGTCCGGATCGCGCCGCAGGCCGCTCGCCTACCGGATAGTCCTGCATTGCAGCGCTCCGTACGATCCACCGCAGGAATCAGCAACATCACTCAATCCTTGGTGGCTCGTAGATGGGAGAAGGAATGAGGTTCCGGCGAACCATCATGATTCTCACAGTGGCACTACCGGCTCAGCATGCTGATCGGCGACCGGCCCACGATCTCCACGTCGAGGCACCCGCCGATCAGCTGATTTCATTACTGCAGAAAGCACGCGGGTTACGCAAACTCCGCACCGTGAGAACGTCCGGCGGCATCCCGGGGGAGCAGACGAGCCCTCTCCCACCGTTGACCGGGCCGGAGGCCGGGCGCGGCCACTCCCCGTTCCGGCTCCTGGAGCTTCCCTCCCTGCAGATGCTGGTGAGCCAAATTCGCTTGGTCAGGCCGGAGTTCACGTTGACTGCGGCCAATGCGGAGACGGTCGCGGAGCTCGTCCGCCGGGCGCGGGAGCGGACATGGCAGGTCGAACTGCTCATGGTGGCGGTACCATCCCGACATCCACTGAGCATGAGCACCTTGGCCTCCGCTGAACGCACTGAGCTGCTGCGCGTCATCGACGAGTCGGCTGACGTCTTCAAGAGCCGGGTCTACTTTGAGAGATTGCGACATTTCCTGATTTCCGGCCGGATCTCGATGATCCGGTCGTGCGTGACGGGCCAGGAAGGTGTGTTCGTGAACTCCGATGGCGACATTTGGGTCTGTGCCCATCGTGGCGAAACGTCGTTGGGGAACATCAAGGACGTGTCGCTGCCGGAGCTCCTGATCGGCAAGAGAGCGGTGCTCGCGCGCCGGCCGGCTGGACCGTGCGCCAGTACGGGATGCCTCTCACTCACCTGATCGCTGGCCGGTCGGCTCTCCGTTCTGCCGGCCTGCCCCGCTCGGAAATAGGGTGTGTCCAGTCAGTGGCTCTGGCCCACTTTCGGTGGTGACGGAGTGTGGTTAGCCGAGCAGGATGCGGTGGCGAAGGAGAACGAACCCGGCGCGGCCGTACATCTGCCG
>NZ_JBSFNK010000024.1:0-193268 GCF_053587055.1 Nonomuraea sp. NPDC003707 | reverse complement strand
GCCATCGACCAGATCGTGTGCACGGCCGCCGCCATGGCACCGGAAACCCCTGGCCAGGTCACCGTCGTCGGCGCCGGGCAGGACAGCGGCCCCCGAAGCTGCCCGAGGCAACGCTAGCGACCTGTCCACCAGCGGTCTTGGTCAGATCGTCCCATTCAGCGCCTACGTACCACGTCGCCGAGCTTGACCCTGGCGCCCGTCCGCAGCACCGCCCGCTGGTACACCTTGGCGCCGAAGGCCAGCGCCGCGAGCACCGCCGCCACCATCGCCGCCGTGGAGAGCCCCGCCTGCCACAGCGGCACCTCGGTCGCGGCCATCCGCACCGGCATGACGATCGAGGAGAACGGCGGCACGTACGACATGACCGTGGCCAGCGTGCCCGTGGGATCGAGGGTGGCGTAGAAGGCCACGAAGTAGCTCACCATGATCACCATGATGACCGGCGTCAGCACGCTGTTGACCTCCTCCAGGCGCGAGACCAGCGAGGCGAACGCGCCCGCCAGCGTGGCGAAGAAGGCGTACCCGAGGACGAACCACACCACCACCCCGGTCACCAGCCCCGGCATGCCGGGCGGGAAGTCGCCGGCGATGCCCGAAGCCATGGAGGCAGCCAGGCCGACCGTCAGGATCGTGACCAGGTTGATCAGGCCGACCGCGCCCAGCCCGACGATCTTGCCGCCGAACAGCTGCCACGGCCGCAGCGTGGAGAGCAGGATCTCCACGATCCTGCTGCCCTTCTCCTCCACCACGCCCATGGCCACCATCCCGACCTGGCCGATGAGCATCATGAAGAGCACGATCACCAGCACCACGGCGAGCCCGGTGCGCGCGGCCTGATAGCGGGTGTCGGCGCCCACGGACACCATCTTCAGCGGCGGGATCGACACGCCTGCGGCCCCGAGCTTCGCCTCCCGGTTGACGCTCTGCAGGAGCACGCCGAGCTGGTCGTCGATCTCCCCGTCCGTGAGCACCTTGGTGCCGTTGACCAGCACCGCGTCCACGTCCTTTGCGAGCACGGCCTGCTTGGCGGCGGCCTCGTCGGAGAACGCGCGCCAGGTGAACTCCGAGTCCGGGGCGGCGGCCTCCAGCGGCAGCCGCTGGGAGTTGACGGTGCCGAGGGTGTAGGAATTAGGCCCGTCGAGCAGCTTCGGCGCGAAGGAGACGGCCGCCACCAGCACGGCCGTGATGATCAGGCCGGTGACGAACGCCTTCGTACGGAGCTGCGTCACGATCTCCCTGCGGGCGACCAGCATCAACTCGTTCACGCCACGGCCTCCTTGAAGATCTCGGTGAGGGTCGGGCGCTCGTGGTCGAAGTGTTCGACGTGCCCGGCCTTGATGGCGCGGCGCAGGATCTCCTGGTCGTCGCCGTTCGTCGTACGCAGAATGTGCCGGTCGCCGGACACGGTGACCGTGCCGGGCAGTCCGTCCGCCCAGCCGGGGGACGGATCGCGGACGACCACCCGCAGCGTGTCGTCCTCGGCCGAGCGCAGGTCGGCCACCGTGCCCGTGGCCACCATCCGCCCGGCGGACACGATGCCGACCGAGTCGCACAGCCGCTCGACCAGCTCCAGCTGGTGGCTGGAGAAGATCACCGGCACGCCGCCCCTGCACCGCTCCTGCAGAGCGGTGGCCAGCGCGTCCACCGCGATCGGGTCGAGTCCGGAGAACGGCTCGTCCAGCACCAGGACCTCGATGTCGTGCACCAGCGCCACGGCGAGCTGCACGCGCTGCTGGTTGCCCAGCGAAAGCGCCTGCACCGGGTCGTTCCTGCGCTCGGCCACGCCCAGCCGCTCCATGAGGTCCTCGGTGGCCTTCTTGGCAGTGGCTGCGCTCATCCCGTGCAGGCGGCCGAAGTATTCGATCTGCTCGGCGACCCGCATCTTCTGGTAGAGGCCGCGTTCTTCCGGCATGTAGCCGAAGCGGCGCCGGTCGTCGTAGCCGAGCGAGCGGCCCTGCCAGCTCACCGAGCCGGAGTCGGCCTGGAGCACACCCATCACGATGCGCATGGTCGTCGTCTTGCCCGCGCCGTTCGCGCCGACGAACCCGAACATCTCCCCCGGCCGTACGGCGAAACTGATCCCGTCCAGGGCGAGCTTGCCGTCGGGAGCGTCGGGGCCGCCCGCGAAGCGCTTGTGTAACTCGCTGATCTCGAGCATCAGGTGCTCTCCTTCATCATGGGTGCCGCCAAGAACTGTGCGATGAGCCGCCGTGGTGCGTCATGTCAGCCGCCGCCGCTCGCCGCCGCCGCCCTGGCCTCATCGACGCTCTTGCGCAATGCGGTCGCGATCGGCTCGACCGGCGCGGACAGCTGCTGGATCCGGTCCCGGCGCAGACGCGCCTCCCGCCAGGAGGGAACCACCGTCTTGAGCCGGGCCGCCGTGGCCAGCGCCGCCAGGACGCGGACGTCCTCATCCAGGAGCCCGACCGGCTGCCCGCCGCGGATGGCCTGGCCGACGCGCTCGGCCAGCCTGCGTGACAGGTACGCCTTGCGCGGCGTGATCCGCTCGACCGGGAACAGCAGGATCCGGCGTCGCTCCACGTTGATCATCCGGGCGGCCGCCAGCTCGTCGCGTACCAAGCGGACCGCCTTGCCGTTGTGTTTCTGCACCCACCGCCGCCACGAGCGGGGCGGCGAGTTCGAGATCTGCTCCCAGACCACGGCCCGCAGCGAACCCGGCTCGGCGGCCGGGGCGGTGAGAGCTCGCGCCTTGCCCGACTCGTCCGCCAGGTTGCCCGCCAGCAGCAGCTCGGCGAGGGTGGCCGCGCGCAGCAGGTAACCCAGGTCTCCCCGCTGGGTCAGCTTCTCCTTCCGCAGGTCGAAGGCCAGTAGGAAGGCCGATCGGGTCAGTGACTCACCCTGCTTCACTTGCGTCTCCATCCGCCTGCTCCCCTTCTTCTTCCTGATCTGTGTCGTCTTCCGGCGCCTTCCTCGGCCGTCCGCGTGGGCGCATCCGCCCCACGCTGTCCGGCAGGCGTCCGGCCTCCGAGAGGGCCCTGCGCAACAGGAACTCGATCTGCGAGTTCGTGCTGCGCAGGTCGTCGGCGGCCCACCTGGCCAGCGCGTCGTGGACCACCGGGTCGAGCCGCAGCAGGATCTTCTTCCGCTCCACGGCGATTACGGGTAGAGCGTGCCGGTGTTGACCACCGGCTGGGTGTCGCGGTCACCGACCGCCCCCTCGACGATCCGCTGCCGGGCCGCCACCACCGCGCCGGCCTGGATGGCGACGAACTCCACGAAGTCATCCACCTCGAACACCGCCTGCGCCGTGTCCCGCACCTGCCAGACCACCACGGTCGCGTCGTTGACCTTCGTCACGTCCGTCGCACCGGCGCACCGTGATCGGGTTGACCCGCTGGAAGCCCGGGGTGCGCAGGGTGCCGACGTACCGGCCGAGCAGCTGCACCACCCTGGCCTCCCCCGGCGCCACCGCGGTGAGGCCGAAGGACATGAAGAGCCCGAGCAGGATCATCAGGCTGCTCGCGATGACCACCCACATGCCGCCCTGCCCAGCCCCCGCGGCGAGCAGGACGATCCCCACGACGAGCAGCGCGATCCCGGCCAGGTCCAGCCCCGTCGCCACCCCCAGCATCACGAACCCGTCGGCCACCCGCACCGGGTGCTCGCTCGTGCGCGGTGCGGGCATGTCCACGACGGCGGTCTCAAGTGCGGCCTCGCCCGATGCGTTCGCCATCGTCCGCCCCTTCTATGTGACTTCACCTTGCTAGCAAAGTGATATCACTTTTTGGGCGACTGTGGAAGGCCGGGTCTGAGCTTCTCCCCTCCGCGCCTGTCAGAGCGACTTGACGAGTGCGGCGGCGAATGCCGGGGCGTCGGTGATGAAGCCGATGTGGCCGCCTGGAAGTTCGGCCACGTCGCGACCCAGACGCCTGCCCAGCGCCACGGTCGCCTCGTAACAGGGGCGTCCGCGTGATTCGCGGCCGGCCGCGGGAGTGACACGACCGGCGTGCGCCGCGAGCGCGGCAAGGTCGAGAGGGGCCGGCGGGTACTGGCGTAGCTCGTGCTCGAACCAGTAGGCGGCGTTGGCGTCGCTTCTCGGGGCGTTGGCCATGTGCCAGTGGTCATAGGGGGCGAATGTGCGTTCCCGGAACAGCGTCATCGCGGACTCGGGGCCGGAGCGCCGATGGAGGTCGTAGACCTCGGAGAAGAACCGTACCCATGTGTCGCCGTCGGGGAGCAGTCGCGTCACGGGCGGTTCGTACGGGATGAGAGTGCGGATCGCAGAGGGGTGGCGGGCGAGGAGTTCCAGTCCGACCACGGCTCCGGAACTGGCGCCGAAGACGATCGCCGGCCCGGCGCCGAGGTGCTCGATCAGGCGGCGAGCGTCGTCGGCGTCGGTTTCCAGGCGGCGGGCGTAGTCCTGCGAGCCTTCGAGGAGGCTGCGGGAGAAGCCGCGGCGGTCGTAGATGGCGACGGCGAAGTGGGCGGTCAGGTGCTGGGTGACGGCTCGATATACGTCCGCCACGCCAGGGGCGCCTGTGATCAGGAGGAGGAGAGGGCCTCTCCCGTGGGTCTCGTAGTAGAGACGGGCTCCTGGGACTTCGAGCGTGCTCACGTGTCCAGCACTCCTCATCTGTTCGCGGTGCTGCGGAATTTTGCGATACAGAGTGTATGTATATAGTACGACATGTTTCAGGTCGAGACAGAGAGGCGGTCGCATCCCCGACGGCGTCCTGGCCCGGCTCGCCGCGCTCACCAGAATCCGACCCTCACCGAATCCCGAAAGGACTGCCGATGCCGACCGCCGAAGCCCGCGTCACAACCGAACGCGCCGGCCGATACCTCGTCCAGCTATGCCGCCACGCCACCCAGATGGGCCACGGCTTCCCCGCTCACCCCGGCCGCGACCGGCACACGGGCAGCGAGAGGCCGAAGAACGTCCAGGCCGAGTGGTCGGAGACCAGCGGGACCATCACCGTCGACCGGGGATCCTGCGTTCTGGAGGCCACTCCCGAGGCCCTGACCTTACGGATCGAGGCCGAGGACGAGGACGGGCTGCAGCGCCTCCAGACCCTCCTCACCAGGAACATCACGCGGATGGGCAGAAGGGACGGCCTGGCCGTGGACTGGAACCGTACGGACGCGAACGCCGGAACAGCGCCTGCCGTGGCGAAGGCTGCACCGCGTCGAAGCCGGCATACGGTGCTCGGCCTTACGGTGGCCGCCGTCCTGGCGGTCGGCGTGCACGTGGGCCTGGCCGCGGGCATTCTGGCGATTCCGCATTGGGCCGGACTGGGCGCGGACGTCGTCCTGGTGGCCCTCCTGGTGAAGGCGGCCCTGGTGGCGACCCACGTCTGGCGCCGCCGCCGACCGTCCGCCAAAGCCCGCTGAGACCGACCGGGCGTCCGGCTCAGCGGGCTCGCAACCCGGACAAAGTGAGTGCGACGAGCCGCTGGACAGCGGCTTTGGACGGAAGGGCGCCGGCCGCCTGAAGCGCGTGCAGGCAGAACGTGGCCAGCTCGTCCGCCGCCACGTCGTCACGTATGACGCCGGCCCGCGCGGCATCGGCCAGCGCATCGCGGAACATGGCGTGCAGCTGCTGCCGGGCGTGGCCGGCGTCGTGCGATCGGTGCAGGAGAGTGACGAGGTCGGGGCTGAAACCGTGCCCTGCCATCTGCTGATGGATGAGCGCGTACGTCTCCAGCATGGCCTCGAGCCGCCGCCCGGCATCGGCCTCACGCTCCCCCGCCCGTACGAGGTGCTCCAGATGCCCGGCGACCTGGCGGTTGTGCCAGGCCACCAGAATCGTCTCGACGTCGGGGAAGTACTTGTAGAGCGTGGCCCGGCCGATGCCGGTCTTCTCGGCGATCTGCGACATCGTCACCGCCAGCAGCCCCCGCTCGCCCACCAGCTCCACTGTGGCGTCCAGGATCGCGTCATGCACGGTACGGCGGTGCGCCTCGATCGTCTCGTTCCACAGTTTGGGCACCCAGCCAGTGTACGAGGCGACGCAGGGGTCATCGGAGGTGTCGCTGCGGGCGGCCCGGTCCGGAAGGCCGAGCTTGGTCAGCACGCGCGACCCCCGAACTGTCACCGCAGGAGTCGCGCTTCGAAAGGCGCGAGAGTGACCGCACCGGGCAGCCGGTCTCGCTCGCCGAGGGTCGCATGCGATGACCAGAGCGTGCTCCTGGAACCGGGAAACGCGACCGTCTGGTCGCGGTCGGAAAGGTTCACCGCCACGACGAGTGAGTTCTCGCCGTCGCGACGGAGGTAGGCGAGATGGTCCGGGTCGGCGGAGAGCACGGTGATGCCGCCCTGGCGCAGCGCGGCCAGCTCTCGCCGGAGCTTCAGGAGTTCCCGGACGCGGGAGAGGAGTGAGCGGGGGTCGAGTTCCTGGCTCTCGACGCTGAACTGCCCCGCCCACGCGGGTACGGGCAGCCACGGCTCGACGTCGTCGGGCGTGAATCCGGCGTGCGACGGCGTCGCCTCCCAGGGCATGGGCATCCGCTGGGGGTCCCGGCCGAGTCCGAGGCCGGGCGCGCGGAGTTCGGCGCAGTCGCGGGCGCGCCCGGCGTCGACCGGGGCGTCGGGCAGGCCGAGTTCGTCGCCGTAGTAGAGCGTCGGCGTCCCCTTGAGCGTGAGCAGCAGGGCCAGCGCGCCGGGGACGCGTTCCGTCCCGATGCGGCTGGCGAGCCGGGACCTGTCGTGGTTGCTCAGCACCCAGTTGGGGTGCGAGCCGGGTGGGAGCGCGGCGTAGTAGCGCTGGATGAGTTTCGCCAGGTCGAGGCCGTTCCAGGGGGCGTCGATGAGGGAGAAGTTCATCGCGATGTCCAGCCCCCGCGTGCCGAGGGCGGCGACGCGTTCGAGTTTGAGGTGGAGCTCACCCATCAGCATCCGGTCGTCGTACTCGTCGATGACCGTGTGCATCTGCGCGAGCAGGCCCGGGAGCTCGGGTTGGTCGGCGGTGTACTTCTGGATCTGCCGGACCGTCGTGTGGGCGCCCGCGCCGCCGATCTCGAACGACTCGCCGCCGTCATCCATCATCGGGTTGTCGCGCAGCTGCGCGTCCTTGATGAGCCGCCACACCGCGTCCACGCGGAACCCGTCGACCCCGCGGTCCAGCCAGAACCGCATGACCTCGAACATCGCCTCCCGGACGGCCGGGTTGCGCCAGTTCAGGCTCGGCTGCTCGGGCAGGTGCGCGTGGTAGTAGTACTGCCCGGTCGGCTCGTGGAAGGTCCAGGCGGGGCCGCCGAAGGCGGAGGCCCAGTTGTTGGGCGGGCTGCCGTCCGGCTTCGGATCGTGCCAGAGGTACCAGTCCCGGTGCGTGCTGTCACGGCTCGACAGCGCGTCGCGGAACCAGGGATGTTCGCTGGAGGTGTGCTGGGGCACGTAGTCGAGGACGACACGCAGCCCTCGATCGTGCGCCCCTCGAACCACGCGATCGAAGGTGGCCAGATCGCCGAACACCGTCCCGACCTCCGTGTGACCGGACACGTCGTAGCCGAAGTCCAGCAGCGGCGAGGCATAGATCGGGCTCAGCCACACCGCGGTCACGCCGAGTGCCGCGATGTGGTCGAGGCGCCGCTCCACACCCCGCAGATCGCCGAATCCGTCCGCGTCGCCGTCCTGGAACGACGGCACGTACACCTGGTAGAAGGCGCCCTCGCGCCACCACCGTCCGTTCTGGGCGTTCATCCTTTGACTGCTCCCGCGGTGAGGCCGGACACGATCTTTCTCTGGAAGACCAGAACCAGGAGAACGAGCGGGATCGAGATGATCACGGACGCGGCGCTGATCGTGCCGAGCGGTTGCTCGTACTCGCTCGCGCCCGTGAAGAACGCGATGGCGACGGGGACGGTGCGGGCCTCGGGACTGTACGTCAGCGTGGCCGCGAGCAGGAACTCGTTCCAGGCGAAGATGAACGCGAGGATTCCCACGGTGGCTATACCGGGTGCGGCGAGCGGGAGGATGACCTTGTAGTAGGCCTGGAACGGGGACGTGCCGTCGATGTACGCCGCCTCCTCGAGCTCCACGGGGATCTCTTTGAAGAAGGACACGAGGGTGTAGATCGACAACGGCAGGGTGAACGTCAGATAGGGGATGATCAGCCCCACCAGCGTGTTGTAGAGCCCGAGATCGTTCCACAGGGAGAACATCGGCGCGGCGATCGCGATGCCCGGGAAGGTCGTCACGGACAGCACGATGCTCAGGATGAGGAACTTGCCGCGCATCCTGAGCCGCGCGAGAGGATACGCGGCGAACGACGCGACGGCGAGCGCGAGCAGGGTGGTCGTCGTCGCCACGATGACGGAGTTGACCAGCGCGCCCACGAACTGGCTGTCGCCGAGCACCGCCAGGTAATTCTCGAAAGTGGGGCGCGGAGGGGTGAGACTCGCCGTCGAGAGGTCGGGCCCGGTCTTCAACGACGTGTTGACCAGCCAGTAGACCGGCACGATCGAGAAGACCATGACGACGGCGATGGCACACCAGACCAGCGGGTTGTGCTCCGGACCGCGCCGCCGGGCCCTTCGCCGTGGCGACGGCTGCCGGCCGGTGGCGGTGTTGCTCATCGTGAACCTCCCTTGACGACCGATCGGATGTTGCCGCCGGCGAAGCGGATGTAGAGGAAGGACACGAACATGACGATGGCGAACGTGAGGATCGACACCGCGGATCCTTCGCCGATCAGCTGGTTGCCGCGCAAGGTCTGGTAGGCCAGGACGGACATCGTCTCCGTGCCGTAGGCGCCACGCGTCAGCACGAACGGCAGGTCGAAAACGCGCAGGGCGTCGAGCGTACGGAAGATCATCGCCAGCGCGATCGCGGGCCACAGCAGGGGCAGCGTGATGCTCCAGAAGTGCCGCAAAGCGCCGGCGCCGTCGATCTGCGAGGCCTCCCGCAGGTCGGCGGGGATGACCTGAAGCCCGGCGAGCACCAGGAGCGCGACGAAGGGCGCCGTCTTCCAGACGTCCGCCAGGATCACCACCGTCATCGCGTATCCGCTCTGCCCCAGCCAGACCACGCCGGCGTCGGTGAGGCCGAGGGAGCTGAGCATCGTGGAGACGAGACCCAGATCCGGGTCGAAGATGGTCCGCCACGTGATGGCGGACACGACCGTCAGGATCGCGTACGGGAGCAGCACGATGCTGCGCAGCAGCGTCCTGAACCGGAAGGCGATGTTCAGCAGGAGCGCCAGGCCGATCCCGATGACCAGCTCGAGCGGGACCGAGATCGCGGTGAACAGGAAGGTGTTGCGCACGGCCTCCCACCACGCGCGCGAGGTGAGCTGCTCGGCGTAATTGCCCAGGCCGACGAATCGCGAGAGCCCAGGGGTGATGACGCTGTACTGGTGCAGCGAGAGCCAGATCGCGTAGAGCACGGGATAGCCGGCGACGCCGGCCATGAGGATGAGGGCGGGCGCCACCATACGCGCCGCGAGGCGCCTCTCGGTGGAGTCCGAGAGGTGCCTCGAGGATCGGAAGAACCGCATTGCCATCAGAACGTCTTCAGGGCGGTGCCGACCTTGTCCGCCATCTGCGAGGCCCCTGCCTGCGGAGTCAGCTCTCCGGAGAGCACCTTCCCCACGGTCTGGTAGATCGCCTGCGAGATCTGCGGATAGACGGGCGACACCGGCCGCGCCTTCGCGCTCGTCAGCGCCTTCAGCAGCTCCTGCGAGAACGGCAGCGCCTTCTTGACCGGCTCGGACGTGTAGGCCGCCGCGACGGCGGGGGCGAGCGCGTTCTTGACCGCGATCTGCTCCTGCCAGCTGTCGCCGGTCATGAAGTCGATCATCGCGAGGGCGCCCGCCTGGTTCTTGGAGAACGTGCTGACGGCGACGTTGCTGCCGCCGAGCACGCCGACGCCGTTGCCCGGCGTCTTCCACCCGGGAAGCGGCGTCACGGCGAACTTGCCGGCGATGGCCGACTTCTGGCCGGCCGCGTAGGCGTAGGGGTAATTGCGCATGGTCGCGCCGGCGCCGGACTCGAACGCGAGGCGGGTGGCGTCCTCGTCGTACGTCAGCACCGCCTTCGGCGCGGCGCCCTTGTTGATGCCGTTCTGCATGAACGTGAGGACTTCGGCCGTCTGCGGCGAATTGACGGCCACCTCGCCCTTGTCGTTCAGCACCTCGCCGCCCGCGCTGTACAACAACTCGAGAAAGCTCACAGTGAGCGACTCACTTTGTGAGGCCTGGTAGAGGAATCCCTTCTTGGAGTCCGCCTCGCCATATGAGTAGAGCTGCTGCCAGGTCTGCGGAGCCTGCGTCTTGTCGGTGCGGTAGTAGAGCAGACCGGTGTTCGAATAGAACGGGACACCCCAGTATTTGTCCTTGTAGAGCAGGGTGCCGGCCGTGGACGGAATGAGTTTGTCCAGCTTGGACGAGATGACTTTGCTCATGTCCGCGAGCCAGCCCTGGGCGGCCAGCTGCGCCGTCCAGACCACATCGAGGCGGACGACGTCACACTGCGTCGACTTCGTCTGCATTCGCTGCGTAATCTGCTGCAGCTGGTCGTCGGCCGACGCTCCCAGCTCTACATAATTGGCCACCGTCCCCGGGTGCGCCTTGTTGAAGGCCTCCATCGTGGCCTTCCAGACGCCCGACGAGTCCGTGGGCCCGCAGACCGTGACATTTCCCTTCGCGGACTTGGCCAGCGCCGGATCCATAGCCGTACTGGTGGAGGCCGACTGCTGGGAGTCGGAACACGCGGTGAGCGCTACGGCCAGTGCTGAGCCCGCTCCGATTACCGTGACGGCACGGAGCAGACGTCGTTCACGTGTCAACATCATTGCCGCTTTCTCTGATTACTTCTGGGCTATGTCGTCGTAGCGCCACGAATCGAGCAGGCCCGGGGAGTTTGCTGTTGAAGGGGATTCTCGCTAGAATCCGAATAATCCTATTTGTAGGATGAATGGAGTAGATCACATGATCGAACCTCGTGTCAAGGTGACCAGGAGGAACCTGTCGGCCTCGATCGCCGACGACCTGCTGTTCAAGATCAAGAGTGGCCAGTATCCACCGGGCTCGAAGGTGCCGGGCGAGAAGGAGCTGATGGAGGCTTACGGGGTTGGCCGCAACACCGTCCGGGAGGCGGTCCAATCGCTTGTGACCATGGGTTACCTCGACGTGCGCCCACGCGTCGGAGCGCGGGTGACCTCCGTCCCGATCGAAGAGGCGGTCGAGGCGGCGGCGATCTCCGCATTACTGGAGGGGCAGGCCGTTGGGGACATCTATGAGCTGCGGCGCGTGCTGGAGACCGCGATCGCCGAGCGGGCGGCGACCGAGGCGAGTCCCGCCGACCTCGAGGCGATCGGCGTCGCCCTCGACGACTACGAACGCGCGCACCGGGACGGGCAGGGCGCCTACCGCGCCGACGTCGCCTTCCACGCGGCGCTGGCGGTCGCGAGCCACAACGTGGCGTTCCGCAACGTGCTCGAGGGTGTGGGGGATCTTCTTCTGAACGCGCGCCAGCTGACCGATCGTCTGCCTGGCGCGATCTCACTTGCGCTGAAGGAGCACACGGAGATCTTGCGAGCGGTCGAGCAGCGTGACCCCGACAAGGCGCGTCACGCGATGAAGGTGCACATGGACACTTCCGTAGAGGCGTGGAAACGCGCCCAGCGACTCTTCGTCGAGAGCTGATCGGCGAGTGAGCGATCACAAGAAGCCGGACGGGGACCGACTCCCGCCTGGCCGGAAAAACCTTCGGGTAGCCGTCGCCAACCCCCTTCACGAGGAGTCCTACCAGCTCATCCTGGAACGCGAACCGCGCGTGACCCTGCTGTTCGATCCCTCGTTGCTGCCGCCCGCCCGGCACCAGGCGGACTTCTCCGGCGATCCCGGGTTTCGGCGGACTCCGGAGCAGCAGCGAAGATTCGAGGCCCTCCTCGATTCCGCCGACGCGCTGCTGGGGATCCCTGACGTCGATCCTGCGGCGCTGGCCCGTACGGTGCAGTCGAATCCGCGCCTGAAGTGGGTGCACACGACCTCCGCCGGCGGCGGCCAGCAGGTCGGGAAGGCCGGGCTGAGCCCGTCGCACTTCCAGAGGGTCACGTTCACCACGTCGGCGGGCGTGCATGGATCGCCGCTGTCCGAGTTCGTGGTGCTGGGCGTCCTCTGCGGCGCCAAGGATCTTCCCCGGCTGCTGCGGCAGAAGAGCCGGCGCCAGTGGGGCGAACGGTGGATGTCGCGGCAGATCTCCCGGCAGAAGGTGCTGATCCTCGGCTTCGGGGGGATCGGCAGGGCCGTCGCCCGCTCTCTCTCCGCGCTCGGCATGAGCGTCACGGCGACCTCACGCCACGCCGACGCCAAACACCTGGACGTCGACAGGTTCGTGAGCATCGACGAACTGGACGACGTCGTCGGCGAGATGGACGTGATCGTGTCCGCGCTGCCGGGCACCGACCTGACGCGACGGATCGTGGGCGAACGGCTGCTCGCGCGGGTCAAACGCGGGGTCACGTTCGTGAACGTGGGCCGCGGCAGCGTGGTCGACGAGCCGGCTCTGAGCGCGGCGCTGGAGGACGGGCGGATCGGGTTCGCGGCACTCGACGTGTTCGAGGTCGAGCCGTTGCCCGCCGCGAGCCCGCTCTGGGGAATGCCCAACGTCCTGATCAGTCCGCACACCGCGGCTCTCGCGGTCGACGAGGAGACGGCCGTCGTGGAGCTGTTCGCCGACAACGCCACCCGGCTGCTGGACGGGCACGAGCTCGTGAACGTCGTCGACACGGTCGAGTTCTACTGATGCCTCGGGTCGATATCGGCCGATCAGACCGAGGAAGGGGATTTCCGCTGCGACCACTTGTTGTAGTGATGGGCGTGTCCGGGGCCGGAAAGACCACCGTCGGCCGCTTACTCGCCGAGCGGCTGCGAGTGCCTTTCCTCGACGGCGACGACCTCCATCCGCGGGCCAATGTGGCCAAGATGGCTTCGGGCGTCCCGCTCACGGACGACGACCGTTTCCCGTGGCTCGTAGCGGTCGGAGGCGCTCTCGCCGGCTTACGAGCGGAAGGGGCGGTGGTCGCGTGCTCGGCGCTCAAACGAAAATACCGGGAGACCATTCTCGCCGAGGCCCCGAGTGCGGTGTTCGTCGAGCTCCATGCCCCGCCGGACCTCATCGCCCGTCGCGTCGAGGCACGCACCGGGCATTTCATGCCGGGGGCGCTGTTCGACTCGCAAATGAAAACCCTCGAGCCGTTGGAGGCGGACGAACCGGGGTTCCGCGTGGACTGCACTCATGAGCCGGACCGCGTGGTCGCGAACCTCATGGAGGAGATCCTGCCGCGCGACTCCCGCGTCCCGCCCTGCTGAGCGCCAGGCAGCGGATGAGCGTTCGGCGTGGACGGTGCTCGTCGAAGTACTTGTATTCGGTACCCAGGTACGGGTTTACCGTCGAGGCATGACACGAGAGGCCATAACCCTGGACCAGCAGTGGGTGCCGTCGGCGTGCACGCTGCCCACCGCCGAGCAGCCGCTTCGCGTGGCCGAGTTCGACGCGTTGTTCGCTGAGGCTGTGCAGGCGGTCCGGCGGCCGGACCGTACCCGGCTGCTCCTTGATCTGGTCTTCGCTCCGGACAACGCCGGCCGAGCCTCGCAGCTGGCCGCTCGCGAAAGCGGCTGCTGCTCGTTCTTCTCCTTCACCCTCACCATCGCGGATGGCGTCATGGGTCTGGAGGTACGGGTGCCCGAGCAGCACCTAAAGGTCCTGGACGCCCTGCAGGCGCGGGCTGAAGCGGCGGCCGGCCTGACATGACATCCGGCTCGAACCCCTATGGCAACCGCTCCAAGATCACCGCGACGCAGCCGACCGAATCCGTCCACCTGCGCACCGGGCAAGTAGCCGAGCTCGCCGGGGTCAACATCCAGACACTGCGCTACTACGAGCGCCGGGGCTTGATCGCCAAGCCGGACCGGAGCCCCGGCGGGCATCGCGCCTACCCGCCCGAGACGGTCACCTTGCTGGGCGTCATCAAAGCCGCCCAGCGGCTCGGCTTCACCCTGGAGGAGGTGGCTGAGCTGCTCGAGACGGGACGGCGCAGCCATCCCAGCCCTGACCTGCAAGAGCGGGCGAAGGCCAAGATGACCGAGATAGATCGCAAGATCGCCGACCTGACCACCATCCGGGACACGCTCGGGCAGGTGATCGCAGCCCGCTGCACCAGTCTGATGCACTGCACCTGCCCTGACTGCCCGCTGCCGTATGCCGAGCTCACCGAAAGGAATGCCGATGCCGCCGAGCCTCACCCGACCCGGTGGTCCTCACGTGAGTACGGGCGCCGCGGAGGAGTGCCGGTCAGCCAGGCGGCGGCCGAATCGCTGCAGGGGGCGCTCGACGAATCGGTGGCTCAGCCAGCTGGCCGGGAGGAGCACACCGAGGAAGAGCACGCTGATGCCGATCTGCAGGGGCAGGGGTGACCAGCGCATCTCCCCCGCCAGTTGCATGACGACGAGCAGGATCGGCAGGTGCACCAGATAGAGGGAGTAGCTGATCGTCCCGAGCCAGGTGAGGAAGACGGGCACGCGGCGCGTGCGCCAGACCATGGCAGCGGCGAAGGTGGCGCCCGCCAGGACGATGGTCAGGCTCCACACATCAGGCTGAACCCACCACCATCCCGCGTTGATCGCCCACAGAGGCGTCGCCGTCACCAGGACGGCGGCGACGGCCACCGGCCACAGCCGGCCGTCGCCGCGCTCCCACCGGTGAATCGCCGTACCGGCGAACATGACCGCGAGGATCGCGGCGGCGAACCACGGGACGCGGCTGCTCACCAGGACCAGAGCCAGCGCCATGACGCCCAGCGCACAGGATCCAGCGGTGATCGCGCGTCCGGAGATCACACCCGCCAGACCGATGACGAACACGGCGAACGACAGCCAGGCCAGCCACCCGCCCGACAGCGACGCACCGGACAGAGTCAGGCCGGTGACGGCGCAGATCAGCCCGAACAGGACCGGGAGCAGAGCGTGGCGGTCACGCACGCCGGTCACGAACAGCGCGGCTACCAGCAGGTAGAAGACCATCTCGTACGACAACGTCCACATGGTGTTCAGCACGCCGGCCACGCCGATCGCGTCCATCAGCATCGTCGCGTGCGCGGCCACCGACGCGGCCTCCCTGGGCACCTCGTCGCGTACGGGGATCCACCACGACAGGGCCAGCACCACGGCGATGACCGCGAGGTAGAGCGGATAGAGGCGGAAGAGGCGACCGATCCAGAAGGCGCGCACGCCGCCCTGCCGCTCCAGCGATGCCGGGATGATGTACCCGCTGACCAGGAAAAAGACCAAGACGCCGTACACGCCCAGGTTGAACGAGGTGGGGCGCAACCAGGGCATGGCCCAGGTCGTCAGGTGCTCCCCCACGACCGCGAGCGCCCCGACGCCACGCAACGCGTCCAGCCACGCCAGTCGGGTAGGCGCAGTATGCGCGGCTTGAGGAGTTTTCGGAGGGGCCGTCACCATATGCCAAACGTATCGGAGCGATGATCCAACGCCACATCGCGCCGTCAAGGCCGGCGTCAGGAAGCCTTTTGTCGGAGCGGCCGGGTAGCCTGCGTCGGTGTTCATGGGCAAGAAGCAGCGAGAGCCGTTCCCGGCAGCAGCGAAGACGCTGCTCTGGATACGGGTGCTCAACCAGCTCGGCTCCTATGCCCTGGCCTTTCTCGCGGTGCTCACCGGCCCCGAGCTCGCACCCGCCGCGCTGGCCAGCTTCGGGATCGCCGCCTTGATCTCACGCTGGATGGGGGCCTTCCTCCTGGACCGCATGCCGCCACGGACGGTCCTCGGCCTGGGCCTCGGCCTGACCGGCCTGTCCTTGCTGGCCCTCGCCGCCGCCCGGACCCCGCCGCACATGCTGGGAGCGGTCGTCCTCGTGGGTCTGGCGTTCGAGCTGTACGAGCCCGCCACCCAGGAGCTCATCGCCCGCGTCGCCACCGGAGCACGGCGGCAGCAGGTGTACGCCCTGCTCGGAGTCTGCCTGTCGGCGGCAGGGGCGATGGCCGGCCTGCTCGCCGCCGTCCTGCTGCCTCTGGGCGTGCGGTGGCTGGTGATCACGGATGCGGTCACGTGCCTGGTAGCCGCCGGAGTCGCCGTGCGCTTCCTCCCACGCGGCGAGGAACGGGCCGTCGCGCCGAAACGACGCTGGCGGCCTCCCGCCCCCTTGCTCCGGCTGACCCTCGCCAGCACCGCCTTCGCGGTGGGCTGTCTGGCCGTGATGATGTTCATCCCCTTGGCCCTGCTCGAACGCGGCGCCCCTGCCTGGGCACCCGGGCTCACCCTCGCCGGCGCGGCGGTGCTCAGCCCGCTCGCGCTGTGGGCAGGCGGGCGACGGCTGGCACGCCTGGGTCACGGGATCGTGCTCGGTGGCGGCGCCGTGCTGCTCGGCCTGCTCGCCCTGACCATGGCGCTCACCGAACGGCCGGGGCTGACCGCGGCGGCCTACCTCGCGTCCACGGCCGCCAACGGACTGCTGCTCGGACGCTGGCAGACCCTCGTCGCCGACGCCGCACCCGAGCCCGAACGGCCGCGCTGGTTCGCCTTCCAGGGATCGTCCTGGGGTGTCGCCCAACCCGTCGTCCCAGGCCTGGCGGCGATGTTCGGCTCATTGGCGGGCGCCCCGGGTGCGGGCGCGTTCTGGACCGCGGCTCTGGCCTTCCTGGTGGTGCCCCTCACCCTCAGCTACTCCTGACCCAGCGCCGCCCGCACGCCCGGCTCGATCGCCGCGCGGAAGGCCGCGTCCAGTTCGGCGGGCGTAGCGGTGCTCTCGCCGTCCACCCACGCCCGCATCAGCCCCATGAACGCGCCGACCACGCACACCACCAGCAGGTCCAGCGAGGCCGACACCCGCGCGCCCGCGGCCACGAGCTCGTTCCTGACCGCGGCCGAGAGCAGTTGCTCGCCGCGCGCGTACACCTGGCCGCCGCCCCGCCGCCCCAGGAGCGCACGCACGAGCCGCCGCTGCTCCCGCACGTGCTCGAACATCGGCAGGCTGAACGCGAAGAGCTCCCCCGACCGGGCTGCCGGCACGGGATGCAGGAACGCGAGCTCGTCGAGGTTGCTGAACAGCACGTCCTGCTTGTCCGTGAAGTGCGAGTAGAACGTGGACCGGCCCACGTCCGCGCGCTCGATGATGTCGGTGACGGTCACCGCGTCATACCCCTTCTCCAGGATCAGCGCCACCAGCGCCTCCTGGACGATCCGCCGGGTACGCCGAACCCGCCTGTCTCCGGACACTTCCCCACCCTCTGTTCGGTACCGCACAACACGGCCGACCTGCTCGTTGCCCCCTCACCATTATGAACGCATCATTCATAACTGAACACCTTGTTCATCATTGGGAGGCAATGCCATGGGTCTGGGAAAGCTCCTGCACACCCACGAAGAGCACGCCGACGCCGGCGGCACCATCGACCACCCGCGCGCCTACGAGGCCCTCGTCTCGATCGGATTCCTGGGCGGCCGCCGCGCCGCCTTCACCCGCGTGGCGACAGCGGCCAGACCACGAGCAGGCGATCGCGTCCTGGACGTCGGCTGCGGCACCGGATATCTCAGCCGGATCCTCGCCCCGGTCGTCACGCCCAGCGGCCACGTCACCGGCGTGGACCCCTCCCCCGCGATGATCGACTACGCCACCCGGCACGCTTCGGCCAACTGCACCTATGTGGAAGGCGAGGGCCAGGACCTGCCGTTCCCCGACGGCTCGTTCGACCTGGTGGTCTCCAGCTTCGCCGTCCACCACATCCCCGCCGGTGCCCGGCCCGAGGCGCTGCGCCAGATGTTCCGCGTGCTGCGGCCCGGCGGCCGCCTGCTCATCGCCGAATTCCGCCCACCTGCCAACCCCCTGGCCAGACACCTCATCGGCGCCCTCAGCGGCCCCGCCATGCGGCACGACCCTCGTGACCTTCTCGGCACCATGATCCCCGACGCCGGTTTCCAGGTGGAATCAGAGGGCCGCCTGCCGTACCTCCTCTCCTACGTCCGCGCCACACGGCCATAGAACGGAGTCACCAACAGGCTCAGCGGCGTGCTGACCACGGGGAGGCCGGCCGACAGCCACCGGAAGGACCGGACGTGCGGAGCCGCGGGCTCGTTAGGGTCTGCGGTATGGCTCAGCACTGGTTCGATCCCGACCGGTCCGGCTCCACCGGCTGGGACCTGGCGGCTGTCGCGCTGTGCGTCCTGGCGTTCTGGCTGCCGATCGACAATGGTGGCCGCGCCGCCTGGGTCCACGCCGGGCTGATCGCGCTGCTGGTCGTCGGCATGCTGCTGCGCGGGCGGCGGCCGTTCGTCGCGCTGGGCGTCGTCGGCGCCGTCACCCTGGCGGGTGCCGCGTTCGGGATGACGCTGGACCCGTTCGTCGCCTCGGCGTGGGTGCTCTACCGCGTCGCCCTCAGGTACGGCACCGCCAGGTCCCTCAACACCGTGGTGGCGGCGACGGGGGTGACCATCGCGGCGGTGGCGTTCCTGGGGACCGCCGACGCGGGGAGCGCCGTGCGTTACACGATGCTGAGCCTGTTCGCGCTGGCCTCGGCCTGGGTGCTGGGCGCCACGACGCGCCGCGCGGCGCTGGAGGCCGAGCACGCGATGCTGGCCGAGCGGCGTGGGGCCGTGACGGCGGAGCGGCTGCGCGTGGTGCGGGAGGTTCACGACGTCGTCTCCCACTCGCTCGGCACGATCTCCGTCACCGCCGGGGTCGCGGCCCGCGCGGACGACATGGGGCGCATGCGCGTCAGGCTCGGCCAGATCGAGCAGGTGAGCAGGCAGGCGATGGACGAACTGCGGACGACCCTCGGCGCCGTCCGTGAGAGCGACGAGCCCGCCGAACGCCGTCCGCCGCCGGGGATCGGCGATCTGGCCGCGCTGGCGGACCGGATGCGGGAGGGCGGCGTTCCGGTGACGTTGACGGTGACGGATGCCGAGGGGGTTCCGGCGGGAGCCGGGCTGGCGGCGTACCGGATCGTCCAGGAGGGGCTGACGAACGTCGCCCGCCATGCCCCGGGCGCGCGCTGCACGGTCACGGTGAGCGGCGTGGACGGCGAGTTACGCGTCGCGGTCGTCGACGACGGCGGCGGCGCGTTCGCCGGGCGGGGTGAGCCCGGGTTCGGGCTGGTCGGGCTGCGGGAGCGGGTCGAGCTGCTCGGCGGCGACTTCACGGCGGGACGCCGGCAGGGGGCCGGGTTCGAGCTGCGCGCCGTGATCCCGATGCCGGAGGTGGCGCGTGGCTGAGCCGATCAGGGTGCTGGTCGCCGAGGACCAGGATCTGCTGCGGGCTTCGCTCGTGGAGCTCGTCGACTCCGACCCCGCGCTGACGGCGGCGGGCGAGGCGCGTGACGGCCGGGAGGCGGTCGCGGCCGCCGCACGGCTGCGCCCCCATGTGGTGCTGATGGACATCCGGATGCCGGTCATGGACGGTCTGGAGGCGACGCGAGCCATCTGCGCGGCCCGCCCGGAGGTCAAGGTCGTCATCCTGACGACGTTCGACCTGGACGAGTACGTCTTCGAGGCCCTGCGCGCCGGCGCCGGCGGCTTCCTGCTGAAGAACGCCGGCACCGACGAGATCCTCAGGGCGGTCCACACCGTTCATCACGGCAACGCGATGCTCGCCCCCGAGGTGACCAGGCGGCTGATCGCCGGCTACGCCCGCCCCCGCCCGGACGCGGCCCGCCTGGCCGGGCTGACCGAGCGCGAGCGCGACGTCGTGGCCGCGGTCGTCCAGGGGATGTCCAACGAGGAGATCGCCGCCGCCCTGTTCCTCAGCCGGGCCACCGTCAAGACGTACCTGAGCAGGCTCTTCCTCAAGCTCGGCGTGCGCGACCGCACCCAGCTCGTCATCCTGGCCTACGAGTCCGGCTTCGTGGACGGCCTGCGGTAGCTGTCAACCTTTGGCCGATGCGGCCGTCCGGCCCCGGCTGGAACGCTGCAGTCCATGATCGAAGTTGTCGGCCTCACCAAACGTCATGGCGCCCAAGTCGCCATCAGCGACGTCTCCTTCGCCGTCGCGCCCGGGCGGGTGACCGGGTTCCTCGGCCCGAACGGGGCGGGGAAGTCCTCCACGCTGCGCATCCTGCTCGGCCTCGACCGCGCCGACGCGGGCACCGCAATGATCGGCGGCCTGCCGTACCGCAAGCTGCGCGACCCGCTGCGCACGGTCGGCTCGCTGCTGGAGGGCAGCGGCGCGCACCGCTCCCGCACCGCGCGCGCCCACCTGTCCTGGGTGGCGCGCAGCAACGGCATCCCCAAGCACCGGGTGGCGCGGGCGCTGGCGGAGGTCGGGCTCGAGCACGTCGCGGGCAAGCGGGTCGGCACGTTCTCGCTGGGCATGGGGCAGCGGCTCGGGCTGGCGGCGGCGCTGCTCGGCGAACCCACGGCGCTGGTGCTCGACGAGCCGGTCAACGGCCTCGACCCCGACGGGATCCGCTGGATGCGGCGGCTGCTGAAGGAGTACGCCAAGGGCGGCGGCACGGTGCTGATCTCCAGCCACCTGATGAGCGAGATGGCCGAGGTCGCCGACGACCTCATCGTGATCAGCGCGGGGCGGACCGTCGCCTCCGGGCCGCTCGCCGAGGTCATCGCCGGGCACGCCTCGCTGGAGGAGGCGTTCTTCGCCCTGACCGATCCGGCGCACCGCTCCGGCGACGCCGAGAGCAGGTCGTGACCGTGCTGAACGCCATCGCCGCCGAGCTCAGGAAGCTCGTCCTGCTGCCCGCCGCGCTGGTCGCGACCGTGGCCGGCACCGGGCTGACGCTCATGTTCACCGCCATGGCCATGGCGAGCAGGCGCGGCAGGCTGGACGGCGGGATGCCGGAGGACGGCCGCACGCTCGACCTCGTCCTGGAGATGGCGGCCTTCGGCGTCATCAGCGTGATCGTGCTCGGGGTCGTCATCATCAGCAGCGAGTACACCTCCACCACCAAGGACGCGGGCGGCGGCAGGCAGATCGCGGTCACCCTCACCGCCACCCCTGACCGCGGCGTCCTGCTGGCGGCGAAGGCGATCGTGCTCGCCCTCGTCAGCGGAGCCCTCGCGATCGTCACGATCGGCGCCGGCATCCTGATCTCGCCGGCCCTGCTCGGCGGGCATGCCGGCTCGCCCGGCGCGGTGCTGGCGGCGCTCGGCTGGCGGCCGCTCGGGGCCGTCGTCTACTGGGTTCTCACCGCGCTGATCGCCTTCGCCGTCACGGTCATGACCCGCGCCGGCGTCGTGCCGATGGTCGTGTTCATCGTCAACACCTCGGTCGTGTCGGTCTCCTTCCTGCTGAGCAAGGTCACCTCGCTGGCGAAGTACCTTCCGGACGTGGCCGGCGCGCAGATGTTCGTCAGGAGCTACCCGGCCGAGGTCAGATTCGAGCCGGCGACCGGCGGCCTGGTCATGGCGGCGTGGGCGGCCGTGCTGCTCGCCGTGGCCGCGGGCGTGTTCGTCCGAAGGGACGCGTGACCCATGGGCCTGCGCAACACTGTCGCCGCCGAAGTGATCAAGCTCGTCACCCTCCCGGCCGCGCTCGCCGCGGTCTGCGCGACCGTCCTCGTCCCGGCCGGGCTCGCCGCCGTCATCGCCGCCGGGCCGCCGTCCGCGATGGCGTCGGCGTTCAGGAGCGTCGATTACGCCCAGGCCGGCCTGCTCGTGCTCGGTGTCCTGTCGGTCGCGTCCGAGTACGCCGGGAGCCAGATCCGTACGACCCTCACCGCCGTCCCGGGGCGGATGCCGCTCATGGTGGGCAAGCTCATCGCGTACCTGGTGGTCGCGTCCTGCACCGCCCTGCTCACGGTCACCGGCGCCGCGCTCGCCGCCCGCCTCGCCGACGGCGCCGAGGTGGACGTCGCCGGCCTGCTGCCCGCCGCCGCCTATCTGGTGCTGATCGGCCTGCTCGGGGCGGTGGCGGCGACCTTGACCAGGGAGGTCGTCGCCGCGCTCGGCGCCGCGCTCGTGCTGGTCCTGATCCTGCCGCCGGTCCTGGGCCGCGTCACCACCCTTGCCGGCTACCTGCCGAGCACGGCGGGGGCGCGGATGTACCTGCAAGGGCCAGGGCTGACGCCGGTGGAGGGCGGGCTGGTGCTGGGGGCGTGGCTGGCGGTCGGGCTGGCCGGCGCCGCGCTCGCCTTCGCCCAGCGGGACGCCTGAGGCGAGGAATCGGGCACCGGACAAGATCACGAGCAACTCGGCGGCGGCCCGGTCGTTGCGCAACTCCGTCCGCCGTCCCGACCGATACGTCCCGGGCGTCTTGTGGATACCCAGGACGTACTCGTGAACGGTGCGCGTCCTCGGCCCGGACCCGGCCCGCAGCCGGGCCATCACCGATCTGCGAAGCTCGGGCGTCCACACCTCACCCATGCCCGCCAGCACGTCGGCCCCGAACCACTGCCTACAGAGTGATCCAGTAGCGGCGCTTGACGCCCACCTCCGTGGTGCGGACATCCTCCAGGACGCCACCGTTGCGCTCGATGCTGCGCGCCGATCCGACATTGTCGTCGTCGCAGGTGACCAGGACCTGATCCATACCGAACGCACGCGCCTCGGGCAGAACCGCCCCGAGGGCCCACGTGGCCAGGCCACGCCTTCGGGCAGAGGGCCGGATGCTGTAGCCGATGTGCCCGCCGATATCGAGGAGGACGGCGTTCAGGTAGTGCCGCAGATCGATGGCTCCCAGATAGTCGTCGTCCTCGACGATCCACCAGTAGGTGGCGTGGACGCTCCCGTCTCCCAAGGCGACCGACCTGTCCGACTGCTGCCGCAGTTCCTTGACCCACGCCGAGAAGACCTCGGGGCTGTCCAACTCGGCCTCAGGTGCGAGGCGCAAGCCGGTCCCGTCCTGATGGGCGCCTGGAGGCCACTCGTCACGCGCCGCGAGCCATGAGGACTGGAGTCGACGTGTGGGTGTGATCAGTTCGGGCATGCGGGCGAGGATAGCAGCCTCTGATCAGGCATTTTGCGGTGCCCCTGGCCCGCGACGCCGCACTCTCCGCGGACCTGGCAGGGTCAGGCTTCGTAGGCGCTCGTCAGGCGTGACCGCGACGCCTCGAGGTGCGCCGTCATGGCGCTCGCCGCCGCCTCGGGATCCTTGCGGCAGATGGCGTCGAGCACCGCGCGGTGCTCATCGGCGGCGTGGGTGGCGATCCCGTGGCGGAAGTAGAGGCGGTAACCATGGGTGTGCGCGCGGAACCTGCGCAGCGTGTCGGCGATGAGCGGGCTGCGGCTGGCCTCGGCGATCGCGTTGTGAAACAGGGCGTCCAGTTCCGCGAAGCCACGGTAGGCCTCGTAGGTGTCGCCGAGCAGCGGTGACATCATCTGCTCCAGCGCCTCCCGCATGGCGGCCACCTCGACGGCCGTGGCATGCCGTGCGGCACGCGCGGCAGCGGACGGTTCGAGGAGCAGGCGAACGTCGTACAGGTCGTCGAGGGCGGCCCGGTCGAGCAGCGGAGCCACCAGATAGCCGGCGTTCGGCCGGCGGACGACGAGCCCCTCCGACTCGCAGCGCGCGAGCGCTTCGCGGACCGGCGTCTGCGACACGTCGAGTTCGCGGGAGAGCCCGTCGATCGACAGCTTCGTCCCGGGCTCCAGGTCGTGATCCATGAGCCGGGCCTTGAGCGCCTGGAAGACCGATTCGCGCACGCTGACCTTGGCCGGCTCGTCGGAGCCCGAGCCGCTGGATGCGCCTGCCACCGGCGCGGAGTCACCCATCGTCCCTCCATCTGAGACCACCGCGGACATCTTCGCCGCTCGTGGTTGACACATGCCCGAAACGCCCTGCATCCTCGTGCAAATCGTATCGTATCCGATCTGGGCAAGCTCGCCCAACGCAGAAGGATGAGCTCGTGACCATTCCCGGCTGGTTCGGTGACGCGGGTTTCGGCCTGTTCGTGCACTGGGACCATGCGAGTCAGCAAGGCGTGGAGATCGGCTGGCCCCTGGTTGGCCATTCGATCCTTCCGGGCCGGACAGAACCCGAAGCCGACATCACGATCACGCAGTACCAGTCGAGCGCGGCCACGTTCGACCCGCGGCGCTGGGACCCGCGAGCCGTGGCGCGGCTCGCCCGCGACGCGGGTGCCCGCTACGTGGTCTTCACCGTCCGCCATCACGCCGGGTACTCGATGTACCACACGAGGCAGTCGGAGTTCTCCGTCGCGGCGTCGCCGTACGGACGTGACATCACCCGGGAGTTCTTCGAAGCGCTGCGCGCCGAGGGCCTGCGCGTCGGCGTCTACTACTCGCTGCTCGACTGGAACCATCCCGACTACCCGGCGTTCACCGACGCCGATCGTCCCTACCCGCACGAACGCTACCGGCGGCCCGCGCCCGAGCAGTGGGCCCGCTATCTCGACTACGTCAAGGGGCAGCTCACCGAACTGCTCACCGAGTACGGGACCATCGACCTGCTGTGGTTCGACGGGGAGTGGGAACGCACCGCGGAGGAGTGGCACGCCGCCGAGCTGCGCGAGCTGATCAAATCCCTGCAGCCGGACGTGATCATCAATGACCGGCTGCCGGGTCAGGGCGACTACGCGACCCCCGAACAGGGCATGCCGCGCCGGCCTCCGGGCGGACCGTGGGAGCTGTGTCTCACCATGAGCGAGAGCTGGGCGTACCGGCCCGACGACCTCGACTACAAGAGCCCGCGACTGCTCGCCTCCTACCTGAGCGAGGTCGTCTCCCGGGGCGGAAACCTCCTGCTCAACATCGGTCCGCGGGGTGACGGGTCGCTGGTGCCGACCGAGGTCGCCACGCTCAAGCAGCTCGGCAGCTGGCTCGCCGGCCACGGCGAGAGCATCGTCGGGGCCGCGCCCGCGCCGGAACGCCTCGACTTCCACGGCCCGGCCACGCAGCGCGGCAACAACGTCTACCTCCACCTGCTGCTGCAGCCGCAGGAGGTGCTCATCGTCCGGAACGTTCCCATCGGCTCGGTCGTCGGCGTCCGCCTGCTCGGCACCGAGCAACAGCTGCCGTACAGCGTCAACGAGGAAGTGCACAAGGCGAACGGCGCGGACGACGAGCCGCTCGGCGAGCTGTTCATCACCGTGCCACCACCGACCGGCGCGCTCATCGATGTCATCGCCATAGAGCTGTCAGCCCCCTGGAAGGACGGGTCCCGTGCCACTCTCTAGAACTCTCAGGGCAGTCAGGCCGGTCCTCGCGGGCGTCCTGCTCGCGGCCGTCGGCGTCGCGTGCGGCACCGGCACCGGACCGGGCGGCGGCGACGGCAAGTCGCTCCGGATCCAGATCCCCACCGGACCGCTGGCGAGCGCCATGCAGCAGGTCGGCAAGGACTTCGAGAAGGCCAACCCGGGCACGGTGGTCACCTTCGAGGGCGTCGACTCCGGCAGCTCCCGCGGCCCCAACGTGGCCCTGCTCAGCTCGACCGGCACGCCGGACATCGGCTACCTGCAGCGCAGCACGGGTGTCTGGTCCGCGCTGCTGAAGAACAAGCAGCTGACCCCGCTGGACGACGTCTGGAAGGCCGCGGGCCTGGCGGACAAGTACTCCAAGAGCCAGGTCGACTACTACACGACCGACGGGCGCCACTACGGCGTCCTCTACGAGCAACTGCTCATCAACCCCGTCTACTACAACAAGGCGGCCTTCGCGAAGGCCGGCATCCCCGAGCCGGCCGACCACCAGATCGCCTCCGTCGCCGACTTCGAGTCCATGGTGGGCAAGGTCAAGGCCGCCGGTTACGAGGGATTCGGCGTGGGCGGTTCGAGCCCGTACGACCTGGGGCACACGCTGGACGCGCTGCTGCCCACCGCGGTGTCGGCCGACGACTACGCCGCCATGCTCACCAACTTCAAGCCCGGATCCCCCACGAACGTCAAGTACACCGACCCCGGCTTCGTGAAGGTGCTCCAGACGATCCAGGACTGGCAGAAGAAGGGCATCTACCAGAACGGGATGCTCGGCATGGACACCGACCAGGCCCAGGGGCTGTTCACCAGCGGGAAACTCGCGATGCTGCAGGGCGGCAACTACACCTACGCGAGCCTGAAGGAGGCCAAGCCGTCGTTCGAGATGGGCTGGTTCCTGCTGCCCCCGCTCACCCCGGGCCGGAAGACGCCGTTCAACGCCTTCAACGGTGACACCCTGGTGGTCCCGGCCAAGGCGGCGAACCCGGAGCTGGCCAAGAAGTTCCTCCAGTTCTTCATGACCGACAAGTACCAGGTCAGCGTCATCGCCGCCACCGGGTCGCTCCCGGTGTTCACCTCGATCCCCGCATCGAGCCTGTCGAACCTCGGTGACCTGGTGCAGCAGCAGTTCGAGCTGTCGCAGTCCGTCGGATTGGTCAACATCTGGGACTCGACCGTGCCCTCCACCCTCGGGCAGGCGTTCTCGGTGCCGGTGCTGCAGAAGCTCGTGGCGGACAAGCTGACCCCGCAGCAGGCGGCGCAGCAGTTCCAGTCGGCGCTGGAGGACCTGCAGTCCGGCAAGGTGTCGGGGGCGTCGGACTGATGACGGCCGACAAAGTCGTTCTGGCGACGGCCGCCACGGCGCGGCCGCCCCGCCGGAGGGCGCGGATCTTCCCGATCGCGGCGATGGCCCCGGCCCTGGTGCTGCTGCTCGCGCTCGTCGCCTACCCGATCGCCGGATCCGTGCGCATCAGCCTCGGTTCCTGGGACGGCGTCGGCGCGGTCGTCTACCACGGCCTGGACAACTACCGGCGGCTTCTGCACGATTCGCTGGTCTGGCAGTCCATCGGGACCAGCCTGCAGTTCTTCATCGGGACCGTGGTGTTCACGGTGACCTTGGGCTGTCTGCTGGCCAACGCGATCAGCCGGAAGGTCCCCGGCGCCCGGATCTTCAAGGTCGTCTGGTTCCTGCCGGTGATCATCCCGGTCAGCATCGCGGGCATCTTCTGGTCGAACGCGTTCCAGCCCACGACCGGTGTGGTGAACTCCCTGCTCGGCCTGATCGGGCTCGGAGACGGGCACGCCTGGCTGGCGTCGTCCTCGACGGCGCTGTACGCGGCGATCTTCGTCGCGGTGTGGACGCAGACCGGGTACGCGATGCTGATCCTGCTGGGCGCGATGGAGGCCATCCCCCAGGAGGTGCACGAGGCGGCCACGATCGACGGCGTCGGAGCGGCCGGACGGCTGTTCCGGATCACCTTGCCGAACATCGTGCCGATGCTGGGCACGATCACGACGTTGACCTCGGTGTTCTCGTTCAACGCGTTCGGCGTCATCTACGCGATGACCCGGGGCGGCCCTGGCAACTCCACGAGCATCCTCCCGGTGCTGGTCTACAAGCAGTCCTTCGTCGACCAGGACTACGGCTACGGCTCGGCCACCGCGGTCATCACGACCCTGATCGTCGCCGTCATCGGGATCATGGTCATGCGGACCTTCCGCCAGCAGACCCTGGACGCGCGATGACGGCGCCGCGGACCCCGAGCGGGGCACGGCCGGCCGTACGGCGACGATCTGCCTGGCGGCACGGCCCGCTCTGGTACGTCGGCTACACGCTCCTGCTGGTCTGGACGGCGATCACGGTCGTGCCGTTCGTGTCGATGCTGCTGCTGTCGCTGCACCCGACCAGCGACATCTACGCCCACCCGCTGGGGCTGGGCGGCGAGTGGGTGCTGTCGAACTACGCCGACGCCTGGCGGGGCGTGGTCGGTGGCGCGCCGCTGTCGACGTACATCATCAACAGCGTGCTGGTGGCACTCTGCAGCCTGGCCATCGGCGTGACCTGCGGCAGCCTGGCCGGCTACGGCCTGGCCCGCGCGACCAGGGGCCTGTCGAACGCGGTCAGCCGCGTCATGGTCCTCGCCCTGAGCGTCCCGCTGGTCGTCGCGCTGATCCCGACGTTCGAGCTGCTGGGCAGGTATCAGATGCTCAACAGCGTGCCGGGCATCTCGCTGGTCTACGCGGCGTTCATGACGCCCACCATCGCCCTCATCATGCGGTCGGTGTTCGCCGCCGTACCGCGGGAACTGCTCGAAGCGGCCAAGATCGACGGCTACGGGGAGCTGGCCGCGCTGCTCCGCGTGGTCCTGCCGATCAGCAAGGGCGGTTTCGTCTCGGTCACGCTGCTCGGGCTCATCTTCGTGTGGAGCGAGGTCCAGTTCGGCGTCGTCCTGCTGACCCGCCCGCAGAACCGCACGCTGTCGGTCGGCCTGCTCTCCTTCCAGGGCCAGTTCGTCAGCGACCAGGGGGCCTTCTTCGCCGGCCTCGTCATCGCGACGTTCCCGATCGTCATCCTCTTCCTGATCTTCCAGCGCTACGTCACGAGCGGCATCACCCTGGGTGCGCTCAAGTGAAGAAGGCATATGACATGACCCGAATCGAACGAATCGACGTCCAGTTGGTCGACCTGCAACCGGCGGCCGTCCGCGTCGACGCGATGCAGTCCTTCGTCAAGCAGGAGACGGTGCTGGTCACCGTGCACACCTCCGACGGGCTGTCCGGCACCGGGTACTCGTACACGATCGGGACCGGCGGGCGGGCCGTCATGTCGCTCATCGCCGACCACCTGGTCCCGGCGCTTCTGGGCCGGGACGCCCGGCCGGTGGAGGCGCTGTGGCGGCACATGCTCGACCAGACCCGCGCGACCACCGTCGGGGCCATCACCTCGCTGGCGTTCGCCGCCGTCGACACCGCGCTCTGGGACCTGCGCGGCCGGCGTACCGGTGAGTCGCTGTGGCAGATGGCAGGCGGCGCGCACGAGCGGCTGCCCGTCTACGACACCGAGGGCGGCTGGCTGCACCTGCCCGTCGAGGAACTGGTGGACGGCGCGAAGCGAGCGGCCGCGGCCGGGCTGTGCGGGGTGAAGATCAAGGTGGGCAGGCCGTCGCTCGCCGAGGACGCCGAGCGGCTCGCGGCCGTCCGCGAGGCGGTGGGACCGGGCTTCGAGGTCATGGTCGACGCCAATCAGGCGTTCACCTCCGCGGAGGCGATCCGACGCGCCCGGACCTACGAGCCGCTCGGCATCGCCTGGTTCGAGGAGCCGCTGCCGGCCGACGACCTGCACGGACACCGCAGGCTGGCCGCCTCCACCTCGGTGCCGGTGGCGGTCGGCGAATCCCTCTACTCCGTCCAGCGGTTCGGCGACTACCTGGCCGCGGGCGCGGTCGGCATCGTGCAGGTCGACGTGGCCCGCATCGGCGGGATCACCCCCTGGCTGAAGGTCGCCCACGCCGCCGAGGCGTTCAACGTCGCGGTGAGCCCGCACTTCCTCATGGAACTGCACGTCAGCCTGGCCGCCGCCGTGCCGAACGGGATGTACGTCGAGCACATCCCGCAGTTGCAGGCGATCACCCGCAGCTCTCTGGTGATCGAGGAGGGCCATGTGACACCGCCCGACATGCCCGGCATCGGGATCGACTGGAATCCCGATGCCCTCGACGACCACCGCGTCGCCTGAGCGGGACGAGGGGGTCGATGACACGGGTGGCGACCTGGGGCAGCGGAACCACCGAACGGTTCAGGGTGGGTCCGCCGAGTTGACCTCAAGTTTGGTTGAGGTAGCAGACTCGTAGACATGAGCGAAGACAGAGTGATCATTTATGAGGAGACCGGCGCCGACCCGCGGACCGACCTCATGACCATCCAGAACGAGGGCGGGCGCACGCGGGTGCGGGCCGTCGGCGAGCCAGGGCAGCTGACCGAGCTCGTGTCCCGGCTGGTCGGCGAAGGGGCGACCCAGGTCGAGCTCTGCGGCGGGTTCGGCGCGGTCTGGCACGCCGCGGCCGGCCGGGCGGCCGGTGGGAAGGTCCCCGTGGGGGCCATCTACTACGGGTTCGAGTCGCTGACCGGCGTGGCCTCGTACAAGACCCGTTTCGAGGCCGGGGAGACGCTGTCCGAGGCGTTCATCATCGTGCACGAAGGCGCCGATCCGGCGGTCGACGTGGTGGTGCACGAGAAGGATGACGGCGGCAGGACGACCTTTGTGGCGGTGCCCGACGAGACCGTCGCCGGCGAGGTGGCCGGGAAGATGGCCGGCGAGCTGCAGCTGATCGAGCTGTACGGCGGGTCCGGGCCCGAGGGTGCCGAGCCGGCCATCCGCGCCGTGGACGGCCGGGTGCCGGTCGGCGTCAGCGCGTACCGGCGTTAGAGGAGGGCGCCTGGCACCGCCGAGTACGGGGCCGGCGGGTGTTCCGGTTGAGGCCCCCGTGCCACATACCCAGATCGCCTCGATTTGCAGGGAAACCTGAAGATAGAGCTCTTCGAATGGATTGATGGCAATTTAGCAATCCCACGATATCGATCCGATCCCTTTCGTGAAATGATCGTGTTTCACGACCCTCTTTGTGCGGGTATCCCTGACTCGGCATGCCGATTCTGGCGACACGGAAAAATGCCGAATTCATCATCATTAGGGAAGCTCGGTGATTGCTCGCCTCCAGCCGACGAATTCGCGTAGGTGGTCCGGCAGACTCCGCACCGCCACCACCGCTACGAGGCCGGAAATGCTGGGGCCGGCCTTCGTCGCGGCGATCGCGTACGTCGACCCCGGGAATGTGGCCACCAACCTCGCCGCGGGCGCGACGCTGGGCTACACCCTGGTATGGGTCGTCGTGGCGGCCAGCCTCGTCGCGATCCTCGTGCAGTTCCAGGCGGCGAAACTCGGCATGGCGACCGGGAAGAACCTGCCGCAGTTGTGCCGGCAGCGGTTCACCCGGACGGGCAGCCTCATGCTGTGGTTGCAGGTCGAGGTCGTCGTGCTCGCGACCGACCTCGCGGAGTTCGTAGGCGCGGCGATCGGGATGCAACTCCTGTTCGGCATGCCGGTGGGGGTGTCGGCGGTGGCGACGGCGGCGGTGTCGCTCGCGCTGCTCGAACTGCGTCGCAAGGACCGCACCCGCCCGTTCGAACTCATGAGCGCCGCGGCTCTCCTGTTCGTCGGCGCAGGCATCGGGTACGACATCATCGTCACGGGAAACCAGTCCGCGAGCGGACTCGCCACCGGGCTGATCCCGAGCCTAGGAGGTGAGGGAGCGCTGCTCCTGGCCATGGGCATCGTCGGCGCCACGGTCATGCCCCACGCGGTCTACCTGCACTCGGCGCTGGTGCAGGGACGCGGCATGACGACCGCTGCCGCCCGCTCGCAGCCGGACCTCGTCCGCCGGATCCTGCGCCTGGACTGCTCACTGGCCCTGGGCGTCGCCACGATCATCAACGTGTCGATGATCGCCCTCGGCGCCGGGCTCGGCGCCGAGACCGGCGGTGCGTGGGCCGGCGACCTGCCGGCCGCCCATGCGGAACTGGGCGCCCGGATAGGCGGAGCCGCCGCCCTCGCCTTCGCCATCGCGCTCCTGTCGTCCGGGATCTCCTCCTCCGGGATCGGAACGCTCGCAGGCGACATCGTGATGCAGGGCTTCCTGGGCCGGCGGGTGCCCGTGCACGTGCGCCGGATCGTGACCATGACGCCGGCCGTCCTCGCGCTGTTCTCCGGCGCGCCGCTGACCGACCTGCTGGTTCTCAGCCAGGTGGTCATCTCCCTCGGCGTGCCGGTGGTGCTGTTCCTGCTCGTCCGTTTCTGCCGCGATCGGTCGCTGATGGGTCCGCTCGTCAACGCCCCGCACACGACCTGGATCGCAGGCACCGCCGCGGCGATCGTCGCTCTTCTCGGCTGTTCGCTGCCGGTTCTCCTGCTGTTCTGACCTGTGAACGGGGTCTTTCGATGCACGACCACACCGGGCCCGACGAGGACCGCACCCCACCCGAGACGGTGATTCCGATTTCCCTGGCCAGAATTCGGGTCAAGTTCTTCGTCTTCGCCGGGCTGGCCGTCGGCTGTGCGATTTACGGTGCGACCGTATGGCTCACCCTCACGCTGCTGCTCACGTGTGCCGCGATTCTGCTCGCCGTGGCGATCATAGGAGGGAAGGAGCTGGTCCGTTCCCTTTTCTTCATGCCGCCGAAACGAGACTGGCGATGAGAGCCGCCGGCCGTCATTGCCTCACAGGATCGCTGGGGTTGGCCCGGGCGACGATGAGCGGGTCTATCGGTGTGAAGGGGAATTGCGGAAGCTCACGCTCGGGAATGCCGAAACTCGCGGCGAGGACTTCGCGGGAGAACGCCGACGCGGTGGCCCGATAGCCGATGTCGCCGGGCATGGGCTGATCGAAGAAGATGAGGAAGTGGATGTCCTCGTCGCCGATGACCTCGATATGGTGCGGGAAGGCTCGCGGCACGAAGTACAGGTCGCCGGGGCCGAGCAGATACTCGTCGAGGGTGTTGTCGGGGTCCAGGACGCGCATGCGCGCGTGACCTTTCTCGACGTATCCCATCTCGGCGGTGACCGGATGCCAGTGCGGTTCGCGCATCCCGCTCTCCCTGATGCGCAGGGAGTACATGGAGATGTCCTCCAGGGCGGCCCAATACTGCTTACGGGCCAGGCGGGCGTCACCGTAGGCGTAGGACAGCGGCGCGTGCTGGCCTTCTGCGTCGAACAGGTGAGCATTGGGCAGCCCGGCCGTGGACGGGACGTCGGCGGCACCGGCACGGCGGACGATCTGCTGAGCCGGAGACCGCTCGAAGGCGTTGAACGCCGATGAGGGCAGGTCATAGGTGTTGCCGAGCACCGCATCGGTCATGGCGTTGAAGCTGTCGTGCAGCGAGAAATGCTGCGGGCGCTCGTTGCGCAGTGCGAGGAGGAACTCGGCGCGCTCGGCACCGATGTTCTCGATGTGGTAAACGGCGCCGGACTCGACGTGATACATCTGACCGGCGCTGACGATGAACGAGGAGAAGGCGTCGGCGTTGCCGAGGATCGACACCAGGACCGTGCCGGAAAGGCAGTAGCCGAGCTGGTTGGCGTTGACATTCCACTGCGGCTCGCGGATCGCGCCGGGTTCGAGGACGACGCGCTTGAGCGAGAGCCGGTTGAGGATCGGCAGCACGGTGGCGTCGACCATGGTGACCGAGCCGAGCTCGTTCTCGAATGCGGGTGACACGGTCGCCAAGGAGGTGATGTGCGGCGATGCGTACGTCATGGCTTTCCCTTCGTTGCCGCAACCCGCACGCTCAAGGTCGAATGCGTGCCACCGCGAGAATGTCGCCCCGGGTCGCGTGGCGCGTCCACGCCGGTGGTCTATGAGTTGGCCTTCGCCCGCTCCCGTTTTCCAAGGTTAAGCATGAAGTGTCCGCTGCAGCGGATTGTGATGCAGCGTGTCGCCCGTTCGACCACGTTGTGTGACTGGCCGAAAGGCATGGCTCTGCGATTCACGCCGGCAGTACCGTGCCCAGGCCCAGCACCGCGCAGATGGCCAGGATGCGCAGCATCGGCCACTTGAGAGCGAACGTCATGACCAGCGCGGCCGCTGTGATCGCCAGGGCGATCGGGCTCACCGTCCCCAGCTCGGGCAGTTGGACGTTGAACGGCCCCCAGACCCAGGTGAAGGTCCTGCCGAACAGGGTGTGCTGGGCGAAGTAGAGGGCCAGGTTGGCGATGACGCCGACGACCGCCGCGGTGATGCCGGTGAGCGCGGCGCTGATGGCGGCGTTGTGGCGCAGCCGTTCCACGTACGGGGCGCCGAGGAAGATGAACAGGAAGCACGGCACGAACGTGACCCAGGTGGTCAGCAGCGCCCCCAGCAGCGCGCCGCCCCACGGCGACAACGCCCCGGGATCCCGGTACGCGCCGAGGAACGCCACGAACTGCACCACCATGATCAGCGGTCCCGGCGTGGTCTCGGCCATGGCCAGGCCGCGGACCATCTCGCCCGGGGCCAGCCAGGCGTAGGTCTCCACGGCCCGCTGCGCCACGAAGGCCAGCACCGCGTACGCACCGCCGAAGGTGATCAGCGCGGTGCCGGAGAAGAACAGGCCCTGGGTGGTGAAGACGCTGTCGGTGCCGGTGAGCAGCGCGACCGCCGCCACGGGCAGCCACCAGGCCACCAGCCCGACGGCGAGGATCCTGCCCGCGGAGCGCCGGCTTGGCTGCGCGTGGTGCAGGGCGTCGTCGGAGATCAGCGGAGCCGGTCCCCCGTCGCCGCCATGTCCCCCACGGCTCTGGAAGATCTGAGGGGCCGGCTTGTGAGCGGTCCAGCCGATGAGCGCGGCGACCACGATGACGACGGGGAAGGGCACGCCGAACAGCGCCAGCGCGGCGAAGGCGGCCACCGCGACGGCGACGAACGCCGGATGGGTGAGCGAGCGCCTGGCGACGCGGATGACGGCGATCTGCCCGGCCGGGCCGCCGAACGTCTGCAACGAGATCAGGAACCAGGCACGTACGGCCTGCCGAAACGGGATCAGGTCGTGTGTCGCTTCGGTGGTCATGGCGACCTCATCAGGGAGAAGGCTGATCGGCGGGCAGACGGACGGATCGGAAGATCCGCCATAAGGTCAGGTCGTAGCCGGTCTTGGCGACTCCGGCGATCAGGAAGGGCAACGCCAACCCGAGCGGGAACAGCAGGCCGGCAAGTGCCGGACCGACGGGCCGGGTGAGGTAGCGGGCGGTGTTGGTGACACCCGCCGCCGCGGTCCGCTCCTCCGCCGGGACGAGCGCCATCACGTACGCCTGCCGGGTGGGCACGTCCATCTGCGACAGGCAGGCCCGGGCCAGCAGCAGTGCGATCGCGACAGGCAGGACAGGCGCGAACGGGACCGCGGCCAGCAGCAGGTTGGCCGGCAGGTGCGTGAACACCATCGTGCGCAGCAATCCGATGCGCCCCGCCACCAACGGCGCGGCCAGCAGGGACGCGGTCTGCAACACGCCGAGCGCGGCGAAGGTGATCCCGATCGTCTGCGTGGTGGCGCCGTAGCTGACGCTGAGCCAGTACCCGAGGTACGCCTGCACCACGAACCCACCGGCCAGGCTGTCCACCGCGAACAGCGCGGCCAGCCGGGCCACCGGCCCACGGGAACGAGCGAGCAACCGCGGACGTGGCAGACCGGGCAGCGTCACCGGCGCCTCGACGCTCGCGGGCAGCCGCGCCGCCAGCACCGCGCCGACGGCCCCTGCCATGATCAGCACACCGCCGAGCAGCCGGCGGTCCGCCGGAAGCGCGCCGAGGAGCGCACCCAGCGTCCCGGCGACCGCCGCGATCGCGTTGTAGAGCCCGAACCCGCGGACGACCTCGCGTTGCGGGCGCCCCGTGCTGGCCAGCATGACCTGCTCCAGCGTGGTGAACGGCCCGGACTCGATCACCTCGACCGACAGTGCGCCCGTCATGGCCACCACGGCCAGCAGCCATATGGGCGCCCCGACCGCGATGACGATCCCGCAACAGGCCAGCGCGCCGTACAGAGCCGCGTACGCCCGGCGGCGGCCGACACGATCACCCCAGCGCGCCAGGACGAGGCTGGAGACGAACGTGCCGACCAGGATCGCCGCCAGCATCAGCCCGACCTCGGCCGGCGACAACCCGTCGGCTCGCAGGATCACACCGAGCTGGACCGCCGCGACGCCGTACCCCAGGCCGCGTAGCGCCTGGGCGGCAAGCAGGATGCCGACGACATTCCGGATCATGCCGGCTCGCGTCCCAGCAGCATCGAGCGCCGGTAGAACTCGTACAGCCCGTCGAAGAGCGGGCCCGTGAGCTCGAGAACCCGCCGATCGTCGCAGGTCATCGACAGCCCACGGAGGATCACGTCCAGACCGGCGGCCTCGGGCGCGTCATAGCGCTCATCGTCGATATCGGCCTCATGCACGATCTCGGCCAGCTTCCACAGCACCGGATCGTCGAGGTCGTAACGGCGCAGGATCGTCTCGAAGCTGCAGTCGCCGCCGTGGTGCGACAACTCCACGCCGCGCATGTCGAACGGCGTGGCATCGGCGAGGACCTCGGCCGGAACATCGACGAACACGAACTCCGCCTCGGCATCGAGCCGACGGCGGATCAGCCAGGCACACGCCGCCCGGTCGATGTGCACCCCGGCACGCGTGGCCCACCTCATCCGGCGCTCTCCATCTCTCGGGCCAGAGCGCGCACGGCCCGCTGCGCGGTCTCGCGCTCGGCGGGCGGGAAGTAGTCGCGGCGGCCGATCCTGCGCAGCTCGGCCTGCAACCGCTTGACCGCCCGGCTGCGCTCTCCGGGCCGCGCGTGCGCGGCGGCCTCGGCGTGCGCGATCACCTCGCGATATTCGGCCGTCCGCGCCCGGCGCATGTCCACGGCGATGGCCTTCTCCTGCGCCGCGTTGCCCGGGGCGGCCAGCCAGATGGTCGAGCTGCCGCCCAGCTCGCCGATCTCCTCGGCGAGCCACTCCAGGTGCTCGCGGGTACGGGCGTCGGCGGGCAACGCCACCAGCCCGTCGCCCAGCCGCGCCACGCCGAGCCGGTCCAGCTTGCGCCAGATCGTGATCCGCAACGTCGAGGGCTGGCGCGGGATGCGGTACGCCAGCAGCACCCACTGCCCCACCGTCTCCGCCATCCGGCCTCCCTTGCTGCAACCACAGTTACAGTAACCATGGTTGCACTGATGAGTCCAGGCAGAAGGCGTCAGAGATCGAGTCGGCGGCCCTTGAACTGCGGGTGCCTGGTTTCCCAATATCGCCAGCCTTCGACCCTGGCGGGCACGTTGGCGATTCCGGAATCGATCTGGACGTGGCGGCACGTGCCGAGGACGGACCAGGCGGACCATCCGATGCGGTAACCGGCGACGCGGTACCAGATGTTGCCGTACATGCCCTTGCTGACCTCCCGTTTGTATTCGTGTCCGGCGAAGACCTTGTACTCCTCCCGGAGATGGGGAAGCCCCACCCGCTGCAATCCGCGGACCAGGTCGCCAATGCTGATCGCGGCGGGCCTGATGTCGAAGGTCTCAATGGACGCGCGCACTTGGTGCTCCCTCGTGACCGAGACCCTCATCTTGCCGCCGGGGCCATCGATGTAGCGGGTGCGGGGAACGGTGAAGTTCCTCGGTGAAAGCCAATCGGCCTTGAAGATGGTGCGCGGAGAGCACCGACTGTGGCCGACGCTGTCCGCGCGCGCGGTGAGGGGCAAGGCAGCGACCATGACCATCGAAAGGCAGCCGCTCATGGTCGACATGGTCGTTCTCTGGGTCGCGTGACGTACCCCTGGCCTGGCGAGAGCGGCTACGGCTGCTGTTCGGGGAATTCGCGTGAACATATACCGTTCCTTCAGAAATACGAACCCTGACCGCTACTGTCCGGCAGCCGAAAGCAGCGCTCATCGCCCGCTGAGCGAACCGAGGAGACTCGTACGATGCTTACAGCCGCCGCGAGCCGGTCCATGACGCCACGCCGCGCTCGAATCCCCTACAGGAAAATGGATGCGCAGGATGAGAGCCTTTCTCAGGCCCGGAGGCCGTCGAGCATGACCGTGGTGAGCGGGTCGTCGAAGCGGGCAGCGGGGCGGCAGACCATGCCTGCTGGACCACGGCCAGGCGGGGCGGCCCTTGCGCGGGCCGCCCCGCCTGGTCATCCGAGCGAGGAGGTCATGCGATCGCCGGTTCGCCGGAGGGGCGCGGCGCGCTCACCGGAGACTCGTCGAGCGGCTGCGGCGGAGCGTTGAGCACCGCCTCGTCGATCCGGCCCTCGCCACGGGCGACGAGGACCGGCACCACGATCTGTCCCGCGACGTTGGTCGCGGTGCGGATCATGTCCAGGATCGGGTCGATGGCGAGCAGCAGGCCGACGCCCTCGAGCGGCAGGCCCAGCGTGCTCAGGGTCAGCGTGAGCATGACGATCGCGCCGGTCAGACCGGCCGTCGCGGCCGAGCCGACCACGGAGACGAACGCGATGAGCAGGTATTCGCCGACCCCCAGCGGGATGTCGAACACCTGCGCCACGAAGATCGCCGCCAGCGCCGGGTAGATCGAGGCGCAGCCGTCCATCTTGGTGGTCGCACCGAACGGCACGGCGAAGGAGGCGTAGTCGCGGTCGACTCCCAGACGCTCGATCGTGACCTTCTGCGTCAGCGGCAGCGTGCCGACCGAGGAGCGGGAGACGAAGGCCAGCTCGATCGCGGGCCACGCGTTGCGGAAGAACGTGATCGGGTTGACCTTGCCGACCAGCGAGAGCAGCGCCGGGTAGACGGCCAGCAGGACGATGAAGCAGCCGACGTAGACGCCGAGGCTGAACTTGGCCAGCGGCGCGAGCAGATCCCACCCGTACGTGGCGACCGACTTGCCGATCAGGCCGGCGGTCCCGATGGGGGCCAGGCGGATGACCCACCACAGCGCCTTCTGGACCAGTTCGAGGATCGAGCGGCTGAAGTTGAGGAACGGCTCGGCCTTCTCGCCGATCGCGATGGCCGCCGCGCCGAGGACGATCCCCAGGAAGACGATCTGGAGGACGTTGAGCTCGGTGAACGCCGTGACGACGTTCGTCGGGATGATGCCGGTGAGGAAGTCGACCCAGGTTCCGACGTGCTCGGGCGCCTTGGCGCCCGCCGTGCTCAGGGTGACGCCCTGGCCGGGATTGATGATCAGGCCGAGGCCGATGCCGACGATGACGGCGATCAGCGCGGTGGCCAGGAACCAGAACAGCGTCTTGCCCGCCAGCCTGGCCGCGCCGTTGACGTTGCGGAGGTTGGCGACGCTGACCACAACGGCGGTGAACACCAGCGGCGGCACTGCCAGCTTGAGCAGCTGGACGAAGATTGCTCCGACTTCGGTGAGGGTCGTGGCCAGCCAGGCGAGGTCCCAGATGCGGGCGGCGAAGCCGAGAGCGACTCCCAGGACCAGGCCCAGCAGCAACTGCAGGGAGAAAGAGAATCTCTTCACGATGAGGAAGGCTCCGAAAGAAGGCGTGCGAGAAGGGGGGTGGGATCGAGCGCTACGTCAGAGCGCGATCAGTGACGGAGGGAGCCGGTCAGACAAGCCACGCAGACAGGACGATAGACCTCACTAGGCGAGTAAGTCGTACGAATAGGTCAGTATTTCGACTGTAAGAGTGATCTACTTCGCAAATCAAGACTTACCCGGTAGGGAGTTAAGAGACGGACATCGGGTGAGCGGTGGCGAGCTCACCGCGCACCCGCCGACAGCAGGTTGCGCGGCTCAGGTGGAATCGTCTACCGTAATCCCCACTAAACCAGTCGCTTTTGGGGAATAGGGGAAGAGCCGGTGATCCGTGGTGTCGGGCTCCGGGTGGCGGGTGTGGTCCTGCTGGCCGCGATCTGGTGGGCGGTCTCAGCCGCCCACCTGTGGCCCGAGGTGTTCGTCCCCTCCCCCGGCTCCGTGTGGGAGCAGCTGTTCCTGACCTCCTCCGTGCACGACGGGCAGCGCGGCTACAGCGGCTACCTGCTCTCGGAGCACCTGCTGGCCAGCCTGCGCCGCATCGCCCTGGGCAGCCTGTACGGCATCGCCGGCGGGATCGCGCTCGGCCTGGTCGTCGGGCTCGTGCCGACCGTGCGGGCCCTGTTCAACCCTCTGATCACGTTCGTGCGGACGCTGCCGCCGCTGGCCTATTTCAGCCTCCTGATCATCTGGCTGGGCATCGACGAGCCGCCCAAGATCACGCTGCTGTTCGTGGCCGCGCTGCCACCCGTGGCGGTGGCCACCGCGGACGCGGTACGCGGCGTGCACGAGGACTATCTGCACGCGGCCCGAGGCGCTCGTGGCCCGCCAGGCCGCCTCGGTCGCCGAGCTCAAGGGCAAGAAGATCGCCACCCCGTTCTCCTCGACCTCCCACTACAGCCTGCTGGCCGCCCTGCAGGAGGCCGGGCTTGCCGAGTCCGACGTCACCGTCGTCGACCTGGAGCCGCCGGACATCCAGGCCGCCTGGACGCGCGGCGACATCGACGCCGCCTATGTCTGGACGCCGGTGCTCGGCGAGCTGCGCAAGTCCGGCAAGGTGCTGGTCACCAGCAAGGAGCTGGCCGCCAAGGGCAAGCTCACCGCCGACCTGGCCGTGGTCCGCACCCAGTTCGCCACGACGTACCCGGCGGCCCTGCGGACCTGGCTGCGGCAGCAGGACCGGGCGGTCAAGCTGGTACGCGCGGACAAGGCATCAGCAGCCGCGGCCGTCGGCCGCCAGCTCAACCTCGACCCGGCCGCGGCTGCCGAACAGATCGACGAACTCATCCTGCTCGACGGCAAGGAGCAGGCCGGCCCCGACTACCTGGGCACGCCCGAGAAGCCCGGCGCACTCGCCGAGAACCTGCGCAGCGCCGCCGAGTTCCTCAAGTCGCAGAACAAGCTCCCCGCCGTGCCCGAACTGACCGTTTTCCAGAAGGGGCTGGCCACCGAGGAGCTCCGCGATGCGTTCGCAGGATGAGACGCTCACCGCGGCGCGCACCGCGGCCGCGGTGCGGCTGAGCGAGGTCTCGCTGACATACGGCCCACGCTCCCGCTGGTCCAGGGCCGAGCCTGTTGAGGCGCTGCGCGACATCGGCGCCGACATCGGCGCGGGCGAGTTCGTGACCATCGTCGGGCCGTCGGGCTGCGGCAAGAGCACGCTGCTGCGGCTGATCGCCGGGTTCGCGTTCCCGACCGGCGGGCAGATCGCCGTGGCAGGCGAACCGGTGACGGCACCAGGGCCGGACCGGGGTGTGGTGTTCCAGCAGCCGCGCCTGTTCCCGTGGCTGAACGTGCGCCGCAACGTGGAGTTCGGGCTGCGGATGGCCGGGGTCTCCGCGCCGGTCAGGCGGTCCCGGGCCGCCGAGCTGCTCGACCTCGTGGGGCTGGGCGACGTGGCCGGGCGGCGGCCGTACGAGCTGTCGGGTGGCATGCAGCAGCGCGCCGCCATCGCCCGCGCGCTCGCCCCCGACCCCGCGATCCTGCTCATGGACGAGCCGTTCGCCGCGCTGGACGCGCTCACCCGGGAGCGCCTGCAGGAGGAGATCCGGCGCATCTGGCAGGCCACGGGCAAGACCGTGCTGTTCGTCACGCACAGCGTCGACGAGGCCGTCTATCTCGGCACCCGCCTGCTGGTGATGAGCCGCCGGCCCGGCCGCATCGTGCTCGATCAGCCCTCCGTCCTCCCGCACGCGCTCGACCCGCACACCCACCCGGAGTTCCCCGCCGTACGCGAGACCGTGGCGGCAGCCGTACGGCGGGCCGCCTCCTCCGATCCCGAGGTGACCTGATGCGCTTCCACTGGTTCCTGCCGACGACCGGCGACGGCCACGACGTCCGCTCGGCCATCACCACGACCGACGCGTTCCGTCCCGCGGCCCGCCCCGCCACCGTCGCCTACCTGGCCCAGGTCGCCAGGGCCGCGGAGCAGGCCGGTTTCGAGGCCGCGCTCACCCCGGTCGGCGCGGGCTGCCCCGACCCGTGGATCGTGTGCGCGGCGCTGGCCCAGCACACCGAGCGGCTGAAGATGCTGGTCGCCTTCCGCACCGGCTACGCGCTGCCCACCCTGCTCGCCCAGCAGGCCCAGGCCTTCCAGGAGGTCTCCGGCGGGCGGTTGCTGCTCAACGTCGTGACCGGCGGCGACCCGGTGGAGCAGCGCGCGTACGGGGACTTCCTGGACCACGACGCCCGCTACGCCAGGACCGCCGAGTTCCTGCAGGTGCTGCGCCGTTCCTGGGAGGGCCTGCCCTTCGACCACCACGGCGAGCACTACCGCGTCGAGGGCGGCGGGCTGGCCGAGCCCCTCGACCCGGCGCCCGAGCTGTACTTCGGCGGCGCGTCCCCGGCGGCTGAGCAGGTCGCGGCCCGGCACGCCGACGTGGTGCTGATGTGGGGCGAGCCACCACACGCGATCGCCGAGCGCATCGCCCGCCTGCGCGCGCTGGCCACGCCGCTCGGCCGCGAGCTCCGGTACGGCCTCCGCGTGCACGTCATCGCCCGCGACACCGGCGCCGCCGCCTGGGCCGAGGCCGACCGGCTGCTGACGGGCATGGATCCGGCCCGCATCGCCGCCGCCCAGCACCGCTTCGCCCGCTACGACTCCGTCGGCCAGCGCCGCATGGTGGATCTGCACACCGGCGACACCCGCGACCTGGAGATCCACCCAGGGTTGTGGGCGGGGATCGGGCTGGTGCGCGAAGGGGCGGGCACCGCGCTGGTCGGCTCGTACGACGAGGTCGCCGCCCTGCTCCGGGAATACGCCGCCGCCGGGGTGGACGAGTTCGTGCTGTCGGGCTGGCCGCATCTGGAGGAGGCGTACCGGGTCGGCGAGCACGTGCTTCCCCGCCTGGCGCGCGAGACCGCCCCGCGCACGTCGCTTCTCCACAGACATGCGCCGGCTCCCTAGGCGACTTACCCGGTGAGCTGGCTCTTGTAGAAGACGGTCGCCTGGAACCGGTCAGGACTGCCACTGATCTTGCTGGAGAAGCCGAACGCGAGGCGCGGGCCGTCCGAAGAGCGCCAGATCGCCATTCCCTGAGGTTCGCGACCGGGCAGCGACTCGCCCGCTCTCGTCCGGTACACCTCCTCGACCGAACCCCCGGTCTTGTTCATGTCGAGACGGACCAGGTAGGACGGCTTGGCCGGGTCCGAGGGCTGCGCGGGCGGACCGCCGTAGGAGAGGTACGCGTACTGGCCGTACGAGGTCACGCCCTGGAAGAGGTCGGAGTCGGAGAGACCGAGTTGGGAGTTGGTCGGGAGAGCGCGCATGGCAAGGACGGGAGTGGTGTCGCCGATGCCCTTGTCGAGGACGGCGGCGAGGTCGAACAGCGCGAGGCGCCACGGGCTCGTCGTCCCCATGTACCGGACGAGCAGCCGGTTGGTGTAGGGATCGATCGACGGTCTCGGACAGTCCAGGAAATCGGAGAGGCGGACCGGGAAGTTTCGGACCTCCGCGCCGTTGGCGTAGTCGAGCACGCCCCCGTCGCTGTACTTGATGCGGCAGATCGTGTGACTGTTCGGTGCCGTACCGGGGGACAAACTCCTCCAGTCGCCCGCGAGCCACACATACGGAGACCCGGACGTGTCCGGCTGGATCGCCATCGACGAACCGTGGTCGAACCCGTGGAGCGCCATGGCGCCCAGCACCTTGCCGCTCAGGTCGGTCCTGGTCATCCAGAGGTCGCCGTTCGTGCTCCCGACCTTGCTCTGCGCGAAGTAGATGTGCCCGTGGACGTGGTCGAAGGCGAAGGACTGCATCGGCCAGTAAGGCTGGTGAAGCGTGGCCCGCACAACGGGATCGCCGCCGGCCCCCTCGAACACGAAACGCTGCGATGTCGGGACGGTCGCGGACGCCGCTTCGGCCGCGAACAAGGAAAGGCCGCCGCTGGCGGCGGCTGCTGCTATCCCTGTACCGGTTCGGAGGAGCGTGCGACGACTTATGGCAAATGCTCCGCCGATGTGGGCATTTTCGCGCAAGTGCACCACCCTGCCGGTCGTTCGGCTGATTTGGTTGATCACGACGAACCTAGCAATCGGCCCGATGGGTGTCGATAACACGAACTGCGGCCGAAATATGGGCACTTCACGCGCCAGCAGCCGGCCAGCACCCGCCGGGATCGGGCTTGGCATCGGACGATCAGGAGCAGCGTCCCGAGCTCGCGCACCCAAGCGAGGCACGATCCCGACTCGGTGAACTGCGACAGCGACTCCTGCTCAACACCGTCTGGCCGGGCTCAGTTGCTCAGCAGTGAAAGGCCCTGCCACCAGGCGTACAGCGGCTGTGGGGTCCAAGCCTCGGCGGTCATGGCCACGGACCGACCTGTGTACGTCCAGGACATGGCGTAGTACGGCCCGTTGAGGGTGCAGAGCAGCTTGCCCCTGACCCAGGTGCCTTTGTACTCGGCCCCGGTGGCGCAGTTGCCTCCCCGGCCGTCGTGCAGGGCCCACCAGTACGACTCCACCCACGTCTCGGCGTCGGCGTCGCTGCGGAACAGCACGATCATCGGATCGTGAACCGGACCCGACCGGACGGCCGTGCAGTCGAGCGCGGCCACCGCACCGGCCGGAGGACGAGCGGCAGGCCGGCAGTTCCTCAGGTCCGCCGAGCCGAGCATCTTCTCCAGCCGGCACTCGCCCGGCGTCATGACGCACGCCGACCCCGTCGGCTCGGTCGACGGGTCCTCTTCGGCCGTCGGCTTCGGCGTCCTGGAACGAGGGCGGGAAGACGGGGCCGCCGATTCGGTCACCGTCACCGTCGGCGTCGGTGACGCCGACGTGATCCCTGATCCAGGTTCTCCACCCGTCCGAAGCGCGGCAAGAGCGACGATCAACCCGCCAATGCCCGCCAGGGCGCCCACCATCTCCCAGTGGATGCGGTCGCGCCAGGATTTCCGGCCATTCTGGGCCGTTCGTGAAGGGCCCTTCGATCCGGGAGCCGAGGAGCCCATCGAAGTCACGTCCGACCTCCTGCTCATGAAAGACCCCCGGCGTGAACAGGAGAAACATTCCCTGGTGGCCGACTTCTCCACACCGCGGCATCGGCCACTTCCGCCAACCTGCCGAGGCTCCTTCGCCGGGGACGGGGGTTCCAGGTGTTCCTCAATGTTCTCCCGGACGCGAGCGCGTCGCCCGGGGAAACGTGGAGAAGCCGCCACTGCCGTATCCGTTCTATGGCAAGAACGGCTATGCCGCAGCTGGAATGCCGCAAACATCTCGGCCGAGCGGCCCGAGGCGATCGGCACCGGCGGCCGGCGCCGTGGTCGGCGACACCACCGGTCAGGCCGGACACCACACCCCAGGGACGTCCTGGCTGTTCGACCAACTGCGACTCAAACCCAGGCAAGCCAGTCTCTGGGGTCGGCCAGAGAGCGGCCGTTGCCGTCGAGGGACGGCACGATCAGGCCCAAGGGCACCTACCGCCCCTCGGTTGCTCATGTCGCCGTGGGCGGGCGCCATGGCACCACCATGGTCTACCTCCGCTGGCAGGGACCGGTCGGAACCGACCCGGCCGCCGCCCTGCGCACCGGCCAAGCCGCCATCATGCACACACTCGACCGTCTGCCCGTCGGCGGCTGAATTTCGATCCTGCCGCTTGCACCGCTCTGATCTGTTGTGATCTAAGCGTCTCCGGACTCATGATCGATGCCGCTGGAGTGTCCAAAACGCCTACCCGCGACGGCTGGACGGGTCAGCGTGCGTGCGCGGCCGCTCGTTCGCCCGGCGGCGCGTCCAGCCGAGCCTCGGCCTGGACGGCCCCTTCAGCGTGGCCGGCTCGGTCGAGGTGGTCGGCGTGGAACAGTCCTTCGGCCAGCAGGCGCCGGACGTGCTCGTCGGCGGCGCTGTAGTACACGAACGTGCCCTCGCGGCGGCCCTTGACGAGTCCGGCCAGCCGGAGTTTGGCCAGGTGCTGGCTGACCGCGGTGGGGGCGGCGTCGGCGAGCTCGGCCAGGCAGGCGACGTTGGACTCGCCCTGCAGCAGCGCCCAAAGGATCTTGATGCGGGTGGGATCGGACAACAGGCGGAATGACTCGGCGGCCAGATGCACCTGTTCCTCGTTCGGCATGTCGAAGTCGGGCAGCGAGGTGTGCATACGGCAAGCCTACCCCGAACCTCACTGCATGCGTATCTGCGTGACTGCGCATATATGATGCTTCGGTGACCACTGATCTGACCACGTTCGAAGCCGCCGCACGCCCGGCGCCCGTATCCAGACCACTGCGCTGGTGGCGTTCGGGGGCGGGCTCACTGCCGGAGGTGCGCTGGGCCCTGGCGGCCACCGCGCTGTTCGCCGCGGGCGGCCTGGCCCAGCTCGCCGGCGCGCCCGCCTGGCTGTGGTGGGCGCTGTATCTGACCTGCTACGCCGCCGGCGGCTGGGAGCCGGGCCTGGCCGGGCTGAAGGCCCTGCGCGAGAAGACCCTGGACGTCGATCTGCTCATGGTCGTCGCCGCGATCGGCGCCGCGGCGATCGGTCAGGTCTTCGACGGCGCGCTGCTGATCGTCATCTTCGCCACCTCCGGCGCGCTGGAGGCGGTGGCCACCAAACGCACCGAGGACTCGGTGCGCGGCCTGCTGGACCTGGCCCCCGACCAAGCCACCCGCATCGACTCCGACGGTGACGAGGAGGTCGTGGCGGCCGCCGCCCTGCGGGTGGGCGACGTCATCGTGGTGCGGCCGGGCGAGCGCATCGGCGCCGACGGGCGCGTCGTGGCCGGGGTCAGCGACGTCGACCAGGCCTCCATCACCGGCGAGAGCCTCCCGGCCGACAAGCAGAGCGGCGATGAGGTGTTCGCCGGGACGATGAACGGCACCGGCGCGCTGCGCGTCCAGGTCACCCGGCCCGCCGGCGAGACGGTGATCGCCCGGATCGTGGCCATGGTCGAGCAGGCCAGCGCCACGAAGGCCCGCACCCAGCTGTTCATCGAGAAGGTCGAGCAGCGCTACTCGATCGTCATGGTCGCCGCCACCCTCGCTCTGTTCACGCTGCCCCTGCTGTGGGGCACCTCGGTGCAGGACAGCCTGCTGCGGGCGATGACGTTCATGATCGTGGCCTCGCCGTGCGCGGTGGTGCTGGCCACCATGCCGCCGCTGCTGGCCGCGATCGCCACCGCCGGCCGCAACGGCGTGCTGGTCAAGTCCGCGGTGGTGATGGAACACCTGGCCGACGTCGACCTGGTCGCCTTCGACAAGACCGGGACCCTGACCGAGGGCCGGCCGTACCTGACCTGCCTGCGTGTCCTGACCGGCACGGCGGCCACCGCGAGAAGTGGATCAGATGGCGGAGCCGGGGTGCAGGCCGATCGGCTGCTCGCGCTGGCGGCGGCGGCCGAGCAGGGCTCGGAACATCCGCTCGGCCGCGCCATCGTCGCCGCCGCCCACCACCAGCGCCTGCCGCTGCCCGCGGCGGCTGACTTCGCCGCCCTGCCCGGGCGCGGCGTCCGCGCCCGCGTCGATGGACGGCTGGTCGAGATCGGCAGCCCCGCTCACCTGCTGGACCAGACCGCGGGCGGCGCCATGTCCGGCGATGCCGAGCAGGCCCGCCAGGTCGTCGCCGAGGTCGAGGAGGACGGGCACAGCGCCGTGCTACTGCTCCTGGACGGCCGTCCCGTCGCGGTGCTCGGTCTGGCCGACCGCATGCGTGCCGGCGCGGCGCAGGCGGTGGCGCAGCTGACCGGCCTGACCGGGACGACCCCCGTCCTGCTGACCGGTGACAACCCCCGCGCTGCGGCCCGCGTGGCCGACCAGGCCGGCATCACCGACGTACGGGCCGGGCTGCTGCCGCAGGACAAGGTCGAGGCCGTCCACGAACTGCGGCGGCAAGGCGCCCGGCCGGCCTTGGTCGGCGACGGCGTCAACGACGCCCCCGCTCTGGCCAGCGCGCACGCCGGCATCGCGATGGGCGGCTCCGGGGCCGCCCTCACTCTGCAGGCCGCCGACGCCGTCATCACCCGCGACGACCTGTCCACCGTCCCGGCGGTCCTCGCCCTGGCCCGCCGCGCCCGCCGCCTGGTGGTCGCCAACCTTGTCATCGCCGGCACGTTCATCGCCGTGCTGGTGGCCTGGGATCTGTTCGGTGAGCTGCCGCTGCCACTGGGGGTGGCCGGGCACGAGGGCTCCACCGTCATCGTCGGCCTCAACGGCCTGCGCCTGCTGCGCGATGCGGCGTGGAAGCGTGTGCCGCACCAGGCCACGCCTAGCCGAGCGGAAGCCGGAGGATGAACCGGGTGCCGTGGGGGCTGTCCTCGATCCGAAGGGTGCCGGCGTGCGCCTCGGCGATCTGCCGGGCGATCGGCAGGCCCAGTCCGGTGCCTCCGGCGTACCTGTCACGGGCGGTGTCCAGCCGGGTGAAGCGCTGGAAGACCAGCTCGCGCTTCTCCGGATCGATGCCCGGACCGTTGTCGATCACTTCCAGCATCGCGATGCCGTTCGGGAAGCGCTGGGTGTCGCGCTTGGGGCAGAACGAGCGCCGTACGTGGAAGGCGATGGTGGTGGCGGCGTGCCGCTCGGCGTTGTCGATCAGGTTGGTGAGCAGGCGCGACAGCTGAGCCCGGTCGCCGGCCACCACCACACCGCGCTCGAGCGAGAACTCGAACCGCTTGTCCTGCTTCGGGCGCCTCTCGCACTCCGAGGTCACGAATTCGGCCAGGTCGATCGGCTCGCGTTCCACCTTCTTGCCCGCCTCCAGCCGCGCGATGGTCAGCAGGTCGCCCACGATCGCCTCGAGCCGGTCCACGCTCTTCAGAACGGTGTTGCCCAGCGTGGGCACGTTGGTCTCCTCGGGCGCGTGCAGGGCGTCCTCGACCTCGGCCCGTATCGCGGCGATGGGGGTACGCAGCTCGTGGGAGGCGTCCGAGGTGAAATGCCGCTGCAGTTTCATCGCGGCCTCCAGCCGCGCCAGAGTCCGGTTGACGCTGTCGGCCAGCTCGTGGATCTCGTCCTGGCTCCGCGGAAGAGGCACCCGCCGGTCGGGACGGGTCTCAGTGATCTTGTCGAGCTCCATCCGGATGGCGTTCACCGGTCTGAGCGACTCGGTGACGATCCGATGGCCGATCGTGGTGATGGCCACGGCCATCGCCGCGGCGGCGCCGATCACCGTCGCGGCCAGCCACGGATCGACGTACGGAGGGACCGTGGGAGAGGAACTGTAGACGACCCAGTCGTCTCCCGGCCGGTACGCCGACTGCGCGACCACGACGTTGCACTCGCCGGAACGGAAGACTCCGTCGCAGACGACGCCGCTGGAGACGTTCTTGTGGTCGGGGGTGATGCCGGCCATGATCGGCTTGCCCTGCAGTTGCGGCGTCGCCGCGACGACCTTCCCCGTGCCGTCGACGATCTGCAGGTTGCGGCCCTTGTACTCGACCAGCGGCGTGACCACCTCGTTGTGCTCCACCTCATGGGCCACACGACCACCGGCGGCGGTGAGCTCCGCCATGAGGTCTCCCATGGCGACCCGATGGATCGCCATCATGACCATCGCGGCCAGGAGCGCGGACAGCAGGGTCGCCACCGCCCCCGCGAACACCGTGATACGCACCGTAATCGACCAACGTCGCGGAGTCTTCATGCGCCATCCCTCCGCCCAGTTGAACACGCGCGCCGTAGCAGGCTGTGCACGAGGTGTTCGGGTAATGGCATGGGGCGTTCCAAGACCTTGCCAAGTCTCGGATCACCGAGCGCCCGGGTGCGGTGGGTCAGCGGCCGAGCTCACCGGGCCGCATCTGGGTCAGGGCGGCCTGGCCGGCGCGCTCACCACCGGTCCCAGTGCAGAACCTCCTCCCGCGGGATGCGGGGAGCGGGCTTGAAGTCGGTGCCGAGCGTGAAGGCCAGCGGGATGAAGGCCGCCAGCATGACCTCCTCGTACGGCACGCCGAGCACCTTGGCCAGCTCGCGTTCGAGCGGCGCCTGCGCGGTGGTCCACACCGTGCCCAGCCCGCGCGCCCGGGCGGCCAGCATGAAACTCCACACCGCGGGCAGGATCGACCCCCACGCCCCCGACTGCACGGCCACCGGCTCATGGTCGGTGCGTCCCTCCACGCCGGGGATGACGAACGCGGGCACCCGGTGGATGTTGGCAGCCAGGTGCCGCAGGCCATCGAAAACCCGCTCGGTGGAGCCGGAATGGTAGCTCATGCGCCACAGATCACGTTCGGTCAGCGGCTGCCCCGTGGCCAGCGTCAGGGCGCGCAGGAAGATGTCGGCCACGGCCCGGCGCTGCTCGGCCTCGGTCACGACCATGAAGTGCCAGCGCTGCCGGTTGCGCCCGGTGGGCGCCTGCACGGCGAGGTCGACGCACTGCTCGATCAGCTCGCGAGGCACCGGCCGGGTGAAGTCCAGGCGTTTGCGGACGGCGCGGGTGGTGCCCAGCAGTTCGTCGGGGGTGAGGTCCAGCGTCACGATGGGTCTCCTGTCAGGCGGTGGGGACGGGTACGGGGCGGCGCGAGCGCAGGCCGTAGGCGGCGATGAGGGCGCCGGCCAGGGAGAAGCCGCCCGCGGTCACGAACGCGATCCGGCAACCGGCCGGTACGGACTCACCCAAGGTCGTGACCGCGGCCAGCACCGCGACGCCGATCCCGGCGCCGATCTGGACGGCGGAGGTGACCAGGCGGCGGCCACCGTACCGGACCTGAACACCTCCAGCGGGACGAGCGGCGCCGATCGCCTGCGTTCGATGGTGACGAAGGCGCCCAGCAGGAGCACGGCCACGGCACCGGCGGGCCAGCTCCGCTCCGCCAGTGCGAACACCAGCAGCAACACGCCGCCGGTGACGGCCACCGCGCCGGCGGCGTCGAACCCCTCGCGCGTCCCGGCCTGCCGGACGCCACGTGGCAGCACCAGCGGCGCCGCGGCCAGCACGAGCAGGGCGACCGGGACCGGCAGGAAGAACACCAGGCGCCAGCTGATCTCGGCCAGCAGGCCGGACGCGATCAGCCCGGCGGTGTATCCGGTCGCCCCGGCCAGCGAGTAGACCCCCAGCGCCCGGTTGCGCTGCGGCCCCTCGGCGAAGGCGGTGGTGATGAGCGACAGCGCCGCCGGAGCGGTGAGCGCGGCCGCCACCCCCTTGCTCACCCGGGTGGCCACCAGCGGCCATCCGGCCGACAGAAGGCCGCCGACCAAGCTCGCCGCCGCGAACACCGCCAGCGACAGCAGGAACACCCGGCGGCGGCCGAACAGGTCGGCGATGCGGCCACCGAGCAGCAGGAAGCCGCCGTAGGCGACCGCGTAGCCGGACATCAGCCACTGCAGGGTGTCCTCCGGCAGCAACAGATCACGCCCGATGGCGGGCAGGGCCACGCCCATCAACGACAGGTCCATCGGGTCCAGGAACACCGCGGCGCACAGCAACACCAGGGCCACCTGTTGGCGGCCGTCGGTTCGGATCACGGTCACTCTCCATCTGCATGCAAACAATTGGCGGACAGACGGTTCGGACCGTATGCCTGCAAATCATCTGCTGTCAAACAATCTTCCTGGAGATGGACCCGAAGCGGGTGCCGGCCGGGGTCGTGGCCCCGAGGATCTCCGCCGCGCGCTGCGATGCGGCGATCAGGGTGTCGTTCATTTCCAGTGCCGCAAGGGTGGGCCGGACCCAGAGCTCGTCGTCGACGACATAGCGTTCGCGGCGCCCGCCGGGAGTTCGTTCCCGCTTGAGCAGTCCCTGCTGTTCGAGGAAGGCGATGGTCTGCGAGATCGACGCCGGGCTGACGCGAAGCCGCTGGACCAGGTCGGCGGCGGTGAGGGTGCCGGAGTCGGTGACGTACAGGCAGGCCAGCACCCTGGCCGCCATCCGGGGCATCCCCTGCTGCTCGAGAAGCGTGGCGAAGGATTCCGTGAGGTTCTGGACCGCCTGGGGGTCACGCCCATGGCTGCTGTCGCCGGCCAGCGGCACCAGAGACTTGGCCTTCCTGTGGCGGCGCGCACGCTGCTGGGTGGTCTCCTGCGCCTGCTGCGCCCCGTAATCGTCGGGTCCGCCGTTGCGGGTGACCTCTCGCATGATGGTCGAGGCGGGCCGCCCGAGACGCCGGCCGATCTCTGTGAATCCGAGCCCCTCGGCCAGCCCTTCAGCGATGTGCTGACGGTCCTCGTTGGTGAGTCTGTCTCCGGGCATCGGTACTCGTCTCCCATCTGCCAGCCTGCGCAGGGCTCCGCACAGTATGCATTCACTCGAAGTCCATTGCAATACGAATCTTGATCACCTATTGCATTCAGTGTCATATTCATTGCAATATCAGCCTCTTATTGGCTATGAACAGGGTTTTAAGTCTTCCATTCATGTTGACTGAATGATGAATGCAATGTACTTTTCGCGAAAGTTCAGCGATGCATGAACGTCCGCCGCGGTACGCGAGGGACAGGCGTCGCGAAGAATTCCGGAGGAGGCAGATGACCACGTCCGACGCTGAAAAGGGCGGCTTGCTCACAAAGGTGATCGGCCCCAAGCGGCGGTGGCGTCAGTACAAGGCGCGCGTGGGACAACTCCCGCCGAACTACCGCACGGCGGTCGACGCGATCGAGCGGCACCTGATGCTCTTCGTGCCGACCGACGGCGACGAAGACAAGACGGTCTGATAACGGCACAGCGCATCACAGCTCACCCCCGAACCCCGTGCATTGCCCATGAGCGCCACGCCGGGACGGGTCTCGCAAGATCGAACATTGTGTGTAAGGAGATTCATGATGGGAAATGGCAACAGCGGCTTCTCCAAGGCCGGACTGAACAGAATGCGCGAGGTGCTGGCACGGCATGTCGAGTCCGGGAGGATTCCCGGGCTGGTCGCCCTGGTCAGCCGGGGCGAGGAGACCCACGTCGAGGCGATCGGGACGATGCGCCATGACGGTGGCGCGCCGATGCTCCGTGACACCATCTTCCGGATGGCCTCGACGACCAAGCCGGTCGCGGTCGCGGCGGCGATGGTCCTGCTGGACGAGTGCCGGCTGCGGCTGGACGACCCGGTGGATCAGTGGCTGCCCGAGCTCGCCGACCGGCGGGTGCTGAAGCGGCCCGACGGCCCGCTGGACGACACCGTGCCGGCGCGGCGGCCGATCATCGTGCGGGACCTGCTCACCGACACGTTGGGGCTCGGGCTGGACATGACGGCGCGGACCGCTCCGATGATGAGCGCGTTCTTCGAGCATGGGGTGTACGGCCAGGAGGACGGATGGATGTTGCCGGCACCGGACCCGGACGAGTGGATGCGCCGCCTCGGCACGCTGCCGCTGATGTACCAGCCGGGAGAGCGGTGGCTGTACAACGTCGGCGACGACGTGCTCGGCGTGCTGGTGGCCAGGGTGACCGGGCAGTCGTTCGAGGAGTTCCTGCGTGAGCGCATCTTCGATCCGCTGGGCATGACCGACACCGCCTTCCACGTGCCCGCCGACAAGATCGACCGGCTGCCGCCCCTGTACTCCCCCGATTGGCAGACCGGAGAGTTCAACGTGGAGGACGAGGCCGAAGGCGGACACCACAGTAAGCCTCCGGCGTTCCAGTCAGGCGGCGGCGGACTCGACTCCACCGTCGACGACTATCACGCCTACTTCCGGATGCTGCTCAACCACGGGATGCACGGCAGCGAACGGATCCTGTCCCGGCCCGCCGTCGAGCTGATGACCACCAACCGCCTCACGCCCGAGCAGCAAGCCGCCCGAGAGGCCTGGGCCCGCGGCGTCGCCCATTTGGCGTACGGCACCGGTCAGCATGGCGGCTGGGGCTTCGGGATGGCGGTGCGTACCTACCGTGGCGACTACGCGCCCATCGGCCAGTTCGGCTGGGACGGCGGAGCCGGCACCACCACCTACGCCGACCCGCGCAACAACCTCGTCGGCATCCTGCTCACCCAGACCGGGATGTCCACCCCGGACTCGGCGCGAGCCATCCACGACTTCTGGACCACCCTCTACCAGGCAATCGACGACTGACCTCTCCATCTTCTTGTCCACGCTCGCCACAGCCGGGGGACGAGTTCACGGGCTTCCTTCGTCCTGCCCCCGCTCCTCCGTCGGAAAGAAGATCGCGCTGATCACATGCGGTCGCCGCTCCGGTCCGGGCCCGTTCCCCGTCCGCGCCCTGAGCACCTCCCGCAGCTCAACCGCGAGTTCCTCCATCTCCTCCGAGGTGAGCCACAACGTCCCCTGCCGATACCCCACCCGATCCGCGACCGGATCGGCGCCCGGCCGGTCAAGATAGGCGTTGAACTCGGCGAGCAGCGCCGCCATGGCCGCCGCGAACCCGTGGCGGTGGTCCTGAAGTGACATCGCCTTGGCCGTGTCGAGATCGACGTGGGCGGCGTTCTGCCGCAGCCGGTAGTAGCGCTCGACCATCCCCCGTACCCGCTGCTCGTCGGCGACTTCCAGCAGCCCGGCGTCGGCGAGCAGGCCGACGTGCCGGTACAGGGTGGTCTTGGGCACGTCGGGCAGGCTCTCGCACAGGTCGGACGTGGTGCGGGTGCGCCCACCCGACAGTGCCCACATGATGCGCAGCCTGACGGGATGCAAGATCAACTCAAGCGTGTCCATTCTCCAATCTTCCCATAGCTGGTACTGTTCCCAAAGTTGGGACTATTCGAGGGGAAATCGATGACCGCGACCACGACACCGGCACGGCTCAGCGATGAGGCGGTGATCCCCCTGCGCACGCTGGACCCGGGCGCCGCGCTGGACGACCTGGAATGGCTGGACGACGCGATCGGTGACGCGAGGGTGGTGGCGATCGGCGAGAGCGCGCACTACAACCGGGAGTTCTACGAGCTGCGCCACCGCCTGCTGCGTTACCTGACCGAGCGGCATGGGTTCGGCGCGTACGCGATGGAGACCGGATTCACGGAGGGCCGGCGTACCGACGCCTGGGTTCGAGGCGGCGAGGACCGGCTCGGCGAGATCATGGCGAGCGGCCTGACCTCACTGACGGGCCTTTGGCGGCAGATGGGAGCCCACCTGGAGTGGATGCGCCGGCACAACGCCACCGCCGAGCGCCCCGTCGGCTTCTACGGCATAGATCTAGGCGGCCAGAACGCCTCCCTGATCCCCGCCCTGGACGCCGTGCTCGCCTACCTCGCGCAGGCCGATCCCGGCTTCCAGCTCGACCCGGCCATCCGGGAGACGGCCTCGGCCTTCGCGGCGACGTCCGCGTTCGCCGCCCCCGCGACCATGGCCGTCTACGCCCAGCTCCCGCCCGAGACGAAGGACGTGCTGACGGCGGGCCTCGCCGGCCTCGCCGCCCGCATGAAGGGCCGGCGCCTGGAGTACGTCCGGCGCACCACCGCCGAGGAGTACGAGCGCGCGCTGCGATCCATGCACCACGTGCTCACCCTGGAGTCCGTCATCCGCGGCATGACCGGCGGCGACCAGCAGAGCGTGATGTACAACCGCGACGCCGAGATCGCCGACACGGTCGAATGGGTTCTGCGCCGACAGGACCGGATCGTCCTGGCCGCCCACAACGGCCACGTCCAGCGCGGGCCCGCCACGCTCCCCGGCATGGACCCGGTGACCCCGATGGGGATGCACCTGGCCGACCGGCTGGGCAAGGACTACCTGGTTATAGGCGCTACCTCGGGAACCGGTCACATGCTCAACTCCGACTTCGCGGCCTTCCAGGCCGGCGTCCTCTTCGCGCCGATGGAGGCTCCGGAGCCCGGCAGCCTCGACGCCCTCATGCACGCCGGCCACGACGGCCCCTTCGCCATCGATCTGCGGCGACTGTCGCCGGCCGACGCCGAGGCCGTCCGGGGTGCCACCGTGCAACGCGCCGGTGTCGGCGCGTACTACTCCCCTGTAAGCGCGCTGGACGCGTACGACATCGTCGTGCATCTGCCTCACGTCACGGGCGCCGACCCCGACGAGGCCGCGCTCGCCTGTTCGCCGCAGGAGGTGCGGGACGTGTTCTCCCACTACAAGCCCCAGTAGCCGGGCGATCCGCGCCCGAGGTCCGGGCGCATCCCCCGCGAGGTCACCCCCGTCGGGCTAGACCTCGATCTGCGAGCCCATGATGACCGTGCGGTCGCGGGGCAGGCCGAAGAACTCGGCGGCGTCGGCGGTGATGTACGAGGTGGCGATGAACAGCCGCTTGCGCCACGGCGCCATCGTCGGGGCCGTGCCACGCCGAAGCTCGACCTTCGACAGGAAGTAGGACGCCTGGTCGAGCCGCAGCCGCCCCTCGGTCATGGCCGGGTCGAGCAGCGCCAGCGCGCCGAGCACGTCCGGGGTCTCCATGTAGCCGAAGCGGGCGGTGACGTGGAAGATCCCGTCGTCGGCGTAGCCGAGGTCGTCGACGGCGATGCGCCGGTCGGCCGGAACGCGGGGCACGGGCTCCGTCTCGATGGACATGATCAGGACGTGGTCGTGCCGCACATGGTTGTGCTCGACGTTGGCGCGCATGGCCAGCGGCGCGGTCTCCTTGCCCCGGTTGAGGAAGACGGCCGTGCCCGGGACCCGCCGCGTCGCCGCCTTCCCGGTGCGCAGCCGCCCGACGAACTCGCGCAGCGAGCCTTCGCGCCGTTCGCGCTCCGCGGTGATGATCTCGCGGCCCCGTTGCCAGGTGGTCATGACGGTGAACGCGGTGAGGCCGATCAGCAGCGGCAGCCACGCGCCGTGGACGAGCTTGGTCAGGTTGGCCGCGACGAACAGCAGGTCCACCGCCAGCAGCACGGTCGCGCCGAGGCCGATGATCCAGACCGGTGTGCCCCACTTCGCGCGGGCCACGTAGAAGAACAGCAGGGTGGTGATGGTGATCGTCCCGGTCACCGCCATGCCGAACGCGAAGGCCAGCGCCGTGGAGCTGCGGAAGGCGAAGACCAGGGTGAGCACCGAGACCATCAGCAGCCAGTTGATCCAGGGGACGTAGACCTGGCCCATGGTGGACTCGGAGGTGTGCGCGATCCGCAGCCGCGGCAGGTAGCCGAGTCGTGCGGCCTGGGATGCTACCGAGTACGCGCCCGTGATCACCGCCTGGGACGCGATCACGGTCGCCGCCGTGGCCAGCAGGACCATCGGCAGCCGCCCCCAGCCGGGAACGAGCAGGAAGAACGGGCTGCTGATGTTGGCCGGATCGGCGAGGATCAGCGCGCCCTGGCCGAGATAGCTGAGAACGCACGCGGGGAACACGAGGATCAGCCAGGCGCGGTTGATCGACCGGCGGCCGAAGTGGCCCATGTCGGCGTACAACGCCTCGGCGCCGGTCACGGCGAGCACGACCGCCGCCAGGGAGAAGAAGGCGACGCCGAAATGACCGGCCAGGAAGCCGATCGCGTACGTCGGCGACAGCGCCTTGAGGATGTCCGGGTGTTCGGCGATGCCGGCCACGCCGCACGCGCCGATGGTCACGAACCAGGCGATCATCACGGGCCCGAACACCCGGCCGACGGCCGCGGTCCCCCGGCGCTGCACCAGGAACAGCAGCACGATGATCAACGCGGTGATCGGCACGACGAGCTCTTTCAGCGACGGCTCGACGACCTTGAGCCCTTCGACCGCGGACAGCACCGAGATCGCCGGGGTGATCATGCTGTCCCCGAAGAACAGTGAAGCGCCGAAGATGCCCAGCGCCGCCAGCACGGCGACGGCCCGCCTGCCCCGCTGCGTGCTCCACCGCCGCACCAGCGTGATCAGCGCCATGATGCCGCCCTCACCGTCGTTGTCGGCGCGCATCGCCAGCAACACATACGTGACCGTGACAATGATCATCACTGACCAGAACACCAGCGACACCACCCCGAACACGTTCTCCGTGCTCACCGGAACGGGATGCGGGTCGCTCGGGTTGAACACCGTCTGCAGGGTGTAGATGGGGCTGGTCCCGATGTCGCCGAACACCACACCGAGAGCACCGACCACCAACGCGAGCCGCACCGCGTCGTGCGCGCCCGGACCACGAGCCGCCTCCGGCGCGGGCACGTGCCGGCGATCGCTCACAACGCTCCCCCATCGCGCGACCGGACGATACCGATGCCTCAACATAACCGCCGGTAGCCCAGATCACCCGCACCGGTCACGTCGACACCATGCATCCGCCGACTTCGACGCCTCCGGCGGCTGCTTCCTCGGCCCCCGGATCTGAGCAGCCGCATCCACCTCCTCCAGCCCGCCATGGAACTCACGAACGTCATCGCCCCAGGTGCCATGTCAGCACGGCAACGGCCCCATGTCAGCGCGACCGGCGATGGTGGATGCCATGAACATCCGCGACGGCGAAGCCGGGGATCGACATCCCGGCTTGCCTTTCAGCTATTCAGCGTTACTATGTACCAGTAGCTAGCAATACCAAGTAGCTGAAGGATGTTCCATGGGCAAGCAGATGACGGAGATGCTCAAGGGCGTGCTGGAGGGCATCGTCCTGGCGATCCTGTCCGGTCGGCCCGCGTACGGCTACGAGATCACGGCGTGGCTGCGGGATCAGGGCTTCTCCGACATCGCCGAGGGGACGATCTACGCCCTGCTGGTCAGGATCGAGCAGCGCGGCTTCGTGGACGTGGAGAAGGTCCCGTCCGAGAAGGGGCCGCCGCGCAAGGTGTACTCCCTCAACGCTCAGGGACAGGCGTACCTCGAGGAGTTCTGGAGGACCTGGAGCTTCCTCGCAGAACGGCTCGAACAGCTCCACGAAGGAGGTAAGTAGACATGGCCACAGAGCCGAACGAGCAGAAGAGCCGCTACCTGCAGTACCTGGAGGTGGTCACAGGGTCGCTCGAGGAGAAGCGGCGCTACCGGCAGTACAAGGCGCGCATCAAGCAGCTTCCCGAGAACTACCGCACAGCAGTCGAAGCGATGGATCGGTACCTGATCCACACCGGGCCGGTGGAGGGCTCGATCGCGATGTACGAGGACCTCGCCGACCTGTTCGAACGGAGCGCGGCGGACGGAACCCCGATCCGCGACATCTTCGGGGAGGACCCCGTGGAGTTCGTCGAGGCGTTCGCACAGAACTACCCCATCGGGCAGTGGAGAGCCCGGGAGCGAAACCGCCTCACCAGCGCCATCGCGCGCGCCGCCGGCGAAGACATCGGAAAAGAAGACAGGACCAGCTGATGACGAAACAGCAAGCCCAGGCGATCCAGGTGCGAGGTCTGGAGAAGTCGTACAAGGAACTACACGTGCTGCGCGGCGTGGACTTCGAGGTGGCGCCCGGCAGCATCTTCGCCCTGCTCGGCTCGAACGGGGCAGGCAAGACCACCGCCGTGAAAATCCTGTCCACGCTGCTCAAGGCCGACGCGGGCACGGCGAGCGTGAACGGCTTCGATGTCGCCACGCAGGCGGGCGACGTGCGGGAGTCCATCAGCCTCACCGGACAGTTCGCCGCCGTCGACGAGATCCTCAGCGGGCGGGAGAACCTCGTACTGGTCGCCCGGCTACGGCACCTCAAGAACCCGGGCAAGGTCGCCGATGACCTGCTCGCCCGTTTCTCGCTGACCGACGCCGGCGCGCGGAAGGTGGCGACGTATTCGGGGGGCATGCGCCGCCGCCTCGACATCGCGATGAGCCTCATCGGGAACCCGCCGGTCATCTTCCTCGACGAGCCGACCACCGGGCTCGACCCCCAGGCGCGCATCGAGGTGTGGCAGGCCGTCAAGGAACTCGCCCACCGGGGTACGACGGTGCTGCTCACCACGCAGTACCTGGACGAGGCCGAACAACTCGCCGACCGGATCGCGATCCTGCACGAGGGCCGGATCATCGTCAACGGCACCCTGGCCGAGCTCAAGCAGCTGCTCCCGCCCGCCAAGGTCGAATACGTCGAAAAGCAGCCGACCCTCGAGGACGTCTTCCTCTCCCTCGTCGCCGCCAACAACACCTAAGGGAACCACGATGACCAAGCACTTCTTCGGCGACACCACCGTCCTGCTGGGACGATCGCTGCGCCACATCACGCGCAGCCCGGACACCATCATCACGACCGCGGTCATGCCGATCGCCATGATGCTGATGTTCGTGTACGTGTTCGGCGGTGCGATCAACACCGGGTCGGACTCGTACGTGAACTACCAACTGCCCGGCATCCTGCTCATCACGGTCGCCTCGGGCGTCGCCTACACCGCGTTCCGGCTGTTCATGGACATGAAGAGCGGCATCTTCGAGCGATTCCAGTCCATGCCGACCGCGCGCTCGTCCGTGCTGTGGGCGCACGTGCTGACCTCGCTGGTCGCCAATCTGATCTCGCTCGCGGTCGTCGTGCTCGTCGCCCTGCTCATGGGCTTCCGCTCGGCGGCGGGAGTGCAGGCATGGCTCGCGGTCGCCGGCATCCTGATCCTGTTCACCCTGGCGCTGACGTGGATCGCCATCATCCCCGGCTTGACCGCGAAGACCATGGAAGGCGCGAGCGCGTTCTCCTACCCGCTCATCTTCCTGCCGTTCCTCAGCTCGGCCTTCGTACCCACCGCCACCATGCCCGGCCCGGTGCGCTTCTTCGCCGAGCACCAGCCGGTGACCTCCATCGTCAACGCCATCCGCGCCCTGTTCAGCCAGCAGCCGGTCGGCACCGACGTCTGGGTCGCCCTGGCCTGGTGTGTCGGCATCCTCGCCGTCGCGTACGTCTTCGCCATGAACGCCTACCGCCGCAAGATCTCCTGACTTCCCCCATTCATTGCAACGAAGGAACGGTTATGACTGAATCCCTCCACACCCTCCCCACGATGCCGACGGAGCGTCAGCCCGGCTGCCCCTTCGACCCGCCCAAGGAGCTGATCCAGGCGCGCGAGCACGGCCCGATCAGCCGCTTCCCCTTCCCCGACGGGCACGAGGGCTGGCTGGTCACCGGCTACGACCTGGCGCGGTCGGTCCTGGCCGACCCGCGGTTCAGCTCGCGCAAGGAGCTCATGCGCCACCACCCGCTGATCGACTACAGCGAGTACGGCGACATCGAGGTCCCCCCGGCGCCGCCCGGCGAGTTCCTCCTCATGGACGACCCGCAGCACAGCCGCTACCGCAAACCGCTGGTGGGCAAGTTCACGGTCCGGCGGATGCGCCTGCTCACGGAACGCGTCGAGCAGATCACCGCCGAACACCTGGACGCCATGGAGAAGGCCGGCCCGTCGGCCGACCTGGTGACCGCCTTCGCCAAGCCCATCCCCGCCATCATCATCTGCGAGCTGCTGGGCGTGCCGTACGAGGACCGAGGCTCCTTCCAGGACAACATCGACAAGTTCCTCGGCGGAGAGGTCAGCGACGAGGAACTGATCGCCGCCTACACCGCCACCCAGCAGTACCTCGCGCAGCTCGTGGCCGCCAAGCGCGCCGACCCCACCGACGACGTGCTCAGCGAACTCATGGACGGCGACCTGACCGATGAGGAGTTGCAGGGCATGGCCCTGATCCTGCTGTCGGCCGGCTTCGACACCACCGCGAACATGCTGGCCCTGGGCACCTTCGCGCTGCTGCAGAACCCCGGGCAGCTGGCGGCGCTGCGCACCGACCCCGCGCTCGCCGAACCGGCCGTGGAGGAGCTGCTGCGGTATCTGAGTGTCGCCAAGCAGTTCGCCAGGGTCGCGCTGGAGGACGTCGAGCTGGGCGGCCAGACCATCAAGAGCGGCTCGACGGTCATCCTGTCGTACGCCACCGCCAACCGCGACCCCGAGCGCTTCACCGACCCCCACGTACTCGACATCCGGCGGCAGGACGGCGGGCACCTGGCCTTCAGCCATGGCATCCACCAGTGTCTGGGCCAGCAGCTGGCCCGCGTCGAGCTGCGCGTCGCGCTCCCCGCGCTGCTCAACCGCTTCCCCACCCTGCGCCTGGCCGTACCGGCCGAAGAGGTCGCCCTGCGCCCGGAGACCGCCGACATCTACGGCGTCAAGAGCCTCCCGGTCACCTGGGACGCGTGATCGCCCGCCGATGGCGAGAACGCCACCGCGTTCCGCAACGCTGTCATCGTCGCCGTCGAAGCAGCCACCCGGACCTACCGGGGCCGACATGATCCGCAAGATCACCGCAGCCCTCGACGCCGCTTGACGGGGATGTCGACCTGCGCAGTTCCCCTGGCCGACACCCGCCGCCGGGCATCGCGCCTTGAGTAAACCCGCACCGCTGTGCCGGACCCGTACCCGGCAGGTCCGACCCCTCGACGCATTCGCCATCTACACCGCGACCTGCCCGACCGGGCACCAGATCCCCTCGTCGGCGCCGTCAGGCTGCAACCCGTAGCCGCAAGGCGTTCTGCCCGATGCGCTCGCGCCGCACCAAGGCCAAAGCCGGTCGCACTCTCATCACGGCAAGCTCGCTGCTGCCCGTCAGCGCACTACGCCGCCGCCTCCGCGCGCTTCGTCGGCCGCCGCCGATCCCACCGACAGCAGTAGGAAAGCACATGTCAAACTCCCGACGGCGAGGGTTCCTCGCCGCAGTCGCACTCGCGATCCCGCTCGTGGCCGCCGGTGCTCCCGCCGCATCCGCGACGGCGGAGCCGAAGATCAAACTCTCCGGTGGGCTCACCCAGCCGGTCTTCTCCTACAAGGACGCCACCCGTGAGCACGTCCGGGTGCAGTCGCAGGTCGACAGTGACGGCGACGGCAAGAAGGACCTGGTCCGGGTGGACATCATCCGACCGCAGGAGTCCGGTTCCGGACTCAGGGTTCCGGTGATCATGCAGGAGAGCCCGTATTACGACGACCCTGGCGTCGGCTTCGAGATCGAGAAGAAGAAATACGACGCGGACGGGAACGTGACGAAGTTCCCGATGTATTACGACAACTACTTCGTGCCGCGCGGGTACGCGTTCGTGTCCGTCGACATGATCGGCACCAGATTGTCCGACGGCTGCCCCACCTCCTACGGCGCCTCCGACGTGCTCGGCGGCAAGGCGGTCGTCGACTGGCTGAACGGCCGGGCGACCGCCTACGACGACCAGGGCGATCCGGTCAAAGCCACCTGGACCACCGGCCGTACCGGGATGATCGGCCACTCGTACGAGGGAGCGCTCGGTGTCGGCGTCGCCGGCACCGGCGTGCAGGGGCTGGCGACGATCGTGAACATCTCGGGCTACACCAGCGGCTACGAGAACTCGCACGCCAACGGCACCCTCACCTGGTTCAAGGGCGGGGCGAGGTGGCAGTCCGAGCGGGTCGACAAGGATCCGGCGGAGAAGTGCGAGGCGGTGCGCCAGCGGATGGACGCCGAATCCGACGATGAGACCGGGAACTACAACGCCTACTGGGACGAACGCAACTACCGGACCGGCCCGATCTCCAAGGTGCGCAACGTCCGCGCCAGTGTCTTCTCGGTGATGGGCATGCAGGACCGCAACGTGGTGGGCAGCCAGTTCTCCGAGTGGTGGACCAAGCTGCCCCGCACGGTGCAGCGCAAGGCGTGGGTGACGCAGTACGGGCACCTCGACCCGTTCTGGGCCCGCCGCGAGGCGTGGCTCAACACCCTCAACCAGTGGTTCGACCACGAACTGATGGGCGTCTCCAACGACATCCTGCGCCGTCCGCGCGTCGACGTGCAGCTCGGCCCGGACCGCTGGATCACCCAGGCCGACTGGCCCGCACCCACGGCGCGGACGACGACCCTGCGGCCACAGCAGGACGGCTCCCTGGGCCGCACGCCCTCGACCGGCACCGCCGGCTACGTCGACATCGCCCAGACCGAGATCGCGATGGCCGCCGACCCCGCCACCGCCAATCCCCACCGGCTGGCCTACCTGACCCCTCCGCTGAAGAACGCGATCAGGGTGTCCGGAACGCCGTCGGCGAGCCTGCGCCTCAAGCTGGACAAGCCGACCGCCAACCTGGGCGTCCTGCTCGTCGACTACGGCCAGGACACCCGCATCAACTACCGCGAACGCTCCGCGACGGCTGCGGAGGGCCTCAAGTTCATCGGCGGCGAAGACTGCGTCGGCGAAAGCACGGCCGATGACGACGGCTGCTACCTCAGGGGCGGCGACAACACAGCGACCTCCGGCTTCAACGTGGTCACCCGCGGAATCCTGGACGCCCAGAACCACAAGTCGCTCAGCCGCTCGACACCGCTCACGCCGGGCAAGCCGTACCAGATCACCTGGAAGACGCTGCCGCAGGACTACGAGTTCAAGGCCGGGCACCGGCTGGGCCTGGTCCTGACCGGAGCCAACGACGACTTCAACCTCGACGAGAGCGGCACCGGAACCGGCACCGACGTCGAACCCGGCACCGGGGCCAAGGTCACCGTCGACCTGGCCGGCACCTCGATCTCGCTGCCGGTGGTCTACGGCAGACCCATCGAGTAGGAGCAAGATCGACATGAGCGGGCGGTCGCGGCCGGCGCATGCGCCCACCTTTGTCAGCAATATTCGCGTGGCGAGGAGCCTCGACCCGGAGGCCTGCCGGGGACAAGCCACGCCGCGCCAGCCGCTGTCGAACCCGCAACCTGGCCGGTTCGTCATCAAACTGGGGCAATGGCCGGTGGAGGCAGGCTCGCACCATCTGCACAATGGTCGCCATGGATGAGAACATCGCAAACGAAGCGTGGTGGAGGCGGCAAGCCGCCGCACAAGCGGAATGGTGGAAGAAACGGTCGGCGGGACAGCAGGAGGAGGCCCTCCGGCAGAACAACCTGATGTACGGCGGCTTGATCGCTGTCGGAGTCGTCTTGGTGCAGCCGTTCCTGACCTCGGGAGTCGCTTCTCTTGATCTGTCCGCCCAGATCTGCGTGATCACTTTCTCCTTGTCCATCCCGATCTTGTCTGCTCTCATCATGTTGAACCGGCATGAAACCTATCGTCGGCGCATGACGCGTTCCGTCCTCGTGCTGGCGGCGCAGCAGGCGGCGCTCGGGCTCGGGTTCGTCGGGGTGGTTGCCGGTTTCTGGCACATCATGACGATCGCCGGGATCGCGATCCTGGTCGGCACGATCTTGGGTGTGGCCGTCCATTCCGCGGGTTATGTGCGGGTGGAGGAAGACGACGCCCAAGCCACACCGGGCGCGGAGCAGCCACCCCAACTATGAATCAGCTGACGTCCACGGCCGGACTGAGATCGTCCGCCGAAACACGACGCAGTCGAGCCCATCACCCCGACCTGCCGACCGGAAGCATGGCAGGCGGCGTCAGGCCCCTGTCCGGACCAGTGTGAGGAGCGCGACGAGAGCCAGGAGCATGAGGCCCTCTGGTCGGACGCCTTTCCGGACTCCCTGCCGTGGCCGGATGCGCGTCACAGTCCCACGTCCCGGCGCAGCAGGTCGTCGATCTCCTCCCGGCGCACGACCACCCGCGCCGCGCCGTCGGCGACCGCGATGACGGGTGGGCGGCCGGTGAGGTTGTAGGTGGAGGCCATCGAGTGGTGGTAGGCGCCCGTGGCCGGGACCGCGATGACGTCGCCGGGCCTGATGTCCGAGGGCAGCGGCACGCTTTCGGCTATGACGTCGCCCGCCTCACAGTGGTGGCCGACCAGGGTGACCTCGCGGGCGGCCATGGCGGAGCGGCGACCGATCAGGCGGGCGGTGTAGCGCGCGCCGTACAGGGACGGGCGGGGGTTGTCACTCATCCCGCCGTCGACGGCCACGAAGGTGCGGGTGAGGGTGCGCTTGACGGCGATGACGCGGTAGAGGGTGAGCCCGGCCGGGCCGCTGATCGCCCGGCCCGGCTCGACGGTCAGCCGGGGTACGGGCAGGTTCAGCGCCGCGCTGCGCTCCACCACGGCCTTGGTGACCGTCGTGGCGTACTCGTCGGGGGTCAGGCCGTGCTCGGACTCCAGGTAGGCGATGCCCATGCCGCCGCCCAGGTCCAGCTCGGGCAGCACGATCCCGTACGTGTCGCGGATCGCGGCCAGTTGCTCGACCATGACCCCGGCGGCCTGCTCGTACGGCTCAGTCGTGTGGATCTGGGAGCCCAGGTGGCAGTGCAGGCCCGCCAGCCGCAGCTCCGGCTGGCGCAGCACTCTGGTGACGGCTGCGGCGGCGTCCCCGGAGGCTATGGACAGGCCGAACTTCTGGCCCTCGCCACCGGTGCGGATCGCCGCGCAGGCGCCCGCCTCGATGTCCGGAATGACCCGCAGCAACACCTTCTGCCGATGCCCGTGCGGGACCAGCATCGCGAGCCGGGCGACCTCGGCGAGGTTGTCGACGACGATGCGACCGACCCCGTAGTGGACCGCCTCGGCCAGCTCGTGCGGGGTCTTGGCGTTGCCGTGGAAGACGATCCGCTCGGCGGGGAAGCCGACGGATCGGGCGATGGCCAGCTCGCCGCCGGAGCAGACGTCCAGGCCGAGCCCCTCCTCCCGGATCCAGGTGGCCATCGCCCGGCACAGGAACGCCTTGGCCGCGTACCGGATGTCGGCGTCCGGCAGGGCGGCGCGGAAGGCCCGGCAGCGCCGGCGCATGTCGGCCTCGTCCACCACGTACGCGGGGGTGCCGAAGCGCTCGACGATGTCCATGAGCGGCACGCCTCCGGTGGCGGCGACCGGCCGGAAACCGGTGGTGGCCGACCAGGGCTCCGCGGCTTCGTCGAAGTGTGCGGGCTCACGCGGGCCGGGGACGAGCAATCGGGGCTCTGACATCTGGTTCCTCCTGCGAGAAATGCTTCATTTTGGACGCTAAAGGCATCGCAGGATAAGTCCGTAAATTTCTACGCAATCTGGACGCATATCACGAAAACTCTGACGCGGTTTTGACGGCGCTGCCTGCAGGCCCGACTGGCCGCGGTCACGCCGGCGGACCAGGCAGGCGCCGCGATCGACACCGCCGGCACCGGCCGCTCCTGACGGCCGGTCCCCGACGCTTCAGCAAAGGGGACGGTCTCCCCCCGCCGCCTGAGGGGAAGCACCCGGCGCCCCCTCGGCGTCCGCGACCTGCTGGAATCCGGGGCCGGACTCCTGCCCCGCCTGATCCTGCTGCAGGAGGCACATCAGGCCACCCGCTTCGTGGGCCTGGTCATCGTGCCCGCAGGATCGATGACGATGCCGATGACGTCCAGGTCGGCGATCATGCCACGCAGCGCCGGGGCGGTGAGCAGCACCCACCGCTGGTCGGGCCCGAGCACCTTGGCCAGCTTCAGCGGCGAGGAGAACGCGACCGCTGTCCGCTTGCCCGAGGCCGTGCGGAACAACCGAAGGGTCAAGGCGCACGTTCCCACCGTGACCGGGACGCACAATCGGGGCTCTGACATCTGCTTCCTTCCAGCGAACTGTCGTACGCAGAAGACGTTAGAGCCGGCGTCGGCCGCAATCCGCGATCGCTACGCAATTCTGACGCTGACCGCGTAAATACTGGCGCGACATTGACGGCCTTTACTGGCTCGGGGACGCGCACGCCCGCGTTTCGAGCGGGCGGGGCGAGCGACCCATGCCGACCAATCCCAGCCCCTGGACTCCTGACAACCCGCACGAGGTGGAGATCGAGCGGGCCCGGCTCCGCGAGATCAGGTCCCGCCTGCCCGAGGCCGCCAAGCCGCTCGAGAACGCGTTGCCGCGTCTCGTCTCGCTCACCGTGCCGGAGGACTCCTTCACGTCATTCACGTACTCGCTGGCGCTCGCGTACAACGAGGTCGAGGCGTTCACCATCGCGGAGCTGCGCCACCAGGCCGAGGACACGGTACGGATTCAGGACGGCATGACCGCGTCCCTCACGAACTGGCAGGATGCGGAGCACGCGAGTTCGATCAGATGGAGATGAACCTCGCCGGCCTGTCCCGGCGGAGCCTTGAGATGGGCACGGGCGCGGCGTTGACGCTGTCGGCACTGGGCGTACCGGCCGGGTGGCCGCGTCCCGGGCAAGGGCCCATGGGCGAGCCCTCCGCAGGGCCTGCCCCAGCTGGCGGGCGTCAAGGCGGTCAACGACATCTCGACGGGCAGCCAGACGGTGACCGGCCGGTACGTGCCGGAACAGGCAGCCGACGGCTCCTGCACGTTCCCCTGGGAGGGATGATGGACTTCGAACGGGAGCTCGGCCCGGACCCCGAGCGGCTGGCGGCCGACGCCGACCGCTTCTTCGGCCGGCTGGGCCGCCTGCCGGACAGTGCCGCGACGGCCCGCGCGGAGTCGCGGGACGGCTGGGTGAGCGTCGAGTACAGCAGCGCGTCAGGCGTCACGGACCTGCGGCTTGACCCACGCGCCATGCGCATGGAGTCGGCGCGGCTGGCCGAGACCATCCTCGGCCTGATCCACCAGGCCAGGGAGCACGCCGAGGCCGAACGCCGCCGCGACCATCGACCGGGTACGGGCCCTGCTACGACCATGACAAGCCCAACCGAACCGGCGCTACGGCCCTGACGAGCCGTACTCGCGCCACTCCCGATCCACCCGCAGGACGGCCCGACGAGCGGCCCACCACGGGAGCAGCGCCCCCACGACCAGCCACCCCAACGCCCCGGAGGGCACGGCGGCGATGAAGGCGCCGAAGACGACCTCGACCGCACCGAGAGGCCGCGGCGCCAGGCGGCCTCGGGCGTCCAGCCAGATCCGGGCGGTCGTGTCCGAGACCCGGTCCAGCGGCCCGCGGGCCCAGCCGCTGTGCCGCCCGCCGTCCCAGACCACGTGCGACACGATGGCCCGCTCCTCGACGATCCGCGCGACGACCTGCCGGTGCGTGGCCCGGTAGGCGTCGATCTCGCGTACGAGCGACCCGGCCGCCAGCAGCCCGGCGAGACAGCCGGCCAGGAGCGCGACCAGCGCCGTCACACCATGCGCCCGATGGCCCCGTCCCGCCCACGCCCACTCCCCCGTGGGCCTCATGAGACGCGGAACCTCATCCGGCACACCACCGCGTCGGTACGCCGCCGCAGCGCCCTGGCCAGCACCGCGCCGCGCTGGTTCTGCAGCATCCGCTGCCAGGCGTGCTCCGGCTCGACCTCGGCGATGAGCACGAACACGTGCGGCTCGGGCACCTGGGCCAGGTAGGTGAGCAGCGGTTCGTCGAGCCGCCGGTGGGCGTCGAAGAGCTGCACCAGCTCCACGCCCGGGTCCCAGCGGTCCCAGTCGTCGACGAACGCCCGCGCCTGCCGCTCGTCCTCGGGGTGGGTGACGTTGACGGCCACCACCCGGTCCCCCAGCGACAGCGCCGCCGACAGGGTGTCGCGGGTCAGCCGGGTGACCGCGTGCACCGGCACCACCACCAGCGAACGGCGTGGCCGCGGTGGCGACGGCGTCCTGCCCAGCTCCAGCCGCCCGCCGATCCGCGCGTACGAGCGGTTGACCCACTCCATGCCGGCCACCATCAGCGGCAGCGCCACCACGATCAACCAGCCGCCCTCACCGAACTTCGAGCCCGTCACCACGATCGCGGCCACGAAGGTCAGCAGCGCGCCGAACCCGTTCAGCCCGGCCCGCCACCGCCACCCGGCGGGCCGCTCGCCCACCCAGTGCCGGACCATGCCGGCCTGCGACAGCGTGAACCCGACGAACACCCCGATCGCGAACAGCGGCACCAGCAGATTCATCTCGCCGCCCGCCACGATCAGCAGCAGGGCGCTGGTGACGGTCAGGAACGCGATGCCGTAGCGGTGCACCTGGCGGTCGGCGCGCAGGGCGAAGAAGTGCGGCAGGTTGTTGTCGCGGGCCAGCAGCTCGGCCAGCACCGGCAGGCCGCCGAAGGAGGTGTTCGCGGCCAGCGCCAGCAGCACCACCGTGGCGAACTGCACCACGTAGAACAGCGGCCCGTCCCCGAGCGAGGCCCGCGTGACCTGGGCGAGCACGGTCACCCCGTCCGCCGGGGCGATGGCGAACTTCTCGATCAGCGCGGCGATGCCCAGCAACATGACCGCCAGCAGGGCGCCCAAGGCGACCTCGGCCCGCTGCGCCCGCCGTACGCGGGGCTTCCTGAAGGACGGCACGGCGTTGGCGATGGCCTCCACGCCGGTCAGCGAGGCGCAGCCGTTCGCGAACGCCTTCAGCAACAGCAGCACCCCGACCGTCTGCAGGCCGCTCACCTGGTGGGAGACGTCCACGGCGGGTTCGCGGCGGATGAGCCCGGCCACGACGACGAGCAGGATCGCACCCACGTAGATCACGGTCGGGGCGATGAACGCGCGGGCGCTGTGCGCGATCCCGCGCAGGTTGACCGCCGTAACGAGAGCCAGCACGGCCAGGCACAACCACACCGTGTACGGCAGCAGCTCGGGGAAGGCCGAGGTGAGCGCGGCCACCCCGGCGGCGACCGAGACGGCGACGTTGAGCACGTAGTCGATGACCAGGGAGGCCCCCGCCACCAGGGATGCCCGGCGGCCGAGGTACGTCCTGGCCACCCCGTAGGCGCCGCCGCCGTCGGGGAAGGCGGCGATGACCTGCCGGTAGGAGAGGGTGAGCACGGCCAGCAGGCCCGCGATGGTCAGCGTGACCGGGATGGTGAAGCCGAGCCCGGCGCCGCCCGCGAGGGCGAGCACCAGCACGATCGCCTCGGGCCCGTACGCCACCGACGCCATCGCGTCCAGGGACAGCGCGGCCAGACCGCCGATGACGGACAGGCGATGCCGTTCGCCGGTATCGGCAGGCTCCTTGGCAGCAGCGGGCGATTTCACGATGGACATGGAGAATGCTCCTGAATGAGGGTTTCGTCCTCATGCTGGTCCCGATGCACTCCCAGGGGCGTCCATATATACGCATTTAAGATGCGAAACGCCGCAATACCTACGTAAAACCTACGAGGCTGGTCAGCCGACGTGGACGCGCGGTCGGAGCTCCGGGTCCGGCTCGGCCTGCCGCAGGACCTCCCGGGTCAGCGGCGGGACGTCCCCGCCGCCGAAGACCAGGTACCGCAGCATCGACACGACCGGGTTGCCCTCGGTCCAGTGGAAGTAGATGTGCGGCACTCCCCCGGTCCGTTCGCGCAGGTAGAGCAGTAGCGCCGCCAGCGTGTTGGGCACGGCCGAGCTCTCGATGGTCAGGATCTTGCGGCCGTACCGCTCCTCGCCCTTGACGTGCAGTTCGGTCTCGAACTCCGAGGCGTCCGGCACCGACACCTCCACGAACAGCACCGGCTCCGAGCTGCGCAGCCGATGAGTGGCCCACGTCTCGCGCAGCTTGTCCGTGTACTCGGCCTGGTCCCGCGCGTTCGGCTCGTTGGCGATCACGTGGATCTCGCCGCACGCGTCGTTGACGAACTGCTCGGCCAGCGAATCCAGATGTACCTCGGTGACCCGCAGCTCGGTGGAGCGGGTGGCGCGGGAGATCAACGAGGTGATGACGATCGCCGCGATGAAGAACGAGGCGATCTTGACGCCGTCCGGCCGCTCGATGACGTTGTCCACCAGCGTGTAGCCCAGCACGGCCGTGATGATCGCGAACCCGGCCGTCGCCACCTGCTGACGCTTCTTCCACGCCGACAGCGTCACCGCCACAGCCGCCGACAGCATGAGCACGAGCACACCGGTGGCGTACGCGCCGCCCTGGGCGTCCACGTCGGCGTCGAAGATGATCGTGATACCGAACCCGATCGCGGAGAACACCAGCACCAGCGGCCGGATCGCGCCCGTCCACTCCGGCGCCATGCCATAGCGCGGAAGGTAGCGCGGCACCAGGTTGATCAGCCCGGCCATCGCCGAGGCCCCGGCGAACCACAGGATCGCGATCGTGGAGATGTCATAAGCGGTGCCGAACCAGTCACCCAGATATTCGTGCGCCAGGTAGGCCAGCGCCCGGCCGTTCGCCTTGCCGCCCTCCTCGAACTCCTGGTGCGGGATGAGCACGGTGGTGACGAAGCTGGAGAAGACCAGGAACACGCTCATGATCAACGCTGCGGTGGTCAGCAGCCTGCGGGTGCCCTTCACCCGTTGCTCCATGTCACCCTTGACCACCGGCATCACTGCGACACCGGTCTCGAAGCCGGACATGCCCAGCGCCAGCTTCGGCATCACCAGCAGCGACAGCCCGATCATGGCCAGCGGGCTGGAGAAGTCCAGGCTCAGCGCGCGCTGCCAGTCAACCACGACCTGCGGCGCCTCCAGCACGTGCACGATGGCCGTCGCGACCACGACCGCGTTCAAGGCCAGGTAGACGAAGACGAGCACCACGGCGATGCCGATCGCCTCGGTGAAGCCCATCAGGAACACCCCGCCGAGCAGGGCGAGCAGCACCAGCGTGACGATGACCCGCTGCCCGGCCAGGAAGTCGGGCACGAACGGGTTCTCCAGGATGTGGGCGGTCGCGTCCGCCGCCGACAGCGTCATCGTGATCACGAAGTCGGTGGCCGCGAAGCCGAGCAGCGCCAGCACGAACAGCTTGCCCCACCACTGCGGCGCCAGCTTCTCCAGCATCGCGATCGAGCCCTGCCCGTACGGGCTCTCCGCCGCGACCCGGCGGTAGACCGGCAGCGCGCCCAGCAACGTGAGCGCCACCAGGAACAACGTGGCCAGCGGCGAGAGCAGCCCGGCCGCCAGCGCCGCGATGCCCGGCTGGTAGCCCAGCGTGGAGAAGTAGTCCACACCGGTCAGGCACATCACCCGCCACCACGAGTGCTTCACATGAGGACCGTGCTCGATCTGCTTCCGGTCGGTCTGCAAACCCTCCAACAGCCAGGAACGCGCAGTCCCTTCCGTAGCGGCCGGCCGTTTCGCCAGCACCATAACGGTCACTCCTCGTCAAAGCCCCGTAAAGACGCATTGGACACTACATGGGGCGGAAGAGCGATTGACGAGGAGATAGCGTCAAGAAAACGTATAAATCCGTAAGCCTGTCGGCTTGTTAATCAGACATGTATGGAAGTGATCAACCGTTGCCGGCGTAGTCGCGCGACCGTCCATCGAAGTCCCTGACCGCCCTTCTGGCCATCCAGCGGCCGAGCCCGCACAGCAGGCCGGCGATCGCCATGAGCGCCGCCGGTACAGCCTGGGACATCAGCAGCTGACGCGGTCCGCTGCGTGCCAACCGCGGAACGGCCATCCGGATCTGCGCAGGCCCGACGTGTTGGCCGGGTTGGTGCCGGCGCGACCGGCGGACGCATCTCCAACATCGGAAGATCCTGCCCACCGAACCATCACACTCGGCCGGTCAGACGGAGATCGGACTCACCGGAGATCAGGCACTCCCAGCCGAGCAGCGCAGAATCGAGGCTAGCCTTTCGTGAGTTGGGCCAGGCGGTCCCAAGCTGGGGATGAGGCTCCGGGCTGGGATTGCGCCGCCAACCGGGCGATGGCCGGGTTGTGGACGGGACCGGTCTCGGATCGGCTGTGGTAATTGGTGAACCAGTTCCGGGTACGGTCCGCGAGGGCGGGGAGGCGGGGGTCGCTCGGCGACCAATCGTAGGCGGCGTCATGTTCGAGGTAGAGGGCGCGGAACTCGGGATCGGCCATCAACTCGCGTTTTTCGGCGATCCACCGGGAGGCATCCTCGGGTGAGGCTGTTTGCATGAGGATCCAGCCGTCGCGTTCCAGGCGCCTCTGGCGCTCGCTGACGCCGAGTTCGCGCAGATCGTCGAGATAGTCGGCGACTTCCGGGGACACGAAAAGCCGGTCGCCGCCGCGCAACTGGGCGAGTTGATCACTGGTTCGCCGCAGCTGCGCCATGCGGTCTTGGAGGTCGTGGTCGATCTCGGCGATGGCCGCCGTGAGCGCATCCGGGTCGGCGTCAAGAAGGTCTTTGATGCGGGCCAGTGGCACGCCCGCATTGGCCAGAGTCCTGATCTTGACGAGGTCGATGGCATCTTGGGCGGTGTAGCGTCGGTAGCCGGACGAGTCGCGGCCGGGCTCGGGGAGCAGGCCGCGCTCGTGATAGTGGCGGATGGCTTTGATGGTCACTCCGGCGTAGTCCGCGAGCTGGCCAATCGTGAGCATGCTGGACATCCTTCCACTCGGCGGTCAGGCCGTTCGCAACGGTCAGGCCCGTCGGGTCAGGCGTCCGCCGCCGTTGCGGAAGCGCGCTTGGCCGTCGCGGACGTCGTGGTAAGAGACGAGTAGCAGTCGCAGGTATCCGTCGAACGTCTCCAGCGGGTATCCGGCGGGCGCGAAAAGGCCGGGCCGGATCGGTACGTAGCGCCGCGGCGGGCCGGAGGTCATGCCGCCGGCGAACTCGGTGAAGATCTGCTTTTGCGATTCGTCCACCGGTTCGTAGGTCGTCCTCTCCTCGAGCTGGCCTTCGACGATGCTGACGTCGATGCGGAGCTGATTGGAGCAGTAGGTACCCACGTATGGGGTGAGGTCGACGTCCTGCTCCACTTCGCTGACCAGAGTGGGGATCTGGACGCCGAGATGTTCACTCAGGAGCCGCTGCAGGATCTGGTCCTGCAGCATGATCGCCCCCGAGGCATTGCCGAAGGCGGTGAAGACCAGGTCGTGGTCAGGAACGAGGCACAGGATGGACACGCCGCCGGGCGACGCTCCCGACATGGCCAGGACGGTCGTGTCGCCGAACGGGTACAGCACCCAGCCCATGCCCATCGGCGGGACGTTCGGGGTCGCCATGTCGTGCGAGACCTGCCGCATCAGCGCGGTCGACTCGGCCGACAGGACGCGCGTACCGGCTGGGGACACACCGCCCGCGAGGTGGGTGCGTCCGAAGGCGAGCAGGTCGGCGACGGTGCCGATCGGCGTGCCGCCGGCCGGCCCCCAGGTGTCGGGCAGCATGAACATGCCTGTGGGCTTGGCCGCCATGGTCTCGGGGTCCAGGAAGTGGCCGATCGCCGTGCTACGCAGGATGGCCTGCTCGGCTGAGGTGCTGGAGTCCTTCATGCCGACGGGTGCGTAGATATCGCGCTCGAGCAGATCGGGGAAGGGCATGCCGGTCACCACTTCCAGCAGGCGACCTGCGACGATCATGCCGCCGTTGGAGTAGCTGAGCTGCTCGCCCGGTTCGAACAGGGTGCCGCAGTTGCTCGCGAGGCCGTTGACGTAGGCCTTCAGGGCGTCGCGGCCCTTGGCATCGGGGAAGAACAGGTCCGCATCGATGCCGTTGGTGTGTGAGATCAGGTGCCGGACCAGGATCTTGTCCGCCGCGCCCGGTGCGGCCAGGGCGAATTCGGGAAGGTACTTCACCACCGGCGTGTCGAGGTCCAGCAGTCCACGCTCGACCTGCCGCAGGACCAGCGTGGCGGTCAGGACCTTGGTGACAGAGCCGAAGAGGAATCCGGTGTCTTCGAGCATCGGTGCGCCGGTGGCGATGTTCGCGGTGCCGTGGGCGACGACGATCTGCTCGCCGGCGTGGTAGACGCCGGCGACGAACCCGGGGACGTTGTTGGCCTCGCAGTAGGCGGCGGCCTGCTCCCGGATCCGGGCTTCAACGGTGTGCAGTGCGTTGTTGTTCATGCGAAGCATCGTCGAGCCTTGACCTAGGGGCAAGGTCAAGCCCACCCACGGAGAATCGGTGAGCTTCTTCGGTCGTCAAGGCGAACGCTGACGACGGCACCCACCAATCGGCACCTCCTGATCGACAAGCAGTCCACTCTCCGGGGAGGACGCGGGAGGTCTGAGAGAGGCGCACAGCATGGCTCCAAATTGGCTCCCGTGGCTCCTCCCCGGTGAGCGGTGAGGCGATGACGGGCCATCAGATCCCGTCGGTGCGGAGACGCTGTAGGGCGTCGGCGTGCTCGCCCAGTGAACGGGTGAAGGCTTCTTCCGTCGCCCGGAGACGCTCCTGGAACTCGCTGAGGTCGAGGAGATCCTTGCCGTTGTCCCCCAGCACCGATGCCATGAGCTGCCGGCCCCGGCTGGACGCGTCGTTCTGGGCCGCCCGCACGGCTTCAAGGATCGATTCCGTGAGGGTTCGGCTGTCCTGACGCATTACCCGGGGGTCCAGAGTGAGGCTGAGCAGCCCGCCACTATTATCGACAACCGCTTTGATCAGGCCTTTGTCGGCCTCGCCTGCACCGGTGATGGCCTGCAACTCCGCATTCGCCTCACTGAGGCGGCGGAGTGCCTGCTCGCTCTTGTGGAGGAGGTCGTCGAGATCGATGGACTGCGGAGCAGAAGGGTCGAAGGTCGTCACGAATACAAGGTTTAGCAAGCGCCCGCGTGACGGACTCCCATATTGACGCCAAGACCACGCCTTGACACCGCTTCTTGATGCAGAACATACGGATTACGGCGAGAACTGTTCCGGCGATCGCTGGATAATGGATCGGCCTGATGATCACGTTAGGAAAGGCTGATGCATGCCTGACATCAAGATGCGCAGGGACGTCATCCATGTCAGTTCTACCGCGATAAAGAGCACCATGAATGCGATCGACGCGAATCTTGCGACGCCGCTGGAGAGCTTCAAGCGGAACGTCAAGCCGCAGACCGACCTGCCGGAGGACTCCTTCGGCACGATCGGCGGCCGGCTCCTCGGTGGCATCTACCGGGAAATGCAGGAGGACACGGAGGACCTTGCCGGGGACGCCGTCAACCTCATGGGCGCGTGGACGCGGACGCTGGATTACGCGCGGCGGAACTGGCGGACCGCCGAGGAGCTCAGCAGCATGAACGTGCGCATATGAGGGAGCACCTATGACGCAACCGCCTGGTCCGCCATGGCAACCCGGTCCACCGCAGTCGCCCGTTCCATATCCGGGCGGACCACCGGCGACGCAGCCACTGGGCCAGTTCGGTCCGCCTCCGGGGCAGTACGGCTCGGCGCCACCCTCATCCATCGCCAAACAGCCGTCCGCGGGCGTGAGGACATGGAGGACCGCGGCGGGCCTGAGCGTGATGGCCGGGGCCACCTTTCTCATAGTCGTGGGGGCGCAGGGCAACGAGGAGGCGATCCGGCAGGCCAAGACGAGCTGGATCAACGCACTCGGAGGGACGCTCGGTGTCGAAGGGCAGATCATGCCCGGCATCGAGACCGTGCGCAGGGCGACGACCGGGTGGGACGCGGCCGATCAGGATATGTTCGAGGCCGCGCTCAACGCCTTCAACAGCCAAATAGGCGCGCTCAAGACGGCGATGGAGTACATGGGTGAAGGGCTGGGCCACCTCGCGGACTCCTATGCCGCATTCGATATGTCCCTGAGATATACGGGTGCCTCGCTCATCATCACTCTGGTGGCACTGAAGATCGCTCAACGATTTCCACAGAGTATGATCGCGGCGAAATTCGGAGAGAAAATCGCGGTGGAGACGGCGAATATCGCGGTCATCGCCGCCGCCGGCCAGCTCGGCGGTTTCCTGTTGAATTTCGCCACACAGCTACGCGACCTCCGCAGCGCCATGCTGAACATCAAAACCGTCCTCCCGTCCGGGCCGGGGGCGGTCGACTTCCAGAACGCGCAGATCAACACCGAAGGGCTGCCACCCTTTCAGCAACCGCCGGACGCGCCGAACCGGCTTCCCCCAGGCAGCGACGACTTCGACTGGAACCTGCCCGTACCCGATCCCGCTGGTTGGTGCCCGCACTGCCGCGAGACGCCCAACTCGGCGGCGACATGACCACATCGCCCGGGCGACCGGAGTGCCGGCCCGGACCGTCACCCGCATCCTGCGCCGCCACAACGTGCCCGTCCTGGCCGCCTGCGACCCACTCACCGGCACACCGATCCGCGCCCACCGCAAGAGCGCCCGCCGATACGAGCATCCCGCCCCCGGCTCGACTCCGAACACGTAGGTGATCCGATCGATCTCGAAGCGATCGAGACGCTCGACGGCGAACCCGGCGCCGGCGATGGACCGGACCGTGTCGCGGGCGGGGTGGCAGCCGTTCGCGGTCGGTGACCAGATGGGGCTGATCAGGCGCTCGGCCAGGGCCGCCAGGGGTCTGGTGGAGCGCACGTGCTCGTGGAAACGGAGCTCACCACACTTCGATGACGAACGTCCACGAGACCCTGACGCGCCAAGAAGACGGCGCTCGAAGCGGCGCGTAGGGATGCCGTCAAAAATCAGGCTCGCGCCGTATGGAAGCCGTCAAGAGCGCCAAAATCGCCCAAATCTCAGGGTTTGCTTACCTTGCAGCCGCCCGGAATGGGCGCAGCTGAAACAACTTGTCCAGATTGAGGAGTGGGGATGGCTGACGTCATCTTCGTCGCCCTGACGATCGCGATCTTCGTGATCTTCGGGCTCGTGGTGAAGGCGGTGGAGCGGCTGTGAGTGCCGTCAACGCCGCCGGCCTGATCGTGGTCGCCGGTCTGGTGATCTTCATGGTCGTGGCCCTGCTGTTCCCGGAGCGTTTCTGATGAGCACGACCGTCGCAGGGATGATCTTCATCGTCTCCCTGATCGCCGCTCTGGCCCTGGTGCACAAGCCGTTCGGCGACTACATGCACCGGGTCTACACGAGCGCCAAGCACAACGCCGTCGAGCGCGTGATCTACCGGCTGCTCGGGGTGCGCGCGGACGCCGAGCAGAGCTGGGGCGTCTACGCCCGCAGCCTGCTGGCGTTCTCGCTGGTCTCGATCCTGTTCGTGTACGCGATCCAGCGACTGCAGGACAGGCTGCCGCTCAGCGTCGGGATGAAGCCGGTCACCGACCACATCGCCTGGAACACGGCGATCAGCTTCGTCACCAACACCAACTGGCAGGCCTACTCCGGCGAGTCCACGATGGGCCACCTGACCCAGATGGCCGCGCTGGCGGTGCAGAACTTCGTGTCGGCGTCGGTGGGCATGGCCGTGGCCATCGCCCTGGTGCGCGGGTTCGCCCGGCGCACCTCCGACACCATCGGCAACTTCTGGGTGGACCTGGTCCGCGGTTCGCTCCGGATCCTGCTGCCGATCGCCTTCGTCGGCGCTCTGGTGCTGGTGGCCGGCGGGCTGATCCAGAACTTCTCCGGCCCGCACGAGATCACCACGCTGACCGGCGGCACCCAGCCGATCACCGGCGGCCCGGTGGCCTCGCAGGAGGTCATCAAGGAGCTGGGCACCAACGGCGGCGGCTTCTACAACGCCAACTCGGCCCACCCGTTCGAGAACGCCACCACCTGGACGAACTGGCTGGAGATCTTCCTGATCCTGGTTATCCCGTTCACGCTGACGCGCACCTTCGGCAAGATGGTCGGGCAGGTCAGGCAGGGGTACGCGATCCTCGCCGTGATGGGCGTGATCGCGCTGGCCAGCGTGCTGCTCACCAACGTCTTCGAGCTGGGCGGGCACGCGACCGTGCCGCAGGCCGTCGGGGCGGCGATGGAGGGCAAGGAGGTCCGCTTCGGCGTCTCCGACTCCGCCACCTTCGCCGCCGCCACCACGCTGACCAGCACCGGCGCGGTCAACTCCTTCCACGACTCCTACACGCCGTTCGGCGGCATGATGACGCTGTTCAACATGATGCTGGGCGAGGTCGCGCCCGGCGGGGTCGGCTCCGGCCTGTACGGCATGCTGATCCTGGCCGTGATCACGGTGTTCGTGGCGGGCCTGATGGTCGGCCGCACCCCCGAATACCTGGGCAAGAAGATCAGCTCGCGCGAGATCAAGCTGGCCTCCCTGTACTTCCTGGTCACGCCGGTGCTGGTGCTGGTCGGCACGGCGTTCGCCATGGGCTCGGCGCAGCAGCGGGCGAGCATGCTGAACTCGGGCCCGCACGGCCTGTCCGAAGTGCTGTACGCGTTCACCAGCGCCTCCAACAACAACGGCTCCGCCTTCGCCGGGATCACCGTCAACACACCCTGGTACGACGTGGCGCTCGGCCTGTGCATGGCGTTCGGCCGGTTCCTGCCGATCATCCTGGTGCTGGCGCTGGCCGGATCGCTGGCCGCGCAGTCGCCGGTCCCCGAGAGCGCCGGCACGCTGCCGACGCACCGTCCGCAGTTCGTCGGCATGGTCGTCGGCGTGACGATCATCCTGGTCGCCCTCACCTTCCTCCCGGCGCTCGCGCTCGGCCCCATCGCAGAAGGACTGTCCTGACATGTCATCCCCCGCGCTCAAGACAGCGGAGCGGAACGGCCGCGTGGGCGGCGGTCTGCTCGATCCGAAGCAGCTGCTGAGGTCGCTGCCGGACGCGCTGAAGAAGCTCAACCCGGCCACGCTGTGGCGCAACCCGGTGATGCTCATCGTCGAGGTCGGCGCCGCGTTCACCACCGTGCTGGCGATCCTCGACCCGTCGTTCTTCGCTTGGGCCATCGTGGTCTGGCTCTGGCTGACCGCCGTCTTCGCCAACCTGGCCGAAGCCGTCGCCGAGGGGCGCGGCAAGGCGCAGGCGGCCACGTTGCGCAAGGCCAAGACCGACACCCGGGCCCGCCGCCTCAAGAGCCGCACCTCCACGGACTGGGACGTGGTCGGCGCGCCCGAGCTGCGGCAGGGCGACTTCGTGATCGTCGAGGCCGGGGAGACCATCCCCGGCGACGGCGACGTGGTCGAGGGCATCGCGTCGGTGGACGAGTCGGCCATCACCGGCGAGTCCGCCCCGGTGATCCGCGAGTCCGGCGGCGACCGCTCGGCGGTCACCGGCGGCACCAAGGTGCTGTCCGACCGGATCGTCGTCCAGATCACCCAGAAGCCCGGCGAGAGCTTCATCGACCGCATGATCGCCCTGGTCGAGGGGGCGAACCGGCAGAAGACGCCGAACGAGATCGCCCTCAACATCCTGCTCGCCGCGCTGACGATCATCTTCCTGGTGGCCACCGTCACCATGCAGCCGCTGGCCATCTACTCCAAGCTCACCAACCCCGGCGTGCCGGACTCGCTCGCGCTGAACGCCGACGGCGTCACCGGCGTGGTGCTGGTCTCGCTGCTGGTGTGCCTGATCCCGACCACGATCGGCGCGCTGCTGTCCGCGATCGGCATCGCGGGCATGGACCGCCTCGTCCAGCGCAACGTCCTGGCAATGTCCGGCCGCGCGGTCGAGGCCGCCGGGGACGTGTCCACGCTGCTGCTGGACAAGACCGGCACGATCACCCTGGGCAACCGCCAGGCGTCGGAGTTCGTCCCCGTGAACGGCGTCACCGAGGCCGAGCTCGCGGAGGCGGCGCAGCTGTCCAGCCTGGCCGACGAGACCCCCGAGGGCCGCTCGATCGTGGTCTTCGCCAAGCAGCGCTACGGCCTGCGCGAGCGGGAGATCCACGGCGCCGAGTGGGTGCAGTTCACCGCCCAGACCCGCATGTCCGGGGTCAACCTGGGCGAGCGGCAGGTCCGCAAGGGCGCGGCGACCGCGGTGATGAAGTGGGTCCGCGACCGGGGCGGCCACCCCACCGACGAGGTCGGGCACATCGTTGACGGCATCTCCGGCTCCGGCGGGACTCCGCTGGTCGTCGCGGAGAAGGGCCGCGTGCTCGGGGTCATCCACCTCAAGGACGTGGTCAAGCAGGGCATGCGCGAACGCTTCGACGAGATGCGCCGCATGGGCATCCGCACCGTCATGATCACCGGCGACAACCCGCTGACCGCCAAGGCCATCGCGGACGAGGCCGGCGTGGACGACTTCCTGGCCGAGGCCACCCCCGAGGACAAGCTCGCCCTGATCAGGAAAGAGCAGCAGGGCGGACGGCTGGTCGCGATGACCGGCGACGGCACCAACGACGCCCCCGCCCTGGCCCAGTCGGACGTCGGCGTGGCGATGAACACCGGAACCTCGGCCGCCAAGGAGGCCGGGAACATGGTCGACCTCGACTCCAACCCGACCAAGCTGATCGAGATCGTCGAGATCGGCAAGCAGTTGCTCATCACCCGCGGCGCGCTGACCACGTTCTCCATCGCCAACGACATCGCGAAGTACTTCGCGATCATCCCGGCCATGTTCGCGGCGGTCTACCCGGGCCTGGACGCCCTGAACGTCATGCGCCTGGCCAGCCCGCAGTCGGCGATCCTGTCCGCGGTCGTGTTCAACGCCCTGGTCATCATCGCGCTGATCCCGCTGGCGCTGCGCGGCGTCCGGTACCGGCCCTCCAGCGCCTCCAAGCTGCTCTCGCGCAACCTGTACGTCTACGGCCTGGGCGGCATCGTCGCGCCGTTCGTCGGCATCAAGATCATCGACCTGTTCATCCAGTTTCTTCCGGGGATGTCGTAATGGACCGTCTACCCAGCTGGCTGCGCCGGCATCTGGCCGCTATCAGGGCCGTGGCCGTCCTGACCGTGCTGCTCGGCCTGATCTATCCGCTGGCCACGACCGGGATCGCGCAGGCGCTGTTCAACGGCAAGGCCAACGGCTCGATCGTGCGGGCCGGCGGCAAGGACGTGGGCAGCGCGATCATCGGCCAGTCCTTCACCGACGCCGACGGCAATCCGGTCAAGAAGTACTTCCAGTCCCGCCCGTCGGCCGCCGGCGACGGCTACGACCCCACCTCGACCGGGGCCAGCAATCTGGGCCCCGAGGACGTCGTCGACGTGCTGCCGGTGCTGGGCGCCGAGGGCAGGCAGTCGCTGCTGACCCGGGTGTGCGCCCGGTCCAAGGCGGTCGGCGAGCTGGAGGGCGTCAGCGGCGCCCGCCCGTACTGCACCGCAGACGGGGTCGGCGCGGTGCTGAAGGTCTTCCCCGACCGGGCGGTCAGCGTCAACCAGGCCTGCCCGGCCACCCCCTTCGTCGCCACCTACCAGGGGCTGAAGGTGGAGTGCGCCAAGCCCGGCGAGGACTACGCCGCCGGCCGGACCGTGCCCGTGCGCAGCGAGGCGAGCCGGGTGCCGGTGCCCGCGGACGCGGTGACCGCGAGCGGATCAGGCCTGGACCCGCACATCTCCGTCGCCTACGCCGAACTCCAGGCTCCCCGGGTGGCCAAGGAACGCGGCCTGGCCCTGGACAAGGTCAAGGCGCTCATCGACGAGAACACGACCGGCCGGGTGCTCGGCTTCATGGGCGAACCCGCCGTCAACGTCCTCGAACTCAACCTGGCGCTGGATCGGTCATGAGCCGGGGCCGCCTGCGGGTCTACCTCGGGGCGGCGCCCGGGGTCGGCAAGACGTACGCGATGCTCAGCGAGGGCCGTCGCGGCATGGAGCGCGGCCGGGACGTGGTCGTGGGCTTCGTCGAGACCCACGGCCGCGCCCGCACCGCGGCCCTCCTGGAGGGCATGGAGGTGATCCCGCGCAGGACGCTGGTCTATCGCGGGGCCACCTTCACCGAGCTGGACGTGGACGCCGTCATCGAGCGCAAGCCGAAGATCGCGCTGATCGACGAGCTGGCCCACACCAACGTGCCCGGCTCCAGGAACGTCAAGCGCTGGCAGGACATCGACGACATCCTCGACGCCGGGATCGACGTCATCTCGACGGTGAACATCCAGCACCTGGAGTCCGTCAACGACGTCGTCCAGGAGATCACCGGAATACCGCAGCGCGAGACCGTCCCCGACGAGGTGGTGCGCCGCGCCGACCAGGTCGAGCTGGTCGACATGTCGCCGGAGGCGCTGCGCCGCCGCATGGCCCACGGCAACGTGTACATGCCCGAGAAGGTCGACGCCGCCCTGTCGAACTACTTCCGCGTCGGCAACCTCACGGCCCTCCGTGAGCTCGCCCTTCTCTGGGTCGCGGGAAAGGTCGACGACCAGCTCGACAACTACCGCGCCGAGCACGGCATCGCCACCACCTGGGACACCCGGGAACGCGTCGTGGTCGCACTGACCGGCGGCCCGGAAGGCGACACGCTGGTACGCCGGGCGGCCCGCGTCGCCGCCCGCACCAAGGGCGCCGACCTGCTGGCCGTCCACGTCACCAGCGCCGACGGACTGGCCGGCGGCGACCCGGCCAACCTGGCCCGCCAGCGCACGCTGGTCGAGAGCATGGGCGGCACCTACCACCAGGTCGTCGGCGACGACATCCCCCAGGCGCTGCTCGACTTCGCCCGCGGCGTCAACGCCACCCAGCTCGTCCTCGGAGCGTCGCGGAGAGGCCGCTTCGCGCAGATCTTCTCCCGGGGCGTCGGCGTGGAGACCACGGCCCTGTCCGGCTCCATCGACGTCCACATGATCACCCACGAGGAGGTCAAGCAGGGGCGCAGGCGTCCCGAACGCTCGCGGGCCGCGTTGACCAGGAAGCGCCGCCTGACCGGCTGGGCGCTGGCGGTGGCCGGGATGCCGCTGCTCACGGCCCTGCTCGCGCCGTTCAGGGACGTGCTGTCGCTGCCCAGCGAGATCCTGTTCTTCCTCTGCCTGACCGTCGGCGTCGCGCTGGCCGGCGGCATGTGGCCGGCCGTCACCGCGGCCGTCGGAGGATCGCTGCTGCTCAACTGGTACTTCACGCCGCCGATCGGCGAGTTCACCATCAACGATCCGGAGAACCTGTTCGCGCTGGTCGTGTTCGTGCTGGTCGCGGCGGCGGTCAGCTCGATCGTGGACCTCGCCGCCCGCCGTACCAGACAGGCCGCCCGCGCGAGCGCGGACGCCGAGGCGCTGTCCACGCTGGCCGGGCACGTGCTGCGCGGCGAGGCGGCCCTGCCGTCGCTGCTCGGCCGCCTGCGCGAGACGTTCGGGCTGGACTCGGTCACCCTGCTCGAACGCCTCGGCGAGCCCACCCCGGACGACCAGTCCGAGCCCGCCGCCTGGCGCATCATCGCCACCACCGGCCAGACCCCGTGCACCAACCCCGGCGCGGCCGACACCGACGTGCAGATCAACGACCGGCTCGTGCTCGCCGCCCGCGGCCGGCTGCTGGACGCCAGCGACCGGCGGGTGCTGGAGGCGTTCGCCGCCGAAGCCGCCGTCGCGCTGCGGCAGGAGCGCCTGGAGGAGGAGGCCGGGCAGGCCAAGCCGCTGGCCGAGGCCGACAAGATGCGCACCGCCCTGCTGGCCGCCGTCAGCCACGACCTGCGCACCCCGCTGGCCGCCGCCAAGGCCTCCGTCGACAGCCTGCGCAGCTCCGACATCGACTGGTCTCCCCAGGACCGCGACGAACTGCTCGACACCGCCCATGAATCACTGGGCCGCCTCGACCGGCTGGTGGAGAACCTGCTCGACATGAGCCGCCTGCAGGCCGGAGTGCTCGGCCTGTCGCTCCAGCCCGTCGCCCTGGAAGAGGTCGTGCCGCGGGCGATCGACGACCTCGGATCGCTGCGCGACCGCGTCGAGGGCGACATCTCCATCGAACTCCCCGAGATCGTCGCCGACCCCGCCCTGCTGGAGCGCGTCCTGGTCAACCTGATGACCAACGCCGTCCGCTACAGCCCCGCCGGCCGGAAGGTGCTCATCACCGCCAGCTGGCACGACGAGCAGGTGGAGATCCGCGTCATCGACCGCGGCCCCGGCATCCCGCCCGAGGCCCGCGACCGGGTCTTCCAGCCGTTCCAGCGGCTCGGCGACCGCGACAACGGCACGGGCGTCGGCCTCGGGCTCGCGCTCTCCCGCGGCCTGACCGAGGCCATGGGCGGCACGCTCATACCGGAGGAGACACCAGGGGGAGGTCTCACCATGACCGTCCAGATGCCCATCTCATCCCAGGCGGTGACAGTATGACCAAGATCCTCGTCGTCGACGACGAACCGCAGATCCTGCGGGCCCTGCGCATCAACCTGGCCGCCCGCCAGTACGAGGTCGCCGTCGCCGAGAACGGCTCCTCCGCGCTGCGCGAAGCCGCCGAATGGCATCCCGACCTCGTCGTGCTCGACCTCGGCCTGCCCGACATCGACGGCGTCGACGTCATCCACGGCCTGCGCGGCTGGACCCGCATCCCGATCGTGGTGCTGTCCGGCCGGGCCGGGAACCAGGACAAGATCGACGCTCTGGACGCCGGCGCCGACGACTACGTGACGAAACCGTTCAGCATCGAGGAGTTCCTGGCCCGCATCCGAGCGGTCTCCCGCCGCGCCGCCATCCACGAGGCCGAGCTGGCCAGCATCCAGATCGGCGACCACACGGTCGACCTCGTCGGCAAGACCGTCTCGGGTGGCCAGCGGCTCACCCCCACCGAATGGCACATCCTGGAGATCCTGCTGCGCAACCCCGGCAAGCTCATCCCCCAGCGCTACCTGCTGACGGAGGTGTGGGGCAGCAAGCACGTCAAGGAGACCCACTACCTGCGCCAGTACATGGCCCAGTTGCGCAAGAAGTTCGAACGCGACCCCGCCCACCCGGTCCACCTGATCACCGAGCCGGGCATGGGCTACCGCTTCACCCCATGACGCGGCTCGGAGTTGACAACAGGTGATCCCCTGCAACACTCTTTCACTATTCGAATAGAGAAAGGGTGTTGCGGTGATCGAGTTCCACCTCGACCGCGGCTCGGGAGTGTCGACCTACCTCCAGCTCGTCCACCAGGTCAAGCAGGCTCTCAGGCTCGGCACGCTGCGGCCGGGCGACCAGCTGCCCACCGCCCGCGAGGTGGTCGAGAGCCTGGCCATCAACCCCAACACCGTGCTCAAGGCCTACCGCGAGCTGGAGCGGGACGGTCTGGTCGAAGGGCGGCCGGGCATGGGGACATTCGTGCTGCAGAGCGTCACGGGCGCGACGCTCGTCGCGCACACCCGATTGCGGCGCGACCTGGAGAGGTGGGTACGCGAGGCGCGCGAGGCCGGGCTCGACCAGGAGGACCTGAGGGCGCTGGTCACCGTTGTCCTCGCGGACTCCCAGAAGGGCGGCCCCGGGAAGGGCACGAAGGAAGGGGCGGCGTGAGGCCGGCGCTGGAGACGAACGGGCTGGGTGTGCGGTACCGCCGCTCCTGGGCGTTGCGTGACTGCTCGTTGTCCATCCCGGCCGGGCGCGTGGCCGCGCTCGTAGGACCGAACGGCGCGGGCAAGACCACGCTCATGCACGCCGCCGTCGGCATGCTCAAGCCCACGTGCGGCAGCGTCGTGGTGCACGGCGAGGTGGCGTTCGTGGCCCAGGACAGGCCGCTGACCGAGAGGTTCACCGCCGCCGAGATGCTCGCCTTCGGCCGCCGGGTGAACCCCCGCTTCGACGACGGCGCCGCCCGTGACCGGCTCGGCCGGCTGGGGGTGCCTCTGGATCGGAAGGTGGGCGTCCTGTCGGGCGGGCAGCGGGCGCAGGTGGCGATCACGCTGGCGATGGCGCGGCGGCCCGACCTTCTCGTGCTGGACGAGCCGCTGGCCAACCTCGACCCCCTCGCCAGGCACGATGTGATGCGCTCGATCATGGCGGAGGTGGCCGAGCGGGAGCTGACCGTGCTGCTGTCCTCGCACGTGGTCGCCGACATCGAGGAGACCTGTGACTGGCTGGTCATGCTGAACGACGGTCAGGTGCAGGTGAGCGGCGACATCGAGGAGTTACTGGCCGGCCATTACGTCCTCACCGGGTCCACCGAGCCGGCCGGGCCGATGGCAGCCGGGGCCGCGGTCGTGAGCGCGAGCCGTGCCGGGAGGCAGGCCGAGCTCCTCGTCAGGGGCGAGCCCGCCCCCGACCCGCGCGGGCAGGCGCGGCGGGCCGGGTTGGCCGATCTCGTCATGGGATATCTGCGCAGCCCCGAGTCGGCGGCGCTGCCCGGCCCGGAGCACGTGATCCGGGGGTAGCGCACGGACGGGCCGGGCTGCTGCGATCCCCCTTTTGTGTGACATCCGGACGCCCGGGGGCGACACGTACGGTTCGGCTATGGCACACCCTTCCTGGGCTCCGAGCCGGCGCATGGCCCCGCGTACCCCCTATGAGGAGGTTGTCGCGGACATCTGGCGCGACATCCTCGGCTCTCCGCACCTGAGCGTGTTCGACGACTTCTTCGAGCTGGGCGGGCACTCGCTGCTGGCGCCCAAGGTGGTGGCGCGGATCAGGAAGATCCTGGGTGTGCGGGTCTCGGTGAAGGAGTTCTTCGCTACCCCCACCGTGGCCGGGCTGGCGGCGGTGGTGGCCGCGCGCTCGTCGTCGGAGGGTTCCGCCGTCGAGCCGCGTACGGCTGAGGCCGAGCCGGTGTTGTCGTTCGACCAGGAGCGGTTGTGGCTGGAGAACCAGCTCCGGCCGGGTACCGCCTACAACGTGCACGGGCGGCGGCGGCTGGTGGGGCCGCTCGACGTGGCGGCGATGGAGGCGAGCATCCGCGCGATCCTGGTCCGGCACGAGACGTTGCGTACCCGCTTTCCGACCGTGGACGGGCGGCCGGTCCAGGTGGTGGACGATCTCGGCGCCGACTGGAGGCTGGAGGTCGTCGAGGGCGCCGATCTCGACGAGGCGCGCCGGCTGGCGGACGAGCAGGCGACCACTCCGTTCGATCTGGCGCGGGGGCCGTTGTTCCGGTGCCTGCTGGTCAAGCTGAGCGACACCGAGCACGTGCTGGCCGTCACGATGCACCACATCGTCTCCGACGCCTGGTCGGTCGGGCTGTTCGTGCGTGAGTTGTCGGCGTTGTACGAGGCCGGTGGCGACGTGGAGCGGGCGGAGCTGGCCGAGCTGCCGATCCAGTACCGGGACTACGCGGTGTGGCAGCGGGCGGCGCTGGCGGGCGAGGCGCTCCAGCGGGAGGTGGGCTACTGGCGCGAGCATCTGGCCGACGCGCCACCGCCGCTGGCGTTGCCGCTGGCGCGGCGGTTCTCGCCGGCCAGGGGAGCGCGGGGTGAGCGGCTGCGGTTCGATCTGTCGCCGCAGGAGACCGGTGAGCTGCACGAGTTGTGCCGCAAGCACGGTGTGACGCCGTTCATGGTGCTGCTGGCGAGCCTGGCCACCACGCTGGGCCGCTGGTCCGGGCAGCGGGACGTGGTGATCGGCGTGCCGGTCGCCGGGCGTACGGACGAGGGCACCGATCGGTTGATCGGGTTCTTCGTCAACACGCTGCCGTTCCGGGTGGACCTGTCGGGCGAGCCGACGTTCGCGGACCTGCTGACCCGGGTGCGCCAGGTCGCGCTGGACGGGTACGCGCACTCCGACGCGCCGTTCGACGTGCTGGTGAAGGAGCTGCGGGTGCCACGGGACCCGGGCCGGACGCCGCTGTTCCAGGTGCTGCTCAACGTGATCGGGAGTCCGGTGGCGGAGGAGATCACCGGCGTCGCGGTCGAGCCGATGGAGATGCCCGCGCTGGACAGCAAGTTCGATCTCATGATCAGCGCGCAGGAGGTCGGGGAGGCGCTGCAGATCCACCTCGAGTTCAACGCCGAGCGGTACCGGCCGGCGATGATGCGGGTGTTGATGGAGCAGCTGCGGGTGTTCCTGCACGCCGTGGTGGAGGATCCCGGCCGGGGGTTGCTGGACTACCCGCCGGACGCGGCCGGGAAGACGGCCGCCGGTGACTGGCCTGCCGTGGCGCCGCATCTGGCGGTGGACTGGTTCGCGCAGGAGCGGGATCGGGTCGCGGTGATCGACCGGGACGGCGAGCGGAGCTACCGGTGGATCAGCCGCGCGGCCGATCGGGTGGCTCGCGTGGTGTCGGAGCGTGCGGCGTCGCAGATGGAGCACTTCGGGGTGGTACGGCGGGCCTCGGCGGCCTTCGTGGCGGCGGTCCTCGGATGCGGGAAGGCAGGCGTGACCTTCTCCGTGATCGAGGAGGCGGGGCCGGTCGCGGCACGGTATCTCGGGGTTTCCACGGTGGTGGACGTGCTCCCGGGCAGCGAAGTGGATGTCGATCTGAGCCCGATCTTCGCCGAAATATCCGACAACGACGGCGAAAGGGTGACTGGAGCCACGGAGGGGTCGGATCCCGAGCGGCCGGAGGCTGACTGGGCGGTGCGGAGGTTCGGGCTGGAGGAGGATGACCGGTTCGCGGTGTTGTCGGCCCTGCCCGGTCACCTGGTGTCGGCGATGTCCAGCGCGTTCGGCGCCGGAGCGGCGCTGCTGCTGCCGGAGCGCGGCGACCTGTCCCTGCTGAGGGAACACGCGGTCACGGTCGCCTACCTGACCCCGGCGATCCTGCGCGGTCTGGACGCTGCCCGCGAGACGCTCCCGGCGCTCCGCCACGCGTTCGTGGAGAACTCCGGCGACCTGATCTCCCACGACCTGGTGGCGCTGCGCCGCCTGTCGCCCGGATGCCGGGGTGTCGGCGTCTACCGGGTGGGCCGCGACGGGCGGCCGGTCGCCGTCTATCCGGTCCCGGCCGACTGGCAGCCGCAGAACGCAGGCGTGCGGGTGCCGCTGAGCGGAAGTCCGGCCGACGACCGGGCCGAGCTGCGCCACGCCGGCGATCAGCTCGCCGCCGTGGGCGAGGTGGCCGAGCTCTGCTCCGGCTCCCAGCACTTCGGCGACCTGGCCCGCCGCTGGATCGACGGCACGCTGGAGTTCGTCGGCCGGGCGGACGCCGATCCCGTCGAGACGCTGGCCGCGCTGCGCGACGGCCCGGACATCCGGGACGCGCTGGTGACCGAGCATGTCGCGGCGGACGGCAGGATCGTGCTGGTCTGCTACCTCACCGGCCCCGACCCGGCGCTCGGCACCGTCAAGATCCGGCAATACCTCCTCACGGTGCTGTCCGACGCCTTGATGCCCGAGCACCTGTTCATCCTGGATGAGCTGCCCCGCACCCGCGACGGCGACTACGACCTCGACGCTCTCCCCGTCCCCGACGACGACGGCGACCCGGTCGACGACTATGTGCCGCCGAGCACGCCGATCGAACACCGTCTCGTCGCGATCTTCGAGGAGCTGCTCAGCGTGGAGCGGGTCGGCGTCCACGACACGTTCTTCGAGCTGAGCGGCTTCTCACTGCTGGCCACCCAGCTCGCCTCGCGCATCCGTGACACGTTCGGCATCGAGCTGTCGCTGCGGGACGTCTTCGGCTCGCCGACGGTGGAGAGCCTGGCCCAGTTGATCGTCCGCGCTCAGGGAGAGCTGTACGGCGCCGACGACCTCGAAGCGCTGCTGAACGAGATCGAGTCGGCAGGACCGGGAGCTTGAGGACGATGACCCAGGAAACCGAGCACCACACGCCGCTGGGCGCGACGGGCTGGATGCTGTGGCGCGAATGCGCGCTGCGCAGCACGGGGCTCCCGGCCGCGTGGTTCGCCGAGCTGTGCGACGCCGAGCTGGCCGCCGCGGCGGACCACCTGGATGAGCGCGCTCCGGCCACCCAGCAGCAGTGGGAGAAGGTTTGGGCCGCCGCCACCGACCGGCTGACCGCCGTCATGCGCCGGGCGTCCACCGATCCCCTGTTCCGCGAGGCGGTGGCCTGGCAGAACCCGCAGGTCGTCCGGGTCTGCCTGGACAAGGTGGCCGCCGGTGAGCCGCGCTCGCACCGCGAGGGCCGCCGCCACGAGCTCACCATCACGACGTACCTGCAGCGCTACTCCCTCAAGAACGACACCGTCGGCTTCTTCGGCCCGCTCGGCTGGGCCCGGATCGGCGCGGATGACACCGGCCTGGAAATGACTCCGGGACCCGGGTTGCTGTCCCGGCGCACCGCCTACTTCGAGGGCTGGGCTATCGACGCCGTGGCGGAGACGCTCGCGGCACGTCCCGAGGTGTGGCCCTGGCTGCGTCCCACGACGGACGCGGCGGCGACGCTCACCGGAGGGGTGCTGCGGCTGCCGTTCCGCAAGCCGGTCCCGCTGCGGGCCGCCGAGCTGCGTGTCCTCGGACGCTGCGACGGCCGCCGCACCGTGCGCGACCTCGCGGGCGACCCGCCGGATCCGGCGATCGTCGCCGTCCTGCTACGGCTGTGCGAGCTCGGCGCGGTGCGCGTCGACCTGAACGGCAAGCTGGTCACCTGGCCCGAGCGGGAGCTGGCCGAGCGCATCGACCTGATCGCCGACGCCGCGGTACGCGCCCGCGCCCGGTCCTCGCTGGACGAGCTGGTCGGCGCGCGTGACGCCGTGTCGGCCGCGGCGGGCGACGCGGAGCGGCTCATGACGGCGCAGGGTGAGCTGGCCGAGACGTTCGAGCGGATCACCGGCCGGCAGGCCACCCGCCGCTCCGGTGGCGTGTACGCCGGCCGTACCCTCGTCTATGAGGACACCGTCCGCGACCTCGACGTGCGGCTGGGACGGAGGGTGACCGACGCGCTGGCCGCGCCGCTCGGACTGGTGCTGGACAGCGCGAGGTGGCTGACCGATGCCGTCGCCGAGCGCTACGAGGCGCGGGCGCGCGAGTCGTTCGACCGCGAGACGGCCCGCACGGGCTCTGCCACGATGGCGCTGCTGCAACTGCTGACCTCGGTCATGCCGGAGCTGGGCAGGCTCACGCTGACGCCGGGGTCGGAGATCGTGGACGAGGTCGTGGAGGAGTTCCGGCGGCGCTGGCGGCGGGTGATCGAGCTGCCGCCGGAGGAGTTCGGCTCGACGCGGGAGCTCCGGTTCACCGCCGGGGAGCTCGCCGGCCGGGTGGCGGCCGAGTTCGCCACGGGCGTGCCGCGCTGGAGCGCCGCGCACTGGTTCTCGCCGGACCTCATGCTCCTCACCGCCGACGAGGACGCGCTGGCCCGCGGCGACGTGGACTTCGTGCTCGGCGAGCTGCACTGCTCGGCCAACACGCTGGAGAACAAGGTATTCGTCAACCAGCACCCGGACCCGCGCCGCCTGCACGAGGCCGCCGTCGCCAGCGGCCTGGACGAGCGCGTGGTGGTCGTCCCGCGCGCCGACTCGCCGCTGGCCACCACGCGGATGTCGCGGGCCGACGAGATGATGCTGTCCGGCTACACCTACCTGTGCATCGGTGCCGAGTCGTTCGAGCCGCCACCGGAGTCTCCGCTGGTCTCCGTGCTGGACCTGGTGGTGGAGCGGCGCGGGGACGACCTCGTCGTGCGGCATCGCTCCGGGCACGGCCGCGAGCACACGTTCATGGAGGCCGCGGGCGACCTGTTCAGCTCGCTGGTCGTCGACGCGTTCAAGCCGTTCGGCGGCGCGACGCACAGCCCGCGCATCACCGTCGACCGGCTGGTCGTCAACCGCGAGGCGTGGACGTTCCCGGCCGCCGACGTGGCCTGGGCCTTCGTCAAGGACGAGCGGCGGCGTTACGTGCAGGGACGACGCTGGCGCGCTCAGCATGACCTGCCGGAACGCGGCTTCGTCCGGGTGCCGACCGAGCGCAAGCCGATGGCCGTGGACTTCAGGAGCCTGTCGCTGGTGAACCTGCTCGGCAAGTCCATCCGCCGCAGCGCCGAAACCGGGTCCGGTACGGTCACGATCTCGGAGATGCTGCCGGACATCGACCGCCTGTGGCTGCGCGACGCCCGCGGCGCCCGTTACACCGCCGAGCTGCGCATCGTCGCGATGAAGCGCCCTTAGGGGTACGGCAGGGCAGCCCGGTCGACCTTGCCGGTGGTGGACAGCGGAACCGCCGGCAGGGTCTCGTACCGGGCGGGCACCATGTAGGCGGGCAACACCGTCCCGCACTCGTCCCGCACCAGCTTGGGGTCATAGCCGTCGCCCGCCACCACATAGGCGATCAGGAGATCCCCGAGCGTGCGATCGGCGACCAACCGCACCACCGCGTCCCGGACCCCCGTGCACCCGCGCAACACCGTCTCGATCTCCCCGAGCTCGACGCGCAGCCCGCGCAGCTTCACCTGCCGGTCGGCCCGCCCGAGGTACTGCAACTCGCCGTCACCCGTACGGCGGGCCAGATCCCCCGACCGGTACCAGCGCACGCCGTCCGCGACGACGAACCGCTCGGCCGTCAGGTCGTCACGGCCCAGGTACCCCACGCCGACCCCGCCGCCGGACACCCACATCTCGCCGGCCTCGCCGTCCGGCACCGCCCCGCCGTACGCGTCGCGGAGCACGACGTCCAGATGCGGGAGCGGACGGCCGATCGGCGAGCGTTCGGGGCCCCGCAACGCCGCCTGGTCGAGCTCCTTGAAGGTGACGTGCACGGTGGTCTCGGTGATCCCGTACATGTTGACCACGACCGGCCTGCCGTCCTCGGGCAGTGCGTCCAGGAAGGCGGCGGTGACGTCCAGGTCCACGGCGTCCCCGCCGAAGATCACATAGCGCAGCGGCAGCGGGGGCCGTCCCGCGTCGGCGTGCGTCTCCACCAGCACGCGGAACACCGGCGGCACCTGGTTGAGCACGCTCACCCCCTCCCGGATCAGCAGCTCCAGGAACTCCACCGGGTCCACGGAGGTCTCGGCGTCCACGATCACCAGGGTCGCGCCGGTGGCCAGCGCCCCCCACAACTCCCACACCGAGAAGTCGAAGTTGATCGAGTGGAACAGCGTCCACCGGTCGTCGGCCCCGACGTCGAACAGCGGCAGCGCGGCGTCGAGCAGGCTCAGCACGTTCGCGTGGGTGAGCACGCAGCCCTTCGGCCGCCCGGTGGAGCCGGAGGTGTAGATCACGTAGGCGAGGTCGCCGGGGGTCAGCGCGGGCAGCCCGTCCACCGCTGCCGGCTCGTGGCCCCAGACCGGCACGTCGCCGCCCACCGTGTGCCGAATCCCGGATTCGTCCACCATGAGCCGCAGCCGCTCGGCCGGATACCGCGGATCGAGCGGCACATACGCCGCGCCCGCCAGCATGATCCCGAGCACCGCCACCGGAACGTCGGCCGACCGGCTCACCCGCAGCCCCACCAGCTCCCCGCGCCGCACACCCCGGCGCACGAGCTCGGCGGCGAGCCCCCGGGCCGCGGCGTCCAGCTCCGCGTAGGTCAGGCGCTCCGCACCGCAGACGACCGCGATCCGGTACGGCTGCCGCGCGCACACCTCCGCGAACAACGCGGGAAGCGAGTCGTTCACCGGAGCACCCCGCCACCCGTCACCAGCTCCGCCACCGACATCCCCGGCCGCGCGACGACCGCCCGCAGCAGCGTGAGGTAGCGATCCAGCATCCCGCGCACGGTCGCCGCGTCGAACAGATCCGTGCTGTACTCCAGCAACACCGTGATCGTCTCCTCACGCGGCCCGGAGCCCGCGTCCTGGAAGCGATCCTCGGCATGCGGGATGATCACCGCGTTCAGGTCGAACTTGGCCGAGCGGTTGTGCGCGTTCAGCACCTCCAGGCGCACGTCGGGCAGCCGCAGTCTCGGCATCGGCGTGTCGAGGAAGCTGAACATCACCTGGAACAACGGCGTGTGGCTCAGGCTCCGCGCCGGTCGCAGGTGCTGGACGAGCTTCTCGAACGGCATGTCCTGGTGTGCGTACGCCTCCAGGCAGGTGTCACGGACCCGCTCCAGCAGTTCCGGGAAGGCCGGGTCCCCGGACAGGTCCACCCGCAGCAGAACGGTGTTGATCATCATGCCGAGCAGGTTCTCCAGCTCGGCCCGCTGCCGGTTGGCGATCCCGCTGCCGATGACGATGTCCTGCTGGCGGCTGTCGCCGTACAACAGCATCGCGAACACCGCGAACATGGTCATGAACAGGGTGGCGTCGTGGTCCCGCCCGAGCTCGCGCAGTCGCCGCGCGAGGCCGTCCTCGATGACCAGGACCTCCTCGCCACCGCGCAACGTCGGCTCGGCGGGCCTGGGCCGGTCGGTGGTGAGTTTTAACAGGGGCGGCGCGCCGTCGAGCCTGCCGCGCCAGAAGTCCAGCAGGGTCGTCAGCCGCTCCCCCGCGATCGCGCGGCGCTGCCAGTGCGCGAAGTCGGCGTACTGGACGGGCAGCTCGGGCAGGCGGGGCTCGCGGCCGGTGGCGTGCGCCTCGTACAGCTCCAGGAAGTCGCGCAGGAACACCCCTTGCGCCCACCCGTCGTGGATCATGTGGTGCTCCACGACGACCAGCACGTACTCCTCGGCCGCCAGCCGGACCAGGGACACGCGGAGCAGCGGGCCCTCCGCCAGGTCGAACGGCTCCTGTCCCGCGGCCAGGATGTAGTCGCGGATCCAGGCGTCGCGCTCGTGCTCGGGCAGCCCGGTCCGGTCGAGCGTGGTCACCGGGATGCCGCGTGGCTCGTGCACGTGCTGCACCGGCTCGCCGTCGAAGTCGGGGAAGGTCGTGCGGAGGATCTCGTGCCTGACCTCCAGGTCGGCCAGCGCCCGGGTGACCGTCTCCAGGTTCACCCTGCCGTACAGGCGCATGGCCCGGGGGACGTTGTAATTGGTGCTGTCCGGCTCGACCTGCTGCAGGAACCAGATGCGTTCCTGGACGAACGACAGGGGCAGCGGCTGGTCACGCGGGGCGGGCGGCACCGGCCCGGACCGGGTGGGTGCGGCACCGGGAAGGCGGGCCGCGAGGGCGGCGAGCGTGGGCGACTCGAAGACCGCGCGCAACGGCAGGTCCAGCCCGAGGGTGTCGGCCACGCGGGCCAGCACCTTGGTGGCCTGCAGCGAGTGGCCGCTGAGCGCGAAGAAGTCGTCGTGCCGCCCCACCTCCGGCACTCCCAGCACCTCGCGCCAGATCTCCGCCAGCGCGCGCTCCTCCGGCGTCCGCGGCGGCTCGGCCGGGCCCTCCCGCACGGGGGCGGGATCGGCCATGGGCAGCCCGGCGTAGTCGATCTTGCCGTTGACGGTCCGGGGAAGCGCGGCCAAGGGGACGTAGTGGGCCGGGACCATGTACCCGGGGAGGACGGCGCGCAGAGACGCGCGCAGTTCCTCGGCGGGCAGGGCAGGCGTCACGTAGGCGATCAGGTGCTCCCGCAGGGTCACCGCCGCGTCAGCGACGCCGGGCAGGCGGCGCAGCGCCGACTCGATCTCGCCGAGCTCGACGCGGTAGCCGTTCAGCTTGATCTGACGGTCGGCACGGGCCACGAACGCCAGCGAGCCGTCCGGCAGGTGCCTGACCAGGTCGCCCGTCCGGTACAGCCGCCCGCCCGCGGGGCCGAACGGGTCGGCCACGAACCTCTCCGCCGTCAGCGCCGGCCGATGGAGATAGCCGTGGGCCAGCCCGATGCCACCCAGATACAGCTCGCCCACCACTCCGGCCCGCACCGGCCAGCACGCCTCGTCGAGCACGTAGGCGCGGGTGTTCGCGATCGGACGGCCGATGGGGGCCGCGGCGCCCGTCAGCTCGCCGGACGTGGCCACGATCGTGGCCTCCGTGGGCCCGTAGGTGTTGACCAGCCGCACCCGGTCGCCGGCCCGGCCCCGCCAGGCCGCGACCCGGTCCGGCAGCGCGCGCTCGCCACCGATGATGACGAGCCTCAGGGTTTCCGGCAGTACGGCTTCGCCGTCCTCCAGCGCTCCCACCAGGTCGTGCCAGAACGCGGTCGGCAGATCGAGCACGGTCACCGCCTCCGCCGCGCAGGCCCGCAGGAACCCGGCCGGGTCGGCCAGCATGCGGTCCGTGCGCAGGACCAGGCAGGCGCCCTGAGCCAGGGCGGGGTAGATCTCCTCGGCGCTGGCGTCGAACCCGATCGAGGCGAACTGGAGGATCCGGTCGGCCGGGCTGATCCCGTACATCCCGGCGGCGTGCAGCGTGTGGTTGGTCAGGGCCGTGTGCGGGACCGCCACCCCCTTCGGTGTCCCCGTCGAGCCTGAGGTGTAGATCACGTATGCCGTGTCGGAGGGCTTCATCCGTGGCGGCGTCGTCGGCTGCCGCCGGATCTCCGGCCGGTCCGCGTCGAGCAGGATCACCGGAGCTTCCGGCAGCTTGTCTCTCAGGGCACGCTCGCTCAGCACGCCCGTCACGGAGGCGTCGGCGAAGGCGGTGGCGACCCGCTCCGGGGGGTTGAGGGGATCGAGCGGGACATAGGTCGCACCCGCCTTGACGACCGCGAGCAGCGCCTCGACCATGGCCGGGCCCTTGTCCAGATATATCCCCACCCGCGTTCCTGGGCTGACCCCCCTCTCGCCGAGCAGGTGCGCGAGCTGGTTGGCGCGCTCGTCCAGCTCCCGATAGGAGACCCGCTCGCCGCCCGCCACGACGGCCATCGCGTCCGGTGTCCGGGCGGCCTGCCGTTCGAACAGCTCCGCCACGGTCGTGCTCGTGTCCACGGCGCGATCCGTGGCGTTCCACTCCCGCAGGACCCGCACGCGCTCGGCCCCCGTCGCGGGCAGCAGCGTGCCGAGCCGGGTCTCCGGATCGTCGGCGGCGGCCTCCAGCAGCGTCAGGAAGGTCTCCGCGAACCGCTCCGCTCCCGGGCCGTCGAACACGCTGGTCCGGTATCGGAGCAGGCCGCGGACCTCGCCGTCGATCTCGGACAGCGACACCTCCACGTCGAACGCGCTCTCCCGGGGTTCGACCGGCAGCGACTCGGCCACCAGACCGCCGCCGAAGGCTCTGCGCACCCCCGTGTGGCCGAGCAGCACCGCGGGGAAGCGCGCCAGGTCGGCGGCGTTCGGCTGGTTGAACACGAACATCGTCTGGAACAACCCGCGGCGCGCGTGCCGCTCGGCCAGGAGCGCGCTGGGCAGGCTCTGGTGCTCGATCGCGCCGATGACCTGGCTTCTGGTCTCCTTCAGCAGGTGCCGGAAGGTGAGCCGTCCGTCGGCGCGGCTTCTGATCGGCACCGGGTTCATGAGGTAGCCGACGATGTCCGCGAAACCCGGTCCGGTGCGGGCGGCCACCGGCGTGCCGACCACAATGTCGTCCTGGCCCGTCAGCCGGTGCAGCAGTGCCTGGAAACCGGCGAGCAGCAGCACGTTCAGCGTGACGCCTTCTGCCGCCGCGCATCGCTTCAGCCTGCCGATCAGCGCGCTGTCGATCCTGAAATGCCGGGCCTGACCGCGATCCGATGCGTTGTCCGCGTTCCACGACGCGAGCTCCAGCGGAGGAGCGCCTTCGCCGATCCGCCGGCTCCAGTAGCGATCCAGCTCACGTCCGGCCGGGCCGGAGAGCAGCGCGTCCTGCCACGCGAGCACGTCCATGACGTCCGCGCCGGGCGGTGCGAGCTCGGCGGGCGGGCCGCCCGCCCGTTCCGTGTACAGCGCCGCGAGCTCACGGCCGAGGATCATCGTCGACCAGAAGTCCGTCACGATATGGTGCGCCGTCACCAGGACCGCGTGCTCGTCGCTCGCGCGCCGGTACAGGCGCAGTCGCACGAGCGGGCCGGAGGCGAGGTCGAACGGCCGGTGCGCGTCCTCAGCCAGCCGCGCCCGCAGCGCCTCGTCGTCGAGCCCGTCCGCCTCGACGTGCTCGAAGGCTCCCGGCAGGTGCGGCAGGGCCACCCGTACGGGCTCGCCGTCCTTGCCGGTGAAGGCCGACCGCAGCGCGTCGTGCCGGGACACGAGCGCGTCGAAGGCCGCCCGCAGCGCGAGCGGGTCGAGCGGGCCGCTCAGCCGGAACGCCGCCACCGTGGTGTGCGCGGTGCTCTCCGGCGCCAGCTGCTGCAGGAACCACAGGGTGCGCTGGCCGGGGGTGAGCCGCGTCGTCGTCTCAGCCACCGCCGGTGCCGTGGTGTGCGGGTCCGGTACGGCCTCGCCGTCCGCGGACGCGGCGATCCGGGTGGCGACCTCGGACAGCGCGGCGCCGCTGAGGATGTCGGCGAGAGGCAGGCGCAACCCCAGCTCGGTCTCCACGTCCTGCTGGAGCTGCTGCGCGCCCAGCGAGTCCAGCCCGGCGGCCAGCAGCGGCAGGTCCGGCGTCAGGTCGTCAGCGGGCACGGCGCAGAGGGCGGCGAGCCGGGCACGCAGGTAGTCCTGGACGGCCCCGGCACGCCGGTCGCCGGGCATGGCGAGCAGCGCCTCCCGGGTGAGACCGGCGGCGGACACGTCCGTCGCGTCGGGGTCGCTTTCGCTTCTGCCGATCTCGGGCAGGTCTCCTGCCAGCAGTCGCTGACGGCAGGCGTCACGCCGTACCTTGCCGCTGGTGGTCTTGGGCAGAGCGCCGGCGGGGATGACCACGACCAGGCCGGCGCTCACCCCGTGCTCCTCCGCGACCCGGTGGCGGATCGAGCGGGAGACGGCGGCGATGTCCACGTCACCGGCGTCCCTGGCGAGCTCGTACACCAGGGCCGGCCGGTCCTCGACGAGGAAGGCGGCGACCCCGCCGGGACGCACGGCGGGGTGGGCCCGCTCGGCGGTGGCCTCGAGGTCCTGAGGGTAGTGGTTGCGGCCCCGGATGATGATCAGGTCCTTGATCCGGCCGGTGACCACGAGCTCGCCGTCGCGCAGGAAGCCGAGGTCGCCGCTCCGGAGGTAGTCGGAACCGGAGGCGAGCCGCGCCTGGAAGACCTCGCGGCTCAGGTCGGGACGGGCCCAGTAGCCTCCTGCCACGCTCGGGCCGCGTACCCAGATCTCGCCGACCTCACCGGGCGGGCAGGGGCGGCAGGTGCCGGGGTCGACGATCTCGACACTCTGGTCGGGTGCGCTTCGGCCGCTGCTGACCCGGTCGTCCACGGAGTCGTCCACGGAGTCGTCCACGGAGGAGGCGAAGCCGCCGGTGACGATGAGCGTGGCCTCGGCGAGGCCGTAACAGGGGAAGAAGGACTCCTTGGAGAAACCGGCGGGTGCGAAGGCGTCGGCGAAGCGTTCGAGGGTGGCGCGGCGGACGGGTTCGGCACCGTTGAAGGCGACCCGCCAGGAGCTGAGGTCCAGGCGGTCCCGCTCGCTCGCCGTGGTCTTGCGCACGCACAGGTCGTAGGCGAAGTTGGGGCCGCCGCTGACCGTCACGCCCACCCGCGACAGCGTCTCCAGCCAGCTCAGCGGCCGCCGCAGGAAGTCGAGGGGAGACATGAGCCAGACGGGGAAGCCCGCGTAGAGCGGCTGGAGGAGCCCGCCGATCAGGCCCATGTCGTGGTAGGGAGGCAGCCAGCTCATGCCGCGGCTGTCCTCGGTGGTGCCGAAGAACTCGTGGATGAGCCGGGAGTTGTGCAGCAGGTTGCCGTGGGAGAGGATCACGCCTTTGGGCTCGGCGGTGGAGCCGGAGGTGTACTGCAGCACGGCGGTGGAGGAAGCGGTCGCCTCGGGCGGCCGCCATTCGGCGGCGTCCGAGACATCTGCGTCGGTGGCGATCCAGGCCGGTTGCCCAGGCAGGCTGCCGGCCAGGGGCAGCAGTGGAGTGACGGTGAGCGCCGCGCGAGGATCGGCGTCCGTGACGGTGGCGAGCAGGCGCGGCAGCGTGCGGTCCAGCCGGAGCGGGTCGGGAGGGAACGTGGGGACGGCGACCACACCGGCGTACAGGCAGCCGAAGAACGCCGAGAGGAAGTCCGCGCCGGGCGGGTAGAGCAGCAGCGCCCGATCACCCTCGGCCAGGCCCGCCCCCCGCAGCCGGACCGCGATCGCGCGGGCCCGGAGGTCCAGCTCGCCGTAGGTGAGGGGGGTTTCGGCACCGTCCTCGGCGAGGAAGACGTGACCGACCTGCTCGGGCCGGCGGGCAGCCCGCCACCGGAGCAGCCACGCCAGCGTCTCCACCTCGGCGACCGTGCGAACGTTGGGGAAGTCTCCTCTGGTCACTGGCCCTGTTCCCTCCGCGGCGCGGGTTCAGTAGATGATGCGGTTGTCGGCAGCCGGCCGCCATGCGCGAGAGCCGCGAAGGTTGCGGGTGATGTTGAGACGTTTGAGCCAGCGGTCGGACCCGTCGTAGCGAGGACGGAAGGACTTGCGGCCGTGCACGGCCCGGAAGTTGTCGATGAACACGCAGTCGCCGGGACGCAGGCTGACGTCCTTCATGTTGGCTTCGATCTGGTCGCACAACCCCTGGAAGGCGCGCAGCGACGCCTCGGACCAGCCCTCGGTCTTCATGTGGTACGGGTCGAGCGCCATGTACGGCTGCGCGCGGTCGCCGAACAGGACGGGCCGCCTGACCGGATCGTCGTTCCAGGACTGGATGAGCGCGAAGCTCCTGGCCCGGAGCCGGTCGATGGTCGGGTCGCCGGTGGACTCGGTGGCGTTCTGCGGCAGGTGCGAGTTGTCGGGCATCTGCGTGAACTCGGCGGCGAACAACGACTCGACGTCGATGGCCGGCCAGTCGAGGTCGGCGGCGTCGCAGACCATGGTCTCGACGGCGTCGGGATTCTTCAGGCACATGAGCGCCACGTAGTCGCCCCGGCAGGGGTGGAAGGCGTCCTCGGTGTGCCAGGACAGGTGCTGCAGGCTGTTGGAGCCGATCTCGTAGTGCTCGTGGCCCTTGATGGGGAGCACGTCGTGCATGATCCGGCCGTCCTGCTGGGTGGCCCAGCCGAACACGTCGCCGAGCACGGAGCCGCACAGGAGGAAGAACACCTCCTGGGGGAAGGCCGGGGAGTCGTACTGGCTGTCGCGCCAGTGCTCGGGGGTGTCCCCGAGCTGCGCCTCGTCGACGTCGAGCCCGGAGATCACGCACAGGGCCGAGGGTTCCCCGATCCGGTACTCCTCCAGGAACTCCAGCACGTGGACCGGCAAGGACCGGGCGAGCACCGGCGCCCGGCGGATCAGCTCGGGGTTCTCGACCGTGTCGTAGGCCTTGGCGATCTCGGCGATCATCGGGGACAGCTCCGCGTTGTCCTCCGGTGTCAGCGTCAAACGGCGCACCGCGGTTCCCTTCCATGTCGGTGACATTCCGGAGTGTAGGAGCCATCCGCGTCCCGCATGGGTCCCCGTTAGAGGGGACATCCGGGCGAGCGGCGTCCTCGTTAGCTTTGCTGGTGGAGCGTAAGGAGAGGACTTCATGAACCCGTTCGATGACCCCGATGGCAGCTTCACGGTGCTCGTCAACGACGAGGACCAGCACTCGCTGTGGCCGGCGGCGCTGGACGTCCCCGCCGGGTGGCGGGTCGTGCACGGCGAGGACACGCGGCAGGCGTGCCTGGACTACATCGAGGCCAACTGGACGGACCTGCGCCCGCGCAGCGCCCGTCGCGAGCACCTCGCGAGTACCGCTCACGAGTAGGAGTGGCGATGACCGACGCAGGAGCACCGCGATGCATCCACGAGATGGTGGCCGAGCAGGTCGCACGCACGCCTGACCGGATCGCGGTCAGTTTCCGCGGCAGCACCCTGACCTTCCGCCGGCTCGACGAGGCCGCGGAGGCTCTGGCGTCGCGCCTGCGAGCGGCCGGGGTCGGCAGCGGATCGGTGGTCGCGGTGGTCCTGGGCCGCACGCCGGAGCTCATCGTCACCTTGTACGCGATCCTCAAGGCGGGCGGCGCCTACCTCTATCTCGACCCGGCGGAGCCGTCCGGCCAGCGGGAGCAGATCGTGTGCGACGCGCGGGCCCGGTTCGCCGTCGTCGGCTCGCGCTTCGGTGAGCAGGCGCCGGACGTGGAGCACATCCTCTACGTCGAGCCCGAGATGACCGAGGCGAGCGCACCTGAGCCGGCCGGAACGGCGCGGCCGCTTCACCCCGACACCCCCGTCTACGTCTGCTACACCTCCGGCTCCACCGGCGAGCCCAAGGGCGTCGTCGTCCCCCACCGCGCGGTCTGGCGGCTGATCAACGCTCCCGGCTGGATCGACGTCCGCGACGACGACGTCTTCCTGCAACTGACCCGGGTCGGCTTCGACGTCTCCACCTTCGAGATCTGGATGCCGCTGGTGAAGGGGTGCAGGCTGGCGCTCGCGCCGACCGGGCACGCCGACCTCGAGGAGATCGTGGCGACGCTCCGCGACGAAGGCGTCAGCGTCTTGTGGCTGACGACCGGCCTGTTCCACAAGATCGTCACCCATCACCTCGACGGGCTGTCCGGCATCCGCCACCTGCTGGCCGGAGGCGACGTGCTGTCTCCCGCGCACGTCCAGCGGGTGATGGCCGCCTACCCGGATCTGGTCTTCACCAACGGCTACGGCCCGACGGAGAACACCACGTTCAGCACGTGCTGGACCACCCGCGACAGCGGCGACGCGACGCGCGTGCCGATCGGCGTGCCCATCGACGGCAGCACCGGCAGGGTCCTGGACGAACGGCTGCACGAGGTCCCCCACGGGGACGTCGGCGAGTTGTGGGTCGGCGGCGACGGCGTCGCCACCGGCTACCTCAACCGGCCCGGCGCGACGGCCGAGCGCTTCGTCGCCGACCCCGACCCGTCCAGGCCGCCGGGCAGCCGCATGTACCGCACCGGCGACCTGTCGCGCTGGACCGAGGACGGCGTGCTGGACTTCCTCGGCCGCTCCGACCGGCAGGTCAAGATCCGCGGCTACCGGGTCGAGCTGAGCACGGTGGAGATGGAGCTGCTCAGGCAGCCGGGCGTCGAGCAGGCCGCCGTCCTCACCCGTACCAACGGGGCCGGTGACACCCGCCTGATCGCCTACGTGGCCGTGGGTGACATGGATCCGGCCGAGTGGACCTCCTTCGGTACGGCGCTGCGGGAGAAACTCATCGCGACCGTCGCCGCCCACCTGGTGCCGTGGGCGGTGATCGTGGTGAGGGACATCCCGCTCAACCCGAACGGCAAGGTGAACCGCTCGGCGCTGCCCACCGAGAAGATCCCCCGCAACGTCTGGAACGACTACGTCGAGCCGGACCGCCCGGTCGAGCGCCGCCTGGCCGAGATCTGGAGCGACGCGCTGGACGTCGAGCCGATCGGGGTGGACGACAACTTCTTCGACCTGGGCGGGCACTCGCTGCTCGCCGCCGAGCTGCTGTCCGCGCTCCAGGCCGAGTTCGACGTCAACCTGCCGGCCCGCATCCTCTACCTGCGGCCGACGATCGCCGCCCTCGCCGAGGAACTGCTCCTGAGGCAGGAGCCCGGCACGACCAGGAAGGAGAGCGCGGATGCAGGGACCCAGTAGCACCGGCGAGCAGGCCGCGCCCGGCTGCCCAGTCAGCACCGCCGCGCGAGGGCTGGCCGACCCGATGCTCTACGCCGATCTCGACTTCCGCTTCCGCGAGAAGTGGGCGGACCTGCGGAACCATGACCACCTGGACTGGGAGCAGATCGACGAGCGGAACGGGTTCTGGTCGGTGGTGAAATACCACGACGTCGACCGGGTGCTGCGCGACGCCCAGACGTTCACCTCCGAACGCGGCACGCTCCTGAACATCCTCGGCGTCGAGGACCCGGCGGGCGGCAGGCAGATCGCCGCGACCGACCCGCCCCGGCACACGATCATGCGGGCCCGCCTGCAGAAGGCACTGGCCATCAAGTCCATCGAGGCGCAGCAGGACCTGATCCGCGACCTGGTCCTGGAGGTGATCTCCCCGCTCGCCGACGGCGGTCCGTTCGACTTCGCCCAGGCCATGCTGGCCCTGCCGGTCGCGGTGGGCGGCGAGTCCATGGGCCTCCCCCGGGCCGACTGGCCCTGGCTCGGCCGGCTGCTCAACGCCTCGATCGCCGCCGAGGATCCAGAGTACCGGGTGCCCGGCGGCGCGCAGGCCACCCTGGACCAGGCGCACCGCGAGTTGTTCGCCTATTTCCAGGACATCTACAAGGAGCGCCGCCGCAACCTCGGCGACGACCTCATCAGCATCCTGATCACCACCGAGGTCGACGGGCGCACCATGTCGCCCGGCGAGGTCATGTCCAACTGCTACAGCGTGCTGCTGGGCGCCGTGGTCACCACCCCGCACTCGCCGAACTACATGATGACCGAGCACATCGGCGACGGCCTGCTGGACCGGTGGGCGGCCGATCTGAGCGTCACCCCCACCGCGGTCGAGGAGGGCCTGCGCCTGGGCTCCCCGGTCAGCCACTTCATGAGGTACGCCGTCCAGGACACCGAGGTGCGCGGCACCAGGATCAAGGCCGGTCAGGCGGTGGTCTCCTGGCTCGGCGCGGCCAACCGCGACCCGGAGGTCTTCCCGGACGCCGAGACGTTCGACCTGCGCCGCAAGCCCAACAAGCACCTCGCCTTCGGGATCGGCCCGCATTACTGCGTCGGCCACACCGTCGCCCGGGTCACCCTGCGCATCCTGTTCAACCAGCTGCTGTCGCGCTTCACCGCCTTCGAGCCGGCCGGCGAGCCCGTCCGCCTGCACTCCAACTTCATCTCCGGCTTCAAGCACCTGCCGATCACCGCTAAGACGCTCTGACTCCCGGAGGGCCGCTCATGGCAAACCGCCCGAAGCGCCGCAACCCATGGCTGCCGCACGAGCCGTCGGCCACGGCGACCGGCCGGGTCTTCCTGATCCCGTACTCGGGCTGTGGCTCCAGCATGTACCGCCAGTGGCCGCGGCGGCGCGGCGGTGTCGAGTTCCTGCCCGTCGAACTGCCCGGCCACGAGACCCGCTTCGCCGAGCCGAACTTCGAGACCTACCAGGAGCTCGCCAAGAGCATGGTGATCGGGCTCGAGGACCATCTCGACGTGCCGTTCGGCTTCTTCGGCCACTGCGGGTCCGCTCTGGCGGCCTACGAGGTGTCGGCCGAGCTGATCAGGAGCGGCATGCCCGCGCCCGCCCGGGTCTACGTCTCTTCGGAGGTGGCCCCGCAGGACGGGCCCGCCGGGCGGTTCCTGTCCATGGACGACGCCGGGCTCGGCGCCGAGCTGGAGAAGTTGATCACCCAGCTCGGGGGGAAGCCCAGCGCGGAGCTCATCGAGCTCTACCTGGAGGTGTTACGGGCCGACGTCGAGACCAACAAACGGTACGTGATGCCGGAACCGTACCGGCTGTCGTGCCCGATCACGGCGATCGGCTGGACCGAGGACGACGAGATCCCGTTCTCCACCATGGGCGGATGGGGGGAGTGCGGCGAGACGACCTCCGTGCTCCTCGACGGCCGCCACCACCGCTTCATCGAGGCGCCCGAGGATCTGCTGGACGTGATGTGCTCAGGGCTGAGCGCAGCGTAAGGACGGGTAGGAAGGACGGGCAGGTGCGGCACGGCGACCCCCGCTGGCTCAAACGTTTCGGGCGTGGCACGCCCGCCGAGGTCCAGTTGCTCTGTTTCCACCACGCCGGCGGCAGCGCGGCGATGTACCGGCACTGGCCGCAGCTCGTGCCGAGCTACGTCGAGCCGATCGCGGTGCAGCTTCCCGGCCGGGCCGACCGGTTCGCCGAGCCGCCGTTCGATCGGATGGCGCCGCTCGTGGACGAGCTGATCGCGGTGATCAAGCCCTTGCTCGACCGTCCGTTCGCCTGCTACGGCGTCAGCATGGGCGCGCGGGTGGCCTGGGCGCTCGCGCACGAGCTGCGGGAACGCGCGCTGCCGCTGCCGCGCGTGTTGTTCGTGGCGGCCAGCATCGCCCCCTGCCTGGACGACGGCACCTGGGCGTGGGAAGACCGCGCGGACGGCCTGGAGGGCTACGTGCGCGAGATGGGCGGCACGCCGGCGGAGGTGCTGGCCGAGCCCGAGCTGCTCGCGGGCCTGCTGCCCACGCTGGGTGCCGACCTCACCGTGCTCAGCACGCACGGCTTCCACCCGGACAAGCCGCTGGAGGTGCCGATCCGCGCATTCGCCGGCACCGAGGACATCGAGTCGCCGCCGCCGCGGATGGACGGCTGGCGCGTGGAGACAGCGGCGCGTTTCGACCTCGACCCGGTGCCCGGCGGGCACTTCTTCGACTCCGCCGGCGAGCAGCAGGTGATCAGGACCATCAGCCACGACCTCGCCTGAGCGGTACGGCCCGGCCCGGGCCGTACCGCTCGGCTCAGGTACGAGGGGTCACCACGCAGGGCAGCGAGGTGAACCCGCACTGGTGCGGCGAGTGTGAGCGCCGGGCGTTGGCCAGGTCGATCTCGTACGAGGAGATCAACGCCCCGATCTCCTCCAGCGCGATCCGCATCTCCAGCCTGGCCAGCGCGGCCCCGAGGCAGTGGTGCGGCCCGTGCCCGAAGCTGATCATCCGCTTGGTCTCGCGGTCCAGGTCGAAGGTGTCCGGGTCGGGGAACACCCGCCGGTCCCGGTTGGCCGAGGCGGGCAGCAGCGCGATCCGGGCGCCCTTGGGCATCCGGACGCCGTGCATGACGGTGTCCTCGGTCAGCACGCGCGCCACCATCTGGCTGGAGGAGTCGTAGCGCAGCGTCTCGGCGGCCCAGTCGTCGGCCCGCCCGTTGAGCCCTGCCCGCTGCACGTCGGGCCGGAGCCAGCCGTGGTACCACGCGTTGCCGAGCGTCTTGCCGGTGGACTCGTTGCCCGCGCCGATCATCACGAACAGGAAGGCGACGATCTGCGCGTCGGTGAGCCTGGCGCCGCCGACCTCCGCCGCGATCATGGCCGAGGTCAGGTCGTCGCCGGGCCGGCGGCGCAGCGAGGTCACCAGGACGACGAAGCGGCTCGCCAGGCGCAGGGCGGCCATGGCCGAGTCCGGGCTGCGCCCGTCCGAGCCGTCCACGTGGTGGTTGAGCAGGTCGGTGTCGGCGCGTACCGCGTCCCACTCGTCGGCGGGGAAGCCGAGCATCTCGCAGAGGACGTCGTTCGGCAGCGCCGCGGCGTAGTCGGCGCAGAAGTCGAACGTCGGCTCGTCCCACAGCCGCTCCAGCCGGGCGCGGGCCAGCTCGCGGATGCGGGGTTCGAGCGCGGCCATGCGGCGGGGGGTGAACGCCGAGGCCACCAGCCCTCGATAGAGGCCGTGCTCGGGAGGGTCCATGGACAGGAACAGGCTCGTCTTCTTCGCCTGCGGCCCCCACAACTCCGGCTCCAGCGAGATGCCGTGGCTGTTGGAGAAGAGGTGCGGCTCGCGCAGCGCGGCGTGGACGTCGGCGTGGCGTGACAGCGCCCAGAAGTCGCGCTCCTCGTTGCGATAGACCGGCGCGTGCTCACGCATCCACGCGTAGACGGGATGCGGATCCTCCTGCACCTTGAAGTCGAACGGATCGTAATGCGGCATCAACACTCCACTGCTGCTCACGGCGACTGTACGGCGGGGCCACGCGCTCGTCGCGTCCCCGGAACCTGGGGCCTGGCGAGTCGTGACCGGTGGAGGGCCCCAGTGGCTACACTCGCTGCCCATGACAGACATGGACGAGCACGATCGGCCCTGGCCGCCCGTCGCAGGCGACGAGACCGCGACCCTCCTGGGTTTCCTCGACTACCAGCGCGCGACGCTGGCCTGGAAGTGCCGGGGCCTGGACACCGCGGGCCTGACGGCGACGGTCGGCGCCTCGTCGATGACGCTGGGCGGGCTGCTCAAGCACCTGGCCTACGTGGAGGACGACTGGTTCTCCCGAGCGCTGCACGGCCGGGACCGCTCCGCTCCGTGGAACACCGTGGACTGGCGCGCCGACCAGGACTGGGAGTGGCACTCCGCCGCCGGCGACACCCCGGACGAGCTGTTCGCTCTGTGGCAGAAGGCCGTGGACCACTCCCGCGAGGCGGTCGCCGAGGCGCTGGAGGACGGCGGGCTGGACCGCCCGGCCCAGCGCGCCTGGCCCAACGGCCAGGCGCCGAGCCTGCGCTGGATCGTGGTCCACATGATCGAGGAGTACGCACGCCACAACGGTCACGCCGACCTCCTCCGGGAGTCGGTGGACGGGGAGACGGGAGAATAACCGGGGTTCACGGCTTTCGCGCGGACATCTCCGTGTACGACTGGACCAGTGTCCGCGCCGCCGACTCCACCGTGTCGTACGGGCGCGCCAGGGACACCCGGATGAACCGGAGACCGCTGTCCGAGTCGGCCCAGTGGAACGGCGCGCACGGCAGCACGTGCACCCCGCGCCCGACCATGTCCTTGTACAACAGCGACGAGTCCGGCCCGTGGGAAGGCAGCTCGATCCGCGCGACGCTGATCTGCGAGGCGGGGTCGGCCAGCCGCAGATCGACCTCGCCGATCGTCTCCCTGAGCACCGTCCGGTTGCGCGTCACCAGGTCGCGGGCGCGCTCGTAACCGCCGTTCACCCAGTCGCCGGCGAGGTTCGCGATGAGCAGCAGGACCACCGGCGAGGCGGACAGCAGCGACTCGGAGAACGCCCGGTCGATGGGCAGCTTCGTCCGCGCGCTGTAGGCCAGCAGCCCGATCTTGAGTTCGTGCGTCGGCCACAGCTTGCCGGTGTCCTCGATCACGATCCAGTCGGCGCCCGCCTCGTCGAGGACGGCGTAGGTGTCGTACTGCGCGTCGCGCACCTGCCCGCGGAAGCTGGCGTCCACGATGATGATCTGGCCGTGCCGTACGGCGTGCTCGGCGAGCGAGCGCAGATGGCCTTCGGGGGTGACCAGCCCCGTCGGGTTGTTCGGGTGCGTCACCACGATGGCGCTGACCGGCGGCCCCGGCCAGCTCATGTCGAGCAGCTCCTCCTCCGCCAGGGGCACCAGCTTCAGCCCGCGGGTGACGAGCAGGTCGGCGATGTTGTCGAAGGTGGGGTGCAGGACGGCGACGGTCGACCCGGACGGCAGCGCCCGCGCCACGATGTCGGTGGCGAGCGTCGAGGAGTAGCAGCTCAGGATGCGACCGGTGCCGACCGGGGCGCTGTGCTGCCCGATCGCCTTCAGGAACGTGGCGTGCGCCTCTCGTTCGATGTCGGGGAATGGACGGCGGGACGCTTCGGCGAACATCTCCGGGATCCGGGCGACGATGGCCGCCTGCTGCTCGGAGAGGACCAGCCTCGCGTGACCGTCGGTTAGGTTGAGGCCGCCATCGACGTCGGTCAGCGCGTCGACTTCCATCGTGGTGAGGTTGCCAACCTCGATCATCTGTGGCCCTCCCAGCGGCATGACATGGGGCTTCGCGGCATATGCCGCCGCAGCGGCAGCCTAGGTCGAGCCACGGTCGCGCACCTGTCCCCTCTACTGGGGACCTCCGGGGGATCTGCCCGGGAGGCGGGGGCTGAGAGAATCCGGGCATGAAGCTCACCGCGCGGGCACTCAACCGGGCCACACTCGATCGGCAGCTCCTGCTGCGGAGGGAGCCGCTGGAGGTGGCCGAGGCGGTGCGCCGCGTGATGGCGTTGCAGGCGCAGCAGGCGGCCTCGCCGTATGTCGCGCTGTGGAACCGCGTCGCCGACCTGGACCTCGCCGACCTCGACGCCGCCTTCTCGAGCTACACGGTCGTGCGGGGGACGATGATGCGGATGACGCTGCACGCCGTGCACGTCGACGACTATCCGGCCTTCCGCGACGCCATCGAGCCGACCATGTACGCCACCCATCTGAACGGCCGCTTCACGCCGCGCGGCCTCACCGTCGAGGCGGGGCGGATCCTGGTCAGGGACCTGCTGGAGTTCGCCGCTGAGCCGCGGACCGTGGAGGAGATGAAGGACTGGCTGGAGCCACGCCTCGGCGAGCTGTCGGCGGCGGGGGTGTGGGCGATCCTGCGCTCGTACACGCCGCTGCTGCGGGTGCCGACCGGCGGGTCGTGGTCGTTCACCACGCGGGTGTCGTGCGTGGCCTCCTCACCTCGGCCCACGCTCGACCTGGACGCCTCGGCCGAGGCCCTGCGGGTGCTCACGCGGCGTTACCTGGAGGCGTTCGGACCGGCGTCGGTGGCGGACGTCGCGCAGTTCGCGCTCGTCCAGCAGGCCCGGGTCAAGGTCGCGCTGCGTGCCATGGACGGCGAGGTCGAGCAGTTCGAAGGCCCCGGCGGCAAGGTGATGTGGGACCTGCGGGGCGCCTCCCGCCCGCCCGAGGACGTCCCGGCGCCGCCCCGGCTGATGGCCATGTGGGACAACACGCTGCTCGCGCACGTGGAGCGCGACCGCCTGCTCCCGCCGGCCTACCGCAAGCTCGTCATCCGCGCCAACGGCGACGTGCTGCCCACGCTGCTCGTCGACGGCTACGTCGCCGGGGTGTGGCGGCCGGCCGAAGGAGGGATCGAGGCGGCGGCGTTCCATCCGTTGCCGGACGAGGCGTGGGACGGGCTCGCGGCCGAGGCGAAGGCCCTGGTGGCGCTGCTGGCCGGGCGCGAGCCGCACCCGTATCGCCGCTACGACCGCTGGTGGGAGAAGCTTCCCGACCTGGAGACCACGCTGCTTCCGGGGTAGCCCCTGGTTCGCGTGACAGGCGACACGGGCGACATGTCCGTACGTTCCGAATATGCGCAACCTGGCACCGGGTGAGCTCGTCTACGACCCGTTCTCGTACCGGATCCACGAGGACCCGTATCCGGTGTTCGCCTGGATGCGCGAGCACGCGCCGCTCTACCACAACGCCGAGCGGGACTTCTGGGCGCTGTCCCGCTACGAGGACGTCTTGCCCGCGCTGCGGAACCCGGGGCTGTTCTCCAGCCGTAACGGCATCTCCCTGGAGCCGGATCTGTGGGGGCAGGCCGCGGTCAAGACCAGCTTCTTCCTCGCCATGGACCCTCCCGACCACGGTGCGATGCGCCGCCTGCTGGGCAACGCGTTCAAGCCCCGGTGGGTGGCGGCGCTGGAGCCCCGGATACGGGAGCTGACGCGGGCCCGGCTGGCGCCCGCACGGGACGGCGGGGTCTTCGACTTCGCGGACTTCGCGGCAGCCGTGCCGAACGACGTCATGTGCGAGGTCGTCGGCATACCGGCGGCGGACCGGGACCGGATCCGCGCCGACAACGACCTGCTCAACCACTGCGAGGACGGCACCGACGAGAGGTCGGGCGAGACCATCGGCGCGGGGCTGCGCCTCGCCGTCTACTACGTGAACCTGATCGCGCAGCGGCGCAGGCGGCCGGGTGACGACCTCACCTCGATGATGATCGAGGCGCGGGTCGACGGGAGTCCTCTGACCGACTCGCAGCTCGTGGCCTTCCTCTTCCTGCTCGTCAGCGCGGGCAACGACTCGACCGGCAAGCTGATCGGCAACGCCTGGTATCACGGGTGGCGCCTTCCCGACGTCGCCCGCGCGGGCCTGAACGGGCGGGCCACGGACTGGGGGGCGGAGACGCTCCGCTACGACTCGCCCAGCCAGATGACGGGCAGGACGCTCACCGAGGACAGCGTCATCCACGGCGTCCGGCTGCCCGAAGGCGCCAGGATCGCGTTGCTGCCCGCTTCCGCCAACCGCGACGGGCGGGTCTTCCCCAAACCGGACACCTTCGACCTGGACCGCGACACGAGCAGGCACATCGCCTTCGGCCACGGCCCGCACTTCTGCCTCGGCGCGGCGCTGGCCCAGCTCGAGATCGCGGTCGTGCTGCAGGAGGTCGGCGCGGTGGTGGCGGACTACGACCTCGACCTGTCCGCCGCCCGGCGCGTCCACTCGCCGCACCAGCGCGGGTTCGCCTCGCTGCCCTCCGAGCTCACCCTCCGCCCCAAACCGTCGCCCGCCGCCTGAGGAGCACCCCATGTCGATCTCTTTCGAGATCCGTCCCAGCGACCACCCCGTGCCGGCCGCGGAACGGCAGGCCGTGCTGGCCGCGCCGGGGTTCGGCGAGCATTTCACCGACCACATGGCCACGCTGCGCTGGACGACCGAGCAGGGCTGGCATGACGCCCGCGTGGAGCCGTACGCGCCGCTGAGCCTCGATCCGGCGACCGTGGTCTTCCACTACGCGCAGGCGTTCTTCGAGGGGATGAAGGCGTACAGGCAGGACAGCGGGGCGATCGTGATGTTCCGGCCGTGGCGGAACGCCGCCCGGTTCAACCGGACGGCGCGCCGGCTGGCGGCGCCCGAGCTGCCCGAGGACGTCTTCATCAGGATGCTGGAGCTGCTGGTCACCCAGGAGCGGGACTGGGTGCCGTCGGGCGACGGCAACAGCCTTTACCTGCGCCCGTTCGTGATCGCGACCCAGCGCGGTCTCGGCTTCACGCTGCCCTCGCGCAGCTACCTGCTGTGCGCCATCGCCTCCCCGGCGAGCTATCTCGGCGGAGGCACGCCGAGACCGCTCACGGTGTGGTTGTCGGAGGACTACACGCGCGCCGCTCCCGGTGGCACCGGCGACGTCAAGGCGGCCTGCAATTACGCCCCCGCGCTCGCCGCCCAGCAATCGGCCGTGGCGCGGGGCTGCGACCAGGTGGTCTGGCTGGACGCCGCCGAGCACGTCTGGGTCGAGGAGATGGGCGGGATGAACCTGTTCTTCGTCTACGCCACCGAGGACGGGCGGCACCGGATCATGACGCCCGCGCTGACCGGGACGCTGCTGCCGGGGGTGACCCGCGACTCGCTGCTCCACCTCGCGCCCACGCTCGGCATCGACGTCGAGGAGGGCCGGATCTCGGTCGATCAGTGGCGCGCGCAGTGCGCGTCCGGCGAGCTCGTCGAGGTGTTCGCCTGCGGCACGGCGGCCACCGTGATCCCGGTCGGCGCGGTCAGGAGCACCTCGGGTGACTGGCTCGTCGGCGACGGCGGAGTGGGGCCGGTCACGCTCAGGTTGCGCCAGAGCCTCATGGACATCCAGTACGGCCGCACCCCCGACCCTTTCGCCTGGATTCACAAGGTTTGTTGATATACGGGATCAATGTCCCCTGAAGGAGGGAATGGTGTTGTCACGCGGTGCTCGGGATGCTCAGTGCCATACGAAGGGAGCATTCACTTGCGACTGAGTCCGAGGACGGTGCGCCAGATCGACTCGCCGTTCGGCGAGGCACGCGAGTTGGAAAATCAGCGCCGCAGGGAACGCGACCTGCTCGACCTCTCTCAGGCGGCTCCGTGTTATCCGGCCGCTCCGGCCGTGGTCGAGCACATCGCCGCCATCGCGCGAGACCCCCACGGCGGGGACTACACCGACATCGCCGGGTTGCCGCACCTGCGCGAGGCATTCGCCGCCGACCTGTCCCAAAGTTATCTGAGCCACGTGCGCGCGGAGCAGATCGTCATCACGGCGGGCTGCAACCAGGCCTTCTGCCTCGTGGTGTCCGCGCTGGCGGAGGCGGGCGACGAAGTGGTGCTGGCAGTGCCGTATTACCCGAACCACGACATGTGGCTGCGCCTGAACGGCATCCGGCCGGTCTACCTGGAGCCCGGCCCGGATCTCCTGCCGAGCCCGGAGACGGCCGAGGCGCTGATCACCCCGCGGACCCGGGCGATCGTCCTGGTGACTCCGGGCAACCCCAGCGGGGTGACGGCCGGCCCCGAGGCGATCGAGCGCCTGGCGGAGGTGGCCAGGCGGCATGATCTGGCGCTGATCCTCGACGAGACCTACCGCTCCTTCCGCGACACCGCCGAACCGGCGCACCGGCTCCTGTCCGACCCCCGGTGGGAGCAGACGGTGGTGAGCCTGCACAGTTTCTCGAAGGACTACGCCATTCCCGGCTACCGGGTGGGGGCGCTGGTCGCCTCGCCGCTGCTCAACCGCGAGGTGATGAAGCTGCTCGACTGCGTGGCGATCTGCGCGCCGCGCATCGGGCAGGAGGCCGCCTGGGCGGGCCTGACGCTGGCTCAGGAGTGGAAGCTCGCGCGGGCGCGCGAGATGGAGGAGAAGCGGCGGCGCTTCGCCGCCGTGATGGCGGAGCGGCCGGGCGGCTTCGAGCTGGTCTCCGCCGGGGGCTTTTACGGGTGGATACGCCATCCGTTCGCCGGGCGCCCCACCGAGGAGGTCGTCCGGGACCTGGCGATCACGTATGACACGCTCGTCATTCCCGGTACGGCATTTCTCCCTGAAGATGGTCGGATGCTGCGGGCAAGTTTTAGCAATGTGGATCAGGAATCGTTCACTGATTTCGCCGGTCGCTTGACTGCCGCGGGAATGTCGTACATGACCATACCTGCGAATTGATCACATTTACCTAGATCCCGAATTCATCCAGAAGTGCAGGCCGCGGCGGACCTTATCATCTCCGCCGCGGCGCTGCCTATAGGCCTTATCGGGCCGGCTCTAGGTCAACTCCGAGAATTACCGAACGGCGCGGAATCATCACTGGATGTGAAATTCGATAGGCACGCCGAGAGGTTGACATCGACGAGAAAACAGCTTAGAAAAGGCTGGTAAGGTGAAAAGCGAGTCAAGAAGTATATTTCCTCGCTTGTAATGGAAATCCATGATGATGCCCGGCCGGCGGGATGTACGGGGGCCCCGTGATCAGAATCGACGTCCTTATCAGTTCGCCAATCTTCCTCGCTGGGCTCGTCCAGGCTCTGACAAGTGCCGGTATTCAGGTGGTCGCGGAGAGGTCATCTCCCGACGAAGAACCCTCCTGGATAGCGGACGCCGCGTTAATCGACGTGGACGCGCTGCCGCTGTCCGACAATCTCGCCTACATCAGGGAAGTCGCCAAGCGCACCGAAGTACTGGTTCTGAACGACGGGGACGACACCGACAGCTACCTGCACGCGGGAGCGTCGGGTGTCATCGGCAAGCGGGCGACGGCCGAGCGCGTGGTCTCGGCGGTGCGGGCCGTGGCGTCCGGCTCCCGCTTCGTTCCCGTCGAGTGCGAAGTACGGCCCATGCTCGAACGCCACGAGGCGCCCGGCTACCACCTCTCCGAGCGGGAGGAACAGGTGCTCCGCCAGATCTCCAGGGGCCTGACGCACGGGCAGATCGCCACGCGGCTCGGCATCAGCCCTCACACGGTCGACACCTACGTCAAACGGATCAGGACCAAGCTCGGCGTGGGCAACAAGGCCGAGCTCACCCGTGCGGCCCTGCTGGGCCGTCTGGTCGGTAGCGAGAACGGATGAGCCGAGAACGGCCACGTGAAGAACCTCGCGGCGGTCCACGACAGCTCGGCGCTCCGGAAGTGAGCGCACCACGCGGCCTGACGGGGAACTTCCCGTCAGGCCGCGTCAATGGTGACCGTGGTGACCACCAGCCCACCCTGCACGGCGAAGCGCCCCGTGAGCTCCCGCAGCCGCTCACCGGCCACGAAAGGCCCCGGCACCAGCAGGCGAGCCGCGAAGGACGCCGTGGCCTCCTCGAACACCACCTCCACGGCGTCGAAGTCGAGGAACGACCCGGCCAGCGGATACCACGCCTTGTACACCGACTCCTTCGCGCTGAACAGCACCCGGTCCCAGGCGATCCGCGGGTCGCCGCCGGCCAGCCTTTCGAGCCTGGCGCCCTCCGCCGGCGTGGCCACGAGCTTCAGCACCTCGGAAGGCAGCGGCCCATGCGGCTCGGCGTCGATGCCGAGCGCGAGCAGGTCGTCGGTTCGCGCCACCGCGGCGGCCCGGTAGCCGGCGCAGTGCGTGATGCTGCCCACCACCCCCTCCGGCCAGCGCGGCGCGCCCCGCTCACCCCTGGGGATGCCGACCGGCGGCAACCCGAGCCGGACGAGGCCGGACCGGGCCAGGTGGCGCCCGGTCGCGAACTCCTGGCGGCGGCCGCGCAGCGCCCGCGTCACGCAGACCACCTCCTCCGGGTGCAGCGGCACCCCCGGCGCGTCGCCGTACGCCTCGGCCGCCGCCACGGCGGGCGGGAGCAGCCGCTCGATCACGACGGCTCGACGGGAAGGGGCAGCACCTGGCGCGGCCCGGTGCCGTTGACCCCGCCGCGCCTGGACCACTCCCGCGGATAGCCCACGGATACCTCGATGTGCGGCACGCCGTCGTGCCAGGTGGTCCTGCGGATGTGCAGGTGGCCGTAGACGACCGCGGCGGCGTTGAAGCGCAGGTGCCAGTCCGCGGTGCGCCACGTGCCGCACCACTGCGCGAACAGCTGGTGACGCAGGACCCGCGTGGGATCGCGCACCAGCGGGAAGTGGTTCACCAGCACCGTGCGGACCCCGGGTCCGAGCTCGGCCAGGCGCTCCTCCGTCTCCTTGACGCGCGCCTCGCACCAGGCTTCGCGGCTCACGTACGGGTCGGGGTGAAGCAGCAGCTCGTCCGTGCAGACGACACCGGACTCGTACGCCCGCGCGAGCGCCTCCTCCTTGGTCGTCGTCCCCTCGGGCAGGAAGCTGTAGTCGTACAGCAGGAACATGGGCACCACCGTCACCGGCCCGCCGGGCCCCGTCCAGATCGGGTAGGGATCCTCGGGGGTGACGACGCCCAGCCGGCGGCACATCTCGACCAGGCTCCGGTAACGGTCCTCGCCACGCGGGCCGTACACGTCGCCGGGCAGCGTCCACAGCTCGTGGTTGCCCGGCGTCCAGATCACCTTGGCGAACCTCTCGGTGAGCAGCCGAAGCGCCCACTCGATCTCGCCGGGCCGCTCCGCGACGTCCCCGGCCACGATCAGCCAGTCGCCCGGGGACCCGGGCTCCAGGTCGAGGAGCAGCCTGCGGTTGTCCCTGTGGCCGACGTGGAGGTCGCTGACCGCCAGGAGCCTGGGGCCGCTCACCGCGCCCCCGAGACCGGCACGCCTTCGAGCAGCGCCCGCCGTACGCTCGACAGCCCGGCCGTCAGCTCCGCGGTGGTGCCGCCGAAGCCCAGCCGCGCGTAGCCGGTGAAGGCGTCGCCGAAACACTCGCCGGGCACCAGCAGCACCCTGTCCCGCTCGGCCAGCCGGCGGCACACGGCGGTGGCGTCGGGGTGGCCGGGGAACTCCACGAACGCGGTCACGCCGCCGTCGGGCGGGTTCACCCGCACCAGGTCCGGGAGCTCCGCCGCCCAGTCGCGCAGCAACCGCAGGTTGCCGTGCGCGTGCTCGCGCTGCATCGCGACGATCCGATCGGCGTTCCTGACCGCCTTCTCGGCGAAGAACTCCAGGACCGGCGAGACGTACAACGCGATGTAGTCGCGCAGCACCGCCATCCGGGACAGCAGCTCGGGCGGTGCGAGGCACCAGCCGACCCGGAGCCCGGCCAGCCCGTAGCTCTTGGAGAACGTGCCGAACGTGATGCACTTGTCGTAGCGGCCGAAGGGCAGCGGGAGCGGGTCGGCCGTGTACGTCAGCTCGCCGAAGGCGTGGTCCCACACCAGCCAGGCGCCGGCCTCGGCGGCGATGTCGATCAGCTCCTGCTGTTGCTCGCGCGTGATGGAGACGCCGGTCGGGTTGTGCGGGAAGTTGACCACGATCATCTTCGGCCCGTTGGAAGCCAGCTTCCGCAGCAGCGGCAGGTCGGCGGAGAAGCCCTCCTGCGCGCGCAGCGGCCACGGGGTGATCCGGCAGCCCATCCCGGCGGCGATGTCGTACAACTGCTGGTAGGCGGGATCGACCACGATCACCTCGTCCCCCGGGTCCAGCAGCGTGTGCATGACGATGTAGATCGCCTCGCTGGAGCCGTGGGTGACCATCACGCCGTCCACGTCGCCACCCGTCCACCGGTCGGCCAGCGCCGCCCGCAACGCGCCGCCGCCGAAGCACTCGCTGTCATGAAAGATCATCGAGCCGAGCTCGGACAGGTCGAACCCGCAGATCGTCCTCAGCTCGTCGATGGTCAGGTCACGCACGCCGCTGCTGCCGATGTCGTGGTCGACGTTGTGGTAGTAGAGGCGCATCCACTCTTCGAGTTTCGCGATCGCGAGCTTCATGAACGGTCATCCTTTACCGGTCGGTGCGAAGGTGAGGACGTGCTCTGCCGCCGCCTCGATGCTCTTCCTCCTCCAGCGCATGGGGGTGTCCTGTCCCGTACGCCAGAGCTCCAGCTGGTCGTCGAAGTGGGGATGGAAGGCGTGCCCGGAGGTGCCGGCCAGCAGGACCCATCGCGACCCATCCGGATCGGACAGGTCGACGATCATTCGCATCGTGGGCACGAAGACGACGTCGTCGTACCCGCCCGCGGCCGACCAGCTCGTGGAGTTGACCGCGTCGCCGCCGCCCGCGATCGGCACCGGGCCGCGGTTGAACAGCCACTCCACCGGCGCGATGCCGGACTGGCCCGGCCCGTAGCCCCGCAACGTCAGCGTGTGCAGGTCGCCCCAGCGCCAGGCGGCCGGGTCGGGGCCGAGCCGCGCGGTGAGCTCGGTGGTGGCCTCGTCCATGGCGGCGGCGAGGATGTCGGCCATCGACTCCCTCTTGCCGGTGCGCCGGTCGTCCCACCACGGCGACCCGGGCGACTTCAGCAGCGCGGCCACGACCTCCCACCAGCGGTCGCCGTTGCCGGCCTTGCGGTCCTGCGGCAGTTCGTCGAAGGTCCGCGCGAGCAGGCTCCGCCAGGTCGCGTTGTAGAAGGCCGCCGCGGCCGAGTCGGTGCTCTGCTGGAAGTCCCAGCCCTTCAGCAGGTTCCGCGCCTTGGCGGAGGCGCCGTCGTTCAGGGGAACGGCCAGCAGCGCGGGCACCACGGCGGCGGCGCCGCCATTGAGGTTGTCGGACTGCATCCGCCGCATGTCCGCCACGCCGATCTTCCCGCGCGCCGTGCGTTCGGCGATCAGGTCGAGGATGCGGCGGCCGCGGTAGCCGTACGTCCAGTCGGTGGTGATGACGTGCTGGTAGGACGGCCCGGCCACCGCCTGGTTGGCGGTCACGATGACGCCGCCGGGCGGGTCGGACAGCGTCGGCAGCTCGGCGAACGGGATGAAGCCCGTCCAGTCGTAAGCGGGGTCCCAGCCCGGGACCGGCCAGGATCCGTCACCCTTGCCGCGGACCGGGATGCGGCCCGGGGCCTGGTAGCCGATGTGGCCGTCCACGTCGGCGTAGACCAGGTTCTGCGCGGGCTCGTCGAAGAGCGCCGCCGCCGCCCGGAACTCCGTCCAGTTCGCCGCCTTGTTGATGCCGAAGAGCGCGTCCATCGTCCGGCCGGGCTCGGACGCCGTCCAGCGCAGCGCCACCGCGTACGGCTCCGCCGCCGCCGGCGCGGGCACCCCGGGCTCGCCGGTGTCCAGGCTGGGCAGCGGCCCCGGCGTCAGGCTCGGCAGCGGTCCGCCCGACGGGTCCAGGGGAGGCCGGGCCGCCACCCCGAGCATGTCCGCCCGCCGGTCCGACAGCAGGGGACCGTGCCGCGTGGCGCGCACGGTGATCGTCACCGGCTCGCCGCCCGCGACTTTGATGACCTCCTGCCGCGAGTCGAGCGCGCGCCACGCCTTGCCGTCGAAGTACCGCTCACCTTCGACTTTCTCCAGGTACAGGTCGGACACGTCGGCTGGCAGGTTGGTCAGCCCCCAGGCGATCCGCTCGTTGCGTCCCGTGACCACGCCGGGCAGGCCGGGCATCGTGAAACCCTGCACGTTGTACGCGCAGGAGCACCGGAGCCCGATCTGGTACCACGTCCCCGGCAACGACGCCGCCAGATGCGGGTCGTTGGCCAGCAGCGGCTTGCCCGACGCCGTCAGCGCGCCGCTCACCACCCAGGAGTTCGAGCCGATGCCCGCTGTATCCCCGCCCGCGCGGAGCGGGAGTGAGCGCAGCGCGTCGAGCGCGGGGGCCGCCTCCCGCCACACGCGGGCGGGAACCGGCCGGGACGGGGTGCCCGGCGTGTCCACGATGGGGCGGTTCCTCGCGTACGGGTAGGGCGGGTAGAGCTGCTCGATCTGGCGCCTGCTCAGGCCCTGGGCCAGCAGCAGCGAGCGGTCGATCTCGGCGTCCATGTTGCCCAGCAGCTCCCACGCCAGCGCCTTCAACCAGGCCAGGGAGTCCACCGGGTCCCACGGCTCCACCGTGTAGCCGGGGTTCTGCAGGCCGAGGACGGTGTACTCCAGGCTTTTCGCTCCGGAGGCCGCGGCGGCGCCGTTCGCGGCGATCCAGGCGTTGACGCCGTCGGCGTAGGCGCGCAGGTAGCTTCTCGCCTCGGGTGAGATCCGCTGCCATTCCCGCTCCGCGGTCCGCCGCCAGCCGAGCGTGCGCAGGAAGGCGTCGGTGCGCACGAGCGGAGGGCCCAGCAACTCCGCCAGGCGGCCCGAGGTCAGGTGCCGCCGGTAGTCCATCTCCCAGAAGCGGTCCTGGGCGGTGACGTAGCCCTGGGCCTGGAGCAGGTCCGTGGCCGAGCCCGCATAGATCTGGGCGACGCCGTACGAGTCCCGGAAGACCTTCACCGGCGCGGTCAGGCCGGGCAAGGACAATGTCCCGTCGTACTGGGGGAAGCCGCGCCGCACCGACCACACCGCCAGCCCGGACGCCACCAGCGCGAGCACCACGACCACGGCGCCCGTCCACCGCACCACCCTCCACCACCGGCGGCGACGGCGCGGGACGGGGCCGCCGGGTTCCGGCAGATCGGGACGGGCAGCCGGCCGGGTCTCATCGGGGATCATGCGCACCTGCCCTGAGAGCTCGTCATGCCTCGTCCACGAGCCGCGCCAGCTCGTCGACGGTCGAGGCCGCGAGCACGTCCACCAGCGACACCTCCACCGCGAACACCTCGCGGACCTGGGCGGCCAGCCGGGTCGCCACGATGGAGGAGCCGCCGAGCGCGAAGAAGTCGTCGTGGACGCCGACGTCGCTGACGCCGAGGAGCTCCTGGAAGATCTCCGCCAGGCGCCGCTCCACCGGCGTGCGCGGCGCCACGTGCGCGTCGGCCGGGCCTAGGTCCGCCTCCGGCGTCGGCAGCGCGCTCAGGTCGTAGTCGCCCTCCGGGGTCAGCGGCAGCGCGTCCAGCACGAACAGGTGGTCCGGGATCAAATAGCCGGGCAGCCTGCTGCTGAGGTGCTGCCGGATCCGGATCGTGCCGACCGCCGGGTCCGGGCCGGTGACGTAGCCGAGCAGCATCGTCCGGCCGTCCACGCCGACGTATCCGGTCACCACCGCGCCGCGCACGTCAGGAACGCGGCGCAGGGCGGCCAGGGTCTCGACGGTGTCCACCTGCGGGTCGGTGTGGTTCACCACGGTGTTTCCGGTCCCTTCCTCAGCGGAGCTTGCCGACGAACTCCAGCGTCCCGTCCGCCCAGCGGCGGCCCAGGTCGCTGGTGTGGTATTCGCCGAAGCAGATCTCGGCGACCTCGCCGGTCGCGGCCGGCTGTCCCGACGGGTGCAGCAACCGCGCGGGCAGGTCGTCGAGCGGCGCGCCGAGCGGCACCCGCAGCGGCGCCGCGTCGAGCTGCCAGTCGTGCGGCACCGCGTACGCGGCCAGCGGCCGCCCGTCGAGGCCCATCCGGTAGACCGCCACGTACCGACAGTCCGGCGACAGCCGCCGCAGCGCGTCCAGGTCGTGGGAGATGAGCTCGCCCGAGTTGTCCACGAACACGCACCGCAACCCCGGCAGCTCCGTCAGGTTCCCGCCCGCGGCGATGGTGCGCAGGAGCGGCGCGTCGACGTAGGCGACGCTGATCGAGTTCTCCTTCAGCCATGCCACGAGGCCGTCGAGGTCCCCGGTGAACGAGCGGTCCGGCACGACCAGCGTCGCTCCGGCGTGGAACGCGCTCGTCATCGCCGACACCAGATGGGCGGGGCTGCTCGACACCGCCGCGAACCGGTCGTCACCGCGGAGCCCGAACCGCTCGACCGCCCAGTCCCGCCGGTCCGCCGCCGTAAGGTCGCCAACACCCTCGGCAGCGCCGCCGAGTTCGCCGAGGTCGAGCGGGCCTTCACTCACGTCGAGCACCGCCGGGCCCTGCGTGCCGGCCGCGTCCACGCCGAACGCCGCTCCCGCCCGCACGCATCCGAGGACCGCCGCCACGAACGCCGCCGTGGGCCGCCTGACGATGCTGATCCTTTCCGCGTCGGGAAGCGCCCGCGCGAAGTGCTCGGCCGCCGCGGCGAGCCATCCGTAGCTCCACTCGCCGTCCCGGTCCGCCACCGCGACCTGGTCAGAGGTACGGCCCTGCCGTGCCACCGCCAGGTGCGGCGCGGGAAGCATCCGCTCGCCGGGCGTGACCTCGGCCGCCTCCTCCAGCGGATAGTCGAGGATCCCCTTGCCCGAATCGCGTACCACCGCGTTGAGCATCGTGCGCAGGTGCTCCAGCAGCGCGTCCATCATCGGCGCCTGGTACCGTTCGGCGTCGTACTCCAGCCGGAGCTGGAAGGCCCCGAACGCCTCCAGCGCGGTGAAGACGAGGTCGAAGCTGCTCAACAGCTCCGGCAGCGGCATCACCTCGAGGCCGACGTCGCCGATGCGCCGGATCGGCGGCAGGTCGAACACGTTCAGGACCACCTGGAAAATCGGCGTCCTGCGCGGGTCGCGGGGCACCTGCAGTTCCTTCACCAGCACGTCGAACGGCGTGTCCGAGTGCGTGTAGCCGTCCACCGACACCTGGCGGGCCCGCCGCAGCAGCTCGGTGAAGTCCGGGTCGCCCGACAGGTCGAGGTGGAGCGGCATGGTGTTGATGAAGCAGCCGATCAGGTTCTCCAGCGCGACGTCGGTCCGACCGCTCACGGAGGTCCCGATCACGATGTCGGACTGGCCGGACCAGCGCCGCAGCACCGTCGCCAGGCAGGCCAGCACCAGCATGAACGGAGTGACGCCGAGGCGGCGGCACAGCTCGTGCAGCGCGACCGTCTGCTCGTCGGTCATCTTCAGCATGCTGCGCCCGCCCCCGGCTCCGAGGTTCAGCGGCGCGTTCGGCATGGTGATCGCGGGCGGCGCTCCGGCCAGGTGGCCGCGCCAGTACTCGACCTTTTCCGCGAGCGCGTCCCCGGTCAGGCGTTCGCGCTGCCAGACGGCGAAGTCGCGGTACTGGACGGGGAGGTCGGGCAGGCCCGCCCGCGCCAGGTCCCCGCCCGACTCGTACAGCGCCAGCAGCTCCCGCCCGAACAGGCCGATCGACCAGTTGTCCGAGACGACGTGGTGCGAGGTGATGTTGAGCAGGTGCTCGGTGTCGCTCAGCCGGACCAGCGTGCACTTGAACAGCGGGCCCTCGGCCAGGTCGAAGGCGGCGCTGAACTGCTCGTCCAGCATGCGCTTGCCGATCTCGAAGCCGTCCTCGGCCGCGGAGAGGTCCACCACGTCGAGCCGCCAGTCGCCCACCTCGCCGACCACGGGCACCGGCCGGCCGTCCACGATGGGGAACGTGGTGCGCAGCACCTCGTGACGCGCCACGATCGCGCGGATGCTGGCCTCCAGCACGTCCACCCGGAGCGGGCCGGCGAGGCGGTAGCGGCCGCCGACGTGGTAGGCGGTCTTGGGCCGAAGCTGGTGTTCCAGCCACAGGCGTTCCTGGTCGAAGGAGAGCACCGGCTCGGCGTCCGGCGGCCGTGGCCGGACGATCCGGTCCGGGCTGGCGTCCGTGGCCGCCTGCGCCAGCAGCGCGATCGTCGGCTGCTCGAAGAAGTCGAGTGGCGACAGCCCGATCCCGTCCTCCTGGGCTCTGGCCACGACCTGGATGGCCTGGATGGAGTCGCCGCCGAGCTCGAAGAAGTTGTCGTAGATGCCGACCTTGTCCACGCCGACGACCGTGGCCACGATGTCGGCCAGCCTCCGCTGCAGCGGCGTGCTCGGCGCGACGTAGTCCTCGATCAGTTCGGGCCTGCCGCCGTCCGGCGCGGGCAGGCGCTTGCGGTCGAGCTTGCCGTTGGCGCTGAGGGGAAGCGCGTCGAGCTCCACGAGCGTCGAGGGCACCATGTACGCGGGCAGTCCGCGTTCGAGGTAGCGGCGCAGCTCGGTGAGGGTCGGCGCGTCCTCCGCGCGTGCCGGGACGAAGTAGGCGATCAGGCGGCGGTCGCCGGGCACGGGCTCGTAGAGGGCCACGACGGACTCGCCGACCTGCGGATGCCCGCTGAGCACCGACTCGATCTCCGCGGGCTCCACCCGGAAGCCGCGGATCTTGATCTGCGTGTCGACTCGGGAGACGAACTCGAGGTTCCCGTCGGGGCGCCGGCGGACCAGGTCGCCGGTGCGGTAGAGGCGCTCGCCGGGGTGCGCGGGGTCGGCGACGAAGCGTTGCGCGGTCAGGCCGGGGCGGCCGAGGTAACCGCGGGCCAGGCTGACCCCGCCTATGTACAGCTCGCCGACGCCGCCCGTCGGCACCGGCGCGAGTCTGCTGTTGAGGATGCGCAGGTCGGCCGACGGGATCGGGGTGCCGATCGGCAGGTTCGGCCAGGCGAAGCTCTCGCCCGGGTCGAGGCGGAAGAAGGTCGAACTGACCGTGGTCTCCGTCAGCCCGTAGACGTGCATCAGCGGCACGCCGAGCCGCGGCCACATGGCCAGCCGTTCGGGCAGGACCCGCTCCCCGCCGATGATCACCAGGCGCAGGCAGCTCGGGAGCATCCGGCCCAGCCGGTCGAGTTCGCGTACCCACTCGTGCCAGTACGCGGTCGGCAGCTCCATCACGGTGAGCCGCTCGCGTTCGACGAGATCCACCAGGTCGGCCTCGCCGCTGATCAGGTGCTGGGTCGGGATGACCACCGCGCCGCCGGCCAGCCAGATCGGGAACAGTTCCTCCACCAGCACGTCGAAGCTCGGCGAGGCGAACTGCAGGAACCTGTCGCCGGCGCCGAGCCCGAGGCGCTCCATGATGTCGCGGGCGAACGTCACCAGCGAGCCGTGGTCGATCATGGCGCCCTTGGGCCGCCCGGTCGAGCCCGAGGTGTAGACGACGTAGGCCAGCGAGGCGAGATCCGGCGGGCCGTCCAGGTCGTGGTCGGCGTGTTCGCCGGTCGCGGGGCCGTCGAGGAGGACGGTTGCGGCGGGCGGGTCGGTCACGAGCGGCGCGAGCCGCACCTGTGTGATCAGGACCTTCGCACCCGCGTCGGCGAGCATGAAGGAGATGCGCTCGGGCGGATACGACGGGTCGACGGGGACATAGACGCCACCGGCCTTGAGCACGCCGAGGATCGCCACGGCCAGCTCAGGGGAACGCTCCACCAGGATGGCGACGGGAGTCTCCCGGCCCACACCCCTGGCCCGCAACTCCCGCGCCAGCCGGTTGGCGGCCCGGTTGAGGTCGCCGTAGCTGGTCGCGACCCCGTCGCAGACGACGGCGGGCGCGTTCGGCGCGAGCGTGACCCGGCGCTGGAACAACTCGACGAAGCCGGCGTCCGAGGTCTGCGGCCGGACGGGTGCCACCGGGGCGGCGATCAGCGTCAGCTGCCGCACCGCCGCGTCGGGCACGGTGACGAGCTGCCGCAGGATCTCCTCGAACTGCCCGGCCAGCAGGACGATGGTCTCCCTGTCGAACAGCTCGGTCATGTAGTGCCACTGGAGCTGCAGCGACTCGGGGCTCGGGATGGCCGATAGGGTGAGGTCGACCGACACCAGCCCGAGGTCGATCGGCTCCGGCTTGATCCGCAGGTCGGGAACCTCCAGGGTCTCGCCGGGCACGGTGAGGACGTTGATCCACAACCGGCTCAGCGAGGTCTGCGACGCCTCCCGGCCCAGGTCCAGAAGCTCGATCACGCGTTCGAAAGGCACGTCCTGGTGGTCCATGGCGACGGCCATGGACTCGCGTGCCCTCCGTACGACCTCGCGCAGCGTGAGCTCGCCGGTCAGCCGCACGCGCAGCGGGACCGGGTTGGCGAAGCAGCCGATGACCTGCTCGGTCTCCAGCCGGTTGCGGCCGGACACCAGTGAGCCGACGACCAGGTCGTCCTGTTCGAGGTAGTGATGGAGGAGGATGGAACACCCTGCCAGCAGGATGGAGACCAGCGGGGCGTTCTCGCGTTCGCTGAACGCGCCGAGCGCGGCGGTGAGCTCCGCCGGCAGGTTCACGATGTGGACGTCGCCGGCGAACGACGGCCGCGCCGGATACGGCCGGTCGGCGGGCAGCTCGGGCGGCGTCTCGATGCCGTCGAGCGTCCGCCGCCAGTGCTCCAGCTCGGCGGCCACCCTCTGGTCGTCGAACTGCTCGCGTTGCCAGGCGGCGAAGTCGCCGAACTGGATGCCGGGGGCGGGCAGCGTGCCGCCGCCGTTCTTGCTCAAGCCGTACAGGGTGACGAGCTCGCGCACGATGATCGACAACGACCACGCGTCCGAGGCGGCGTGGTCGGTGGTGAACAGCACGACGTGCAGGTCCTCGGCCAGGCGCAGCAGCGTGACCCGCAACCGGTGCGGGTCGCGGGGGTCGAAGGGACGCATGATCTCGGCCTTGCAGTGCCGCCGCACCGCCGCGCGCTGGTCCTGGGGCGCGACGTGCGTCAGGTCCACCACGGGAGTGGGCACGGGACCGGTGGGATGGACGACCTGCACAGGCGTGCCGTCATCCTGGAGCTCCACCGTGGAGCGCAGCACCTCGTGACGATCGACGACCTCCGTCAGCACGCTGCCGAGCAGGCCGAGGTCGAGCCTGCCCTCGATGCGGAAGGCGCTGTTGATGTTGTTGGCCGACCGGAGCCGCTCGATGGCCCATTCCCGCTGCTGCGCGATGCCCAGCGGGGTGGGGAGGGAACGATCGCGTGGCCGGATCCGCTCCTCGCGGGCGGGCTCGCGGGTCGCCAGCAGGTCCGCGACCCGTGACTCCAACTTCGCCCTCTGCTCCGGTGAGAGAGCTGCGATCCGGCTTTGCAGGTCGGTCATGAGGTCTCCCCATCCGCGCGTTCCCGCGCAAGAGCCATTGCCGGTGGATCGGGCTCGTCTTTCGCCGCCGCCTTCTTCGCGCCGCCGGTGGGCCGGTCGGGCAGGGCACGCAGGTCAGGCTGCCGGTAGGCGACCAGCGCCGTCACGATCACGGCCAGGCCGCAGAACAGGATGAGCAGGGCGGTCCCCCGGCCCGGGCCCACCCCGAAGAACGTCCCCACCGAGCCGGTGAGCGGCCCGCCGTTCCGCAGCAGCGGCTCGAAGACCTGGTCGGCCAGCGGACCGGCGAGCGCGAAGGCCACACACTGGACGGTGTTGGCGACCATGTTGAACAGGGCGAACACCCGGCCCTGGATGTCCGGCTCGACCTCGACCTGGAGGATGCCCCTGGCCGTGCCGTCGACGATCGTGGAGAACAACGAGTAGCCGAAGGCCGCGATCATGATCAGGACGACGCTGGGCCGTACCACTCCCAGGCACATGAACCCGCCGATCGGCAGCGTGAGGCCGGCCAGCGCGTGGATGCGGCGGCGCGGCCCGCCCCAGGCGGCCAGCACCAGACTGCCCACCACGGCGCCGACTCCCGCGGCCGCCAGCACCACGCCGAGTGCTTCGGCAGAGGAGTAGGAGAGGACCACCGGCGTGATCAGCACGTCGGCGGGGGCGACCGCGACGCCGACCGTGCCGTACAGGACGACGAGCGCCAGCAGGCCGCGGCGGGCCGACAGGTAGCGCCAGCCCTGCCGGATCTCGGCGCCGAGGCCGTCCCCGCCCGTCGAACCCCTCTCGGACCTGCGCCGGTGCGGGATGGAGACGAGCAGCACGGCCAGCATGTTGACGACGAAGGAGGCGCAGTCGATCAGGAGGACGCCGCCGAGCCCGACGCCCATCAGCAGCACGCCGCCCGCGGCGAAGCCCAGGGTTCCGCCGAGGGCCTGGGCCAGGAGCACCATCCCGTTCGCGCGGCCGACCTGCTCCTTCGGCACGAGCAGGATGACGATGGAGTTCATGGTGGGCGCCGTCAGCGCGCGCAGGAGCGACTGGATGCCGACGACGATGAAGATGTGCCACGGCTGGAGCGTCCCGCTCAGGAACAACGCCGCCAGCGCGAAGATCGTGACCGCGGACAGCGCGTTGCTCACACCCAGGATGCCGCGCCGGCTCCAGCGGTCCACGAGCGCCCCGGCGACCGGCGTCGCCAGGATGCCCGGCAGGAAGCTCATGACGATGATCAGCCCGTACTGGGTGGCCGAGCCCGTCCGCTGGAACACCCACACACCGAGCGCGAGGCTGGTGAGCGAGGAGCCGAGCACCGAGACCAGATAACCCACCCAGAGTGTGGTGAACCTACGCATGAGCGATCGCTCCGTCCGCCGTCGATGGCCGTCGCACGCGCCCATGCTCGTGGATACGGCAGCCGCCATCACCTCCCCACTTCAGGGGACACACCCGTCGCTTTCCGGCGCGCGTAACCGGTGGCCAACCGCCGCCGCCTACCCTCGCCGCCATGGCGACAGCGCTCATCGACCTCGATGATCTCGACCTGTTCGTGTCCGGCGATCCGTACGCCGCCTGGGCGTGGCTGCGCGAGCACGCGCCGGTCTACTGGAACGCCACCGCCGACGGCGGCTACTGGGCCCTGACCACGTACGCGGACGTGAGCGCGGTCTACCGGGACCCGGCGGCGTTCTCCTCCAAGGACGGCACCGTGCTCGGCGGCTCGTTCCGCAGCGCGACCGACACCGCGACCGGGCAGATGCTCATCTGCTCCGACCCGCCCGAGCACCGGCTGCTGCGCCACCACGTGCACAAGGCGTTCGACAGGCGGATGATGCACGCGGCCGCCGAGCACGTGCGCGCGTACCTCACCGACGCGCTCGACCGCCTCACCGCCGACGGCGGCGGCGACTTCGCCACCGATGTCGCCCCCACGCTGCCCGCCGGTCTCCTCGCCGCGATGTTCGGGATCGGCCGCGCCGACGCGCTCCACCTTCTCCACCTCACCCGCACGATGATCGGCTTCCGCGACGAGGAGTACGTCAGGGACAGCGGCGAGGCCCTGACCCTGGTCGGCGCCCAGGTGGAGATCTTCGACTTCCTCACCGAGCTGCTCGACCGGCGCCGGGCCGAGCCCGGCGAGGACCTGGTCAGCATCCTGCTCGCCGCCGAGACGAACGGGCGTGGCCTGACCGAGAGCCAGATCCTCTACAACGCGCTCAACGTGGCCGTCGGCGGCAACGAGACCACCCCGTTCACCGCCTCGGCGATCGTCGAGACGCTGATCGGCCACCCGGAGGAGGAACGCCGCCTGCACGACGACCCGAGCCTGGTCCGCACGGCGGTGGACGAGTTCTTCCGGTGGACCTCGACCAACGCCTACGTGCGCAGGACCGCCACGAAGGACGTGACCCTGCGCGGGATCCGGATACCCGCCGGGCAGACGCTGACGTTGTGGAACTCCTCCGCCAATCGCGACGAGAGCGCCTTCCCCCACGCCGACCGGCTCGACCTCGGCCGCGCCCCCAACCACCACCTGGCCTTCGGCGTCGCCAACCACCGCTGCGTGGGCATGTCCGCGGCCTGGATGGAGATCACGCTGCTGGTGGAGGAACTGGTACGGCGCCGCCTGCGCTTCACGCCGAGCGGGAAGATCGAACGGCTGGCCTCGAACTTCATGCTCGGCATCAAACATCTGCCGATCGAGGTGGCGGCCTAGGCGGTCGAGCGCAGCAGCGAGGTGTGGCCGTCCGGCTGCAGCTCGTGCTGCCACAGCCGGGGATCGATGGCCCGCCCGGTGAACGCGCCGTGCGCCGCACGGGCGTAGAGCCGCCGGGTGGCCAGGTCCGGAGCCGTCTGCAGGTGCCGGCGCAGCCGTACGTCGCACAGCCGGTACCAGCGCTGCACCTGCTCGAGCTGCCCGAGATGGCCGTGGACCAGCATCAGCGCCCGGAACGCCTCCTCGTGGAACGGCTCCACCTCCAGCATCCGCTGGCACCACCTGATGACGCCGACGTGGTCGCCGCGCAGGATGTTCGTCTCCGCCAGGTAGGTCAGGCCGCACAGCAGCCTGCTGCGCAGCCACTCCCGCTGCGCCACCGCCCACTCATACGGTTCGTCCGGCAGGAAGTCGCCCGCGTACAGCCCGTCGGCCCGCAGGTAGAGCGCCGCCGCCTCCGCCCGGCCGCCGCGCCGTTGCGCCGCGTGCGCCTCGTCGGCCAGGCGGATGAAGAGCTCGAAGTCGAGCGGCACTCCGGCCGCCTCCAGGAGGTAGCCGGACTCGCGGGTGAGCAGGCGCAGGCCCGGGCCGCCCTCCGGCTGCCCGTCCAGGACCTTCCTGAGCATGTGCGCGGCGACCTTGAGCGAGCTGGAGCCCTTGGGCCATGGGCCGTCCGGCCACAACGCGTCGTACAGCACATCGCGCGAGACGATCCGCCCGTGCCGCAGGAGGAGGAACTGCAGCAGGTTGCGGGCCTTGCCCGCCTTCCACCGTCCCACCGGGCGGCCGTCGAACGCCAGCTCGAACGTGCCGAACGTGCGGACAGAGATGCGTTCTTCCACGTCTTCTCCCCGTCTCTCCGGGGACTCGAAGCTACCCGTGGGTGCGGCGGCCGGTGATGTCACATGAAGAAGGGATGCCTGGGAAACGGGGCCGCAGTTCATCCTGTGCGTATGCCATCCGTACCGCAATCGCCCGTCAGCCCGGCACAGACCGACGGTCAGGAGCGGGACGGTCATCCCAGCCGCGCAGCCCGGCCCCGTCGGCGGCGGCTCGGTGGCCGCATCGCCCTCGGCGTGCTCGCGATCGCCGTCACGATATTCGTGAGCCTGTCCATTCCGCGGTACCTCGCCTTCAACCCGAAGTTGGGCAGGATCTCGCCGGACGAACAGCCGTGGTTCTTCCCCGTGCTCATGACGCACATACTCGGCGCCACGGTGGCCATGGTCGGCTGTGTCTTCCAGGTGTGGCCGTGGCTGCGCCGCAGGCACCCCCGCGTGCACCGCGTCGTCGGCCGGGCCTACGTCGTCGCCGGCGTGTGGCCTGCCGCGACGGCCGCGGTGGTGATCTCGGTGCTGTGGGGGTTCGGCCCGGTAAGCGCGCTGAGCGACATCGTGCTGGCGTCGTTGTGGTTCACCGTCACGACCTTCGGCTTCGTGAACGCCCGCCGGGGCCGCTACGCCGAACACCGCCGGTGGATGTTGCGCAGCTTCACCCTCACCATCTCGATCATCTTCAACCGGCTCCTCGGCTTCCCGATCGGGATGATCCTCGCCAACCAGCTCGACACGACGTTCGGCGGCGACAAGCACGCCCTGGAACAGGCGGTCTCGGCGAGCGTCACCTGGCTGCCATGGACGCTCGCCTTCATCTTCATCGAGTGGTGGCTGGACCGTGAACAGCGCCACACCGTACGGGAGACGGCATGAGCGAGCTCGACTGCGTGGTGATCGGATACAACGAGGGCGACTTCGACGACTACCGGGTCATGTGCGAGCGGGCCGGTCCCGGCACGCCGGAATACCAGATCATGCGTGCCGAGCACCTGGTGGTCGACGGTGCGGCGATGCCGTGGCTGGACGCGTTCAGCCGGCTCAGGAACCGCGGCACCGGCCGGGCCGACAGATACCACGTCGGCGAGGTGTTCAACCTGGCGGCGCTCTACCTGACCAGCTACCTGCGCAGGCGCGGCCTGCGCGCCGAGCCCGTCTCGCTGTTCACCGGCGAGCGCGACCGGCTGGCGGCGCTGCTGGCGGAACGGCCCGCCGTCGTCGCCATCACGACCACCTTCTACGTCAACATCCTGCCGGTCGGCCCGGTCGTCGAGTACATCCGCCAGATGTCGCCGACCAGCCACATCGTGGTCGGCGGCCCGCTCATCGACAACCTGTGCCAGTCCGGCGTGAACGGCGCCGTCCAGGACTTCTTCTTCGCCATGGGCGCCGACTCCTACATCCAGGAATCGCAGGGTGAGCACAGCCTGGGCCAGCTCTGCCAGGCCGTACGCGCCGGCGGCGACCTGTCCGGCGTGGACAACCTGATCCACTGCCCCGAGGACACCTGGGTGCGCACCAGGCGCCGCCCGGAGGCCAACGATCTGGACGCATGCTCGATCGACTGGGCCGGCTTCAGCCCGGACCTCATCGGCCCGACCGCGCAGCTTCGCACCGCGCGCAGTTGCGCGTTCAAGTGCAGCTTCTGCGACTACCCGACGCGCGCCGGGGCGCTCACCACGGCCTCGGTGGAGACGGTGCGCAAGGAGCTTCGCGCGCTGGCCGAGCTCGGCGTCCGCAACGTGGTCTTCGTGGACGACACGTTCAACGTGCCGCCGAAGCGGTTCAAGCAGCTCTGCCAGATGATGATCGACGAGGATCTCGGCCTGCGGTGGTACTCCTACTTCCGCTGCTCCAACGCCCGCGACGAGGAGTCGTTCGACCTGGCCGCCGCCAGTGGCTGCTCCGGCGTCTTCCTGGGCATCGAGTCCGGCGACAGCGACGTGCTGGCCAACATGCACAAGCTCGCGCAGGACAGCCAGTACCGCGCCGGCATCGCCAGGCTCAAGGAACGTGGCGTGACCACCTTCGCCTCGATCATCGTCGGATTCCCCGGCGAGACCGAGAAGACCGTCGGCAACACCATCGACTTCCTCAACGAGACCGCCCCCGACCTGTGGCGGGCCCAGGCCTGGTGGGCCAACCCCCGCTCGCCGATCTACCAGCAGAAGGAACTGCTGGGCATCGAGGGAGAGGGCTACAAGTGGTCGCACTTCAGCATGACCTCCTCGCAGGCCGCCGACCTCACCGACGAGATGCTCGACCGCGTCACCGAGTCGGTGTGGCTGCCCTTGTACGACTTCGACTTCTGGTCGCTGCCCTACCTGGACGGCAAGGGCGTGAACGTGCGGGAGCTCATGGGGCTCCTGCGGACGAGCCAGGAACTCATGGGGGTGCGCGACCGGGGCGGCGACCCGGAGCGCCTGGCCGCTCTGGAGCGGCGATTCGCCGAAAGCGTGGCCGTGCTGGACGTGGCGCCGGCCAAGTTCAGCTACTGACGCCCGGGAGAACCGCATGACCTTGCCCGCGCCTGCCGACACGACCGACCCGGCGGCCCCGGGCCCGCGTACGGTGGTCAGCCGATTCGAGCAGACGGCCGCCGCCTGCCCGGACCGCCCGGCGATCGTCCACCGGGGCGGCGTGTTGACCTACGGAGAGCTCGCCGCGCGCAGCGCCGCGATCGCGGCCGGGCTGATCAGGCGCGGCATCGGCGCCGAATCCCTGGTCGGGCTGCTGCTGCCACGCGGGATCGACCTCGCTGCCGCCCTGCTCGGCACGTTGCGCGCCGGAGGCGCCTACCTGCCGCTGGATCCGGCGCTGCCGATCGACCGGCTGCGCTACATGTGCCGGCAGGCGGGCGCGGAGCTGGTCCTGTCCGATCCCGTCACCCGCCGCCGCGTCTCGCCCGCCCTCGGCAGGCAGGTCCTGACGGTGGACACCTGTGCTCGCGTCGCCGCCGGAGCGGTCCCGGGCCGCGCCCCGATCCTGCCCGGAGACCGGGCCTACGTCATCTACACCTCAGGCTCGACCGGGCGGCCGAAAGGCGTCGAGGTCACGCATGGGTCGCTGGCCGCGCTCGTGGACAATCTGGCGCACGCCGTCGGGCCGGGGCCGGCCAGGATCGGGTGGAACGCCAGCCCGTCGTTCGACGCCTCCGTACAGCAGTGGTCGCGGTTGTGCCGGGGCGACACCGTCGTCCTCGTGGACGACCAGGTGCGCGGCGACCCGCAGGCGCTGGCGGCGCTCATCGCCGAGGAGCGGCTGGACGAGCTCGACATCACGCCGTCCCACCTGGTGTCGCTGCTCGACCACCTGACCGAACGCGCCGAGGGGCCGCCCCTGCGGCTGCTCGTCGGCGGGGAGGCCGTCGCGCCCGCGTTGTGGATCCGGCTGGCGGACCGGCGGGCCGCCGGGGTCCTGACGCCGGTCAACCTGTACGGCCCGACCGAATGCACGGTCGACGCCACGTGGGCGCCGATCGACCACACGTGCGGGCCGCACCTGGGCGAGCCACTGCCCGGGGTCCGCATCCACCTGCTCGACGACAAGCTGAGGCCGGTCGGCCCCGGCGTCGAAGGTGAGATCTACGTGGCCGGCGACGGCGTGTCCCGCGGCTACGCCGGCGCTCCGGCGCTGACCGCGCAGCGGTTCGTCGCCGACGTGATCGCCGGCGACGGCACGCGCATGTACCGGACCGGCGACCGGGCGCGGATCGGCCCCGACGGGCGGCTGGAGTTCGTCGGCCGCGTGGACGACCAGGTGAAGCTGCGCGGGTACCGGATCGAGCTGGGTGAGGTGGAGGCGGTGCTGAGCCGCTGCCCGGGCGTGGTCCAGGCGGTCGCGATGGTCCGCGACGACATGCCGGGCGGCGCGGGTCTCATCGGCTACTGCCGGCTCGAGCGCGCGGGCTCGTTCGACGCCGATCTGGTACGGCGCGCAGCCGCCGCTTACCTGCCCGAGTACATGCTGCCTGCCGTACTCGTCGGGCTTGATCGTTTCCCGCTGACCGGCAGCGGCAAGGTGGACCGCGGCGCGCTGCCGCCCCCGGTGCGGCAGGAGCACTCCGCTGAGGCGGCGCCGATGAGCCCGACCGAGCGGCTCGTCGCCGACGCGTGGCGCGATGTGCTGGAGATCGAGCGCGTCGGCGTGGACGACAACTTCTTCGAGCTCGGCGGCCAGTCGCTGCTGGCCATCCGGCTGGTCGCGCACCTGCGCCGCAAAGGCGTCCCGGCGATCCCGATGGTGACGGTCTTCCAGCACCCCGTCCTGGGCGACCTCGCCGCCTACCTGGACGCCTACCTGGACCTCTAACTGGACGAGGTGAGCCTGACCGGCAGGTTGCAGGTGCCGCCGAGGAAGTTGGAATAGACGCGCCGGGGGGTGCCGGTCACCTCGATCTCGCCGACCAGGTCACGAAGGGCGGCCAGGGTCGCCGCGAGCTGGATGCGGCCCAGCCGCGCGCCCAGGCAGAAGTGCGGCCCGTAGGCGAAGGTCAGGTGCCGGTTCGGCGTGCGGTCCAGGAGGAACCGCTCGGAACGGGCGAACTCCCGCTCGTCGAAGTTGGCCGAAGCCAGCCACACCGTGACGACGTCGCCCGCCTCGACCCGGCCGCCACCGAGGTCCGCCGGTTCCGCCGCCAGCCGGCCGAGATGCCGCGACGGCGTCGTCCAGCGCAGCACCTCCTCGACCGCGCTGTCCAGTCCGACCTCACCCGTGCGCAGCGCCCGCCACTGATCCTGGTTCTCGGCCAGCGCGAGGACCGCGCCGGTCATCGCCAGCCGGGTCGTCTCGTCGCCGCCCAGGATGAGGCTGTAGCAGTTGAAGACGATCTCGTCGGTGCCGAGCGGCCGCCCCTTGACACGGGCGTTGGCCAGGATGCTGACCAGGTCATCGGCGTCGCCGCCGCGCCGCTCCTCCGCGAGCTCGATGAAGTAGGCGAGGATCTCGTTCTTGGAGTTCCAGCCGTCGGCCGAGGTGTGGGCGGGGCCGTGCGAGCTGACCGAGGTGGAGCCGAGCCGGTGGATGTAGGCGCGGTCGGAGTCGGGCACGGCGAGCGTGTCGCAGATCGTGGCCAGCGGCACCTGGGCGGCCACGTCGTCGCCGAAGTCGCAGTCCTCGCGCTCCAGCGCGTTCGCCACGAGCCGCCGCACCTGATCCTCGATCCGCCGCGCCAGCCGGTCGAACACGGCCGGGGTCAGCGCGCCGGTGATGATGCGGCGTACTTCCGTGTGGCGGGGGCCGTCGGTCACCGCGAGCATCTTGCCCGTGGCCGAGTCGCCGCCCACGAGCAGGGTCTCCAGCACGTTGCCCGACGTCGAGGTGAAACGCCGGCCGTCGCGGAAGACGCTGACGGCGTCCGCGTGCCGGGTGACGACCCAGAAGCCCGGGTTGCCGCCCATCGGCGGGTGCCAGTAGAGCGGGTGCTCCGACCGCAGGCGCCGCCACACCGCCGACAGGTCACCCTCGGCATGGATCGTCGGCGAGGTCAGGTCCAGGGACTCCACCTGGTCCGGGTCGAGTACGGGCAACACCTGGGACACCTCCGGTTCGCACGTGCTCCCGACTATGCCCCGGCGTGGTTAGCCGCCGGTTACGCCTCTCCCGCGTAACCGGCGGCTAACCCCTCCCGGCTAGCGTCAGTCGGCAGTCGAGACTTCTGGAGGGCATGTGCGCCGACCATCCACGCGCTGGCTGCTGCAGGAGCCGTCGGCCGGAGACGGGCCGCTGCTGTTCGCCTTCCCCTACGCCGGCTCCGGCGCGTCCTCGCTGCGGCGCTGGCCCGGGCGGATCGGGGAGGCCGAGGTCCATCCCGTGCAGCTTCCCGGCCGGGAGTACCGGATCAAGGAAGATCCGTACCGCGACTTCGAGACGTTCGCCAAGGACGCCGTCGAGGCGCTCCTGCCCTACCTGGCGCGGCCGTACGCGCTCATCGGCCACTGCATGGGCGCGCTGCTCGCGCACGCGTTCGCCACCCGCGCCATGGAGATCGGCGTCCGGGCGCCCGAGCGGCTGTTCGTGTCGGCGTCCCTGACGCCGAGCCGGGGTTTCTACGGCTACTACCACCCGTGGATGTCCGACCACCGCATCGCCGCGGAGCTCCGGCGCGTCGCCGGAGACCTCGGCGACGGGGCCATCCCGGACGAGCTGGTGTCGTTGTCGGTACGGGTCCTGCGGCAGGACGTGCGGATGTGCCTGGACTACGCGCCGCCGGCCAAGGCGATCGGCGTGCCGATCAGCGCCATCGGCTGGGCGGACGACCTCGACGTGGGACCGGACGACCTGGCCGAGTGGCAGGAGTACGGCGAGACACGCGTCCACCTGCTTCCCGGGGATCCGCTGAACTTCCTGGCAGGTGCCACCGGGCTCAGGAAGGTCATCGAGGAAGATCTCGACTACTGATGCGAAGAGGATGAGCGCCGTGTCTGCACCCGCGACGATTCCCGAGCTTCTCGCCAGAACCGTCGGAACCCATCCGGACCTGCCCGCCGTCAGCGACGAAGAGACCAGCCTCAGCTACGCGGAACTGGCCGAGCGGGCGGACGCCATCGCGCACGAACTGGTCAGGCTCGGCGTGCGGGAGGAGGACCGGATCGGCGTCCACCTGCCGCGTGGCGTCGGCGCCGTGGTGACGGTGCTCGGCGTGCTGCGCGCGGGAGCGGCGTACGTGCCGATCGACGTCAGCTATCCCAGGTTGCGGCGCGAGCAGATGGTGAAGGCCGGCCGCCTGCGCCTGCTGCTCACCGATCCCGGCACGACCAGGCGGCTGTCCGGCCTGCCCGTGGAGGTGGCCGAGCTGGACTGGCGCGTCCTGCCTCCCGCTTCGGGTCCGGCGGCACACGTCGCCCCGCAGAGCGCGGCCTGTGTCCTGTTCACCTCCGGATCCACCGGTCAGCCCAAAGGCGTCGTGCTGGAACACCGCCACATGGTCGCCTTCGCCACGGACACCGCCCTCCCCACGGTCGGCCCCGGCGACCGGATGGCGCAGGCGTCGAACCTGTCCTTCGACACCTTCACCTTCGAACTGCTGCGTAGCATGGCCGGCGCCGCGGATCTGGTCGTGATGCCCGCCTTCGCCGACCTCATCGGCGCCGACCTGCGGCGGCAACTCCGGCGGCACCGCGTCACCGCGATGCTGGCTCCCGCCATCGCGCTCAACCAGGTCGCCCGCCACGACCGCGAGGCGTTCGCCTCCCTGCGGGTCCTGTGCTCGGGCGGCGACGTGCTGCTCGCCGACACCTGCCGCGAGCTGCGGGCCGGAGGCTTCTCCGGGGACCTGCTCAACCTGTACGGCCCGACCGAGGCCACCGTGGCCTGCACCGCCCAGCGTGTCCAGGAGCTCCCCGACGACTGCACCCGGGTCCCCATCGGCCGTTCGACCGCGTCAGCGCGTCTGTACGTCCTGGACGATCAGCTCGCCCCCGCCTCCACCGGTGAGCTGTACGTCGGCGGCGCCGCCGTAGGACGCGGCTACCTGGACCAGCCCGGGCACACCGCGCAACGCTTCGTCGCCGACCCGTTCGCCGCGAACGGCACCCGCATGTACGCCACCGGGGACCTGGTGCGTACCGGTGCCGACGGGGCCCTCGAATACCTCGGCCGCGTCGACAGCCAGGTCAAGATCTCCGGCCACCGGGTCGAGCCCGCCGAGATCGAACGCACCTTCTACCAGCACCCGCACGTGGGCGAGGTCGCGGTGACGGCGGTAGGAGAGCCTGGCGACCTGCGCCTGGTCGCCTTCGTCATCCCCGTGGCCGAGGAGTTCTCACCCGTCGACGTGCGCGCCTTCCTCACCGAGCGTCTGCCCGCCGCCTACGTCCCCGCCGAGTTCGTCGTCCTGGACTCCATGCCGCTGGACGCGCACGGCAAACGGGACTGGGCGCGGCTGCGCGAGGCCGCCGAGGACCGCTCCCGGCGGCGGCGCACCTACGAACCTCCGCGCACCGCCACCGAGCGCTACCTCGTCCAGCTCTGGGAGGAACTGCTCCGCGTGGAGTCGATCAGCGTCCACGACGACTTCTTCGGCCTCGGCGGCCACTCCCTCCTCGCCGCCCGCGGCCGGATGCGCATCCGCCGCGACCTCAAGACCGACCTCCCACCTGAGGTGGTCTTCGAGAACAGCGTGGTCGAGGACCTCGCCAAGGTCATCGACCAGACCAGACCCTCCGTCGCCTGACGGTGCTTGCCGGTCCGCCCCTGCGCGAGCCGGCCCGCACCCCAGCAAGGCGTGTCGTTCAGCCGATCAAGAACCCGCAGCAGGCCGGGGCTGATGTGGTCGCCGAACGCTCCCCTCGTCGGCGGGTTGTGCCCGGCGAGGCGGAACAGGTGGTCTCGCTCGTCCCCGACTCATTCACAGAATGATCGTCTGCGCGCTACTCTGCCTCCGGCCCAACGGAAACGGAGACCGTGGATGCACAGATTAGCCAGATCCCGTTTTGCCCTGCCCTTGGTCGGGGCCATAGTCGCCACCACCCTGATCGCCACCGCACCCGCCGCGTCAGCCGCGCCCGCGCGCGGCAACGGACACCGCGTCACCGTCATGGTCCACGGGTTCGACCGTGAGGCCGACATCAGCTGCTCCGGCGCATGGAACAGCGCCAAGCAGGTGCTGAACGCCAACGGTTGGGGCGACGTCGTCACCTTCGGCTACTACAACAAGGCCACCAACTGCGACCTCAGGCTCCAGGGGACCACCGACACGCGCATCCAGGAGGTCGGCCGCCAGTTCGCGTGGACCGTCTACTACCTGTACTCCAGCAAGGACGTGGCGATCGACGTCGTCACGCACTCCATGGGCGGTCTGGTCGCGAAGGCGGCCATCGAAGGCGTCAACCGGTACGGCGTGGGCAAGCCGCCGCCCGACCTGAGCGGGCTGACGGTCGATCCGAACAACCTCGGCGCCACCGTGTGGCCCAGAGCCTGGCCCCCATTCCTGTACATCGAGGACATGGTCACGTTCGCCACGCCACACCAGGGCATCGGCAGCGCGGTGGTGACCGCGTGCGCCATCACCCACGAGCAGTGCAGCGACATGCGTCCGGGCAGCGGCTTCATCAGCTGGCTGGGAAAACAGCCGCTCTCCCAGATGGGCACGGACTACACCTTCCTCGCCTCGAAGCACGATGACACGGTCAGCTCCGACTCGGCGACCAACAAGCGCACTGCCCACCATTGGGCGCTCTACGGCTCGAACGCCGACGGCGGCACGTTGAGCCACACCTCCATCCGGAACACCTCGACCGGCGACTGGCAGGCGTCGTACGGGGGAGAGTTCAGCGACGAGGGTGAGGGCTCGTACCCCGCGCCGCTCCTGCGGATGATGGACGGCCTGTACGACCAGCAGGCCCAGTAACGCGCGGGCGCGTCCTCCCCCTTTCGGCAAAGGGGGAGGACGCGTCGGTGGGTTATGGGTATTCGGTGAGGTTTGCGACGTTTGTGGAGGAGTTGCTCGGGCCGCCCGTGGAATTGATGACGTGGGCGATGGTTCCGGTGCCGCCCAGGGAGACCGTCACCATGTGGTGGAAGCGGACCCCCGGCGTGTTCGGCACTTCGAAGGCCCGGTCGGCCACCACCCCGGGGTTGGCGCTGAAGTAGCAGTAGCTGCCCAGCCCCCAGGCCTCATGCGAGGTGACCGAAGCGGCGACCTTGTAGGCGGCCCAGCCACGGGTGGAGCCGTTCATCCAGGACGCCTGGTTGGGCGGGTCGTAGGGCATCTCGTTCTGGAAGAAGTAGGTCCGCCCGCCGTTGCCGTTCCAGATGACCTGGTACTGGTGGTAGTGCTCGACGAACAGCCCGTAGAACGTCACGTTGTCGCCGTTGACGACGAGCCCGTTGACGGTCGTGTTGGTGTTCCACCCGACGCCGCTGCCGTGGTCAGCCCGCCAGATCCAGGTGTGATCACCGATCACGTCGTCGCTGTTGATCACCAGGCTCTGTGACGCCTTGCCCACCCCGGCGCCGCCGACGCGGAAGAAGACGTCGTGCAGCGAGGTGGGGTTGGCCGCGTGTGAGGCCGCCGAGCCCGCCGGGCCGACCTGCATGAGCGTCGCCGAGTTCACGGTCCCGGCGTCGATCAGCAGCCCGGCGACCTTGACGCCGTCCACGTCTGCGACGGTCATCGCCGTGATGCCGTTGTCGGGTACGAACGTCGCCAGCCCGAGACCGAGCACCACGGTGTCGGCCCTGGTGACCCTGATCGTGTCGTTCAGATGGTAGACGCCCGGCGTGACCAGCAGGTTCTTGCCCGCGGCCAGTGCCGCGTTGATGTCGCCGGCGGTGTTGCCCGGCTTGACGACGAAGAACTGGCTGATCGGCAGCGACGTGCCCGCACCCGGCCACGACACCCCGGCGGAGTTCGACTTCAGCGCGGGCACGAACACCTGGTAGGCCCCCGCCGCGTCGATGTAGAGGAACGGCTTCTCCCGTACCACCGGCGCCTGCCCCACCGTCGTGTACGGCGGGCTGGGGAAGGTGTTGCCCGGCGCGCCGGACACCCCGACGAAGGTCATGTTCCAGTTGGACCCGCTCCAGGACCCGAAGGCCGAGTTGCGGGAGATCCACTGCTGTTGCGACCCGGACCTGACCTGACCGTCGATCCGCGAGTCGGAGATCCACCCGCCGCTCGACCAGCCGCCGTCGTCCAGCTGCAGGTTTCCGCGCACATGCATGCGCCGGTACGGCGCCGCCTGCGAGACCGCCCACCGGTCCGTGCCGCCCGCCGGGGTGACCGAGAGGTTCTCGGCGGAGCGCCAGAAGTTCTGCGTGGCGTTGCCGCCGAACCAGTCGGCCTCGGCGTGCACGGCCCCGTTGATCGTCACCGCGTCCGGCGTCTGTCCCAGGCCGAGGACCTGGGTGTAGAAACCGACGTTGACGTCCACGTTGTAGGTGCCCGGCTTGAACAGCAGCGCGTACCGGTTGGACCCGAACTGGTTGGACTGCTGCTGGCCGAACACCGAGTTGAGCTGCGACTGGATGGTGGACGCGGGCATCGACGGGTCGAAGACGCGCACGTTCGGCCCCAGGTCGGGATCGGGGCCGCCACCGCCGCCGCCCGACAGGGTGAACGACTGCGCCGCCGTGCTGTTGCAGGTGTACTGCTGCAGTTGCACGCTGTCGGCCGTGGAGGCGCCCGACACGTCGAGGCACTTGCCGCTGTTCCTGTTGACCAGGTGGTACGTGCCGCCGGACTCCTCCACCGGCAGCCACTGCTGGTTGTTGCCGCCGCCGTAGGCCCAGAGCTGGACCGGCGCGCTGTCGGCGGTCGAGACACCGGTCACGTCCCAGGCCTGCGCGGCGTTGAGCGAGCTGTTGACCCGGTAGTAGCCGTCGCTGGTGGCCTGGAACTGCCAGAGCTGCGCGCCGCTGCCGTTGCACGCGTACTGCTGGACGGCGGTGCCGTTGGCGGTGGCGGCGCCGCGGGCGTCGACGCACTTGCCGCTGTGCTTGGCGACCACGGTGGTCAGGCCGGTGGGGACGGCTGCCTGCGCGACCGGCATGAGGACGAACCCGGCCGCGACCAGCACGAGGACGACGAGGGCACGCATCAGAACCCCGCCGTCAGCCGGGTGAAGTCCCAGGCGTTCTGGGAGACGCCGCTGCAGGTTTCGGACAGGCCTCCGGAGCAGGGGCGGTCGCGGTTGACCGACCAGAAGGCGAGCCTGGTCAGGCCATGGGAGTTGGCGTAGTCGCGGATCTGGGTCCAGGTGGCGACCGAGGTGACCTCCGACTGGTCGGACAGGCCGTTCATGCCGGAGATGCCCATGTGCGCGTACGCCGTGGCGTCCGACCAGCCGAACGCCGACTTCAGGGCGTTCTTCAGCCCCTCGGCCGCGTTGACCGTGCTCTGGTACATGTTGGACCCGCCGCCGAAGTCGAACGGCATGATCGTGTAGTTGTCGATCGGGACGCCGAGCTCCTTCGACCGGTTGATCAGCCGGGTGCCCGCACCGGCCGGGCCGCTGGTGGAGGTGCCGAAGGTGACGACCACCTTGACGTTCGGGTTGTTCGCCTTGACGATCTTGAGGCCGTTGAGTATGCGGTCCTGGACGGTGTAGTTCTCGTACTCGTCGGTGTTCTCGATGTCGAAGTCGACTGCCGCGGGTCCCAGGGCGTTGATGACCTGCTGCACGGCGCCCGCGTACGCCTCAGGCGTGGCGCAGTTGGGGCCGAGCTTGTTGCCCGACCAGCCGCCGAAGGAGATCTGGACGCTGCCGCCCTTGGACTTGATCGTGTTGATCGCCTGCTGGTCGGCGCCGCCCGTCAGCGCACGCGAGCCGTCCCAGCGTGGCGTGCAGCCGCCGCCGGACAGGATGAAGGCCATCGTGAAGGACTTCACGCCGGTCGCGTCCATGACCGTGCCCGGGTTGGGCGGGCTCCCCCACCCCATGTAGAGGTACGGGGCGCCGGGCAGCTTGCCGGGGCTGGGGGTGCCGCCGCCGGAGGGCAGCGTCCACTTCTGGTTGGCGCCGGTGCCGCAGCTCCAGATCTGCAGGGGCGTGCCGTCGGCCGAGCTGACGTTGGTGGCGTCCAGGCACTTGCCGAGCGCTCGCAGGGTGCCGTCGGAGGCGGCCGTCCACTGCTGCGCGGCGGTGCCGTTGCAGTCGTAGATCTGCACCTTGGCGCCGTCGGCGCTGCTCGCGCCCGCCACGTCCAGGCACTTGCCGAGTGCGCGGATCGTGCCGTCGGACTGCGTGGTCCACGACTGGGCGGTGGTGCCGTTGCAGGTCCAGAGCTGGACCTGGGTGCCGTTGGCGCTGTTGGCGCCGGCGACGTCGACGCACTTGCCGCCGTAGCCGGTGATCTGGCCGGTGGCGGCCGAGGCCGGGGAGGCGAGGCCCGCCACGGCTAACGCCGTCACGGACGCGAGGATGATTCCTCGTCTTTTCATGGGGGGTGTCACCTTCTGTGGGGGGTGTACGCCGGCGGCCGGCCGCCGGCGTGGGTGAGCACCATGGCTAAGAGAAATCCACGGTCGTGATCTCATGGTGACCTTACGGTGACCTTACAAGAGCGTCAACACTTAATTTAAGGGTTGACGGAAAGCACGATGCGCTCGGGATTGAGCAGGTTGATCAGGCTCGCCAGCCCCGCGCCCAGGTGGCCGACGGCCTCGTCGAACAGGGGACGCGCGCCCGGGTCGGCCAGCAGCGCCGCGAAGGCGCTCTCCTCCTCGACGCCCGCCAGGTCGATCCCCGCCCTGGCGAGGACCGACTCGGCGCCGACGTAGGCCTCCAGACAGCCGCGCGCACCGCAGCGGCAGGGGCGGCCGTCGGCGATCACCGTGGTGTGGCCCCACTCCCCCGCCCCACCGGACACGCCTCGGACGGTGATGCCGTCGGTGATGATGCAGGCGCCGACCCCGCTGCCGATCAACACCATGATCATGTAGTCGCTGCCCCGTCCCGCGCCGAACCAGTGCTCGGCCAGGCCCAGCGTCATGGCGCCGTTGTCGACGAACACGGGCAGGCCGGGGAGCATGTCGGCCAGCCGTACCCCGCTCCAGCCGAACGTCGGCGAGTCGACGACCGAGCCCCGCACCATGCCGGGGACGCCGACGCCGAGGACGCGGCCGGGGTCCACCCCCGCCTGCGCGCGCGGGCCGTCAAAGAAGAGCGTGCGCAGCAGCACGGCCCTGTTGGTACGCCGCACGTCACGCGACGTCCCCCGCCGCGGCCGGATCATAGGGTGAAGTCCAGGCTCCGCCTCCTCACCAGACCGGCCAGCAGGTCCTTGACCTCGGTCGCGTCGTAGCGGTCGCGGTCGAAGGGGCCGATGAGCAGCGGGCCGTCGTCGGGGCTGTCGGGCAGGCGGCCGTGGCTGCCCCGCACCGGTGCCGGGTCGAGTGGCACCACCGGCATCGTGTAGCGGAAGCCCAGCTTCTTCTTGGCCAGTGCGGTGGCGGCGCGGAGCTTGACGAACGGGTCACGCGGGTTCATGAACAGCTCGGCGGGGTCGTAGCCGGGTTTGCGGTGGATGTCCACGAGCCTGGCGAAATCGGGTGCCCGGTCGTCGGAGAGCCAGTAGTAGTAGGTGAACCAGGCGTCGGGTTCCGCGACGGCGACGAGTTCGCCGGCGCGCTCATGGTCGAGCCCGTACGTGGTCTTTCCTGCGTGGTCGAGTACCTCGTCCACGCCGGTCAGCTCGGCGACGACGGCGCGGGTGCGGTCGAGGTCGGCGGGGTCGCGTACGTACACGTGGGCCACCTGGTGGTCGGCGACGGCGAAGGCCCTGGACGCCCACGGGTCGAGGTATTCCATCCCGGCCTGGGTGTAGACCTCCAGGAGCCCGGCGGCGCGCAACGCCCGGTTGACGTCGATCGGCCGGGACGCCGGGGTGATGCCGTACTCCGACAGCACGACCACCTCGGCCTCCTCGGCGAGCAGCGGGGCCAGCGCGGCGTCGACGGCGCGGGCCGCGGCGATCGCCTCGGGCCCGGCGGGGCCGTACCGCTGCAGGTCGTAGTCGAGGTGCGGGACGTAGACCAGCAGCAGGTCGGGGCGTTCGCGGGCCAGGATGCGGCGGGCCGCGGCGATGATCCATTCGGAGGAGGTGATTCCCGCGGTCGGGCCCCAGTAGCTGAACAGGGGGAACGGCCCGAGTGCGGCCTCGAGGTCGTCGTGGAGTGAGGGTGGGCGGGTGTAGCAGTCGGGATCCTTGCGGCCGTCGGCGTGGTAGATGGGGCGTGGGGTGACGAGCAGGTCGGTGGGCGCGCCCATCGCGTACCACCAGCAGACGTTGGCGGTGCGCAGGCCGGGGACGGAGGTCCACAGTTGCTCGCCCTGGATGAGTGCGTTGTGCTGGCGCCACAGGAGGACCTCGCCGAGGTCTCGGAAGTACCATCCGTTGCCGACGATGCCGTGGTCGCGGGGCATCGCGCCGGTCAGGAGGGTGGCCTGCATCGAGCAGGTGACGGCCGGGAGCACGGGCCGCAGCGTGGCCGCCGTGCCCACCTTGGCCACATTCGGCATGTGGGCGAGCAGGCGGGGGGTCAGGCCCACCACGTTGATCACGATCAGCGGTGCCATCACGTCTCCTTCAGCCCGAGGGCGGCGAGCTGCCCCCGCATCCAGTCGAGCTCGGCGGCGATGCCGGCGGCGAGATCCGGGGACGCGCCGGGGAGCACGTTCCAGGTGTAGGTCTCCACCTCGACGTGCCGGGTCAGCGGGCTGGGGCCGCCGAGGAGCGTGTCCAGCAGGTCACGCAGGTAGGGGGCGCTGGTGACGAGCGGAGGGGGCGGGTCCGCGTGCAGCGGTACGTGGAAGTGCACCCGCCAGCCCTCGTCCGCGGGCAGGCCGCCGGCCAGGGCCTCGCCCAGGTCGTCGACGTATCCGGTGGCGGAGCGCGTCTGGTGGAGGAACCTGGCCTCGTCGAACGCCGCCAGCGCCCGCTGCGCTCCAGGCGGGGCCTCCAGCGCGCACGACGCCTGGAGCTTCACGATCGGGAGCCCGGTGCCGGCGCCCGCGCCGGGTTCCTCGAAGCCCACGGCCATGTGGCAGGCGTCCAGGCACAGGCCGAGGTAGTCGTGGTCCACCTCGCTCAGCAGGGCGGTCGCCTGGGGCGTGACCTCGATGACGCAGCCGGGCTCCGGCTCGAAGCCCACCCGGATCACCTTGCCGGTCCGGTGGGTCAGGGCCCGCAGCCCCTGGGCGAGCGCGTCGAGGTTCGCCATGACCGCCGTCGCCTTGTCCCGTGTCCATGCGGTGCGCCAGGCGAGGGGGAGGGTCGAGATCGTCCCCTCGGTGACGTCGTCCGGCAGCAATGCGGCGAGGATCTCGGCGAGCCCGAGCGTGTAGCGCAGCCGCTCCGCGTCGGCCCAGTCGGGGTGGTACACGCGGTATTTCACGATCTCGTCGTGGAAGCCGCGGTAGGGGAACCCGTTGAGGGTCACGACCTCCAGCCCGAACGCGGCCAGCCGCTCGCGCAGCGCGGCGAGTTCGTCGCCCCGGGCGAGCAGCTCACCGGCGGCCTGCCGGGGCAGCCAGAGGCCGACGCCGAGCCGTTCGGCGCCGAGCAGTGTTCTGACCCGCGCGGCGATACCGGAGAGTTGGCGGTGGATGCCGGGGAGATCCTCGGCCGGGTGCACGTTGGTGCAGTAGGCGAGGTGGATCGTCGAGCCGTCCGGGTGGCGCAGCCTCATGAGTCAGCCTCGCTTGATCGTGTTGCCGGCGTAGTCGGGGGCCGCCTCGGTGCCCGCCTCCAGGCTGAGCCGGCCGCTCTGCCCGTAGAAGATCACCGGATTGCGCCAGAGCACCTGGTCCACGTCGTCCTCGCCGAAGCCGGCCGCGAACATGGCGTCGGCGACCTCGCGCGTCTTCAGCGGATCACTGCGTCCCCAGTCCGCGGCCGAGTTCACGAGCATCCTGGACGTGCCGTACTCCTGGAGGACGGCCACCATCCGGTCCGGGTCCATCTTGGTGTCGGGGTAGATGGAGAACCCCATCCAGCAGCCCGAGTCCGCGACCATGCCGACGGTCAGCTCGTTGAGGTGGTCGACGAGCACCTGCCCGGGGGCGAGGCCCGCGGCCCGCACCACGTCCAGCGTGCGGCGGGTGCCGGCGACCTTGTCCCGGTGCGGCGTGTGCACGAGGACGGGGAGATCGTTCTCCCGCGCCAGGGCGAGTTGTGCCTCGAAGAGCTGTTCCTCCCTGGCCGTCATGGAGTCGTAGCCGACCTCGCCGACGGCGACGACGGAGTCCTTCAGCAGGTATCGCGGCAGTTCGTCCAACACGCCCGCGCACCGCGGATCGTTCGCCTCCTTCGGGTTGAGCGCGAGCGCGCAGTGGTGGCGGATGCCGTACTGCGCGGCGCGGTACGGCTCCCAGCCGAGCAGCGCGTCGAAGTAGTCGAGGAAGCTGCCCACGTTGGTACGGGGCTGGCCCAGCCAGAAGGCGGGCTCCACCACGGCCCGGACGCCCGCGGCGTGCATGCGCTGGTAGTCGTCGGTGGTCCGGGAGCTCATGTGGATGTGCGGGTCGAAGATACGCATTCAGATCCTCTCCATGACATCGCGCGGAACGGGCCGGCCGGCCGCCCGCCGCTCCGCCGCGTAGTCCGACAGCATCCGGGCCAGCTCGGCGTCGAACCGGCGCTCCAGGCCGGTCACCGAGGCCAGCGGGATCGACATGAAGACGCACTTGAGCACTCCCTGGCGGAAGGCGTGGTCGTCCAGCCACGCCGACCCGTACGGGCCCAGGGCCGCGGCGACCAGCCGGGCGTCGTTGGCGCGCAGCGCGTCCTCCACCAGGTCGACCGCCGCCGGGCCGAGATCGAGCTCGGGCAGCGCGGACAGGATGGCCAGCCGCTCGCCGGTGTCGCCGCGCTCGTACAGTTCGCGGATCACCGCGTGGTCGCCGCCCAGCGCTTTGAGCAGCGCGCTCCGGGCGGTGGGGCCGCCCCGCCGTTCGGCCTGCGGGAAGAGCAGGTGGATCGCGTCCGGGTCAGACTCGACCCGCCGTACGGCCTCTGTCTGCCACTCGTTCCTCATGTGCCCTCCTCAGGAACTCGATCGATCGGCGGGCGACCTGCGGGGCCGCGTGGCCGTGCCGGGCCAGCTCCACGGCCACGAGACCGGAGTAACCGCGCAGCTCGGCGAGCACCGGGACGAAGTCGATCTCGCCTTCGCCGAACTCCAGGTGCTCGTGGACCTCGCGGCGCATGTCCTCGATCTGGACGTGCACGGTGTACGGCAGCGCCCGCCGGACGCAGGCGGGCAGATCGTCCCGCTCCACGCAGTGGCAGTGCCCGATGTCGAGGGTGAGGCCGAACCGGGGATGGTCGCCGAGCATCCGGCGCAGCCGTTCGTAACCGTCCAGGTCCCGGACGAGCATCCCTGGTTCCGGCTCGAACCCCAGGGTGACGCCGGTCCTGTCCGCCTCGTCGAGGAGCCGTTCGCACTGGTCGGCCAGCCGTGCGTACGCCTCCTCCTCCGTCATGCCGTCAGGTTTGACCCCGCTCCACAGATGGACCACCGGGGCGCCCAGATCGGCGGCGATCCGCATGGCCGTCGTCAGGAACTCCGCTCTCCGGCCCGCGTCGTCGCTGATGAGGGTCGGATGATGCTTGCGCCACGGGTCCAGGGTGTAGCGTCCGCCCGTCTCGACGACGGCCGCGAGGCCGAGGCGTTCGAGGAGCCCGGCGATCCTCGACACCTCCGCGGCCAGGCCGGGGGCATAGGGGTCGAGATGGCCGCGGTCGAGCGTGATCGCCGCGCCGGAGTAGCCCAGGTCATGCAGGATCGCGAGCGCCTCGGCGAGCCGGTGGTCGCCGAAACCGTTGGTGCAGTAGGCCCAGTTCATGACGTGGCCATCCGGGACGAGAGCCATCTGCCCAGGGGCAGCGAGCACAGCAGCGCGCCCGCCGCCCCGAACCGCCCGTTCCCGGCGAGCGCCGCCGCCTGGAGCGGGATCAGGGCGAGGATGCTGAGGCGGACGGCGTGCCGCACGTTCTCGGGATCGGGGTGGGTCCGTAACCCGGCCTGGACCGGGAGGGTCGAGGCGAGATAGCCGGCGATGAGGACACCGGCGCCCGTCCGGGCGGCGGCTCCCCTGCGCAGGCTGGCCGCGGCCGCCAGAGCGGCCGCCGCGGTGGTGGCGGCGAGGGCACGCTCGGCCGTCCCGGGCGCCGCCCCCGCCACCTCGGCCCGGCCGAGGATGCTGATCCCGTACGTGTGCGCGCCGACCGCCAGCGCCATCGGCACGGCGGCTCTCCCGTCCGAGCCGGCACCCAGGAGCACGTCCAGGGCGCGGCAGGCCGCCATCGAGGCGGGGCCCGCCGCCGTCCGTTTGAGGCCCAGGTCGTAGGCCCACACCGCGCCGGCCAGCAGACCGGCGACGGTGAGGCCGCGGCGTCCACCGGCGATGGCGGCGGCGGCCAGGCCGGCACCGGTGAGGGCGGCGGCGACCCCGAGCGCGGCGCCCGGGCGGACCCTGCCGGACGGGATCGGGCGCTCGGGCCGCTCGACGGCGTCGGCCTCGCGGTCGGCCCAATCGTTGAGCGCCATGCCCGACCAGTACATGAGCACCGAGGCCACGGCCAGCCCCGGGTTCGGGCTCCGTCCAGCGGCGACCGCACCCGCCATGGTGTCGCCGGGCACCGACAGCGCGGCCGGCGCGCGTACCAGCTCCAGCAGCGCCCTCACGACAGCTCCCCGGCGAAGGCGAGCAGGCGGGCGTACTGGGCGGCCAGGGCGTGTTCGCCGGTGCCCAAGGGGTTCTTGAAGAAGTAGCCGAGCTCGGGGAGCACCCCGCTGCGTCCCTTCTCATGCGCCCGCGCGACCAGCCGGGCCAGGTCCAGGACGAGGGGGGCCGCCAGCGCCGAATCGCAGCCCTGCCAGGTGAACTGCAGCGCCATCCGCACGCCGAGGAAGCCCTCGAAGGTCACATGGTCCCAGGCGGTCTTCCATTCTCCCAGGTCAGCGACGTAGTCGATATGCGTCCGCCCCTCGACCGGCTCTCCCACGACCCCGGCGACGACCTGGTCCTTGGAGAGCTCCTTGCTCGACCTGGCGGCCGGATCGGCGAGCGTCGCCCCATCCCCTCCACCGAGCAGATTGAGCCCTGACCAGGAGCGCACCCGTAACGCCCGGTCGGCGAACATGGGCGCGAGCGCGCTCTTGACCAGGGTCTCGCCGGTCTTCCCATCGCGTCCCGCGTACGGCACGCCCCGCCGGGCGGCGAGTTCCGCCAGCGCAGGCAGGGTCGGCCCGGTGGAAGGGGTGAACTCCACATAGCCGCACCCGGCCTGGAACGCCGCATAGGCGTACAGCGAACTCGGCGGCAGGACGTCGTCCCCCGTCGCAAGCCGCTCCTCCAGATCGGCCAGCCTCTCGAACTCAGGACGCGGGCCGACGGGAGGCTCGGTCGACGACACGTTGACGACGACCACTCTGGCCAGCCCGTGCCGGGCGCGGAAGTCGGCGATGTCCCCGCTCAGACGGGCCGCGGCCGCGGCCTGCCCGCCGTCGCCGCGGACGTGGCCGCGCCGGATCTCGGCGTCGGCGGCGTCCAGGTCCGCGGCGATCAGCCGGGGCAGGTCCGGCGGGATCACCCCCGCCCTGCTCAGCTGTTCGGCGCGTTTGCGTAAGGAGACCTCGCTGATGTCGTGGCCGCCGAAGACCAGGCCGGCGAACGGGACGAGCCTCGCGGGAAAGCCCGGGGACTCGGTCACGCATCCCTGCGGGGGCGCGAGTCCCGCCCTGATCGCCGCGGCGCCGGCGGTCGCGGTGGTCGCCGCGGATCCCCGTGCCCCAATGAGCCACACCCCGACCTTGTCCATGCAAGCTCCTACGTGTCGGGCTCCATGCCGGACGAGAGATACGTCCGATATGTCACTAGCCGCGATGCTAAGAGCGACTTTTACCGACGGTCAAGCAGAAGATGACCGGCGCACGTCCTATCGCCACGTCGATCGGATGCGACAGACGCACCCAGCGGGCCGTCAGCTAGGGGATCACGCAGACCTTTGGCCAGATTTTGGCGAAAGTCTTGACATTTGGTCAAAAAAGGCGCGTACTTCCATCGGCGGTCACCCTAACTACCACCCTCGACTCTCTGTGATTCCCACTCTTACACGCTCGCTCCCGAACCACACGAGCAGCCGCACCCAGCCCTCACGCGAGTGGGGCGCCGTCACCGATTGGGGAACCATGACCGAGGTAGGCAGAGGCATGGCGAAAAGCCTGTTCTCCCGGCGTGCCTTCACCGCCTCCGCGGCGTTCGCCGCGGTCGCACCGTTAGTGGCATCCAGCCAGGCCGAAGCAACGATCGACAAGCCCGCGGACAAGCCCGGCAAGGGCAACGTCCGCCGCATGACCCTCTACGCCGAGCGACTGCCGGACGGCCGGCTGGGCTACGGCCTGGAGCCCGGCAAGCCCACGATCCCCGGCCCTCTCCTCGAAATGGTCGAGGGCGACACCCTCGAGATCGAGATGGTCAACAACCTGGACGTGCCGGCCAGCCTGCACGTGCACGGGGTCGACTACGACGCGGCCAGCGACGGCACCCGACTGAACGACAGCGTGGTGGAACCGGGCGGCCGGCGTACCTACACCTGGCGCACCCACGCCCCCGGCCGGCGCCCGGGCGGCAGCATCGAGCCCGGCAGCGCCGGCTACTGGCATTACCACGACCACGTCGTGGGAACCGATCATGGCACAGGGGGGATCCGGCAGGGGCTCTACGGGCCGCTGGTGGTCCGTCGTAGGGGCGACATCAGGCCGGACAAGCAGTTCACCGTCGTCTTCAACGACATGTCGATCAACAACCAGCCGGCCCACCAGGCACCCGAGTTCGTCGCGAAGCTCGGCGAGCGGGTGGAGTGGATCGTGATCACGCACGGCGAGTTCTACCACACGTTCCACATCCACGGGCACCGCTGGGCCGACAACCGCACCGGCCTGCTGGAACACCCGCAGGACCAGAGCCGGATCATCGACACCAAGATCACCGGACCGGCCGAGTCGTTCGGCTTCCAGGTGATCGCCGGGGAACGCGTCGGCCCGGGAGCGTGGATGTACCACTGCCACGTCCAGAGCCACTCCGACATGGGGATGGCCGGGATCTTCACGGTCACCGACGCGGACGGGAACGTCCCCGATCACTCGGGTGACGGCCACGCGGGCCCCACGACGAGCCCCACGACGAGCCCCACGACGGGCGCGCATCACTGACGCGGCCCAGGACCCGGCCGCGGCAGAACCCTCAGCTCTTCCCCAGCAGGTCCCGAATCACCCTCAACCCGAAGGAGCGAACGATGGGCCGAAAAGCCCTCTTACCGCCCCGACCAACCGCTTGGCGCCGCTTACTGATCACGATGTCGAGCGCCGTCCTGATCCTCGGGCTGGCGACCCCCGCCGCCGTACCCGCCCAGGCACAGGCCGCCGCCCCGAAGCCGCCGGAACACGGCCCCGGAAAGGGCCCCGTCAGCGTGCTGGTCTTCCACGGCCCCGCCGACAAGCAGGACGACCCGGTCAAGCAGGCCACGGCGGCGATCAAGGAACTGGGCGGGAAGAACGGCTTCTCCGTCGACGCCTCGCAGGATCCGGCGGTCTTCACCACCGACAACCTGGCGCGCTACCGCGGCGTGGTGTTCCTGTCCGCCAAGGGCGCGGAGCTGAACGACGGCCAGCTGGCCGCCTTCCAGGCGTACATCAGGAACGGCGGCGGGTTCGTCGGAGTCCACGACGCCGCGCGCGCCCAGGCGGACTCGGCCTGGTTCACCGAACTGATCGGCACCCGCCCCGCCGGCGCCCTGCCCCCTCCGGAGAAGGTGGTGGAGAGCGCCGCCAGCGCTGAGAACCCGCCGAACGAGACGAAGGACAAGCTGTTCGACGGGAGCAACGACACCAAGTGGCTGGCCCGGACGCCGACCGGATGGGTCCAGGGGAAGCTCGAGAAGCCGGTCGCGATCGCGCACTACGCGTTGACGTCCGCCAACGACTTCCCCGGGCGTGACCCGAAGGACTGGGCCCTACAAGGCTCCCAGAACGGGACGGACTGGACCGACCTCGACAAGCGGAGCGGGGAGAGCTTCCCCCAGCGGTTCCAGACCAAGGAATACACGTTCGCCAACAGCACGGCGTACCAGTACTACCGGCTCAACATCACCGCGAACGGCGGCGAGCCCCTGATCCAGCTCGCCGAGCTGCGGCTGTTCGGCCCCACCGCCGGAGAGCCCCCGGAGAGCAAGCCGCAGGAGGCCGTCGTCGACCTCGTCGACCGCCAGCACCCGGCGAACAAGGGGCTGCCCTTCACCGTGAAGCGCACCGACACGTGGATGAACTGGAGCCCCAACCCGCTGGGCAAGGTCCACACGGTCGCGCAGGTCGGCGAGCACACGTACGACCAGGGCCTGAACGGCAACGGCGCGTTCCATCCGATCTCGTGGTGCCGCGACTACGACGGTGGCCGGTCGTTCTACACCGGCATGGGCGGCACCAAGGCCGGCTACACCGGCGACGAGCAGTTCCAGAGCCACCTCGGCGGCGCCATCCGGTGGGCGGCCGGCCTGGTGCGCGGTGACTGCCAGGCGACGATCGCCTCGAACTACACCGTCGAGCGGCTGACCGCGCAGAACAAGCAGGGCCAGCTCGACCAGATCGGCGAGCCCCACGGTCTGACCGTCGCCCCGGACGGCAAGGTCTTCTACATCGGCAAGGCGGCCTGCACGACCGGCCCGATCGCCGACTGGAACGACCCCAAGGTCGGCCTCGGCTGCGGCACCATCCACCAGTGGGACCCGAAGGCCAAGCAGGTCAAGCTCCTGACCACGCTCGCCGTCATGGGCAACCGCGGCAGCGGCGACGAACTGGTCAAGAACGAGGAAGGCCTGATCGGCATCACGCTCGACCCCAAGTTCGAGCAGAACGGCTGGGTCTACGTCTACTGGATGCCGCACGAGTCGATCGACAGGGACAAGCGGATCGGCAAGCGGACGGTCTCCCGGCTCACCTACGACGCCGCCAACCAGACCATGGACCAGGCCACCCGCAAGGACCTGCTGCAGTGGGACACCCAGATCCACAGCTGCTGCCACGCGGGTGGCGGCATGGCCTTCGACAAGGACGGCAACCTCTACGTCGGCAGCGGTGACAGCAACTCCTCCGGCGGCTCGGGCGGCTACTCCGGCAACAACTGGACCGCGGACTACAAGGGTGTCTCGTTCCAGGACGCCCGCCGTACCGCGGGCAACACCAACGATCTCAACGGCAAGATCCTCCGTATCCACCCGGAGCCCGACGGCACCTACACCATCCCCAAGGGCAACCTGTTCACCGGCAAGGAGGAGGGCGGCGGCAAGACCCGCCCGGAGATCTGGGTGATGGGCGTCCGCAACATCGCGCGCATCGCCTGGGACAACGTGAACAACTGGCTGACCGCCGGATGGGTCGGTCCCGACGCCGGCGGCCCCAGCGAGATCTGGGGTCCCGCCAAGTACGAGACCGCGACGATCCTCAGGTCCGCCGGCAACCAGGGCTGGCCGTACTGCATGGGCGACAAGCAGCCCTACCGTGACCGCAGCAACGTCGACGCCACCCAGCCCGCCGACTGGTACGACTGCGACCACCTGAAGAACACCTCACCGCGCAACACCGGCCTCGTCGACATCCCGCCGGCGCGCTCCAACATGATCTGGTACTCGCCGCAGGGCGGCGGCCCCGTCTACCCGAAGCGGAACGACGGCAGCGGCCTGCCCACGTACAAGGCGGGCGAGGAGACCCTGACCATTCCCTACCTCAAGGGCGGCGGTCAGGCGGTCATGTCGGGGCCGACCTACCATCGCTCCCAGGTCGACACCGACAGCGGTGTGGCGTGGCCGGCGTACTGGGAGAACAAGTGGTTCATCGGTGACGAGTCCAACGGCAACAACCGCGTCGCCGTGACCGTCGACCCGAAGACCGTGCCCGAGGCGGGCCGGCCCGTGTTCGGCGAGGACCTGCGCCAGATCATCCCGGGCGGCGGCGGCAACACCCAGATGCAGTCGTGGATGGACGCCAAGTTCGGGCCGGACGGCGCGCTCTACATGCTCGACTACGCCGGCGGGTTCTTCAGCCTCCACCCCAACCAGAAGCTGATCCGCGTCACCTACAAGGGTGGTCCGGCGACGCCGAACCCGAGCTTGGCCGTGGCGCGTCCCGTCCGGCAGAGCGACCCCAGGACGATGGCGTTCTCCAGCACGAAGGCCGGCGGCGTGTCGTGGGAGTGGAACTTCGGCGACGGCGGCAGGCCGTCGAAGGAGGCGAACCCCACGCACTCCTACAAGGACTTCGGCACCTACAAGGCGACGTTGAAGGTCACCTACGCCGACGGCACGACGGCCACCGGCACGATCGACGTCAAGGTCGAATGCACCGCCCCCGACGCCCGGCCGACGGTCCGGCTGCTCGACACCGACACCGGCGTGGCCAACCGCGTGGCCGGCGGCGGCTGCACGCTGAACGACCTGATCGACGACGAGCGCGACTGGAAGAACCACGGCGAGTTCATGAGTCACCTCAACGACGTGGTGAACAAGGCCCGCAAGGACGGCGTCATCGACGACCGCGAGGCGTCCGCGCTCAAGAAGGCGGCCGCCGAGTCCCAGATCGGCAAGACGAACGGATACGAGACCCTCTTCGACGGGACGGCGCAGTCGCTCCAGGGGTGGACGCAGGCCCCGTCGGGACAGTTCAACCTGCAGCCGGACGGCACGATCCGCGCTTCCGGCGGTCTCGGAATGCTGTGGTACTCCAAGAAGGCGTACGCCGACTTCTCGCTGAGGCTGCAGTTCCGTGACGTCGCGCCCGACGCGCTCCGCGCCAACAGCGGCGTCTTCGTCCGGTTCCCCGACCCGAGAACGCCGCTGGAGCAACGTCCGGCGGGAAGCTGCGGAACGACCGGCTCGGCCCGTACGTCGCCCGCCTGGGTCGCGATCTTCTGCGGTCACGAGATCCAGATCTACGACGGCGACACGGGCGAGCCGCAAAAGACCGGCTCCGTCTACAACTTCGCCGCCACGGGCCTGGACAAGGCCGGGGCCACCCCGAAGGGCACGTGGAACGACTACGAGGTCCGGGTGGTCGGGCAGCACTACACGATCACCCGCAACGGCAAGGTGATCAACGAGTTCGACAACACGCCGGGCAAGACGTCGTCCCGCGCCGGCGACCCGCCCACGGACCTGCGCCAGTTCATCAGCGGGTTCGTCGGGTTGCAGAACCACGGCAACAACGACGCGATCGAATTCCGCAACATCCGGGTGCGCGAACTCTAGGCCGGTCCATCGGCCGGGTGCCGGGCCGGGGCGCCTGCCCCGCCCGGCACCCCACCCCAGCCGCGCAGACTTTGAGAGGTGCATCGATCCCATGCATGTCCGATTGATCCATGCCTTACGCAGGACGTTCAAAGCCGCTGCCACGGCGCCGGGCCTGGCCGTGGTGCTGCTGGCCGTGGGGCTTCCCGCGCTCTTCCTGTCATCGGTCCAGGCCGGCGCGCAGCCCCCCATGCGGCTGACGGCCCAGGCGGACCAGGTGCTCACCTGGAACGCCGACAACAGCATGACCGCGTACAAGTCGACGCCGGACACCGCCACCGCGGGGCCCACCACCATCGTCTTCGAGAACAGTGCGGCGACCGGCAACACCACCGGCATGACGCACACCCTGACCTTCGACGTCTCCACCCCCGGCTACAACCACGACGTCAGCCTCAACATCATCGCCAGCCCCTTCGATGCGAACGGCGGCCGGCACCAGGCGCAGGTGAACCTCACTCCGGGCAAGTACCGCTTCTTCTGCGCGATTCCCGGTCACGGCCAGATGGTCGGCGAACTGGTGGTCACCGACGGCGGCGGCACGGACACCACCGCGCCGCAGGTGTCGGCGCAGGTGACGGGCGATCGGAACGACGACGGCAACTACGTCGGCTCCGCGACTGTCACCCTCACGGCGACCGACACCGAGTCGGGGGTGGAAACGGTGGAGTACGCGCTCGACGGCGGGGCGTTCACGGCGTACTCGGCTCCGGTGACGGTCAACGAGGTGAGTGCGCACACTGTGCGTTACCGCGCCACCGACAAGGCCGGCAACACCTCCGAGCCGGGCACGACGACGTTCACCGTGGTGGCCCCTCCAGGCCAGGACACCACTCCCCCGCAGGTGACCGCCCAGGTGGCGGGCGATCGTAACGATGACGGCAACTACGTCGGCTCCGCGACCGTCACCCTCACCGCGACCGACGCCGGGTCCGGGGTCGACACGGTGGAGTACTCCCTCGACGGCCAGCCGTACGCGGTGTACGCGCAGCCCCTCGCCGTCACCCAGCCGGGCGCCCACACCGTGGCCTACCGGGCCACCGACAAGGCCGGCAACACCTCCGACCCGGGCACGACGACGTTCACGGTGGTGGCGGAGCAGGAGAAGGACACCACTCCCCCGCAGGTGACCGCCCAGGTGACAGGTGACCGGAACGACGACGGCGACTACGTCGGCTCCGCGACCGTCACCCTCACCGCGACCGACACCCAGTCCGGGGTCGACACCGTGGAGCACTCCCTGGACAACGGCGCCTTCACGGCGTACTCGGCTCCGGTGTCGGTCAACCGGGCGGGCGCGCACACCGTGCGCTACCGGGCCACCGACAAGGCCGGCAACACCTCGCCGGTGGGCTCGGTGACGTTCACCGTGGCGGCTCCTCCGGGAGAGGACACCACTGCGCCGCAGGTGACGGCGCAGATCACCGGCAGCATGGACTGGGCCTGGAACTACGTGGGCTCCGCCACGGTGACGCTCACCGCGACCGACGCCGGGTCCGGGGTCGACACGGTGGAGTACTCCCTCGACGGCCAGCCGTATGCGGTGTACGCGAAGCCGCTCGCCGTCACCCAGCCGGGCGCCCACACCGTGACCTACCGGGCCACCGACAAGGCCGGCAACACCTCGGCTGTCGGCACGGCCAGGTTCATGCTGGTCAAGTCCACACCGGGCCCGGGATGCCCGAAGCCGGGCAAGGGCAAGGACTGCAAGGACACGTGACCCCAGCCGGCGGGCGGCCTCCCTCTTGAACGCCGCCCGCCGTCTCGGCGCGTTTCCCTCGCAGCCAGTCGGTCGCCCCCGCGCACCGACGGCGGCACCTGCCCTGGCTCCTGGGTCGCGTCATGATCTCGGCGCCGGCGTCACCAGGCGACGGGCAGCTCGTGGACGCCGTAGATGCTCATGTCGTTGCGGAACCTGATCTGCTCGATCGGCACCGCCGGCCGCAGATCGGGCAGCCGGCGCAGCAGCGTGGGCAGTGCGATCTCGAGTTCCGCGCGTGCCAGGACCTGGCCGAGGCACTGGTGGACGCCGTGGCCGAAGGCCATGTGCCCGCGGGTGTTGCGGTCGAGGTCGAGGCCGTCGGGGTCGCCGACGAAGGCCGGGTCGCGGTTGGCGGCGGGCAGGTTCATGATCAGCCCTTCGCCGGCGCGGACGAGTTGCCCGCCGATCTCGACGTCCTCCTTGGCCACGCGGGCGACCAGGCTGTGCACGATCGTGAGGTAACGGAGCAGCTCCTCGACCGCGTTCGCGACCACCTTGGGGTCGTCGGTGTCGCGGAGGCGGGTCAGCTCGTCCGGGTTCTCCAGCAGGGCCAGGGTGCCGAGGGCGATCATGTTGGCGGTGGTCTCGTGCCCGGCGTTGAGCAGGATGAAGCCGTTCATCGCGATGGTCTCGCGGGTGAGCTCGCCGGTCGCGAGGTGCTCGCGGACGAGGCGGCTGATCAGGGCATCGTCCGGCTCGCGTTCCTTCTCGGCGACGAGGTCGGTCAGATACCCGAAGATCGCCAGGTTGGCCTTCAGCCTCTCCTCCTCCGTGGAGGTGCGGCTCATCAGGACGGAGGTGACGTCCTGGAAGAACCGGTGGTCCGTGTACGGCACCCCGAGCAGCAGCGAGATCACCAGGGACGGGATGGGCAACGCGTACGCCTGCACCAGGTCGGCGGGGCTGCCTTCGGAGATCATCTCGTCGATGAAGTCGTTCGCCATCCGCTCGATCTCGGGGCGCATCGCCTGGACGCGCCTGACCGTGAAGTCCTTGGTCAGCATGCGGCGCAGCCGGGCGTGCTCGGGATCGTCCATCCGGGGGAAGACCTGCGGCGCGTTCGCGCCTCCGCCGGCCTGCTGGGAGGGGACGTCCGCGCTGACCCGCGGGTCGGTCATCGCGACCTTGATGTCCTCGTACCGGCTCACGGCCCATACCTCCTGGCCGTGCCAGTTCACCCGCCGCAGCCCGTCCGTCGCGCGCCACTGCGCGTACTCGGGGGCCGGGTCGAAGGGGCGGCGCGGGTCGCGGTCGCCGGGGAAAACCGGCAGGTCGGTGTTGGTTTCAGTGCTCATGGAGTCCTCCTGGGGAGTTACGCGGCCGACGCGCCGACGATCAGGATCCGGTTCACGACTCGGTCAGGTGAATCGCCGCGGCCGGGCAGACCATGGCCGCCTCTCGTACGGCGTCGTGGTGCTCGGCCGCGGGGGTCTCGTCCAGCAGAATCACGACGCCGTCCTCCTCGCGCTGGTCGAAGACCTCCGGCGCGAGCAGCACGCACTGCCCTGCGGCAACGCACTTGTCGGCTTCCACGCTCACGTTCATCGGGCCTCCCCTCTGAACCGACAGTTGACTGTCGGTTCCTCCTGGCGGTGACGCTAGCACAAATGGCAGCCGACTGTCGGTTGCTATGCTGTCGTGGTGGTAACCGAAACTGAGCGGCCCTTGCGCGCCGACGCCGCGCGCAATGCCGAGCGCATCCTGCGTACTGCCCGTGCGGTTTTCGCCGACGTCGGCCCGGACGCGCAGCTCGAGGAGATCGCCCGCCGCGCCGGCGTGGGCGCCAGGACGCTCTACCGCCACTTCCCCACCAAGGCGGACCTGGTCCGCGCCGCTCTGGGCCAGAGCATCGCCGAAGACCTCACGCCGGCGGTCGAGCAGGCGCTCGACGACGACGATCCGCTGCGTGGCCTGATCAGCCTGATGGAAGCCGCGTTGCGCCTGGCGGCGCGTGACCTGAGCACCCTGGCCGCCGCGCGGAACGCCGGAACCCTCACCGCGGAGGTCTACACGCCGTTCTACGAGTCGCTGACCGAGTTGGCCCGACGCGCGCAGGAAGCGGGTCTCCTGCGCGTCGACCTCGTCCCCGACGACCTGCCCAGGATCATGGCCATGCTGACGAGCACGCTGTGGAGCATGGACCCGGACGGCGACGGCTGGCGGCGCTACCTCGCGCTCGTCCTCGACGGCCTGTCACCCGCCGCGGCGCATCCCCTGCCCCCGGCCGCCGCCCTGCTCAAGGAGCCGCGGCCGGGCGACTGGCTGCTCTGAGCGTCATCCCCGGGACGGCGGCGAGGCCCCCAGGTGGATGACGCGTTTGCCGTGGGCGTGGCCTGTGCCGCTACGGCGAAGCATCAGGCGATATCGGGACATGGAGCCTCCGTGGGCAGTCGATGAGGGTGTCGAAGTCCCGTTCCGGGGCGTACGAGTCGATGGAGGCGTAGTCGAGGACGAGGTCGGCGTTGCGCGCGCCGGCGACGGCGGTGACGGCGGCGCCCATGGCCCGGCCGAGCTGGACCGCCCTCATCACCGTTTCGGACATGGCCGTTCTCCCGTCTTGATCACATGTGACCGTCGCGAGCAGGCGCCAGCCCGCCGTGCCATCGACCCGGCGACCGTAGCAAAAGCTTCCAATCTGGAAAACTTGCAAATATTGAACTTTTCCTCCAAGGTGGAGGCATGACGCCACAGCCGCAGCCGGGGTTGCGGGAGCGCAAGAAACAGGCCACCCGCGCCGCGCTCAGCCACGCCGCCTGGACGCTGATGCTGGAAAAGGGGCTGGACGCGGTAAGCCCCGAGAGCGTGGCCGAGGTGGCCGGGGTGTCCGGCCGCACCTTCCGCAACTACTTCTTCTCCCCCGAGGAGGCGATCGTCGAGGCGACCGTACGCCACGTCGAGTCGATCGCCGACGCGCTGCGCGCCCGCCCGGCCGGCGAGCCCGTATGGGACACCCTCACCCACGTGCTGCCCGATGGGATCGCGGCCATGGTCAGCAGCCGCGAGGACGTCGTCGTGCTGCTACGGGCGGCCCGGGAGAACCCGGGCATTCTGGCCGCGCACCTGGCCTCGTTCGAACGCGTCAAGCGGCTGCTGGCGCAGGTGGTCGCCGAGCGCACCGGCGCGGACCCCGAGCGCGACCTGGCCTCCCGCCTGCTCGCCGCCGCCGCCGGGGTCGCGGTGCAAACCTCGATCGAGGCGTGGGCGGCCGGTGACGGCTCGACCAGCCTGCCTGACGTCGTCCGGGAGAGCATCGCGCAGTTGCGCACCGGCATCCCGCTGGGCAGCACCGCCGTACCACCTGCTCGCTGAGCTCAGGCACAAGCCATGGGACAGGCCGCTCGATTTCGGCGCGCCTGCAAGCCGACGTGCGCTTCGAACCCTCGCATACGGGAAGCGAGCGTCGGCCCACACGATGCGAAAGGGAAGTCGATGACCAGTACCGTGAACACCGCTCCGCAGCTGCCTTTCGACCGGCCCAACCCGCTGGAGATCGCACCGCTCTACCAGGTGCTGCGGCGCGAGGCGCCGCTGGTGAAGGTGACCACCCCGGCCGGCGACCCCGCATGGCTGGTGATCGGGTACGAGGAGGCGCGTCAGATCTTCGGCGACGCCCGATTCGGCCGATCGCATCCCGCACCGGAGCGGGCCGCCCGCATCTCGCAGTCGGCGTTGGCCGGCGGCGCCGAGGTCAGCTACGACACCGAGAAACATGAGCACACCCGGATGCGCAGGCTGCTGACGCCCGCGTTCTCCGCACCGCGGATGCGCCGCCTGGCCGAGCGGATCCAGGAGCTGACCGACCGTTGCCTGGACGACATGCAGGCCGCGTACGACGCCCGGCCCGGCGAACCGGTCGATCTGCACGAAATGCTGGCGTTCCCGCTGCCGGCGCTGGTGATCAGCGAACTGCTCGGCGTGCCGCACGCCGACCGTGCTCTCTTCGGCCGGTTGTCGGCGCGGATCGGCGTGCTGGACAACGGGGCCGATGCCCAGGCGGCCATGGCGGAGTTCGTCGAGTACACCCACCGGCTGGCCGCGGCCAAACGCGACAACCCAGGCCCTGACGTCATCTCCGACCTGGTCGCCGCGCAGGCCGACGATCCCACGTTCACCGACAACGATGTGGCGCGTCTCGCCGCCGCGCTGCTGTTCGCCGGGCACGAGACGACCGCCGCCCGCATCGACTTCGGCGTGCTCTGGCTGCTGTCCGACCTGCGGCGGCGGGACCGGTTCGTCGCCGACCCCGACGGCCGGGTGCAGACGACGGTGGAGGAGATCCTGCGTACGTCCGCGCCGGCCGGGCTCGGCCTGCTGCGCTACGCGCACGAGGACGTGGCGATCGGCGGGGTTGCCATCGCGCGCGGTGACGCTGTCCTCATCTCGAACGACGCGGCCAACCGGGACGGGACGAAGTTCGCCGACCCCGACGCGTTCGACCCTGAGCGCAAGCCCAACCTCCACCTCTCCTTCGGCCACGGCACGCACGTCTGCATCGGCGCCAACCTCGCCCGCACCGAGCTGCGGATCGTGTTCCCCGCGCTGTTCCGCCGTTTCCCCCATCTGCGCCTGGCCGTCGGCCTCGACGACATCAAGATCCTCACGAATCAGCTCACCGGCGGCGTGGACAAGGTCCCCGTTCAGTGGTGATCCGCGGTGTTCGAGATGTCCCACGATCAAGCCGCTGAACCCAAGGAGCACCATGGCCGCAGCAAGGAACGCGAACCGGGCGACGACCTGCTCAGCCGTCAGGTGCGCGAGCAGGTCCGCACCGGCGGTCTACGGGCGGGAGGAGGCCGCGGTCAACGGCGCCCTCCTCCCGACCATCGCCCACACCAACATCTACCGCGTCGCCACAGAGGACCTCACCCTCGGCGGGCAGCCCATCAAGGCCGGTGACGACGAACCTGCCCGCCGGCAGCTGGGACACCGCCTTCACCGACAGTCCCGGCATCTTCGACATCGACCGCCACACCCGCGGCCATCTCGCCTTCGGCCACGGCGGCCACCAATGCCTCGGCCAGACCCTGGCCCGCGTCGAACTGCAGGTGGCGCTGCCTACCCTGCTGTGCAGACTGCCGACGCTACGGCTGGCGGCGCCGGTCGAGGAGCTGAAGTTCCGGCACGACATGGCCGTCTACGGCATTCACGAGCTACCCGTCGCTTGGTGAGCGCTTCATGACCGCGATCGTCCGCGCCATCACCTTCGACTGCGGCGACGCCGCAGAACTGGCCGAGTTCTGGTCACGGGCCCTCGACGCGCCGATTGCGCTCGGACCATCCGCCGGCTTCGCCTCGCTCAGCCTGTCCGCGGACGGGCCGAGTCTGCTGTTCATCGAGGTTCCGGAGGGCAAGACCACCAAGAACCGCGTGCATCTCGATCTGACCGCACCTGACCTCGACGCCGAGGTGGAGCGGCTGGTGTCACTCGGCGCACGCAAGGAAAGAGAGGTCAGCGAGGGCCGGCACCGATGGGTCACGCTGACCGACCCGGAAGGCAACGAGTTCGACCTCTTCGCCGACTGACCGTGCGGGTCCTGGCTCCCCGGCCGCTGGCGGTCCTGGAAGCGGACGCCGGCACCGGCTCAGTCACCCAAGCCCTGATCCCCCAACTGCCCCGAGGCAGCCGCCTGGACATCGTCGAAGCCCCCCTCACTCCCGGAGTCTGCTTCCGACCGGAAGTAGAGCAGGGTCGGTTACGCCTCCGCACGGGCGGTTGACCTCAACTGCGGTTGAGATTGCACGATGACGGCCGGGGCGTTGCCCCACATCCGACCGTGAGGAGTATGTCCGTGAGCACGGATTCCGGTTTCTATTCCATCATCGACCACACCGTTGATGGCTTTGACACGCAGCGTGAGCTGGTGGAGGCGTTCGCGGAGATCCAGGAGCGGTGGGTGCGTTTCTATCCCGGCTACCGCTCGGCCCGTTTCCATGTGAGCACCGACGGCACCCGCGTATACAACATCGTGCGCTGGGCGAGTGAGGCGGACTACCGCCACTTCGTGGAGACCTCCGACACCGAAGGCCGGATGGCCGCCATCGGCAAGGCCCTGGAGGGCCTGTCAGGCAAGGCCGAACCACGCATGACCGGAGTGCCCACCTACACCGTCGCCCGCGAGATCGGACCCGGGCCGCAGCGCCTCGATGCCTGATCGCCCGATCCCTCCTGGCGGGCGGCACCACGCTGCCAGGTAGGCCGAACTCGCTCCATCAACCACGATCACCGTGCGGGACGTTCATGAAGCTTGAGATATACGCCGACGTGCTGTGCCCCTGGTGCTACATCGGCAAAAGACGCCTGACGGCCGCCTTGGCCCAGCACACCGGCCGCCGCAGCATCGAGATCATCTGGCGCGGCTACGAACTCGCACCGGACGAAGGCCGGACCCCCGGCCCGACCGCCGCAGAGGCCATGGCCGGCTGGTGGGGCGAGCAGGCGCCCGCCCGCATCGCCCGGATCCGGTCGCTGGGCGCGGCCGAAGGCCTGGAGCTGAACCTGCATCTGGCCCGCCCGGTGAACACCTTCGACGCGCACCGGCTGGTCAAGCTCGCCGCCGACCGCGGCCGGGCCGACCAGACGCTGGAGCTGCTGCTGCACGCGTACCACACCGAAGGGCTCAACGTGGCCGACCTGCAGGTCCTGCGGCGCCTGGGCGGCGAGGCCGGGCTGAACGCCGGAGAGGTGCGCGCCGTCCTGGACGGCGACGACTACGCCGACGAGGTACGCGCCGACCGGCGCCGCGCGACCGAGCACGGCGTCACCGGCGTGCCCAGCCTCGTGATCGACGGCCGCCCGCCGGTCTCCGGAGTCCTGCCCGTCGCCGATCTCCAAGCGCTCCTGCGGTACGACCCGACCGGCTCACACGGCGTCCCGATCAAGCCTGACCGGCCACGCTGACGGACGATCCGGTCACGCTGGATCGGCTCACCGCAGTCACGGCGTCCAACGGCCCGTGGGCCCGCGTCCGGCCACACCCGGCGGGCCCGCCCTGCTGTTCGGCGGCAACGCGAAGGCGACCCTGCTCCGCATCGCCTCCCACGGAACGGGATGGATCGCCGGTGACGCGACCGTACAGGACGTGCAGGACTTCGCCCCCGAATCGAGGACACACGTCGTCGGCTCCTTGAGAGGTCGGGCCGGGCGTCACCGAGGGCGATCCGGCCTGGTCGCCGCGCGCCGACGCTGCCGAGCGGGTGGCCGCCGCGAGGCCGCCGCCCGGCCGGAGGCCGCCTATCGTCCCCCATGCCAGTACCTGATCTGGACCGCCACCCGGTACGCCGCTGATGTGCGGTGGGGCGGTGGGTGCTGGGAGGGCGGTTGGGGGTGGTGGGAAGAAGAAGTGGGCCTGCGACGAAGGATGAGTGAAAGCAATGATCACCGTCCGGAAGGCACACTCATGACGGAGACGGGCACGTGACCGCCGACGTGGGCGAGCAGGTGACCGACGCCGACCTCGTCGCCGGTTATCGGCGGAACCCCGAGCTGTTCACCGCCGTGCATGACCGCTATTTCCGCGACATCTACCTGTACGTGGCGGGCCGCCTGGACACGCAGGTGGCCGAGGACATAGCGGCGGAGACGTTCCTGCTGGCGTTCGATCGGCGGGATCGGTTCGACCCGGAGCAGGGGGGATTACGGCCTTGGCTGTTCGGGTTCGCCACGAACCTGGTGGCCAGGCATCGCCGTAAGGAGGCCCGCCACTACAAGGCGCTGGCCCGGCTGGACCCCGCACCGGTCGTGGAAGGGCACGAGAACCGGGTCGTCGCTTCGGTATCCGCCCAGCGCATGCAGCCACAGTTGGCCATGGCGCTCGCCTCGCTGAACGGTGGCGAGCGTGACGTGCTGCTGCTCCTGGCGCTGGGAGGGCTGAGCTACGACGAGATCGCCCAGTCGCTCGGCATCTCCATCGGCACGGTGGGTTCGCGGCTCAGCCGGGCCCGCGCCAAGATCCACGCCCGGATCGACGGCGCCCTTATCGACAGCGCACTCAAAGGCAAGGAGACCCCATGAATGACCTCGAGGAAGTGGCCAGCCTGCTGGCCAAGCCGGAGCCGTCCGAGGAGGTGGCCGCGCGCAGCCGAAGCAGGCTCCAGCACAGGACGCGGGGCCACAGGACGCTGGGCCTGGGGCGCGTCAGGTGGTTCGTACCGGGCGTGGCGCTGGTCGCCGCCGGGGCGGCCGCCGCGGTCGTGATCGCTACGGGGGCGGTCACGAACGGCGGCGCACCGGCGCAGGTGATCGCCGCGGCGCCGGTCTCGGGCAAGGAGGTCCTGCTCATGGCTGCCGTCAGCGCGGAACGTATGCCGCAAAGCTCCGGGACCTACTGGCACGTCACCGCCACGTGGTCACAGAGCGACATTCCCCCCATGGAGAGCTGGACCTCGCGCGACGGCAAGCGCTGGACGATGAACGGGCCGGGCGACCCTCCGGGCGACGTCGTACCGACCCCGGTCTCGCTCGCGCTCAAGGGCGCCGACGTGAGCTTCGCCGACCTCGAGAAGCTGCCGACGGATCCGGAGGCGCTGAAGGCGTGGATCGTCCAGCGCAAGGGCAACCCGAACGACATGTCCGCGTCCGAGATCCAGGGCGACCCCACCCTCACCCTGCTCGCGCTGATCACGGAGCTACCCGTGCCCGCGGAGGTCCGTTCCGCGGCGTTCCGGGCGCTCGCCGCGACGCCGGGAGTCGAGAACACGGGCGCGGTCGAAGGCGGCCAGGCCCTGCGGATGCCCGACCCCGACGGCAAAGAGAAGCCGATCGAGCTGGTCGTCGATCCCGAGAGCGCCCGGGTCGTCCGTGCCAACCTCCTCCTCGCCGGTGACGGAGGCGTGGCGATGACCGACGGGTACATCGCCGTGACCACCGATTGGACGGACGAGCTCCCCGAGACGCCGAAGGGCCGCCCGTGACCAGAGGCGAGGCATTACTCGCCGCCGTCCTGGTGACGGCGGCGACCACGGCCGCGACGCCGGCCCCCACCCAGCAAGCCACCCAGCAGCCCACCCAGCAGCCGGACAGCGTGACCCTGATCACCGGTGACCGCGTCACGGTCACCGGCCAGAGGTATCGCGTGCAGCCCGGTCCCGGCCGTGAGGTCTCCTTCACGCGGCAGGTCCGGGAAGGCCATCTGTACGTGATCCCGTCCGACGCCCTGCCACTGCTCGCCCAGGACGTACTGGACCGGCGCCTGTTCGACGTCACCCAGCTCCTCCAGTGGCGCTACGGCGACGCCGACACCTCCGACATCCCCGTCATTTCACAGGGGTTCACCAGCTCCCAGGGCCAGGTACGGCGGCTGTCGGCCCTCGGCATGAGCGCGGCCCGCCTGCCCAAGGCGAACGCCGCCCGGACCTGGCACGACCTCACCCGAGCCCGCACCCTGGCGGCCGGCCGTACCAAACTCTGGCTGGACGGCCGCAAGGAGTTCACGCTGGACGAGAGCGTCAAGCAGATCGGCGCTCCGCGGGCGTGGGAGCAGGGGTTCACGGGCAAGGGCGTCACGGTCGCGGTCCTGGACTCGGGGTATGACCCCGACCATCCGGACCTGAAGGGCGCGGTCGCCCAGGAACGGAACTTCACCACCGACCCCGACATCCGCGACGAGAACGGCCACGGCACCCATGTCGCCTCGATCGTGGCGAGCCGCGATGAGAAGTACCGCGGGGTGGCGCCGGAGGCGAACCTGGCCATCGGGAAGGTGGGGGGCCGGAGCGGCATGACGGACTCGACCATCCTGGCCGGCATGGAATGGGCCGCCACCGAGGTCAAGGCCAAGGTGGTGAACATGAGCCTCGGCGCCCCCGACGGCCCCGACCTGGACCCGGTGGAACAGGCGGTGAACACGCTGTCGGAGCGTACGGGCACGCTGTTCGTCGTGGCGGCGGGCAACGACCGGCCCATGGTCCTCACTCCCGGCAGCGCCGACGCGGCGCTCACTGTGGGTGCGGTGGACAAGCAGGGCCGGCTGGCCGACTTCTCCGGTTCGGGCCCGCGAGCGGGCGACCACGCGATCAAACCCGACGTCACCGCGCCTGGCGTGGGCATCGTGGCCGCCGTTCCCGGGGGCGGTCACGAATCGAAGGACGGCACCTCGATGGCCGCCCCCCACGTGGCGGGGGCGGCGGCGATCCTGGCCCAGCGCCATCCCGACTGGACGGGCGCGCGTCTCAAGGCCGCGCTGATCGGCAGCGCCGCGCCGGTCCAGGGGGTGACGCTCTACCGGCAGGGCGCCGGGCTGATCGACCTGGTACGCGTGCTGCGCCAGGACGTCGTGGCCCAGCAGGCCAACGTGTGGGCGGCGTTCCCGTACAACGGCTCGGACGAGCGTACGGCGACCAGGACGATCACGTACGCCAACGCCGGCGAGACCCCCGTCACCCTGGCCCTGGAGGCGGACGGTGAGACGCTGAAGCTGCCGGCCGGCCAGATCACGGTCCCGGCCGGGGGCGAGGCGTCGCTCACGCTCACGATCGACGCCGCGGGGAAGGCCCCCGGCGACTATCCGGGCACGGTGACCGCCAGGTCGGGCGAGACCGTGATCCGCACGCTGGCCGGCGCGTACGTCGAGCCGGAGTCGTACGACGTCACCGTCAACGTCGTCGGCAGGCAGGGCGCCCCGGTCGACCCCTCGATCTGCGAGATCTACGACGCGAGGACCGGGACCGTCCACGCCCTGTTCTTCCAGAACGGCGCGGCCAAGGCCCGGCTGCCCAAGGGCGACTGGAACGTCTACGCCTACATGTACGAGAAGATCGACGGCAAGACCGTCGTGACGCTGTCCGACAGCCCGCTGAGGGTGGACGGCGACCAGCGGTTCACGGTGGACGCGCGTCAGGGCCGCCCGGTCAAGATCACAGTGGACGATCCGAGCGCGGAGCTCCAGCCGGGGTTCGACGAGGAAGTGGTGCACGGGGCCTGGAGCAACGGCGGAAGCCAGAGCCGGATAGACGCCAACAGCCAGCTCTTCGTCGTCCCGAGTTCCCAGGCCGGGCTGACGTACTCGCTGAGGACCACCTGGCTCAGCAAGGACCGGACGCCCAGTCCGTACGTCTACGATCTCGTCGACCGGCGTACCGGCGGCCTTCCCGAGGATCCTTCGCGCGCCTTCAGACAGCGGGACCTGGCCAAGGTGACCGCGACCTACCGGGGTTCGGGGGAGTCGGGCAGGCCTATGCTCGGGTTGAGCTCCCGTTACTCGCCCGGCTCGACCCTCAGCGGGCCGGTCGGCGAGATCCCGCTGCCGGGGACGCTGGTCCAGTATCTGACGCCCGGGCTGGCGTACGAGAGCGGGCTCCAGGTCGGCGACGCGCTGATGTTCGGCGGAAGCAGACTGGCGAAGCGCGGTGAGAGCCGCAGCGAGGTCTGGAACGCCGCGGTCGTCGGGCCGTCGTTCCTGCTGCCGGCCGGTACGCGTACCGGGGACGAGCTGGCCTTCGCCGGGACGGGGATGTTCGCGGACGGGTTCGAGCGCAGGACGGGCTCGGACACCGCCGCCACCGGCACCGCCACGCTGACCAGGGACGGGGCGGAGGTGGCGCGGGCGGAGTTGTCCACCTGTGACGCCTTCGATCCGGGACGGTGTGAGCTGCGGGCCGCCTTGGCCCCCGGGACGGGCGCGTACACGCTCACCGCGTCGATGCGGCGGTCGTCGTCGGCGCTGTCCACGGCGGTGGAGTCGGTGTGGACGTTCCGCTCCGGGACCACCGCGAAGGAGCAGGCGCTGCCGCTGATGGCGGTCCGTTTCCGGCCCGAGGGCCTGGACGACGCCAACCGCGCCGCCGGCGGGAGCGTGACCCGGCTGCCGCTGTGGATCGAGCGCGACCCCGGCTCGGGGCCGGCGGACGTACGGTCGCTCCGGCTGGAGATGTCCGCCGATGATGGGGCTCACTGGCGGGCGGTTCCGGTGGTCCGGAAGGGGTCCGGCTGGACGGCGGCGGTGCCGAACCCCCGTACCGCCGGGTTCGTCTCCCTCCGAGCAGTCGCAACCGACATGTCGGGCAGCGCGGTGACCCAGACCATCACCCGCGCGTACGCCGTGCGCTGATCGGCTGAGGCCTGGCGACAGGGAGACCTGTCGCCAGGCCTCAGCCCAGGTCGCGGTTTCCTCACGCCCCGCATGGACCAAGCATGCTCACGGGCGCGGTCGAGGTCGCCCAGCTTGCGACAGCGCACACTCAAGTCCAGGTGCAACGGCCGGCCGCTGAAAGCGTCTGCCCAGCTTGGGCCGTACGGCGCGGGCCCGTCCTCATCGGTGGAGCAGCGGCTTGTCAGCCAGGCAGCCCGTGGCCATCGCCGGTGCCGAGCATGACCTTCCCGCGGTTGGCGCGGGACTCCAAGCGCCGGTGTGCTTCCGCTGCGTCCTGCAGGGCGAAGACGGAATCCACCGGCACGCGCAGCTCGCCGTCGGCCACCTTCGCGATCAACTGCTCGAGGTCGGCACGCGGGTCGTATCCGAGCTCGACGAGGTTGGCGGACTGGTAGCCGTGGATGCTCACGTTCTTCGGATAGAAGTCGCGTGTGTCGATCACGCTCGGCGCCAGGGCGACGTTGGCCAAGGCCACGACCCGCCCGCCCGGCGCGGCAGCCTTGAGGCTCAGCGGGAAGACGTCTCCGCCGACCGTGTCGAGCACCACCTCGGCCCCGCGTCCGCGTGTCAAGGCTTTGACGTGGCCGAGGAGGTCGTCGCCGGACAACTGCCGGGAGTCGAGCACCTCGTGCGCGCCGAGTTCGGCCACCCACGTGGTCTTCTCCTTGGCACCGGCCGCCGCGATCACCCGCGCCCCGGCCGCCACGGCGATCTGCACCGCCGCACTCCCCACGCCACTGGCCGCCGCGTGGATCAGCACCGTCTGACCGGGTTGGATCTGGCCGAGGGTGGTGAGGCAGTACCAGGCTGTCAGCCATGCGACCGGCAGCGCCGCGGCGTGGAACGGATCTACGCCGTCCGGCAGCGCCAGCACCCGCTCGGTCGAGACCACAGCCTGCTCGGCGTAGAAACCAGGTGCGTTGGGCTCCCCCCTCATCAGGACCTTCTGCCCGACGCGGAAGCCGTGCGTGGCTTCGCCCAAGGCGCTGATCGTCCCGGCCGCCTCCAGGCCGAGGATCACAGGCGGCGGGTCGGCCCGGTGGTAACGGCCCGATCGGAGGAGCGCGTCGGCCCGATTCACCCCCACGGCTTCGATCTGGACCAGCACCTGGCCGGGGCCGGGTGACGGATCGGGCACCTCGACGACGTTGAGGACTTCCGGACCTCCGAATGCCTGCACCACCAGAGCGCGCATGACTCTCCTTCGTGACACCGTTTGAACAGGTGTCAGCCTGCAACACTGGTTCAACTGGTGTCAACTGGTAGGGTGCTGCCATGAACCCGCGAACGTCCGAGGCCGAGCCGCTCCCCGCCTTCGTCTTCGTCGGCGGCCGACCGTGCCTGGACCTGGTGGACACGCTCGGCAAGCGCGGCACACTCGACATCGAGCGCCTGCCCACACCCGAGCGCCTCGGCAGGTGGCTGCGCGAGGTCGGTCTCGCCAACAACCCACCACCGGTCTCCGAGGACCAGCTGGACCAGGCCCGCGAACTGCGCGAGGCCGTCTACCGGCTGGTGCGCTGCGTGCTCGACGGGACGCGACCGGACCGGCACGCGCTGGCGGTGATCAACCGGATGGCAGCCGTCGCCGATCTTGCGCCGCGGCTGGAGGTCGCCACCGCTTCAGGGACGAGCCCTCTCACCGCGCGATGGCCGACCCCCACGCCGGTCGACGCGGCGCTGTCCACCCTCGCACGGGACGGGATCGACCTGCTCAGCGGGCCTCTTGCCGCGAGGGTGAAAGAGTGCGAGAACCCTGACTGCACGCTGGTGTTCCTCGACGACTCCCAGGCGCGCCGCCGTCGCTGGTGTTCGATGGACCGCTGCGGCAACCTTGCCAAGATCGCCAAGTACCGCTCGCGCGGGCGCGACGCCACCTCGTCCGAGGGTGCGGCCGATCGATAAGCGGGTGCCACTGGGCCACGCGATTTCTCTGAACTAATCAGAAGTCGATGCCGAACCGGTGTCGCGAATCAGACTCTCGGTCAATCTGCGTCCTCGCAGCAAGAACCCGCCCAATGCAACATTGAACTCCTCAAGCGCTCTCTCCCATTCTTTGAGGCTCCGCCTGGCCTCGTCGCGAAGCCTGGCGTTGCGGAAAAGGAGGCTGGCGTTTCCCCTTACACCCAGATCCTTGTACCAGTAAATCGCCCCGACCACCAGCCTTATTACGAGGTTCTGCTGTGCAGTCGCCACCTGGCAACAGCTTCTCCAGGGCACCCTGCGCGACCTGGAGACGCTTGGCCGCCGTATTACGTACCCTCTGCAGGGCCAGTCGGGACATCGAGTCGTTGAGCATTCTGCTGGCCGTGGCACGTTCCAGGCGCTCAGCCTGGCGGCGGGTGACGTTCTGCAGAAACAGCAGGGCTATCGGAACCGCGAAGAAGAAGGCAGTGATACTGGTGATGAGGTTGGTGAGGAAGGGGAAGCTCGCCCACATCTTCGTCACATCTCCGAAGACGCCCAGGACGACGAGGGCAATCCCTGCTGCCCACATCAGCATGACGCCTCGTTTGAGGTGAGAACTGGCGTCAGTCCAAGAGCCGCCGCAGAAGCGTGCGAAGCCGCCGACCACGTCAAGCAGACGTTCGCGATTTCCGGTGCTGTTTTGCATCGGCGTCTCCAAGCGGGAGGTGTTCCCCACCATGAGGATCATCTTGTCCACTACGGTCGCAACGAGTCGAACGGCAGGCCTGGTTCCACGGCTGTCAGGAAGAGGCGGTGGTATCCGGGAAGGCGGGCATGCCGAAGTTGATGGTAGTTCCCCGGCGGGCTCTTTCACCGAACCTGTCTTCGGCACCGGTGAGGCTGACACGAAGGCCTTCGATCTCGCCGAGCCGGACTTCGCGTTCGGCCACGGCGAACCCGATCAGGTTGTCGAGGATCTCCTGCAGACGGGGACGTGGAGCACGGCTGGCATACTCATCATGATCTGGTTGCCGCGATAGCGCAGGTCATTTGTGCTGTGTGGATCTTTGGAGCGCCACTGATGAGCACCGTCGTTGTCGTGTTGTCGATCCTGCTCGGTCTGCTGTTCCTCGGGACCGGCGGGGTCAAGGTGCTGAGCCTGCCGCAGTCGCTGGCGATCCGCGATCATCTCGGACTCCGGCCGAGGTTGTGGCAATTGATCGGCGTGTGCGAGTCAGCCGGGGGTCTGGGGCTGCTCGCCGGGCTCGCGGTGCCGTTGCTCGGCGTGGCCGCGTCGATCGGACTGGTCATGTTGATGGCCGGTGCAGTCATCAGCCGGATCCGGGTGTCCGACTCGGCGGCGACGATATCCGTCGATGTCCTGGTGCTGGCGTTGGTGGTGGTTCTCGTGGTCGTACGCGCGTCGGCGTGACGGGCAGAACAGCCCAGGTTCTCACACGTGGCCCAGCGGTGCGGGTTTCGCGAGTATCCGGCCGGGTCGTTCCAGCTGCGCTCCCGCAACAAGACGCTGATATGCCTGGCCGCCGTCGAACTGGTGGCGTGCGCGCGTCCCCCGCCGGCGCGGCGCGGGGCGACGACCCGTCACACCAGTGTCCCGACTCGGCCTGCTGACGACGGGCGCGGCCACCGTGCGCCATGGCCGCGAACGCCAGCGGCCGCGACCGTCATTTCGGGCCGTGACCCTTTGTCTTGATCTTCTTCGTCTTGATCTTCTTAGCCTGTCCATGCGGGATGCCGGCCACGTCGGTGGAGAGGGGTGGTTCCGTACGAGCATGCTCCGGTTCGCTCCTCGCGACCCGGCGCTGGCCCGAGATGAGGTGGGCCGGCAGCGCCGTGTCCGGCTCGATCGCGGTGGGCGGCGGAGTGGCCTCCGTCATGGGTGGCGAAGGGTGCGTGCTCGGCTCGACGCGCCACCACGAGGTGGTCGCCATCACGCTGACGATCAGGGCCGCGATGACGGCCGCCTGCCGCCAGTGCTCGACAGCCCACTGCCGGTACGGCGCCCGTTCCCCAAGCGGGCGGCCGACGGGCGAGCCGCTGATCTGCCCGCTGTCACCGTCAACGGTCGGAGGGTCCGAAGAGATCGGAATGACCGGTTGCTCACACAAGGTGGACAGTTGCTCGTGAAGGCGAGCCGCGTCCGTACGCCGGGCCGGATCCTTGTCCAGCAGCCCGGCGATGATCGAGGCGAGCGGCCCTGCGTGCTCCAACGGCAAGGGGTCCGAGGCCATCACCGCGGACAGGGTGGCCAGCTCAGTACTGAACCCGAACGGGGCACGGCCCTCGACCGCGGTGTACAAGGTGGCGCCCAGCGACCACAGGTCGGCCTGCGGCGTGGCGGGGCCACCGCGGGCGCGTTCGGGGGCGATGTAGGCGGGGGTGCCGACGACAACGCTCTCCCGGGTGCGGCGCGCCTGGTCATCCAGGGTGCTGGCCAGCCCGAAGTCGGTGAGGATGGCGTGCCCGTCGTCGGTGATGAGGATGTTGGCGGGCTTGATGTCGCGGTGCACGATGCCGCCGGCGTGGGCGGCGCGCAGGGCGTCCAGCACTTCGAGCCCGATTCGAGCGACCGCGGACGAGGGCAGCGGTCCCCGTTCGATGATCACCTGGGCGAGGCTGGGGGCGGGGACGAGCTGCAGTACGATCCACGGCCGTTCGTCGGCGACCACGACGTCGTACACGGCTGCTATGCGCGGGTGGCTCAACCGCGCGGTCAGGCGAGCCTCGCGCAGGGTTCGCCTGAGCAGCGCCTCTCGCTCCGGCCCCGGCCGGTGCGGGATATGGATCTCCTTGACCGCCACCTGCCGATCCAGCAGCTCGTCATGAGCGCGCCAGACCCTGCCCATGGCCCCTCGGCCCAGCTCGGCCAGCAACCTGTACCGAGCCCCCAATAACCATCCTTCATAGCCTGTAACGGGCATGACGACATGCGTACCCGATCATCGTCCGTACATGCACGACCGCGATCTTTCGACTGTTGGTTCCCGGAGAATGTCGGTTTGTCCGGCCGTTCTCGCCGAGAACGTCTGAGACGCCGGCCCGTCGATCACCGAAGAGATGGCCTCCTCGCCGCAGTGGCCAGGCAGGCGGCCGGCAACGGGAACCAGCGCAGCCGCTCGAAGTCGTCCGGCAGGCCGGGCGGGCGCAGGTCGATCTCGTCGGAGCGGGCCGCCAGGATGGCCCGCGCCTCCTCCAGGTAGCCGGGCAGGGCGTCCTCGCCGGCCCGGACATGTGGGGCGGGCGGCGCGCCGGGGTCGTCAAAGCGCAAGTCGGAAAGGTGCAGTGGCGGCTCGGCGGAGTCGCGGTGGTGCCGCCACAGCCCGGTACGAGGCTCGAAGCGGTAATCGGGCAACAACCGGTGGCCGTACCGGGCGACCAGTTCGACGGCCTCGATGAGGTAGTCGCAGACCGCGTCCGAGACGAAGTAGTTGAAGTTGATGCGTACCCAGCCCGGTTTGATGCCCTGGCAGCCATGCCCGATCTCCTCCTCGAAGGCCCGCGAGCGCGCGGCGTCGATGGCCAGCAGGCGGTGGCCGTAGGGACCGGCGCAGGAGCAGCCGCCGCGCGCCTGGATGCCGAGCAGATCGTTCAGCACCGCCACCACGTAGTTGTGGTGCAGGAACAGCTCCCCGGACCGGATGCGGACCGACACGATGGACAGCCGCCGAGAGTGCCGGTCGCCGAGGATCTCGATGTTCGGGCTGCTCTCCCATCGACGCAGGGCCCGTTGCCAGAAGCGTTCCTCACGAGCCTGGATGAGGTCGGTGCCGATGGCCTGCTTGAGCCGGAAGACCAGCCCGGCGCGGATCGACTCGACGATGGCCGGTGTGCCGCCCTCCTCGCGGGCGACCGCGTCGTCGAGATAGCGGTGCCCGGTGGGGTCCACGAACAGCACGGTGCCGCCGCCCGGCGCGGTGGGCACCTGATTGCGGACCAGTTCGCGCCTCACCACCAGGACACCGGGCGTCTGCGGCCCGCCGATGAACTTGTGCGGCGACAGGAAGATCGCATCCTTGTGGTCGTTCGCCCCGGGCGCGCTGGCGGCCATCCGGATCGGCACGTACGGCCCGGCCGCCGCGTAGTCCCAGAACGACAGCGCCCCGTGCTCGTGGAGCAGCGCCGCGATGCGCTCGGTGTCGGACAGGATGCCGGTCACGTTCGAGGCGGCCGAGAAGCTGCCGATCAGCAGCGGCCGTCCGGCGTGGCGCGCCAGCTGGACACGCAGGTCGTCGCAGTCGATGTGGCCGTCGCGGTCCTCGCCGATGGCGACGGTGTCGGCGATGGACTCGCGCCAGGGCAACTCGTTGGAGTGGTGCTCGTACGGACCGACGAACACCACCGGCCGGTCCTCCTCCGGGACCATCGGCGCGTACCGGCCGGGGACCCGCAGCTCCAGGATGCCGACGAGCTTGTTGATCGCCGCGGTCGCGCCCGAACCGCAGAAGATCACCACGTCGTCCGGGCCACCGCCGACGGCGTCGTGGACGGCGCCGCGGGCCTCCTCGCGTAATCGACTGGTCTGCAGCCCGGTTCCGGAGCTCTCGGTGTGGGTGTTGGCGTAGCGCGGCAGGACGTGGTCGCGGACGAAGTCCTCGATGAAGCCGAGCGACCGGCCCGAGGCGGTGTAGTCGGCGTAGATGATGCGGCGCGGTCCGTACGGGCCCTGCAGCACCTCGTCGTCGCCGATGACGGCGGCGCGGATGCGCTCCAGCAGCGGCGAGGTCGGCGGTTCGGAGGCGGATCGTCGTGTCTGCACGCATCCAGGATCCCCCGCTCGCCGGCCCGGGCAACAGGCCGCCGCGGGGATGCTCGCCCGCACCTGGCCGGCCGCGACAAAGCATTCCGCCGCCTGGAATCCACCTGGTCACGGGCTCCCACCGAGCTACGTCCGGCTCCCGTTCATTTCATGCCGCTTGCTTCTTGCTGGTGGTGTCAAAGCCCGTGGCCGCAGGAAGGCCACGCCCGCGCACATCGCGGCCAGCAGGAGAATGCAGGCCCACGCGAACCAGTCGCCGAACCTGGTGTACAGGGTCCGCACCGCACGGTCCGGCAGGTCCGCGGTCACCGACACGAAGGAGGCGTCCTTGGTACGGGCCTCGGCCAGGAGACGACCGTTGGGGTCGCTCACGGTCAGGGCTCCCTGCCGGGACGCTCGTGCCACCGTCAGGCCGTTCTCGATCCCGCGCGTGATCGCCATCCGGCTGTGCAGCCAGGCGTCGTCGCCGAAATCCCAGGCCGGCACGAACAGCGCGGTCGCCCCGTCGCGCCGGTAGTCGCGGACCAGGTCGGGGAAGTCGAGATCGAAGCAGATCGCGATCGCCCATCGTCCGCCGGACCCGGGTACGAACGCCTGCGCCGTTCCTGCCTGGAACTCGCTCTCCAGGCCCGGGACGAGGTGGCGCTTGACGTACTCGACGGGCCCGCCGCCGTGGGAGGGGAAGTCGATGGCCGCGTTGTACTCGCGGCCGTCCCTGGTGAGGATCAGCCCGACGATGATGTCGAGGCGATGGTCGGAGGCGAGCCGGGACAACGGTCCGGCGAGCGACGGCAGGTCCGCCTCATCCACCCGGAACGCCTTCTCGGGAAGTACGACGACGTCGGCGCCACGCTCGGCCAGGGCCGGGATGCGGCTCATGTAGCCGGCCAGCAGGGTTCGCCCTTCGGGACCGGTCACCGCCACCGGGTCGATCGACCGGTCGGTGGCCAGCAGCGCCACCTTGACCGCCGTTCCCGCTTCGGCCGGCCGTAGCTGCCAGAATCCGTATCCCGCCGCCACCGCCGCGACCAGCGCGGCGGCCACGGCCACCCGTACCCGGCCGACCGTAGCGTGCGTCAGCAGGGCGGCGGCCGCGGCCGGAGCTCCCATCAGCAGGAACGTCACTCCCCATGGCCCGGTGGCCGAGGCGATCTGGATGACGGGAAGGACGTCGGCCTGGGTGTAGGCCAGGCTCCACCAGGCGCCGTTCGGTGTGATCAGCGACAGCGCGTACTCGATGACGGCCCACGCCGCCGGTACGACGCCGACGGCCATCAGCGGGCGTCCGCGCAACGTCAGGCCCCGGTAGGCGATCACCACCAGGCCGAACAGCAGCGCCGAACCGATGAGCAGGAGGACGACCATCACCGGCGGTATCTGCACCGTGTTCAGGAAATATCCCCACATGGGGGTCTGGCCTGCGAGCCAGGCGATGGACGCAGTGGCGAACGCCGCACGCGCCGAGCAGCGCGGTACCAGGACGAGGACCGGGATCGGCGCGATCCACGTACACCAGGGCACCGGCCGCAAGCCGGTTCCGAACCAGAACAGCGTGGCCGACAGCACCGCCGCGGCGATCAGCCACCATCGTTGTGATCTCATCGAGCAGACTCCTCCACCTGGGAACTGCCTCGATACTCCGCACTGGAGCCCTGCCGCCACATCGGCGGGAAGAGTGATCTCCGCACTCCCCCTCACGGACCGCTCAGGCGCCTCCGGCGACGATGAGTCCCGACTCGTAGGCGAACACGACCGCCTGTACCCGATCGCGCAGTCCCAGCTTCGTCAGGATTCGGCTGACATGGCTCTTGACCGTGTACTCGCTCACGACCAGTTCGCCGGCGATCTCCGCGTTGGACAGCCCCCGGGCCACCAACCGCAACGTCTCGGCCTCACGGCTGGTCAGCTCGGTGAGGCGGGCGGCCAGCCGGGGCGCCACCCCATGATTCGGCCGCAGGACCAAGTCCTCGATGAGACGTCTGGTCACCGTGGGCGCCAGCAGCGACTCTCCCGCCGCCACCACGCGCACCGCCGCGACCAGTTCGTCGCGACGGATGTCCTTCAGCAGGAATCCGCTGGCCCCCGCGCGCAGCGCGTCGTAGACGTACTCGTCCAGATCGAACATGGTCAACACCAGCACCTTGGCGGACGTCGCCGAGCAGATCCGCTCAGTCGCCTCGATCCCGCCCATGCCGGGCATCCTGATGTCCATCAGCACGACGTCCGGGCGCAGCTCGGTGGCTGCCTGAACGGCCTCGGCGCCGTCGGCCGCCTCGCCGACGACGGTGATGTCGGCCTGAGCGTTCAGGATCATGGCGAAGCCGCCCCGGAACAGATCCTGATCGTCGGCCACGAGCACGCGGAGCATACGTCTATCCAACCGGAAGCGTGGCCACCACCACGAAGCCTTTGTCCCCCGGACCGGCGTGCAGCGTCCCCCCGCAAGCGGTGGCCCGTTCGCGCATCCCGATCAGGCCGTGCCCTCCGGCGGCGCCGTCCCCGCCGCTGCCGTCATCGGCCACCTCGACCCGCAGCGCGCTCGGTATCCAGGACAGTCGTACCCGCGCGGTGCGCGCGTGCGCGTGGCGCAGCACGTTCGTCAGCGCCTCCTGCACGATCCGGTACGCCGCCACGTCTACCTCCGCGGGGATCGGCCGCGACAGGCCGTCGCTGGTCAAGGTCACCCGCAGCCCGGTACGGCCGGTCCGCTCGACCAGGTCCGGCAGGGCCGCGAGCCCGGGTTGCGGCTCCCGGTGACCGTCCTGGCCCGAGCGCATCGCGCCGAGCAGGGCCCGCAGCTGGGCGATCGCGCCCCTGCCGGTGTCGGCGATCGCGTCGAAGGCGGCCTCCGCACGTTCGGGATCGGCCCGGAGCATCAGCGGCCCGGCCTCAGCCTGGACGACGATGAGACCGACCGAGTGGGTGAGGATGTCATGCATGTCCCGGGCGATGCGAGCCCGCTCGTGAGCTGCGGCGATGGCGCGCTCCCGCTCCATCCGCAGGGCGCGTTCGGCCAGCTCGGCGGCTCGGGCGCGGCGGGCGCGGGTGCTGGTGCCCAGCGCGTACGCCGCGACGAACGCCGTACCCACCACCCGATAAGAATCCAGATCTTCCTGCGGCAGGACGAGCGAGACGTACACCCCGGCGCCGATGACCGGGACGGCCACCAGCCGCAGCAACGGCGGGCTCAGCGCGGCGATGGTGTAGGTGCCGACCAGCGGCCCGTACGGCAGCATCGGCTTCTCCCACATCACCAGCGCCGTCATCGCCAGCCCGACCACCCCGGTCACCACGAGTGGCGCCGTCCGCCGCCACAGCACCGGCACCGAAGCCAGCCCGGCCAGCGCGACCACCCACCACGGCTGCCGGAAGGGGACCAGCGCGGGACCGACGGTGGCGGCCGACACGACGACAGTGATCGCGATGTCGACCACGCGTGGGGGTACGTTCTGGAGCCGGGCGCGCAGCCGCTCAGTGAGTCCGGGCATCTCGCTCAGTATCAGGATTCAGGCCGCCCGGCGCATCCCTCTCACGACGGACAGCGTCCTTCACTCTCAGGAGTGGTCCTGGTGCCCGCGTCGCCGAAGAACGCGTCCGCCATCGGCTCAGCGCCCTTGGAGAACATTCTACGTTCACCGTCTATTTAACATGGGACGTTGGACGTAGGATGTCCCCTCGTAACCTTCTCCTGTCAGGAAGGGCGTGGACATGCACGATGGCCATCCCCCGGAGGGCCGTGCCGGACGTCGATCCCGGCGCCGCCGGGCGGGCGCCGTAGTGGTGCTCGCCGGCTTACTCGTCAGCGCGTTCGCCGGGCCTGCGAACGCGGCACCGGCACCGGCACCGGCACCGGCGGAAACGTCCGAGGCCGGCGCGACCGCCGACGCCGCACCGTTCGTGGACGAGCAGGTGCTCTACAAACAGGGCGACTTCGGATACGGCTGCTTCCGGATCCCCGCCGTGGTGCGGGCCACGAACGGCATGCTCCTGGCGTTCGCCGAGGGACGGGTGAAGGACTGCGGTGACGACGAGGACATCGACCTCGTGGTGCGCCGTTCCGCCGACAGCGGCCGGACCTGGGGCCCGCTGCAGGTGATCTCGGAGGGCAACGGCACGACCCACGGCAACCCGGTGCCGATCGTCGACGAGCGCACCGGGCGGATCGTGCTGGTGAGCACCCACAACGGTCCGGACCCGTGCCCGAACGGCTGTGACCGCGACCCCTGGGTGCAGTTCAGTGACGACCACGGGGCGACCTGGTCGGCCGCCAGGGAGATGACCGAGGGCAAGCGTCCGGAGTGGAACTTCTGGTACGCCACCGGCCCGATGCACGGCATCCAGCTCAAGCGGGGCCCGCACGCCGGGCGGCTGGTCGTCGGGGCGAGTTTCGAGAGCTGGGACCGGGTCGGCAAGCACGTCTACGGCACACACCTGCTCTACAGCGACGACAGCGGGGCGACGTGGAACATCGGCGCCGAGACGTCCCGCGATGACGGCACGGTCATCGCCCAGGAGGTGACCGTCGTCGAGCTGACCGACGGGCGGATCTACGCCTCGGCCCGTGAGCGCGGCACCGACGAGGGCAGCCGGGCGTACGCGACCAGCAGCGACAGCGGCCAGACGTGGGACGCCCCGTTCCGCACCATGCCGGCACTTGCGACGACCGACGTCCAGGCGTCGCTGCTGCGGTTCAGCGACGGGCGCATCCTCTTCTCCTCGCCGATGCACCCGGGCGCCCGGGAAGCGATGGGGATCCGGTCGTCCTACGACGAAGGGCGCCGCTTCGAGACCTGGGACGAGGGCAAGGTCTTCTACTGGGGGCCGACGGCGTACTCGGACATGGTGCGTCTGGACGGCGACGAAGCGGCCCTGATGTACGAGGCCGGCACCATCACGCCGTACGAGCAGATCCGCTTCGCACGGTTCAACGAGGCGTACCTGGAGACGCCGAACGGCACCCCGCCCGGCATCCCCGGCCCTCCGGCGCCCGGCCCGACGACGCCGGACAAGTCGCCGTACCGCAACCAGGCGTATGTCCGCGGTGGCGCTCAGACCACCGACGGGCGGTTCGGCAACGGGCTGGCTCTGGACCGGGTGGACGACCGGGTGGAGGTGCCGTTCAACGACTCCATCGACCTCGGCGCGAAGGACTTCACGCTGACCTCCTGGATCCGCTACTCGGAACAGACCGGCTCGCACGCGATCCTCTGGTTCCACCGGGTGAACAGGGGCACCAACCCGCCGGCGCTGTGGCTGCGGGCCGAACCGGCCAGCAACCGCATCCGGGCGGTCCTCTCCGTCGACCGGTTCAACGTGACCGTGCAGTCGCCGAGCGCGTACAACGACGGGCAGTGGCACTTCGTGGCGCTCCAGCGGGTACGTGGCGAGCTCCGGCTCCTGGTGGACGGCGTACAGGTCTCGGCGGCGGCGGCGCCGCCCGGCTCGCTGACCCTCGGCAAGGAGTTCGGGCTCGAGGGAATCCACATCGGGCAGCGGTTGGACGGTGTGGACCGCTTCCGTGGGTCGCTGGACGAGGTACGCGTCTACCGGCGTGCCGTCACCGACGCCGAGCTGGACCTGATCCGGCAGCGGAACCTCCCGATCGGCGGCCAGCTCGGGCTGCGGCTGCCGTTCGATCAGGTCAGCTGAAGCCGTTCGGCGATGGCGCTCGCCGGCCCCGGCGGGCGCCATCGCCGAACCCTGACACCGAAGGACGTCCTACGTCCTGTGCTGATCGCCGGGGAAGAGCTCGGGCAGTTGTGCCCGGGCCAGTGGCCGGAGCCGTACGGCGAGCGAGGCGTCGACCGACTCGTACGGCCACCGGACTCGAGTGCCGATGTCGGCCCAGCCACCGAGGTGGGCCAGGAACTTGTCCAGCGCGGGGTTGGCGTACCCGCTGTGCTGGAGCGGCTGGACATGCGCGGCGAAGAACTCGTGGATCCGTCGTTCCACGTCGAGCGCGGCATCGGGCTGCGCGACCATCATCCGCTGCCATGCCATGGCGCCGGCCGGGCTGAGGGCGGCGATGTTCGAGTAGGAACCGGCGGCGCCGTGCCGCCGTCCGGTCGCCAGGTCGTGGCCGGCGACGAAGACGGCGAGGCCGGCCGCGTGGCGCCGCATCTCCGCGTACCACCCCGCGTCGCCGCCGGCCACCTTGATCCCGATGACCGCGGGAACCTCGCGGCGGATCACCGGATACAGGTCGGCCGGCACCTGCGTCTTGGCGTGCGGCGGGTTGTACAGCACGAGCGGCACCGGGTCGGCGGCGGCCGCGACGCGGGCCAGGAAGCGCACCACCTCGGCGCGCGACAGCGGCAACCAGTCCGGCAGCGTCACCTGGATCGCGCCGGGCCGGAGCACCCGCGCGCGGGCCACCCTGGCCAGGCAGGTCTGCGCGCTCATGTGGCCGGCGCCGATCTGGAACGGGAGCCCGTGCCGTTCGCACCGCTCGGCCATCAGCGCGTTGACGCGGTCGTACTCATCCTCACCGAGCGCGTGGAACTCGCCCGCGGTGCCGTGCGCGTACAGGCCGTCAAGCCCCGCGGCGACGAGCACGTCCAGCGCCGCCTCAAGGCGTGTCCAGTCGATCGACTCGTCGTCCCGGATGGGCAGCAGGACCGTGCCCCAGGTGCCGCCGAGCGACCCCGGCGTCAACGTCTCCACGGCGCCCCGCCATCCGTTCGGTACACGTAGAACATCCTATGTCCCGGGATGAGCGCGCGAACAGGCCATGTCCGCCCGGGGGGTCATCTGTGTCGTCGGCGTAAACTTTCCTCTACCGGGCTGGCCTTCCGGGACCAAGAGGCGGGATGTTTGACGCAAGGCCTTCGACGAGCCTGGGGGTGGCATGCGTACACGTGACGATGCGTCACTTCAGGAGCGTATCGTCGCCCTGATTCACGAGCGCGGACTGGCCCCCGGGTCACCGATGCCGACCGAAGTGCAGTTGATGGAGTTGCTCGGGGCGAGCCGCAACAGCGTCCGCGAGGCTGTGCGGGCCCTGCAGGCGTTGGGCATCGTCGAGATCCGGCACGGACATGGGACGTTCGTCGGGCACGCGTCGCTCGACGCGCTGACTCCGTCGTTCGCCTTCCGGGTGCGTTCGGGGCCGGGTGGGATCCGCGCGCTGCACGATCTGGTCGAGGTCCGCGAGCTGCTCGAGACCGGGCTGATCGGCCAGGTGGCTCAGAGCACCAGCGCCCCCCGGCTCGCCGCGTTGGAGGCCCTGGCCAATGGCATGGATCGGGACCGGGAAGCCGATCGGGCGTTCCACGCGCTGCTGTACGACTCGTGCGGCAACGAGCTGGTGCTGCAGCTGATCGGCCTGTTCTGGGACGTCTACCACGAGGTCGAGCCGACGCTCGGCCCGCCGGAGGAGCGGAGCGCCGAGATCGCGGTCAACCACCGCCGGATCGTGGCGGCGCTTCGCGCTCGGGACGCCGAGGCGGCACGGGAGGCGATGCGGCTGCACTTCCGCGACGTCAAGGCTCGCATCGCGCGGGCGGAGGCCCGGGCCGTACCCGCGCCGACCTGACCCCGGTCACACCGGTCCGACGACAGCGAGGCTGACCGTGACGCGCATTCGGCGCGCTTTGCCAGGAAGCCTTAAGGATCAATCGGTTGATCGGCGTATTGAGCGCTATTAGCCTGCATCCCACCCTCATCGTCGGACAATTGTAAAGAAGGCGGTCATGGCGATAGCCCGACATATCCGCAGAACCTTAGCGGTGGCCACCGCGCTGGTCCTCAGCCTGAGCCTGGTTTCGCAAGCAAGCGCGGGGACGGTCACGGTCGCCAAGCCCCAGCGGCCGAACATCATCTTCTTCCTCGTCGATGACATGTCCGCCGACCTGCTCGCGTACATGGACACCGTGCGCGGCCTGGCCGACGACGGCACGACGTTCAGCAACTACTACGTGTCCAACTCGCTGTGCTGCCCGTCACGCGCCTCGATGTTCACCGGCCAGTTCCCGCACAATACCGGCGTGGCCACGAACAAGAACTCCGATCGCGGTGGCTACAAGGCGTTCGCACCGCACGAGTCCAGGACCTACGCCGTCTCGCTGGAACAGGCCGGATACCGCACCGGCTACCTCGGCAAGTACATCAACGAGTATCCGGTGGACGCCGATTACCACGTCCCGCCCGGCTGGGACGAGTGGCATGTGGCGGCCGGCGGCGGTTACAGCGAGTTCAAGTACCAGCTCACCCGCTACGTCAAGGGGGAGACTCCCGGCCTGGACACCTCCGACGGCACTTACCTGGTGGACGAGCTCGCCAAGCGGGCCACGGACTTCATCGAGCGCTCACGCGAGCGCGCCCCGGACCGACCGTTCTTCCTCCAGGTCTCGCCGTTCGCGCCGCACTCCAGGATCGGCGCCAAGCCGGGCGACAAGGAGCCGCGCTTCCCACCCGCGCGCCGCGACCGGCCCAAGACCCAGTTCCCGGCCGGGGAGTTCCCGCACGGCGACTGCGGCGGGCCCGATTGCAACGACATCGACGTGAGCACGTTGCCGGCGTTCAACGAGGACACCGCCGACAAGCCCTCGTGGGTACGCCGCGCTCCGCTCGCCCCCGCGCTGGTCAAGGAGCTGCGCAAGGATTTCCGCGACCGGATCCGCATGGTGCAGTCGGTGGACGACATGGTGGCGCGTGTCCTTTCCACGCTGACGGACGCCGAGAAGCGCAACACGTACGTGGTGTTCACCAGCGACAACGGCTTCCATCTCGGCCAGCACCGCCTCGTACGCGGCAAGTCCACCGCCTACGACCACGACGTCCGGGTGCCACTGCTGGTCAAACGGCCTGCGGCGGGTCGGCACGGCGACCTGGTGACCGGCGCCATCGCCCAGAACGTCGACCTGTTCGCGACCTTCCTCGACATGGCCGGGGTCGGCGCGGCCACCCGTGACGGCCGCGACGGGCGCAGCCTGCTGCCGCTCATCCAGGGCCACAAGGTGAAGGACTGGCGGAAGACGGCGCTGATCGAGCACGTCAAGCCCAACCCGGCCGCACCGGGCGAGCCGGACCCCGATGCCGAGCCGCTCGAGGCGGGGAACTCACAGCCGCCCAGCTACGCGGCGGTGCGCACTGCCGGAGAGCTGTACGTGGAGTACGAGGGCGAGGCGGAGCCCGAGTACTACGACACGGTGGCGGATCCGAACCAGGAGTCCAACGACCCCGGCAACGCCAGGACGTCCGACCTCGGCAAGGTCCTCGACGCCATGGTGGGATGTGGGAAGCCCGGCGCGCCGGACTGCTGGACCGCAGCCCGACTCTGACTCACCTCACCCCGGTCAGACGCTCGGAGACCACAGGCTTTGAGGAGCCTTGCCCAGGTCAGTCGTCCTCACCCGCCAGGATCCGCCGTACCTCCTCGGCCAGGTAGGGGGCGTCGTCCGGCCAGGAAGCCGCAACGCGTTCCAGGAGTTCGCGGTGGGCGTCCAGACGGCCGCCGTCGGCCAGACCGACGGCGGCCTGTACCTGGATCTCCACCTCGGGCCGGTGGAGAGCCCGCAGAAGGTGTGCCGTGGCCTCAGGGGCCTGGCAGCCCTCGAGAGCCGAGAGCATCCGGACGCGCAGCTGGAGCGGACGGTCGGCGTCGTCGATGTAAGCGGCGACCAACGCAAGAAGGCGCACGTGAGGAGGGCCTTCGGTGTGGAAGAAGGCGGCGCCCGCGGCGTCGGCCGCCGCCTCGACGACCGCGGGGTTCGTCGTCTGCTCCAGAGCGTCCGCGATCAGGTCGCAGTCCTGTTGCTCGGCGACGTTCATCATCGCGTTGAGGGCGCTGGCGTGGTTCGCGCCCGCGCCGGTCTCGGGGCTCATGTCGGCGGACGAGGGTGGCTGCCGAAGGAGTTCACGGGCAGCCTTCAGCACCTCGGCTTGATGCGCCCCGTACAACGGGGCTCCCCCGAATCGGCTGAGCGCGCTGGATCGCTGGTACACGTCCAGCGCGATCCCGACCGCGACCTGGTCGCCGCTCCGCAGGAGAGTGAGGAACGGGCTGATCGGCCCCGACCAGGTTTCCGCGACGTCCGCTTGAAGGGCCTCGCAGGCGGACATCAGCCGCTCGTCGGAGAAGCGCGGGTGCGTCCAGTAGTAGGAGCCGTACATGCGAACGGATCTTGCCACGGCGCACTTGCCGTGCGCAGGCGAGTTTCGGTCCCCTCGACGCAGGCGCTGGATCTGGTTGGTGCCCTCGTAGATCTGGGTGTTCTTCGCGTACCAGATGCGTCACCTGCCGAAACCTCGCAATCAAGCTCTTGACCTGGGCTTTCTGCCGGCATCTTCACTCAGCCGTGTGCGGCTCTTTTCACCCTTTGACGGAACAGCGACGGAACAGAGAGCGGAGAGGGTCGAAGGCTGCAGCGCGCTGTCAACGTGGGTGCCTCATGGCGCCCGCGTTGAAGATCTGGGCGGCGAAGGCGTCGATCCCAGCCCTGGCCGGCAGGCGGTACAGCAGCGGCAGCGCTTGGCTGTTCTTTCGGCTCCGGTGTGGCCGCCGCCATGCAGGTGGATCAGGACCGGACAGATCCAGGAGTAGCAGAACGGAGCCCGACAGCGGCCCGGCCTGGATCTGGGCGGGGCTGGCGGCGCCGATCCGGGCTTTGGTGCTGGTGAGGTTCAACTGTCGCGAGCTGGCCGCTACGCTCCCGGCGACCACGCACGGTCATCGCCAACCGGCCGACCGGCCGAACTGACGACAGTTGAATGAGCGACCTCACCAGTCTCATCACCCGGCTACGAGACAAGGTCGACGTTGAAAGCCATCCGCGCCGACCCCGAGGACGCCGGCAAGCTCCCCATAAGTGCCAGGCGAACTGTCAGCTTGTCGCGGAGACCATCCGGTACGCGCGGATCACGGTCTGCTCGACGGCGTTGCCGGAAGTGTCGATCGACGTCGCCCGCAGCGACACGAACCCGTCACGGTTCGGATGGCGCAGAACGATCCTCGAGTTCCGGACCTCCGCCTTCGCCCAGGTGGCCCCGTCATCGTAGGAGGCCTCCACGGTCAGGTCCCGCGCGCGGCCCGCCGCGCTGCCAGGCAGCGAACGCACGCTGACCGGCACGGTGAAGATCCGGCCGGCCGGTGCGGTGTTCCGCGCGTCGAGCTCAGGAGTGAAGCTCACTACGGACACCGGCAGCCGGGCGAGGACGTCTGTGGTGTCGGAGTGGAACGTCCAGGCCACGGACACGCGCGTGGACAGCGTTGCCGGAGCTCCCCGCTCCGCCTCGGCGACGAGCCGGTACGCCGCCCGCCCTGCGGGCACGGAGAAGTGCGCGGTCAGGGACGGCGCCTCGCCGACGAGCACGCCGTCGCGGTAGAGGGTGGTGTGTCCGGTGGCCCGCGAGGAGTAGCCGAGCGAGCCCCGCCCATCGCCGAACATCCCCAGGTCAGTCGAGATGACGTCGCCGGTGCGACTGACGCTGTCGCCGAGCTGGTCCCCGGACGGCAGGGAAGGACCGAACACGCCCCGGTTCCACAACTCGGTGGTGACCTGGCCCGCTCGGTAGCGCGTGAACCCGGATTGGAACTCGTTGACCCGCCCGTCGGTGCCGATCTCCCGCAGCCGGTGCTGCCAGCGGATGCCTCCCTCAGTGTTGACGTGTACCCTCCGCACCGAGGGGGCAGTGAACTCGGCCCCAGAAAGGTAGGAGGGGATCCTGTCGTCGCGCGGCCAGGCCCGGCCGTACGCCCTGAGCTCCGCGTCGGGCAGGTGAGCGGCGTAATCCATGCGTATGGTCGCCAGGTTCTTGGGGTCCACCGACCGTTTGAAGCCGGTCACCACTCGCCCTGGCTGGAACCAGGCCGCCCGATAGACGTCCGTACCAGCCATCCATTCTCCCGCCACCTCGGTCAGCAGCCCGTCGTAGTGGCGGGCGGGCCCGAGCTGGGCGGTGAAATGCCGGTCAAACCCCTTGCCGACCCACCCTCTGGCCGCCCGGCCACCGGCTTCCTGCCATTGGTAGACGACCTGGGCGTACGTCGGCATCGCGTCGGCGCTCGGTGGCTCCACCTCAAGCGGTCTGCCGAGCCGGGCGTCGGCGTCGACCTGCTGCGCCCGGTCCAGCACCAGCTCGGGCTGGACGAGCAGGGTGACGCCCGCGTCATCCAGGACGACTGTGTCGACCTGATACTTGCCCTTGGGCAGCCGCATGACCAAGCTGCTCTGCCCGCCGAACACCACGATCGGCGACTCCTTGGCGTCCAACCGCCTGATCGACATCGTGAAGTCGCCGGTGGCAGTGCCGGCCCGGTTGGTGTGGCGCACGGTCAGGTCGTAACTCTCGGCTTCCTTCTCTACACCGACCGGCGTGCTCACGCTCACACCGCCGGGCCCCGTCGCCACGACGTAGCCACCCAGCAGCCCGTCGGGCACATCGGCAGCACGGGTGTCGGCGATGACCGTCGCCTCGGCCTGCCCGCCGGCAGGCACGGTGAGCGTGCTCGGGCTCACCGTGAAAGCCGCACTCGCCCTGGCCTGCAAGGTGAGCGTGATCGGCGTCGGGAGAGAGTTACGGTAGACCAGCTTCTTGGCGGCCGGCTGGTCGTCGTCGTGCGGCCACGCCTGCCTGGCGAACCCCAGCCCGGGCGGCTGCGCTGTCACCGCCTGCGCCGTCGCGCGGTCCGCGTTCACCCGGCCCGCTCCCTGGGCGAAGACGCCGACCTTCGGGTGCGGCTCGGCCGAGGCCATCAGCGCGGCCTTCAGCAGGTCGCCCTTCCACTCTGGGTGCTGCCCCGCCAGCAGCGCCGCGGTTCCCGTCACGTGCGGCGTCGCCATCGAGGTGCCGGATAAGGCGATGTAGGAGCCGGTCCCGGGGATGTCCTTCCCCCGCGCGGCCGTGATGTCCACGCCGGGAGCGGTGATATCCGGTTTGAGCCCACCGTCGCCCGGTACGGGCCCCATGTTGGAGAAAGCGGCCAGCTCATCCGACTTGTCGACTGCGCCCACGGCCAGGGCGGCGTTCGCCGTGCCCGGGCTGCTGACCCCGCGCTCCATCCCCTCGTTGCCCGCGGCTACCACGAAGAGGGTGCCGTACTGGTCGCTGAGGGCCTCGACCGCCTGCTCCAGCGGGTCCTCCTCCGGCGTGTCCGTATCGCCGAAACTCATGTTCACGACCCGGGCACCCTGCTCCGCCGCCCACTGCATGCCGGCCAGGATCGCCGAGTCGTTGCAGAAGCCTGCCTCGTCGCACACCCTGCCGTCCAGCAACGTGACGCCCGCGGCCACGCCGCGATAGCGCCCGCCGGATGCCGCGCCGCTCCCGGCGATGATGGAGGCAACGTGGGTGCCGTGCCCGGCAAGGTCCCGCTCGTCGGGCACATCTGTGAAGTCCTTCCTGCCGCTCACCTTGCCCGCCAGGTCGGGATGGGCAGCGTCGATCCCGGTGTCCAGTACCGCGACCTTGACCCCTTCCCCGGTGAAGCCCCTGGCCCAGGCCGCGGGCGCGCCGATCTGCGGGACGCTGGTGTCAAGCGACACCTTTCGTAGCCCGTCCAGCCACACCTTGGCCTTCCCACCGGCGCCCCACAGGAGCCCCGCTCCCCCGGCCGCGGCCTTCCCCGGCCCTCCGGTGAGGTCCTTCCAGAAACGGGAGGCGTTCGCCCGCTCCTCCCGCACCGCGAACCCGCCGACCGCGGCGAGCGCCGTGCCGTCCGAGGCTCCACTCAGCGTCCGGGGCTGAGCGGCCCCGGTGACGACGAGTGGCAGGTCCTTGCGCCGATCGTCGTAGCCGTACTCCAGCAAGGTGGTCACATCGAACAGCCGCGAGTCCAGCCGCCCGGCCTTCAGCAGCGGCACCGCATCGCTCGGGACGACGCGCAACCGCCCGCCGCTCTCGTCGGTGATGAAGGTGACCCCCTTCCTCCCATCACCGGCCTCGATCACCGCGCCGGGCTCCCCGGTGACTGTGACACGGTCACCGCTGATCAGCGTGACGGTCCGCGAGACTGCGGCAAGCGACTGTGTTCCGGCAGATGGAGACGCGGCGACGGCCGGTTGGGGGGTGAGCAGAGCGGTGGCGAGCAGTAACGCCCCAGCCGCTCCGGCTCTCGTTCTCATGGGCATGGATACTCCAGATCGACAAAAAGTGGATCACCACATATCTCCCGCTCCGGGAATTCCTTTCACGCCTTGCCCACGGAGCCTCTCCATCGCGGGCCGCTCGCCCCAGTACACCGATGTGCGGCAGACACGCCGCTACTGGGCGGATGCGAGCCGGGAGCCGTTGCCGATGCTGCCAGGGACGGCGCAGGTCCTCGGTCAGGTGGCCACCGAGGCGCAGCTGGGTGATCGACTCGCGCCCCCTCTCATCGTGAAAGCGAATCGGCACTTTTACGGAGTATTGGTGTACCGAAAGAAGGGACATCACGCGGATGGCCGCTCCTCCCGACATGCCGGCGTTGTTCGATGACGCCGAACTCATCGAACGGTCGTGGCAGTACCCCGACTCGTTCGCCGAGCTGTACGACCGCCATTTCGGCGACATCTACCGCTACGTGGCCGGACGCATCGGCACGCAGGTCGCCGACGACGTGGCGGCTGAGACGTTTCTCGTGGCGTTCCGCAAGCGAGAGACCTTCGATCCCGGCCGGGGCACGGTGCGGTCCTGGCTCTTCGGGATCGTCACCAACCTCATCGGGCACCACCGCAGAGGCGAGATCCGAAGGTTGGAAATGCTTCAGCGGGCCTCCGCGACGTCGGAGACGACGGCCGACCCAGGACACGAGGACCGGGTGACGGCCTGGGTCACAGCGGCGGGCCTGCGGGGGCTGCTCGCCGCTGAGCTGGGGCGGCTCTCGGACGGCGACCGCGATGTCCTGCTCCTGGTCGCACTGGCCGGTCTCAGCCACGAGGAGATCGCCCAGTCCTTGGGCATCCCCTTCGGTACCGTCGGCTCCCGGCTCAGCCGGGCGCGCAAGAAGCTGCGTGCAGCCCTGGGCGAGGTCAATCCCACGTTCGAAGGACAGGCCGATGAATGAGCTGAACGACCGTTCTCCCGAGCAGTGGGACGTGGACGACGTCGTGCGCGACCTGCTCAGCGGCCCCGACCCGACGCCGGACATAGTCGCCACGGGCCGTGCCATGCTGCTCGACGAGCTGTACTCCGCCACGCCTCAAACCGGAACACGACACAGTGATCCGCACCGAGCAGCGGGCCGCCACAACGGTAGACAGCCCACGCAGCCTCACCTCAAGGCCGCGCCACTTGTCGAGCCTCATCACACTGACAGACGGCACGCCGAGCCTGCCCAGGCGGCCTCTCGCCACGACGACGCGCGGCATGTGACCACGCCCGTTTCCGGGCGTCGCTCCGCCCGCCGGCGGCCCCGGCGTGGCCGGCTGGCGGTCGCTCTGGCAGGAGGGGCACTGGCCGTGGGGGCCGTGTTCGTAGCGACCGCCGTGGCCGTCCTTCCAGACGCGCCGCGCCCCGGAACCTCTCAGAGCGCGATCCCGCGCCCCGCCGCCCGCCAGATCCTGCTCGCCGCCGCCGACGCGATCGCCACCGCGCCCGCAGAGGGCGACTACTGGCGGATCAGACAGCTCACCACGTCGATGATGATCGAACCCGGACGCGCCTACGTGCTCCAGCGCAGACAGTCGGAGGAGCGGTGGCTGGCACGGCGAACGGACGACCAGGGCTGGCGGATCACCCGCGACCTCGGCACCACCCCCGCGACCCCGGAGGACGAGGCCGCCTGGCGGACGGCGGGCTCGCCGTCGAGCTGGCAGTACTCGGCAGACACCGCCGGCCTGAACGCCACCTCGAACGAGAAGGTGACGACCGCCCCGGCCGAGCCGCAGGCCGCCCGGCTGACGGGCACGTGGCAGGGCTCGGGGGGCACACTGATGTTCAAGCCGATGACCTGGGCGGAACTCGGCAAGATCCCCAGCGAGCCCGAGGAACTGCGCGCCTATCTGGAAAAGCGCATCGAGGCGGAGTCCGGATCGGCCGACCTCGAACCGCGGCTGCGCGAAGCCTGCATGCAGATCCTGCGCGGCCTGGCCGTCTCCCCCGACGTGCGGGCGGGGGCGTACCGGCTGCTCGCGACCCTGCCGGGCATGCGGGCCGACGGCGAGGTGGCCGACCCGCTGGGCCGTCGCGGGCAAGCGCTCAGCTACGAGGTGGAGGCGAGTCCCGGCCAGACGACGGAGGTCCGGTTCGTGGTCGATCCCCGTACCGGGCTGCCGCTGGCGCTGGAGACGACGTCTCCGGGCACGCTCGCGGACGGCCGCACGGTGCAGCTCCGCCACTCCACCTCATACGAGGCCATCGGCTGGACCGACGACAAGCCCGCGCCCCGGGGATGAGGTACGCGGTGGCCCGCTCCAAAGGGGGGGCCACGCCGACCAATCCTCGCGTACCGACATCCCACAATGCTCAGGGTGAGGCAGGGTTGCCGTTCTCACCCTGAGCCTGTCGGGCCTTACCTGCTGTAGTTCTTCCCGAAGGTTACCGCTTGACATACAACTCGTCCGGGGACGCGCACTCCCAGGACGGGGGTGAGGACGGCTTCCATGAGCTCCACAGGCGGCAGCCACGCTTCATTCTCTGCGTCAGCATCAGAAAGGATGTTCCCGCTCATGTCCGGTAACGATCGACGATCAATAGAAGGAATGTTGCGGGGGCTTGCCACCTTGTGGGTGTTGGGCACGCCATTCTTATTCATATTCACCGTCACCTTCGGCTTGGGTCTCGGCGACACAGATCTAGGCAATATGCCACTCGTCATAGCCTTCGGGACCGCCATGTACATGGTGGGAATTGGCACACCCCTGACTGGGCTCTGCATTTCCATATTTGCCGGACGGTATATGCCGGCCGGACTATTCACCGTAGCTTTGATCATGGCGCTGTTCGCCGCGTGGCGAATCAGATTGTTCCCGTTCAACTATTGACCTGGCCGTCCGGGGCCAGTGCCTTTCGGCGCACCTGCCAGGCGACGTACGCGAACCGAACATCCCTGAGCAGCCGCCCGTAGAGAAGACTTGCAGGTCAGGCCGCTGAACGTAATTTCGGCGACCCTCTCGGAGGCGGCCCGCCGCGACGCTCCCCCGCACCGACCATCACCTTCGAAGGCCGTCTGACCCTGACCACCCGCTGATCAAACAAGATCGAGATACACCACTGACTGGGCTCTGGCCCACTTTCGGTGGTGACGGAACGTGATAGCTCGTGTCGGTACATGGCTATCTCGCCGTGCTGTGTCAGCGTGACGCCGGTGTGACG
>NZ_JBSFNK010000023.1:100796-193866 GCF_053587055.1 Nonomuraea sp. NPDC003707 | reverse complement strand
GGACTCACGATGGTCCAGCGGAAGGAAGTGCTCACTCACCAGCGGCTACCAGGCACCGAGTCTGCCTGATCAACCGACCCGGTAGCTTCCATTAGGCGGAGGTGGAGATGCGGCGGCGGGATTCGGGGACGATGAGCGGGGTGCCGGACTGCGGGTCCGCGATGATCTCGCAGCGCAGGTCGAACACCTGGCGCACCAGCTCAGGCGTGACGATCTCCGTCGGATCCCCCTCCGCGACGATCTCGCCGGCTCGCATGACGATCAGGTGGGTCGCGTACCGGCAGGCCTGGTTCAGGTCGTGCAGGACGGCCACCATGGTGCGTCCGGCCTCGTGCAGGTCGGCGCAGAGGTCCAGCACCTCGATCTGGTGGGAGATGTCCAGGAACGTGGTCGGCTCGTCCAGCAGCAGGATCGGCGTCTCCTGGGCCAGCGCCATGGCCAGCCACACCCGCTGCCGCTGCCCGCCCGACAGCTCGTCCACGATCCGGTCGGCCAGCTCCGCCACGTCGGTGGCGCGCATGGCCTCGGACACGGCCGCCTCGTCGGCGCGCGACCACTGCCGCATGAGCCGCTGGTGCGGGTAGCGGCCGCGGGCCACCAGGTCGGCCACGGTGATCCCGTCGGGCACGACCGAGCTCTGCGGGAGCAGGCCGAGCCGCCGCGCCACCTCCTTCGACGGCAGCGACGTGATCACGCTCCCGTCCAGGTGGACGGTGCCGGACTTCGGCTTGAGCATCCGGGCCAGGGCGCGCAGCAGGGTGGACTTGCCGCAGGCGTTCGGGCCGATGATCACGGTGAAGGACTCGTCGGGGATCGCCACGCTCAGGTCGGCCGCCACGACGCGCTGGTCGTAGGCGAGCGTGAGATCGGTGCCTGACAAACGGGCCATCAGTGGCGGTCCTTTCGCAGGAGCAATGCGAGGTACGTGCCGCCGATGGCGGCGGTCAGCACGCCGACGGGCAGCTGGGTGGGGGCGAGGACGCGCTGGGCGGCCAGGTCGGCGACGGTCAGCAGGACGGCGCCCATGAGCGCCGAGGCCCCCATCGTCACCCCGGCCGAACGCGTGAGCCGCCGGGCGAGCTGCGGCGCGGCGAGCGCGACGAAGACGACGGGCCCCGCGGCGGCCGTGGCCACCCCGGACAGCAGCACGCCGGCCGTGATGGCCACCGCGCGCACGACCTCCACCCGGATCCCCATGGCCTTGGCGGCGTCGTCGCCCATCTCGATCATCCGCATCGGGCGCGCCACGAACGCGCACACCGGCAGCAGCACGGCCAGCGCCAGCGCCACGGGGATCGCGTGGTCCCACCCGCGCCCGCTCAGGCTGCCGGTCAGCCAGGCGCCCGCGGTGGCCGCGTCGTTGATGTTCGCCCTGGTCAGCAGGTACGAGTTGACCGCCAGCAGCAGCGCGTTCGCCCCGATGCCGACCAGGACCAGCCGGTAGCCCTGCACGCCGCCGCGGAAGGCCAGCGCGTACACGAGCACGGCCGTGAGCACGCACCCGGCCAGCGCGCCACCGGCGATCGCCATCGCCGAGCCGCCCGCCACGACGGCGACGATGCCGCCCGTCGAGGCGCCGGCGGTGAAGCCGATGAAGTCGGGGCTGCCCAGGGGGTTCCTGGTGAGGCTCTGGAAGATCGCGCCGCTCACCCCGAACGCGGCGCCGACCAGCAGCCCGGTCACCACGCGAGGGGCGCGCAGCTTGTTGACGATCAGCTCGGCGACCGGCGTTCCCTGACCGAAGAGCGCGGAGACGATGTCGGGCACGGGCACCGTGAACTCGCCCGTCGAGATGGCCGCCACGGTCACCGCGCAGGCGACCACGACGAGGATCGCGCCGACGAGCAGGGCGCGGGGCGCGAGCCGTACGGACCAGGGGCCGACGCGGACGGTCACAGCGCCGCCACCCGCCTGCGCCGGGCCAGCATGATGAAGATCGGCGCGCCGATCACCGCCCACACGATCCCCACCTGCACCTCTCCGGGCCGGGCGATGACCCGGCCCACCACGTCGGCCGCCAGCAGCAGCACCGGCGCGGCCAGCGCGGAGTAGGGGAGCACCCACCGCTGGTCGGGCCCCACCAGCGCGCGCACGGCGTGCGGCACGATGAGCCCCACGAACCACAGCGGCCCCGCGGCGGCGGTGGCCGCGCCGCACAGCAGCGTGACGGCCACCCCGGTGAGGATCCTGGTACGGTTCACGGCCACGCCGAGCGCCCTGCCCGCGTCGTCGCCGAGGGCGAGCAGGTTGAGCGGCCTGGCCAGCAGCAGCCCCAGCACCAGCCCGGCCACCATGAACGGCGCCAGCCGCACCAGCGTGTCGGCCGTCTGCCCGGCCAGCGACCCGGTCAGCCAGAACCGCATCCGGTCGAACGTCTGCGCGTCCATGCGCAGGATGGCCGAGGCCACCGCCGTGCACACCATGCCGAAGGCCACGCCGGCGAGCGCGAGGCGTACCGGGCTGGAGCCCGAGCGGCCCGCGGAGGCCAGGGCGTAGACGACGGCGGAGGCCAGCGCGGCGCCGCCGAACGCGAACCAGACGTAGACCGCCGGATCGGACAGCCCGAACAGGCCGAGCGCCAGCGTCACGCCGAGCGCGGCCCCCTCGTTGATGCCCAGCAGGCCGGGGTCGGCCAGCGGGTTGCGGGTCAGGCTCTGCATGAGCGCCCCCGCCAGGCCGAGCGTTGCGCCGACGCCGAGGCCCAGCAGCGTACGCGGGACGCGCAACTCGCGGATGACCGTGTGGTCGTTGGAGCCGTTCGGGGTGAGGAAGGCGTCGATCACCGTCGAGAACGGCACGGACCGCGCCCCCAGTGCCACGCTCGCCATCGCCACGAGCGCCAGCACGCCCACCGTGACGACGAGCCCGGTGACGAGCACGAAGGCCCTTGCGGCGGGAGCGGGGCGGCCGGTGGCGGGTGGATCGCCCGTCGTGGCCCCACAGCGCGGCGGGGCCGTGTCTTCAGCCGGGCGCACCCGACCCCCTCTCGTAGCGGTCAAACTTAGGCAAGGCTAATCTAAACGCCCAGTAATCAGGCAAGCCTAACCTTAGGAGATGTACATGTCGGGACCGGTTCTGCCTCGCAGGGGTTTTCTGGCGTCCGCCGCGGGCCTCGCGGCAGCCCTGACACTGGCGGCGTGCGGCGGCGAGACGGCGGCCCCCGGCGGGTCAGCCGTTCCCACCGCCTCGTCCTCCACCGCACAGAGCTGGACGTTCACCGACGACCGCGGCAAGAAGGCCGAGCAGCCCAAGACCCCGTCCAGGATCGTCGCCCAGGTCGGCGCCGCCGCCGCCCTGTGGGACTTCGGCGTGCGCCCCGTCGCCGTGTTCGGCCCGCACAAGCTCAAGGACGGCTCCAGGGATCCGCAGGTCGGCAACGTCGACATCACCAAGGTCCAGGGCCTGGGCAACGTGTGGGACGAGTTCAACGTCGAGCAGTACATCGCCCTCCAGCCCGACCTCCTGGTCAGCAGCATGTACATCAAGGGCACCCTCTGGTACGTGCCCGAGAAGTCGAAGGACACCATCGAGCAGGTCGCCCCGACCGCGGGCATCATGCTGACCGGCCGCAGCGCCACCCAGGTGATCGGCAAGTACGAGGAGCTGGCCAGGTCACTCGGCGCCGACATGCAGGGCGTGCCCGAGGCCAAGGCCCGCATGGAGGCCGCCACCAAGGAGCTCGCGCAGTTCAAGAACCTCAAGATCCTCATGATGTCCGGCGGCCCTGACGCGATGTGGGTGGTCAACCCGCCGGAGTACCCGGACATCGTGCACCTGATGGACGCGGGCCTCGACGTCGTCAAGCCCGCGAAGGTGGACGAGGGCGGCTTCTTCCAGACGCTGAGCTGGGAGAACGCCGACGAGTACGACGCCGACGTGATCCTCTACGACACCCGCACCCAGTCGCTCAAGCCCGAGGAGATGATGAAGAAGCCCACCTTCGCCAAGCTCCCCGCGGTCAAGGCCGGCCAGCTCTACCCGTGGAACGCCGAGGCGCCCTACAGCTACCAGGGCTACGCGGCCTTCCTCGAGGGGCTGGTGGCCAACCTGAAGAAGGCTAAAGAGCTCCCCTGACCTCGACGATCTCGGCGAGGGGGAACTCGAGGTAGTCGCCCGCCTCCTCGCACCACGCGTCCAGCGCGCCGCCCTTGAGCTCGCCGTGGCTGATCGTGGCGGTCAGCCCGTCGGTGAGCGTGATGCCGGCGCGCACGCCCCGGTCGACCACGAACCCGAGCAGCGACTGCTGGGCCGTCGGCAGCCTGGTGGCCATCCTGCCGATGATCGCCCACGTGCGGCCGTTCCTGTCGTCCGCGGTCCGGCCGGCGGTGACCAGGCGGCGGGCATGCTCGTACGGGTCGGGCGTCGGCTCGGCGAGCATGTAGGGCACCTCCAGCTCCGCGAGGCCGGGGAACTCCGACAATTCGGCCACCTGGCCGCCCGGCAGCAGGATCAGCTTGCCGTTCGGCGGCTCCTCCGGCCTGGCGCGGTGGATGGTGATCTGGCCGGTGTCGGCGACGGGCACGGGGGAGTAGCCGACCTCGCGCAGCGCGGCCAGCGTGCGGTCGGCGGGCGCGGCGCTCACCAGCACCGTGGGCGCGAGCAGCCGCAGGCCCAGCCGGCCGAGCCGCCGGTGCGCGGCGATCTCGGCCAGCAGCGCGGGGTCGCCGGCCTGGACGACGCATCCGACGGTGGTGACGGTGACCTCGCCGTGCCTGCGCGCGGTGTCGCGTACGAGGTATTCGAGCGGCTGCGGGATCGTGCCGACCCCGGCCAGCTCGTCGAGCAGGGCGTCGGCGTCGTAGCCGTGGTCGAGCGCCCGGCGCACGCTCTCGGTCGTGAACCGCCACACCGAGGCCGCGCCCCGCGACTCGCGGTCGGCGGCCCGGTCGAGCAGCGCCGCCAGCTCCGCCGACGGCGGCCCGGTCACGACCGCGGTCAGGTCGGGGCCGAACAGCGCGCTCCTGCGCACGCTGGCCAGCGCCCTGGTGGCCGCCTCGGCCAGCACGGGGTCGTGCTCGACCATGGGCACGGCGTCGTCGTTCTCGTCGCCCGGCCCGGCGATGAGCCCGGCCATCGCCCGGCCGAGGTCGGTGACCGCGTTGTTGGCCAGCAGGCCCAGCAGCGTGGCCTCGTCGAGCACGGCGGGCGCGCAGGCCAGCAGCAGCTCCAGGTCGAGCAGCGGCGCGTGCCAGTGGACGTTGGCCACGAGGCTGTCACGGTCGGCGAACGCCGTGCCCGCGGGCAGGCCGGACAGTACCGGCAGCACGGCCCTGCGGATCCTGGCGACCGCGCTGCCCGAGGGGTCGTCGCCGAGCACGGTGCCGTACTTGCCGTCGACCTTGCGCAGCGACGAGCGCTCCATGCGCCACCAGGCCGCCAGCAGGACCCGCAGCCGCGCCGAGCCCTCGTCGAGCCGCCACCGGTCGAAGCGCTCGGTGGGGATCATGCCGCCCGACTGCTCGTCCCAGGCCAGCAGCCTGGCCACCGCGCAGACCTCCAGGAGCAGCCGCGTCTCGTCCTCGTCGCAGCCGGTCTCCTTGGCCACCCTGCGCACCTCGCGCACGCCCACGCCGCCGGTCTTGAGCAGGGGCAGCGGCGTCTTGGCGGTGTTGTCGAGCAGGGCCGCGCACCGCTCGACCACGTGCGGCGCGGCCAGCGTCATCAGGTGGTCGACCTCCTCGGGGTCGACCGGGATCGTGGCCACCTCGGGAGCCTCGGGCCGGAAGGCCGGGTGGTAGCCGGGGCCGCGCAGGCAGATCGCCACCTCGCGGGGGATCTCCGCGACGTGCCAGCTCGGGCGGAAGAGCAGGCCGTGGTCGGCGCACCACTTCTCCGGCGTGCCGGGGGTGACGAACCGGCCGCCGTCGACGTTGAGCGCCGGGCCCTGCCAGGCGACCCGGTCGAGCAGCGGGATCGTGCCGTCGGGGGCGCCGCGCAGCAACGCGTCGAGGCGTTCGCGGTCGGCGAGCGCCTCGGTGACGCGGGTGATGACGCGGCGCTTGTGGCCGTGGGAGGACAGGCCGAGGTTGCGGGCCAGCGCGTGCAGCGCGTCGTTGCCGATCGACCAGGAGTTGAGGTAGTGGTCCAGCGGCTCGCCCAGGCTGAGCGGGGCGGACCACCAGCGGGCGACGCCCTCCGCGAGATGGATGACGCCGTCCTCGCCCGGCCAGGCCAGCGCGTGGTCGTACAGGTGCTCCAGCCAGGGGGTCACCTCGTCGACCGGCGCGTCCACGAAGCCGGCCAGCCGCTCGGCCGTGGGGCGGGTCATGGCCAGGGCGGCCTCGGCGAGCTGCAGACAGGGCAGCGGCAGGGCCCGCAGGGTCTCCATCACGGCGAAGCCGTTGCTCAGCCGCTGGGCCAGGGTGTCGAGCCGCCGCGGCCAGGGAGCGGCGATGGAGTCGGGCCGGTTGGCCAGGACGCGGCCCAGCCTGTCTTCGTTCAGTTTTCGCAGCCAGCCGAGCAGGTGATCTTCCATCTGTGAGCAACTCTCATGGGGTCGCACGCGGGGACTCACCGTGAGCCATGAGCATCCACGGTAATGCAGATCACCCCCGGTCAGGAGAGGACTGCCCAGACGATCTTCCCGTGAGGTGCAAGTGCGGACCAGCCCCAGCGGAGGCTGAGTGATTCGACGATGTGGAGTCCGAGGCCGCCGGTGTCAAGGGGGCCAGGGTATCGCAGCACCGGCACCGATGAGCCTGGATCGGTGAATGCGCCGGTCACGAGGGGTCCCCGGCGGACGAGGGACATGTGGACGGGGCGCCGGCAGTGGGGCTCGTCCAGATGCAGGCCGTGGCGCAGCGCGTTGGTGGCGAGCTCGGAGACCACCAGCTCCATGTTCTCGGTCAGCTCGGCGAGCCCCCATCCCGACAACGTGCCGGTGGTGAAGCTGCGGGCCGAGTGAACCGAGGCGGGGCTGGGCGGGAGCACGAACGTGGCGCTCGCGGACGGGCCGGGGACCAGCAGATCGCGGGCCGCCTCCGGCCACCAGCCGACCGGAGGCCACCAATCGAACGTGGTCCACTGGCCGGGCGCCGTGGTGGATTGCACGTGATCATTCTGCGACAAACTCTCGTGCAGGTGCAAGAGCGAATGCACGTGCAGACAACCTGTGCACGCGCTACCGTTGCCCTCAAATGGTCAATATGGGGGAAAGGGGATCTTGTCCGCGGCCCATGATCTTTCGGCCGTGAAGTGACAGACTGTACGTGCATACCCCGCAACATGCGGTGGGCCGCCGACCGCAGCTCACCGTAAGTGCAGACTCCGCTACTTATGGCGATCCGCTGGGTGCGGCCCACCATAAGTGCATACTCCGCTACTTGCGGTGGACCGCCGAACGCGGCCCACCGCGTCGCAAGGAAACGAACAAGGAGCAGCACGTGTCCATTGATCCGCCCGGTTCTGCTTCGACCGTTCGGCGCATCATGCTGGGGGCGAGTCTCAGGCGCCTGCGTGAGGCCAGCGGGCTCGACCGCGGACAGGCCGGATTCCACATCCGGGCGTCCGAGTCCAAGATCAGCCGGATGGAGCTCGGGCGGGTCGGTTTCAAGACACGTGACGTGGAAGACCTGCTCACCCTGTACGGCGTCGTCGACGATGCCGAGCGCCGTGCCCTGCTGGAGATGGTTCGCGAGGCCAACACCCCCGGGTGGTGGCACAAGTACTCGGCCGAGCTGCCTTCGTGGTTCACCACTTACGTGGGCCTGGAGGAGGCCGCCGAGATGATCCGCACCTACGAGGTGCAGTTCGTGCCCGGTTTGTTGCAGACTGCCTCGTATGCGCGATCGGTATTCCAGCTTGGCAACCCCGGTCTGAGTCCGGACAAAATCGAACGCCGCGTGCATATGCGCATGCAGCGTCAGGAGCGCTTCACCCAGAAGGACGGACCCCGCCTGTGGGCCGTCATCGACGAGGCAGCGCTCAAGAGGACCATCGGCGGGCGGGAGGTCATGGCGGAGCAGCTCCAGCATCTGCTGGAAGTGGCTGCCCTTCCCAACATCACCATTCAGGTGATGCCCTTCAGGTTCGGCAAGCACGCCGCTGAAGGGGGCGCGTTCAGCATCTTGCGGTTTCCCGAGTCCGACTTGTCGGACGTTGTCTACGTCGAGCAGCTATGGGGTGCCCTGTACCTGGACAAACGCGAGGACATCGACCCGTACCTCACGGCCATGGAGCAGTTGTGCGTGGAGAGCACCACGCCAGGGGGCACCGTCGAGCTCATCGGCGGTCTTCTCAGAAAGATGTAGATGAACCAGACCTACAACGGCATGCCCGCGGCGAACCTGACGCAGGTCGCCTGGCGCAAGAGCCGCTACAGCAACTCGCAGGGCAACTGCGTGGAGCTCGCCGAGCTTCCTGACGGGGGGATCGCGGTCCGCAACTCGCGCTTCCCCGACGGCCCTGCCCTCATCTATACCCGCGACGAGATCCGGGCCCTGGTGCTCGGGGTTAAGGACGGAGAGTTCGACGGCCTGCTCGTTTAACAGCCTTGTAACCTCCGGCGCGCCCGCTTAACGGGGGCGCGCCGGAGGCTTAACAGCCCGGCCTTCTGTTGCCGCGAGGATCAGGGTCATGCTCGACCAGATGACCCTGTATCCGATCGCCGACGACGTGCTGTTCGCACCCGGCGGCAAGGTCGTGATCCGTACGTATGGAGTGGCGCCCGCCACCACGGGGGCCTCCGTCTCTTACCGGACCTGGGTGACCGGCATCCGCGACCAGCCGCGGTACTGGCACTGGGGCCACTTCGAGGACGCCGCCTCCGGGCACCGCAGGGTCCTGGAGTGGCTCACAGGACGGGGGCCGCAACCTTCCCAAGCGCTGACCTGATCGCTATCCTCGTGCCAAGCAACCGCTTGGTAGAGGAGGCGTGGTGCGGCGCGCGATCCACCTGATCGAGGAGGTCGACTTCCGGCCGATGAACTCCAGGCGGCCCCTGGAGTACCTCACCTGGCTGACCCGATACAAGCGCGAGGACGAGAGCCGTGCCGCGCCCTCGCTCACCTCCGGCATGTCCATCAGGTCCCGCGAGATCGACCTGGTGGGCGCCTTCTACGCCGTCGGCATCACCGGCCATCCGCAGTTCAAGGCCGTCACGCTGTGGGACTGCCACGGCGGGTGGGACGGCGGCTGGCGGCAGATGATGGAGATCTACCAGGGCGTCGACGAGCGACTCTTCCTGTCCGACATCGACGACCTGCGCTTCTCCGCCTTCTCCCGGCCCCTCGGCGCCGTGCCGGGCTGCCCGCCGCTGTCCGAGGCGCCCGCCGCCGAGCTCTACCTCTTCGAGAGCGCCCGGGTCCGCCCGGGGGCCGCGCTCGACTACCTGCACGCCGTGCGCACCGAGCGGGCGCCGCTGCTCGCCGAGCACGGCCACACCCTGGTCGGGCTGTACGAGGTGCTGTTCTGCGACACCGAGGCCGTCACCGTCTGGGCCGTCTCCCTCGACGACCACCTGGCCACCCAGCGCGCCCGCGACGCCGCCCTGGGCCTCGACGACGAGGTCGCGCCCGATTCCCGGCTTCTGGACTGGAGCAAACGGGCTCGCGACTATCTGGAAGGCCCCTGGCGTGAGACGCTTTTGGCACCGTTCCCCGGTTGCCGCCTGGCGCCGGAGGTCCCGCCGGGTTAGCGTCGGCTGCGGAGGTGGCCATGACGGACTCGTACCTCTCCAACGGGCAGAGCCCCGACGAGCACGTCGCCGCGTGCCCCGACTGTCGCGCCGCCATCGCGCTGCTCGACCATCCCGACCCGGCGGCGGAGCCGCCGCCCACGCTGCGCGAGGCGGTGCTGTCCAAGGCGCGCCGCCGCCGCAGCCCGGCCGTGCTGGGCGTGTCGTCCGTGGTGGTCCCGTACGCGGAGCAGGTCGCGCTCATGGACGACCTGCTCGGCGAGCTGAGCGGGCCCCAGTGGGAGGCCCCGATCGCCGGGCACGGCACGGTCCGGGGGCTGATGGAACACCTGGCGGCCAACGACGCGACCGTGGCCCGGTTCATGGGCGTGCGCGGCATGAGCGGCCTGCCCGTGCACCGGCGCTGGCGCGAGCAGGCCGGCAACCTGCTCGAACGGGTCTCCGCCGGCAGCGAGGTGCTGCTCGGCGTCGAGGTCGCGCTGGCGGGAGCCAGGCCGGCCCGCGCGCCGCTGCGCCAGGCTTTGATCCAGCGCACGTTCGAGACGTGGACGCACGCCGACGACATCAGGGCCGCCACTGACCGCTCCCAGGAGCCGCCGCGTCCCGAGCACGTGCACATGATCGCCGAGTTCGGGCTGGCGCTGCTGCCGCGGGCGATGCGGGAGCCGCGCCGTGACGTCTCGGCCACCGTCGTGCTGACCGGGCCGGGCGGCGGCACCTGGACGATCCCGCTGTCGCCCACCTCCGACCACGTCGCCGTGCTGCTGTCGGCCGGCGCGGTGGACTTCTGCCGGCTGCTGGCCAACCGCCGGCCGCCCGACTCCTTCCCGTACGCCGCCGAGGGCGACTCCGCCCTCGCCCGCGACATGATCAGCGCCGCCGCCACGTTGGGGTGCGATTGATGAGCGACATGGAGCTGTGCACGAGGCTGACCGCCGGTGACCTCGACGCGCTGGCCGACGCCTACGACCAGCACGGATCGTACGTGTACGGGGTCGCGGTCAGGGTCACCGGCAGCCAGGCGCACGCCGAGGAGATCACCCAGAACGTGTTCACGGCCCTGTGGGAGCAGCCGCTCTCCTACGACCCCGCGCTGGGGTCGCTGCGCGGCTGGCTGGTCAGCCGAGCCCTGCACGAGTCGGCCGTGCGCTCGAAGGTCGGCTGACCCGTCAGCTGATCGGGGCGTTCCAGGTCAGGAGCACGGGCTCGGCGTGCTCGAAGCCGAGCCGCGAGTACGTGCCCGTGTCCAGCTTCAGCAGCCTGCCCTCCTCGGGCCCGAGGCCCAGCCAGCGGGCGGCCAGCACGCGCAGGAAGTGCCCGTGCGCCACCAGCGCCACCCGCCCCCCGGCCTTCCTGGCTTGCTCGATCACCCGGTCGGCGCGGGCGGCGACCTGCTCGGCGCTCTCCCCGGGGTGCTCGGCGTCGCCGGGGATCACGCCGTCCCGCCATAGGTACCAGCCGGGGTGGCTCTCGCGGATCTCCGGCGTGGTGATCCCCTCGTAGCCGCCGTAGTCCCACTCCCACAGGTCCGGGTTCACCTCGTAATCGGTCAGGCCGGCCAGCTCCGCCGTACGCCGTGCGCGCTGGGCGGGGGAGACCAGCACCAGGTCGAACGACTGCCCCTTGATCAGCGGCGCCAACGCCCTGGCCTGGTCCTCGCCGTGCTCCGTCAAAGGCAGGTCCGTACGTCCGGTGTGCTGACCCGCCTTGCTCCATTCGGTCTCACCGTGCCGGAGCAGCAGCATCTCTTCCATGGAGTCCATCATCCGGTATGCCCGATTCCGGCCCGGCGTCAGGTGGCGAGCTCCTCGACGACGGGGGCGAAGGCGTCCAGGTCACGCTCATGATGCACCACGAAATACGAAATATCGTGCTCATCCCGCCAATAGCGGAGCTTGTCGATGATGTCGGCGCGGGTCCCGAGCAGGACCTGCGGCGTCTCGCCGAGCGATGAGCTGTCGGCCGCGCTCCATGACTCCTCCGCCTTCCGCTCACCCACCTGCACCACGCTCGTCCCCAGCTCCAGCGCGTCGTACCGCTCGCCCGCGGCCTCGCGCACGATCTCGATCTTCCTCAGGAACGCCGCCGGCCCGCCGTCCCGGTCGTCGGGCCCGCTCCCGTCCGGCCGGACCCGCATCCCGAGGTTCACGACGTCCGCCTCTTCGGCCGCCAGCCGCAGCATGCGCGGCCCGCCCCCGCCGAGCGCGATCGGCGGGCGCGGCCTCCGTACGGGCTTGGGCTGCTGATCAAGGCCGTCGATGCGGTAGTGCTTGCCCTGGAAGCTGAACGGCCCGTCCCCCCAGAGCCCCTTGAGCACGGCCACGGCCTCCCGCAGCCGCTCCACCCGCACCCCCGGCGGCTCCAGCGTCAGCCCGGCCCCGTCGTAGTCGCGCGCCATCCACCCGGTCCCGATCCCGACCTCCAGTCGCCCGCCGGACAGCAGGTCGAGCGTGGCCGCCTCCTTGGCCAGCACGGCCGGATGCCGGAAGTCGTTGGCGAACACCAGCGTGCCGACCCGCAGCCGGGTGGTGGCGCAGGCGGCCGCCGTCAGCGCGGCGATGGGGGCGAACCTGGGGCCGACGAGATGGTCGGGCACGAGGAGCACGTCGTACCCCTGCGCTTCGAGCCGTCGCGCCTTCTCCGCCCACGCCGCGCCCGACCCGGCCTCCCGCACCACCGCTCCGAACCTGAACCGCCGCACGATGCCTCCCATCGCCTTGAGCAAGCGCTTGGGCGACACTGTACGCGCCGACCGGCCATGCGGGTCAGTGGGAGGGGAGGGCGAGGGCGATGCCCGTGGTGGCGGCGGTGAAGACGAGCCAGGCCACGCCGCCCACCGCGCCCGGGAGCCCGGCGATCCAGGCGACCGGGATGAGGAACGGCGCCACGATCATGGCGATGGCCGCCCACTTCGGCGCGGCACCGCGGAGTGCGGCGACCCCCAGCAGCACGAACCCGAGCAGGCTCAGGAAGAACGTGAACCCGAGGATCGACGTCGGCATCCCCTCGCTCAGCTCCGTGACGAGCCGGTTCGTGGTGGGCACGTCGAGCCCGGCCTTGGCGGCCGCGTAGATGGTGTCGTCGGAGGTCAGGCCGAAGGGCAGGGCCATGGCGAAGGCGAGGATCATGCCCACCAGCCCCAGCACGGGCCGGCCCGACCGGGCCACCTTGCTCACCGCGAAGATCGCGGGGATGAGGGTGACGGCGCCGAGGGCGGCGACCCAGCTCCAGAGCGCGTACGCGCCGAGGTCGGCGACGATGGCGCGGATGTACGGCTCGCCCTCGGCCGTGGCGTCGAACGGGCCGAGCAGGAGCGACACGGCGACGGTGAGCGGTGAGATCGCGGCGCAGGCGATCATCGCGCTCCGGGTGAAACCGGCGGTGGAGGAGGTTGTCTCAACTGTGGTCATGCCCCGAGGGTGAGCCCGCGGGGCGGGGCGTGCATGAGTAGGGGCTACTCAAATCGCGGGTTTACCAAGCGCTTGCTTAGGTGCCAGACTGGGGGCATGGAGATCCCGGTGCGCCAGGTGACGGACGACGAGGCGGCGTTCTTCGGCGAGCACGGCTGGGTGCGGCTCGGCCGGCTGATCGACCCGGGCACCGTCGAGGCCCTGCGTGAACGCGCCACCGGCTTGCTGAACGGCCGGTCCAGGAGCCACGAGACGCTGGTCGACGAGGCGTTCGGGCAGTCGAGGGACATCGCGGCGAGCGACGAGATGTTCGGCGCGCTGACGTCGAGTCCCGAGATGGGGCGCAACGCCGTACGGCTGCTGCGCGGCGTCCGGGCCGTGCGCGTTCAGGTCACCAACCTCCTGGTCAAGGAGGCGGGGGAGCACGGCGCGACCGAGTTCCACCAGGACTTCCCCTGGATGCCGATGGACCGCTCGGCCATGCTGACCGTGTGGCTGGCCCTCGCCGACGTGCCCGCCGACATGGGGTCGTTGCGCTTCTACGACCGTTCGCACCGGTACGGGCTGCTCGGCCGGAGCTTCACCCGCCCGGGGGACGACCAGCTCACCCAGCACCCGTGGCTCAAGGAGCTGGAGCTGTCGCCGCCGCTCGACCTCAAGGCGGGCGACGCCACCGTGCACCACGCCCTGACCGTGCACGGCGCGCCCGCGAACCGCCGCGACAGCCCGCGCCTGTCGTTCACCGTCACGTACTTCGACGCCGACGCCCTCTACACCGGCCTGCCCTACCGGCAGACCGACGGGCTCGGGCTCGAGGTCAACCGGCCGTTCGAGCACGAGAGGTTCCCCGTCGTGAGCCTCGGAGGCCGGGATGGCTGAGACCGTACGGGGGCCGGTGGCGGAGCTCGGGGCGACGCTCATGCACGAGCACGTCTTCGGGCTGAGCCCCGAGATCCTGTGGAGCTGGCCGGACATCCCCGAGGGCTGGGACCTCGAGACGCGGGCGCGCGAGGCGGCGGGCAAGCTCGACGCGCTCAAGGCCGAGGGCATCGACACGATCGTGGACCTGACCGTGGTGGGGCTCGGCAGGTACATCCCCGCCGTCCAGCGCGTGGCCGAGCTGACCGGCGTGAACATCGTGGCCGCCACCGGCCTGTACACCTACGACGCCCTGCCGCCGTACTTCGCCAACCGGGGCCCGGGGTCGCTGTTCGGAGGGCCGGACCGGCTGGCCGAGTTCTTCGTACGGGACATCGTCGAGGGGATCGGCCGGACCGGCGTCAAGGCGGCCATGCTCAAGTGCGCCTCCGACCACCTGGGGATGACCAAGGGCTGCGAGCGGGTGTTCCGGGCGGTCGCGCAGGCGCACCTGGAGACCGGCACGCCGATCACCACGCACTCCCACAGCGCCTCCAGGGGCGGCCTCGAACAGCAGCGCCTCCTGGGCGAGTTCGGCGTGGACCTGGGCAAGGTGGTCATCGGGCACGCCGGGGACTCCACGGACGTGGCCTACCTGGAAGAGCTGATCGCCAACGGCTCCTACCTCGGCATGGACCGCTTCGGCATCGAGACGATCAGCCCGTTCGAGGACCGCGTGGAGATCGTGGCGAAGCTATGCGAGCGCGGACACGCCGGAAAAATGGTCTTAAGTCACGACTCGTACTGCTTCAACGACCGCTTCGACGCCGACGTCGTACGGCGGCGCCACCCCAACTACCACCTTCTCCACGTCCCCCGCGACGTCGTTCCCGAGCTCCGCAAGAGGGGCGTCACGGACGACCAGGTCCACCAGATGCTCGTCGACAACCCGCGGAGGATCTTCGCATGACCGGTGACATCGAGGACTTCGACGTCAGCGCGGACTGGCACGTCGCCGCCCCGTACGACTTCCTCCGCGGGCTGCGCCGGGAGCGGCCGGTCTTCCGCAGCGAGCACCTCGGCGCGTACGTCCTGACCCGCTACCCCGACGTGCGCGCGGCCTACGGCGACCCGCGGCGCTTCTCCTCCAAGGGCTCGCTCACGATCTCCCGCAGCCTCACCCGCGAGACCAGGGAGAAGCTGGGCGAGCACGGCTCGTTCCTGTCCAGCTTCGTGGCGAACGTGGACCCGCCCGACCACACCCGCCTGCGCCGGTCGGTGTCGAAGGCGTTCACGCCGCGCGCCGTGGCGGCCATGGAGCAGGAGTTCCGGCGGCTTAACGAGGACCTGCTCGACCGCCTGGAGCCACGCAAGAGCGCCGACTTCGTCGGCGAGATCGGCCACGAGCCGTCGATCAAGCTGACCGCCCGCTTCATCGGCGTGCCCGAGGCCGACGAGGCGTTCGTACAGGCGCACGTCAAGGACTGGTTCCAGCTCTTCCTGTCGCCGCAGCCGCCGGAGCGCCAGCTCGAACTCGCCGGCAGCTTCCTGACCTATCTCGACTACGTGGACCGCCTGGTCGCCTCCCGGGCCAAGGACCCGCGGGACGACTTCACGTCCCTGATGACCTCCCTGATCGGCGCGGAGCTGACCCATCGCGAGGTCGTCGAGCTGATCTCCACGATCCTGCTGGGCGGCAACGACACCGTCCCCAACCAGCTCGGCAACACCGTCCTGCGCCTGCTGCGGGAGGGCGCCTGGCCGGTGCCGCCCGGCCTGGTCGCGAACGCCGCCGAGGAGTGCATGCGCATCGACGGCGCGTCGCTGGGCTCGTTCCGCTACGCCGTGACCGACATCCCCCTGCACGGCGTGACGATCCCGGCCGGCGCCCTCGTCCTGCTCTCCACCGACTCCGCCGCCCACGACGAGAGCGTCTTCCCCGAGCCGGAACGCTTCCTGATCGACCGGCCGAACGCCGCCGAGCACATGGTCTTCGGCTACGGCATCCACTTCTGCGTCGGAGCCGCGCTCGGCCGCCTGCAGCTGCGCACCGCGCTCGACGTGCTCGGCCGCCGCCTGCCCGGCCTGCGGCTCGTCCCCGGCGAGCCGGTCGCCCACCGCAGGTCGATCGTCGGCCGCGGCCTGACGTCACTGGCGGTGGAGTGGTGAGCGGCCGCCCCTCGGGCCGGTTCGACGGGCGGGTCGCGATGGTGACGGGCGCGGGCTCGGGCATCGGCGCGGCCTGCGCGGCGCGCCTGGCCGCCGAGGGCGCCTGCGTCGGCGTCCTGGACCTGCGCGCGGCCGGGGCGAAGTCCACCGCGGCCGCCATCCGCGCCCACGGCGGCACGGCCATGGCCCTGACCTGCGACGTCTCCGACGAGAAGCAGGTGGAGGAGGCGGTCGCGGCCCTGGTGACGTCGTTCGGCCGGGTGGACGTCCTGCACTCCAACGCCGCCGCGCTCCACGCCGCCGTCTACGGCCGCGACCGGGATCTGGACTCGCTCGACGTCGGGGTCTGGGACCGCACGATGGAGGTCAATCTGCGCGGCGCCATGCTCATGGTCAAGCACACGGTGCCCGCCATGCCGGACGGCGGCGCCATCGTCCTCATGTCGTCGGTGTCCGCCCTGGTCGGGGACGAGGTCCACGCCGCGTACGGGGCCTCGAAGGCGGCCCTGATCGGCTTCACCCGTTACGTGGCCACGATGTACGGCTCCCGCGGCGTCCGCTGCAACGCCGTCGCCCCCGCCCTCGTCCTCACCCAGGCCGCCCAGCGGGCCCTGAGCCAGGGGCAGCTCGCCGACAAGGCCGCCGAACGCCTCCTGCCGTGGCCGTGCACCCCCGACGACGTCGCGGACCTGGTGTGCTTCCTCGCCTCCGACGAGGCCCGCTGCATCACCGGTCAGACCCTGACCATCGACTCCGGCACCCTGGCCCACCGCCCGCAGCACGCCGTCCAGCGCTGGCGCGATCTGAACGACGGGCCCCACTGACGCCGATGGGCGGGCGCCGCGCGGGGCACCCGCCCATCGAGCCACCGGCCGTCATTCCGGTGGTGTGGGAAGATCCTCCCCATACGTGCGGTAACAGGGGAGGTCTCATGGAGCCGGTGGCGGTCGGGCTGATCGGAGCGGGCCCGTGGGCCGAGATGGCGCACGCGCCGATGCTGTCCAAGGGGCCGCACACGCGGCTGGCCGGGGTGTGGGCCCGCCGTCCAGAGGCCGCCGCCCGGCTCGGAGCACCGGTGTTCGAGCGCGTCGAGGAGCTGTTCGACGCCTGCGAGGCCGTGGCGTTCTGCGTGCCGCCCGCCGTACAGGCCGAGCTCGGCGTCCGCGCCGCCCGCGCGGGCAAGGCGCTGCTGCTGGAGAAGCCGCTCGCGGACACGCTGGACGGCGCGCGGCGCCTGGCCGAGGCCGTCGCGGAGGCGGGCGTCGCCTCCCAGCTGGTGCTCACCCTGCGGTACGCCCCCCAGGCCCGCGCCTTCCTGGCCCGGTGCCGCGAGATCCAGCCGTTCGGCGGCCACGCCGCGAACATCTCCGGCACCCTCCTCGGCGACCACCCCTTCGCCACCCCCTGGCGGCTGGAGCGCGGCGTGCTGCTCGACGTCGGCCCGCACGTGATCGACCTGCTGGGCGCCGCGCTCGGCCCGGTGACCGGCGTGCGCGCGCACGGCAACTCGCTCGGCTGGACCGGCCTGCTGCTCGAGCACGAGGGCGGCGCGGTCTCCGAGGCGTCGCTGTGCATGGCCGCGGTCGGCGACCTGCCGCCCGCGACGTTCGCCGTGTACGGCCGCACCGGCAGCGCCGTGCTCCCGCACTTCGACGACGACCCCCTGGACACCATCGCCGAGGAGTTCGCCGGAACCGTGCGGAACGGCGGCGGCCACTCGCTCGACGCCGCCCACGGGCTCAGGCTCCAGGAGATCATCGCCGAGGCGGAGTCCCAACTGGCCCCTTGACGCCGCGGGCATCCGGAGGATTGATAGCGTTTGTCCGATGCGCAGGGTCGCAGCGAAGTCCGGTGCGAGTCCGGCGCTGTCCCGCAACTGTCATAGCCAGGTCGCCTGCCTCTGCGCTGACGTCATCAACCCTCGTGGAAAAGGGTGATCCGTCGCTCAAACGCGGGTCTCTCGGTTCCGACAGTGAAAGGACTACTCGTGAGGCCCCGACGTACGGCCCTCGCGGGCGCGCTGCTGGGAACGCTGATCCTGGCCGGATGCGGCCAGACCGGCACCACAGCCACCCCGTCCGCCGCCCCCAGCGCTTCCTCCGCCTCCGCCCCCGCCTCCGCGCCTGACTCCGGGGCGGGCTTCCCCGTCACCGTCGAGGCGGGCAACGGCAAGGTCACCCTCGCCAAGAAGCCCGAGCGGATCGTCTCCCTCTCGGCCACCCACACCGAGACGCTCTTCGCCATCGGCGCGGGCCCCCAGGTCGTCGCCGTGGACGACCAATCGAACTACCCGGCCGAGGCCCCCAAGACCGACCTGTCCGGCTTCAAGCCGAACGTCGAGGCCATCGTCGCCCAGAAGCCCGACCTGGTCATCGTCTCCAACGACATCGACCAGATCGTCGCCGAGCTGGGCAAGGTGAACGTGCCCGTCCTGCTCGAACCGGCCGCCACCAAGCTCGACGAGGCGTACGAGGAGATCGCCGAGATCGGCGCGGCCACCGGCAACCAGGCCAAGGCCGACGAGGTCGTCTCCGGCATGAAGACGGCCATGGACAAGCTGGCCGCCGAGGCGCCCAAGGACAAGAAGCTCACGTACTACCACGAGCTCGACCAGACGCCGTACGCGGCGACGTCCCAGACGTTCATCGGCCAGGTCTACGGCCTGTTCGGCCTCACCAACATCGCGGACAAGGCGCCCGACCAGGCGGGCGGCTATCCGAAGCTGTCGGCCGAGTTCGTGGCCCAGGCGGACCCCGACATGATCTTCCTCGGTGACGTCAAGTGCTGCCAGCAGAGCAAGGACACCCTGGCCAAGCGGCCGGGCTGGAAGGGCCTGTCGGCCATCAAGAACGACCAGGTGATCCAGCTCGACGACGACCTGGCCTCCCGCTGGGGGCCGCGCGTCGTCCAGCTCGCCGAGTCCATCGGCGCCGCGGTCGCCAAGGCCGGGACCAAGAGCTGACCATGGCGGCGCAGGCCGGCCCGTCGAGGGCCAGACCACTCTGGATCGCGTGCGCCCTGGGCGTGCTGGCCGTCTGCATGATCGCCGGGCTGCTGGACGGGGCGGCCGACATCTCGCCCTGGCAGGTGGTGCTCCAGGCCGTTGACTGGCTGCCGTTCGTGCACGTGGACTCCGGGCTCGCGCCGGTCGAGCAGGGGCTGCTGTTCGAGCTTCGGCTGCCGCGGGTGCTGGTGGCGGCGGTGGTCGGGGGGTTGCTGGCCATGGCGGGGGCGGGGTACCAGGGCGTGTTCCGCAACCCGCTCGCCGACCCGTACCTGCTGGGCGCCGCGGCCGGGGCCGGACTGGCGACGACCGTGGCCATCGTGCTGCTGCCGGAGTCGGGCGCGAGCATCCCCGTCGCGGCCTTCCTCGGGGCCGTCGGCGGGGTGTTCCTGGCGTACACGCTCGGCAACACCGCCGGACGCTCCGGCGGCACCGCGACGCTGGTGCTGGCCGGGGTGGCGGTCACCTCGTTCCTGACCGCGATCCAGACGTTCATCCAGCAGTTCAAGGTCGAGGAGCTGCAGCGCGTCTACTCGTGGATCCTCGGCGACGTCGGCGGCGGGTGGGACCAGTTCTGGCTGGTGCTGCCGTACGCCGCCGTCTCGGCCGTGCTGCTCCTGCTGCACGGGCGGATGCTGGACGTGCTGTCCGTGGGCGACGAGGAGGCCACCAGCCTCGGCGTGCGGGCGGCCAGGGTGCGCCTCACCGTGTTGCTGGCCGCCTCCCTGGCCACCGCGGCGGCCGTGGCGGTGAGCGGGCTGATCGGGTTCGTGGGCATCGTCATCCCGCACATCGTGCGGCGGCTGGCGGGCGGCTCGTACCGGATCGTGCTGCCGCTGTCGCTGATCGGCGGCGGGGCGTTCCTGGTGCTGGCCGACCTCATCGCGCGTACGGTGATCGCGCCCGCCGAGCTGCCGATCGGAGTGGTGACCATGTTCGTGGGGGCGCCGTTCTTCGTCGGCGTCCTGCGCATGACCAGGCGGACGGCGACGTGATCAGCACCCAGGCGCTGTCGGTACGGCTCGGCGACCGCGAGGTCGTGTCCGACGTCTCGCTCCAGGTGCGCCGCGGCGAGTGGCTGGCGATCATCGGGCCCAACGGGGCGGGCAAGTCCACCCTGCTCAAGGCCGTCATGGGTCTCGTCGCGCACCGGGGCGAGGTCACGCTGGACTCCCGCCCGGCGGCCCGGCTCAAGCCCCGCGAACGTGCCCGCCTGCTGGCCTACGCCCCCCAGACCCCCGCCCTGCCGCCCGACATGACGGTCTTCGACTACGCGCTGCTCGGGCGCACCCCGTACATCCCCTACCTGGGCAGGGAGAGCGCGCACGACCGGGAGGTCACCGCCGGCGTGCTCGAACGGCTCGACCTGACCGCGCTCGCCATGCGGCGCGCGGGGGAGCTGTCCGGCGGCGAGCGCCAGCGCGTGGTGCTGGCCAGGGCCCTCGCCCAGGAGGCGCCCGTCCTGCTGCTGGACGAGCCCACGACGGCCCTCGACCTCGGGCACCAGCAGCAGGTGCTGGAGCTGGTGGACCGGCTGCGGCGGGCGGACGGCCTGACCGTCGTCACCACCCTGCACGACCTGACCGTCGCCGGCCTCTACGCCGACTCCCTGCTCCTGCTGGCCGACGGGCGCGCGGTGGCCTCCGGCAAGCCCGCCCAGGTGCTCACCGAGCCGTTGGTGGGACGGCACTTCGACGCCCATGTCAAGATCGAGCCGGGGCCGGACGGCCGGCCCGTCGTGCACCTCGTCAGGGGAGGGCCATGAAGCTCACATACCGGGTGGAGGACGGGGCGCGGCTGGGAGCGCTGCTGTGGGAGTTCGGGCCGGGCTGGCGGATGATCTCCTCCGCGCTGCTCGGCGGCGGGATCGGCCCGCGCGAGTGGGTGCTGAACGCGCAGGTGGTGGCCGGGTATTCACGGATGGACCCGGTCGACCACCTGCTGTCGTTAGGCCCGGAGGGGGACGGCGTCGGCATGCTGACCGCCGCCTCCGTCGACCGCTGCGTCCAGGCCTCGGACGGCGGCGTGGAGGCGTACGCGACCGTCGGCCTCCGCGTCCCGACCTGGGCCGCCGCCCCCGAGGGGAGCACTGACCCGGAGCTGGCGCCGATGCGGGTGGGGACCATCAACATCGTGACCGTGCTGGCGGTGGCCATGACGGACGCGGCCCTGGTCAATGCGGTGATGACGGTCACGGAGGCGAAGTCCCAGGCGCTGATCGAGGCGGGCTTCCCGTGCACGGGCACGGCCTCGGACGCGGTCTGCGTGGCCGCGCCGGCGGAGGGGCCCGCGGAGCTGTTCGGCGGTCCCCGCTCGGAGTGGGGCGCCCGCGCGGCCCGCGCCGTCCACGCAGCGGTCCGCCATGGCGCCGAAGCGTGGCGACCTCGTGACTTCACGTGACGGAATTTGGGCAAGTAGCATGTGGGCAAGGGCGAGCTTCCCGATACTGGGTGGGTGACCGCAATGGCGACGATCGAACCGGCGGGGCGCACGGCTTTTCCCAGTGCGCCGTTCACTGTCGACGACCTGCTCGAGTTCCCCGACGACGGGAATCGTTACGAGCTCTTCAACGGGAGCCTTGTAGTGAGCCCTGCCCCCATGCCCCTGCATCAGCGTGTCATCAACCGGCTGACGCGGATCCTCGAAGATGCAGCGCCTCCAGGACTGGAGGCTTTGTCATATGTGAACGTCAGCCCAGGCCCCAAGGATCTCTACATCCCCGACATTGTCGTCGTGCCCGAGTCGGCGACCGAGTCGGTGGGGCTCAAGTTCGCCCCCAGCAACCTGCTGCTGGTCGGGGAGGTGGTCAGCCCGAGCACTGGGATGTACGACAGGACGCTCAAGGCGGCGGCATACGCAGCGGCGGGCATTCCTCTCTATTGGCGCGTTGAACCTGACGGGCCAACACTCTACGTCTACGAACTCGAGGGTGACTCCTACAAAGAGCCTGTCGCCTACAAGGCAGGGGCCATGGTGACGCTGTCATCGCCCTATGCCGTCAGCTTCGATCCCGCCGACTTGGTCGGTCGCCGGGTCTCGAAGCCGTAGTCCTCGGCCGCCCTCCGTGGCGTGACGCGGCCCGCTTCCAGGTCGGCCTGGATCGCCTCGGGGTCGCGTTCGGTCGGTGGGCCGAGGCCGGCGCCGCCCGTCGTCTCCACGATGAACGCCTCCCCGGCCGCGAACCGCACATTGTTGACCTTGGACGCCAGCCGTTCCACCGTCCCGTCCAGGTGGCGCCTGAAGAAGCCGCCGAGCCGCCCCGGCTGCCCGCCGGCACGGCCAGGGGGCGGGAGGCGGAGGCGGTCGCCGCGGGTCGTGACGTGGCAGTCGGCCAGGAAACGGTAGACCGTGCGCGAGCCCAGCCCGCCGCGGAAGCGGCCGGGGCCGCCCGAGTCCGGGATGGTCTCGACGGACTCGACGATCAGCGGGCAGCGGCTCTCCACCGGCTCCGCCTGCGGCACCGAGTTGCGGCCGATGCCGAAGTGCACGCCCGTGGCGTCCGGGCCGTCCAGGCCGCGGCGGGCGCCCACGCCGCCGAAGTCGTAGGAGAGGTGGATCCAGTACGGCGCCCCGACGGCGGCGATCGAGAACGGCTGCAGGATCCCGCTGGGGGCGATGGCACGCTCGGGGACGGCGTCGGACATGGCCTGGAAGACGGCTTCCATGGCGGCGTAGATCGGGACGTACCGGCCGCCGCACGGGTAGGGGGAGCGGGCGTTGAGCAGGGAGCCCTCGGGGAGGCGTACGTCGATGGCGCGCAGGCAGCCGTCGTTCATGGGGATCGTGGGGTCGAGGAAGCAGCGGACGGCGAAGACGGCGGCGGCGAGGGACTGCGAGGCCGAGGCGTTGATCGCGGCGGGGACCTGCGGGCCGGTGCCCGCGAAGTCCAGCACGGCTCGTTCGTCGCCGAGGGTGACGGCGACCCGGATTTCATGCGATTTTTCGGGATTTATGCCGTCATCGTCGATCGGGTACGCCGCCTCGAACCGGCCCTTCGGCAGCTCGGCCAGCGCCGCGCGGGTCCTGGCCTCGGTGTAGTCCAGGTAGTCGTCGACGCCCGCGCTCAGGCCCTCCGCGCCGTACTCGCCGACCAGGGTCTCCAGCCGGGCGGCGGCCACCGCCGTCCCGGCCACCAGAGCCCGCACGTCGCCCATGACCTTGCCGGGGGTACGGCTGTTGGCCCGCAGGATGGCCTCCACGGTCGGATCCAGGCCCCCCTCGGTGGCCAGGCGCACCGGCGGGAGCTGGAGGCCCTCCAGGAAGATGTCGGTCGCCAGCGGGGCCATGCCGCCCGCCGAGAGGCCGCCCAGGTCGGAGACGTGGATCATGGTGGCGGTGAAGTAGGCCGGGGTCCGGCCGACGAAGACCGGGCGGTAGACGAGCAGGTCGTTGGTGTGCACGCCGCCCCGGTAGGCGTCGTTGAGCACGTACACGTCGCCTGGGCTCATCCGGTCCGCGGGGATGTCCTTGAGGAGCTCGGGGAGCGCCACCTTGAGCGCCATGCTGTTCATGAGGGTGGTGGCCATCGACTGGGCGATCAGGCGGCCCCGGGCGTCGAGGACGGCGGCCGAGGCGTCGGAGCCCTCCACGATGAACGTCGAGTACGCGGAGCGGACCACCACGATGCTGGCCTCTTCCGCCGCGACGACGAGCGCGTTCCTGAGCACCTCGGCGGTCAGGAGGTCGGGCATGTCGTGCTCCTGGTGAGGTGGACGGCGCGGGTCTCGGCGAGGGTGGCGGTCCAGCCGGGCGGGACGACGATCGTGGACTCGGCGTCCTCGATGATCGCGGGGCCGTGAAGCGGGCCGCCGGCCATGGTGTCCCTGGTGTGGACGGGGACTTCGACGTAGCCGCCGGTCTCCGGGAAGTACGCCCGCCTCCCCCGAGGCACGGCCGCCGCTGCCCCGTCGCCGGCCGTCCCGTTCCCGGCGGCCTCATTCCCGGTGGTGCCGGGGGGTGGGGAGGTGGGGGCGGTGAGGTGGATGCGGTAGCTGACCAGTTCGATCTCGCCCTGTTGCGCGATCCCGTACACCTCCTCGTACCGCGCGAAGAAGCGGGCCGCCAGCTCCTCCCGGGAAGACGTCCACTCGACGGTCAGGTCGTGGGACTGGCCCTTGAAGCGGACGTCCACCGACCGTGACACCAGCACCCCGGGGTCCGAGAGTGAGACGCCCAGGTCGGCGGCGGCGTCGGTGGCCAGGGAGGTGAAGACGGCGGAGGGGTCGGGGGCGTCCAGGCGGGACAGGACGCGGTCCGTGGAGAGGGCGCCGGTGAGGAGTCCGGCCGCCGAGGCGACGCCGCAGTGCGCGGGCACCACCACCGTCCCGATCCCGAAGCGCTCCGCGACCCGGGCCGCGTGCATGGGACCGGCGCCGCCGAAGGCGACCAGGGCGAAGCCGCGCGGGTCGATGCCGCGCTGCACCGTCACCACGTGCACCGCCGACGCCATCGAGGCGCTGACGATCTCGTGCACAGCGTACGCGGCCTCCTCCCGGGAGACCCCGAGCGGCGAGGCCAGCCGGTCGAGGGCCTTGGCGGCCAGGTCCGGGGTCAGGGGGAGCGAGGCCGAGGAGAGGTAACCGAGGACGAGGTTCGCGTCCGTGACCGTGGGTTCGGAGCCGCCCAGGCCGTAACAGGCGGGCCCGGGGGAGGAGCCCGCCGAGTGCGGGCCGACGCGGAGCGCGCCGGCCGCGTCGAGCCAGGCGACGCTGCCCCCGCCCGCCCCCACCTCCGCCAGGTCGATGGCCGGGGTCTTGATGGGCACGCCGGTGCCCGCGCGCCGGCCGCCGAAGCTGCCCTTGCCGCCGACGTGGAACTCGTTCGTGATCTCGGGTGTCCCGCCGCGTACGACGCACGCCTTGGCGGTGGTCCCGCCCATGTCGAACGAGATCACGTCCGGGAACCCGGTCCCGGCCGCCGCCAGCACCCCCGCCGCCGGGCCCGACTCGATCGTGGCCACCGCGCGCCGGGCGGCCAGCTCGGCGGAGATCACGCCGCCGCTCGACTCCATGACGTGGACGGGCGCGCGGATCCCGATCCCGGCCAGCCGCTCCCGGAGCTGCGAAAGGTACGAAGCCATCAATGGGCCGATATATGCGGACATGATGGTGGTGGTGGCGCGCTCGTACTCGCGGATCTCCGGCCAGATCTCCGACGACGTCACCACGTCCGGGATCGACTCCCGCAGGAGCTCGGCGACCTGCCGCTCATGGGCCGGGTTGGCGTACGCGTGCAGCAGGCAGACCGCCGCCGACGTGATGCCGCGGGCCATGATCGCCGCGGCGGCCCGGCGTACGGAATCGAGGTCCAGCGGCGTCAGCACCGCGCCGCGCGCCGAGACGCGTTCCACCACCTCGAAGCAGTCGCCCGCGGCCACCGGCGGAGGCGGCGGCGAGAAGCGCAGATCGTAGCGGTCCTCCTCGACCCGCGCGTAGCGCCCGAGCGGGACGGCGGCGCGAAAGCCCTGGGTGGTGACAAAAGCCACCCGGACCCCCTTGCGTTCGAGCACCGCGTTGGTGGCCAGCGTCGTCGCGTGGACGACCCGCGTGACCTGCGCGGGGTCGCGGTCGCCGAGCGCGCGCGTAACGCCGGCCACGATGCCCGCGATGGGGTCGTAGTGGGTGCTCAAACATTTGGCCACGGCAATCGCGCCGAACGTGCCTCCAAGGACCACATCGGTGAAGGTGCCACCGACATCTACGCCGATCGTGTAGCCCACCCAGGTACGTTATGCCCCCTAGCAAGCGCTTGTCTACGTGGCGGTCTATTGACTTACAGCATGCGATTGGGACCCTGGTCCTAGACCTGCGTTGGGAGCGGAGATGGCGCGCCTCACAGCTCTTGCCGGTGGCGTCGCGACGGCACTGGTGCTGATCGCGATGCCGGCCGCGGCTCACGAACACCCGAGCGGGATCACCGACCTGGTGACCCCGGCCGTGGTGCGACTGGAAGCCGTGTCTCATGTGGAGATCACCCTGCTCGACCACATCGGCGAGCTCAAACATGTGGAGCGGTCCTACGACATCCCGTTCGCCGCGGGCACGGGGACCGTCGTCAACCCCGACGGCACGATCGTCGCACTCAGGCGCCTGGCCGTGAACCCCAACGACGTCGCGATCTACGCGGCGAACAAGGTCTTCGCCGAGCACCACAAGGTGAAGATCCCCCTCGACTACGAGAAGCACAAGCTCAAGGACGACCTCCTCAACCACCACCTGGCGGAGTGCTACCCGCCGAAGACCGACACCGCCACCTGCATCATCAACGTGACCACCGAGATCACGGCCTATCCCAACGTGTCGCCGCCGACCCCCAACGGCATCAAGGTCAAGTGCATCAAGGCCGGCCCGACGCCCGACAGCCCCGCCGTGCTGGTGCCGGTGACCCCCATGACCGGAGGCGTCGGCATGCCCACCGCGCCGCTCGCCGACCAGGTGCCCGAGCAGGAGGGCGCGCCCACCAACCTGGCGGGCTTCCTCGGCCGGCCGGGCCCGAAGGTCCTGGAGACCGTCGAGATCGCCCACCTGGGCAAGGGCGGCGGGGGCGGTGACAACGGCAGGCCGTTCGCCGACCCGGAGAAGAAGGTGGACGAGCCGGTCAAGCTGGGCGGCCTGGCCGACCAGGGACTCATCGGCGCCCCCGTGATCGGCGACAAGAACGGCCACGTCATCGGCCTGCTGGTGGGCGGCGGCAAAGAGGGCAGGATGATCGGCGTCAGGGAGATCAACGGCATCCTGGCCGCCGCCAAGGTGGCGCCGCGCAGAGGCGCGATCGACACGGCGTTCGAGGCGGCGCTGACCCGCTACCACACCAAGTACTACACGGAGGCCGCGCCCGGCTTCCAGCGCGTGCTGGAGCTCTATCCGGGCAACGTGGTGGCCGCCAAGCTGCTGAAGACCTCGCTGGAGAAACGGGGCGGGCCGGAGGACCAGGGCACGAAACAGGTGGCGGCCACCACCACCCGGTCGACCCCGCTGTGGCCGTTCATCGTGGCGGCCGGAATCCTTTTCATGGCGGCCGCGGGCGGGGCGTATCTGCTGTGGCGCCGCCGTGCTCCTGAAAAGGTGACAGAGCCGCCAGAACCACCGGGGGCGGCCGCGCCACCGCTCGACGACGGGGCCAACCAGACCGTGGTCGTACGGCGGTCGCAGGCGTTCCCCATGGTCCCGCAGCAACAACAGCAGGTGATGACCGCGCCGAACCCGGCGATCAAGTACTGCACCTCGTGCGGCATGCGACTCGGGCCCGCGCATCGCTTCTGCGGTTACTGCGGCCACCCCATCGAGACGTGATGCCATTGAACGAAAGATCGCTCATCGGCCAGGAGGTGGCCGGGTACTACATCGAGGACATCGTCGGCAAGGGCGGCATGGCCGTGGTCTACCTTGCGCTCGACCCCAGGTTGAGCCGCCGGGTGGCGCTGAAGATCCTCAACCCGGTGCTCAGCGTCGACGACCGGTTCAGGCAGCGGTTCATCCTGGAGTCCAGAACGGTCGCCAGCATCGAGCACCCCAACATCATCCCGATCTACGAGGCCAACGCGGACGCCGACGGCGTCCTCTACATCGCCATGCGCTACGTCGACGGGCTCGACCTGCGCCGGCTCATCTACGACCGCGGACCGCTGCCGATCGCCCAGGCGAACCAGGTCTTCGCCCAGGTCGCCGCCGCCCTCGACGCCGCGCACGCGCACGACCTGATCCACCGCGACGTCAAACCGGCCAACATCCTGATGGCCGGCGACCACGTCTACCTCACCGACTTCGGCATTACCAAGCACCGCTCGTCGATCTCCGGGCTGACCCAGACCGACCAGTTCATCGGCACGCCCCGCTACATGTCGCCCGAACAGATCAACAAGGAGCACATCGACGGCCGCGCCGACCAGTACGCGCTGGCGTGCGTGGTCTACGAGGGGCTGTCGGCGCGGCTGCCGTTCCAGCGCGAGAACGACATCGCCCTGCTCTGGGCCCACCTGGCCGAGCAGCCGACGCCGCTGTCGCAGCTCAGGCCCGACCTGCCCGCGCAGATCGACGCCGTGATGATGCGGGCGCTGGCCAAGGCGCCCGAGCAGCGTTACGCCACCTGTACGGAGTTCGTGACCGCGCTGCGTGACGCGATCAGCGGGTACCAGGCCGACCCCATGAGCGGCCCCACCAGCGGGCCGCACCTCGTGCCCCGCCAGGGTCCCCCCTCCGGACCGCACCCGGCCCCGTACCCGGCGCCCGTCCCGGGACCCACGACCGGACCCACGACGGGCCCAACGACCGGCCCTCCGACCGGCCCCGCCTCTGGGCCCACCTCAGGCCCGCGTCCCGCGCCCGTCCTGGGGCCCCCGTTCACGCCGATCGGGTCGGACCGGGCCCCCGCGCCCCCCACGCATCCGACCGCGCCCAAGAAACGCCCGGGACGCGTCCCGATCGTGGCCACCACGCTGGTCGCCGCCGTCGCGGCCCTCGCGCTCGTCGCCATGATCATCATGAACCACCGCGGCGACACCTGGTCCCGCTACAAGACCAGCGCCGCCGCGCCGCTCACGTTCGAGTACCCGGGCGACTGGACCGTGCGCACCCACCAGGACCTGTTCGCGGTGGTCTCGCCGCACGCCCAGGAGTTCGAGTCCCTGTTCGTGGCCGGCCCCGGAGCGGACTGGTCGGCGATCTCCCAGGTCGTCGAGGACGACCCCGACTCCGCCTCGGGCGTCTACGTCCAGGTCTCCGACACCCTCGACGCCGGCGGCAACTCCGAGCAGATGAAGGCCAAGATGGAGGCCCTGCTGCCCGGCCAGGTCGACGTCGGCAAACCCGTGCCGGACCAGGCCGGCACCAGCCCCGCCACCCGCTTCGACGGCTCCCTGCACGACCCCGCGTCCGGCACCAGGCTGGGCTTCGTCAGCTACGTGATCGACCGCCAGCCCAAGACCATGCTCGTGATGTACTTCTGCGCCAAGGCCACGTGCGACGACGCCACCCAGACCCGCATCCGGCAGAGCGTCCATGTGTCGTGACTTGTGACTCACTTGCGTGCGGCTTGGCCTGGGTGTTCAAGGCGGGTGCCCGGCGTCTACCCTCCGGCTTGTGGGCATTCGCATAGTCATCGCCGACGATCAGGCGATGGTCAGGGCCGGGCTGCGCATGGTCGTCGACAGCGACCCCGGCATGGAGGTGGTCGGGGAGGCGTCCGACGGGCGCGAGGCCGTCGCCGTGGTCAGGCGTACGCGGCCGGACATCGTGCTCATGGACATCTCGATGCCCCGGCTCGACGGGCTGGCCGCGGCCAAGGAGTTGCTGGACGACCCGTCGCCGCCCAAGGTCATCACGCTGACCACGTTCGACACCGACGAGAACCTCTACGCCGCGCTGCGCGCCGGCACCAGCGGGTTCCTGCTGAAGGTGTCGCCGCCGGAGCAGCTCCTGGAGGCGATCAGGGTGGTGCACGCGGGTGACGCGCTGCTCGACCCGGCCGTGACGAGCCGGGTGATCGCCACGTTCGCGGGCCGGGCCGAGCCGACGCCCTCGCCCCGGCTGGCCGAGCTGACGCCGCGCGAGCTGGAGGTGCTGCGGCTGCTGGCGCGCGGCCTCACCAACGCGGAGATCGCCGGAGAGCTGTACGTGGGGGAGGCCACGGTCAAGACCCACGTGGCGCGGGTGCTGATGAAGCTGTCGCTGCGCGACCGGGCGCAGGCCGTGGTCTTCGCGTACGAGACCGGGGTGGTCCGGCCGGGTGCCGCCTGAGGGTTTGGCGGTACATGGAGCATCATGTGTATATTTTCCGTCAGAAGGCGGTAGATACAGGAGATATTTCATGCAAGCGTTCCCTCGGGTGCTGTTCGACGAGGCTCACAGCGAGTCGTGGACCGTCCGGCGCGAGGTGGCCGAGGCCATCAACCCCGCCCATCCCGACGACAACAGCTACGCCCGCGCGGCCGGGCTGCTCCGGCATCTGGGGCACACGGTCGGCGCCCACACGGCTGGCGCGCTCACGCCCGAGACGCTCGCCGAGCAGGATGTCCTGGTGATCGCGCACCCGTCGGGAGAGCGGTGGGAACGTACCATCGGGCAGGGCAGCCCTCTCTTCACCGCCGCCGAGCTGGACGCGATCGAGTCCTTCGTCATCGACGGCGGCGGGCTGGTGGTGCTGGCCGAGGAGGAGCAGGACAAGTACGGCAACAACCTGCGTGAGCTGCTCGGGCGGTTCGGGGTGGGCGTGGCGCACACCACCGTGCGCGACCCGAAGAACGCGCACCGGGACGTGGCCACCTGGGTGCTCGCCGAGCCCGCCACCACCTCCGGCCTGCTCGCCGGGGTCCGCACGGCCTGCTTCTACCGCACCGGCGTCCTCACGGTGGCGAGTGAGGGCGCGGGCGAGGGCGAGGTGCTGTTCGCGACCTCGCCGACCGCAGACCCGGCGGGCGCGCCGCTGGCCGCCGCCGTCCGGTACGGCAAGGGGCGCGTGGTCGCGTTCGCCGACTCCGACCTCTTCGGCGACGACTCCATCGAGGACTACGACCACCGGCGCCTCTGGGGGAACGTGGTCACCTGGGCCGCCCGCGTCCCGGACGCCGGCGGCGCCGCCGGGTCGCGCGACGAGGCCAAGGCGGCCGGGTTCGCCCGGCTCAAGGCGGCCGTCGAGGAGCTGCGTCCGCTGCAGGTCAAGGACGGCTCGGTGCCGGAGGAGAAGGAGCGGGCGAAGGCACTGGTGGCCGAGATCGGGACGCGCCTGGGCGAAATATCGCCATATTTCCCGCATGACGCCGCGTACCTCCAGGCCGTCCAGGCTGACCTGGCGAAGTGGGCCGAGCAGGACCTCGGCGTGCCCGACTTCCTCGACTCGCTCGACCTGTTCCACCCCGACACCCAGCGCGAGGACGGGCTGGAGCACGTCGTGGTCTTCCCCATGTACACCCAGAACGGCAACCCCGCCCGCAACCTGGAGGCCGTCTGGATCCGGACGATCTGGCCGGACTGGCTGGCTGGGCTGGAGGCGGGCGGCTACGACAACCCGATGTTCGTGCCGATCGCGTTCGAGGACTTCACCTCCGGCTACGACACCCACTCCGCCGTGCTCTTCCCCGAGACGGTCGCGGTGCGGCAGGCTCCGGCACGCTTCACCTGGGGCGGGATCTTCGCCGACCGCGAGGCCGCCAGGTTCAGGCGGGTGTCGCAGGCCGCCGCCGAGACGCTCAAGCTCGACCTGCCGCCGGACGCGGCCAGGCTGCTGGCCTCGCAGCGGCTCGCGCAGGACACGTTCGTGCTCTGGGACCTGGTCCACGACCGCACCCACAGCCACGGGGACCTGCCATTCGACCCGTTCATGATCAAGCAGCGGATGCCGTACTGGCTGTACTCGCTGGAGGAGCTGCGCTGCGACCTGACCGCGTTCGGGGAGGCCGTCAAGCTGGCGGCCCAGGGCGTGCCGCACGCGCGGTACGTGCAGGTGGCGATCCTGTTCGACCGGCTGTTCAGGTTCCCGATCACCGGGGAGCGGGTGCGGAACTACGACGGGCTCGGCGGGCAGCTGCTCTTCGCGTACCTGCACCGCAACGACATCGTGCGCTGGACGGACAACCGGCTCACGATCGACTGGGAGCGGGTCGCGGACGGGGTCGCCGACCTGCGGGGCGAGGTCGAGAAGCTGTATCGCGACAGCATCGACCGGTCCAAGCTGGCGCACTGGCTGGCGGCATACGAGCTGGTGGGCGCGTACGTGGCGCCGCATCCCGGCTCCGTCTGGGCCAAGGGCGTCCAGGCGCTGCCGGAGGAGCAGAAGGCCAAGGTGGACGCGGTGCTGCCGGACGAGTTCCCCCTGAGCATGTTCTACGAGGCACTGCGCCGTAAGCTGGGCGAAGTGGTCGAATCGACTAAGGGACTTCGCGCATGATCATTCTGGTTACGGGTGCTGGAGGGCCGACGGGGGAGGCCGTTTCCGAATATTTCCGGAAAAATGGTCATACGGTGATCGGGGTCGACAAGGAGGACGTCGACCTGCTCGACCGTACCGCCGTACAGGGCCTGGCCGACTGGATCGAGCGCGATCACGGCCGCGTGGACGGCGTGGTGCACCTGGTCGGCGGCTGGCGCGGCGCCGGCTCGTTCGCCGAGACCAGCCTCGACGACTGGGACCTCCTGCACGACCTGTTGATCCGCACGCTCCAGAACGTGTCGCTGGCCTTCGAGCCGCTGCTGCGGGACAGTGACAACGGCCGCTTCGTGATCGTCTCGGCCAAGGCGGCCGAGCGGCCCTCCGCCGGCGGCGCCGCCTACGCGGCGGCCAAGGCGGCGGCGGAGGCGTGGACGCTCTCCCTCGCCGACGCGCTCTCCGGCACCGGCAGCGCGGCCACCATCCTGGTGGTCAAGGCCCTGGTGAACGACGCCATGCGGGCCGAGAAGCCCGCCGCGAAGTTCGCCGGCTTCACCGACGTACACGACCTCGCGGAGGCCATCGGCGGCCTCTACGACCGCCCCGCCGCCGAGGTCAACGGCACCCGATTGGACCTTACTGCGTGACTTCCCGGCACGACCCCCGGCTCAAGGCGTTCGCCAGCGACAACTACGCCGGGGTACACCCCGAGATCCTCCAGGCCATCGCCGCCGCCAACGGCGGTCACCAGACCGCCTACGGCGAGGACGTCTACACCGAGGCCATGGCGGAGGTCTTCAAGCGGCACTTCGGCGAGCAGGCGCAGGCCTGGCCGGTCTTCAACGGCACCGCCGCGAACGTCGTCTCCCTCCGTTCGATGACCGCCCACTGGGAGGCGGTCATCTGCGCGGAAAGCGCCCACATCCACACCGACGAGGGCGGCGCGCCCGAGGTGGCGGGCGGCATCAAGCTGCTCACCGTGCCCACGCCCGACGGCAAGCTCACGCCGGAGCTGATCGACCGGCAGGCGTGGGGGTTCGGCGACGTGCACCGGGCGCAGCCGCGCGTGGTGTCCATCTCCAACACCACCGAGCTCGGCACCCTCTACACGGCCGACGAGATCGCGGCGATCTGCTCGCACGCCCATGACCTGGGGCTGCTCGTCCACCTCGACGGCTCCCGCCTCACCAACGCCGCCGCCGCCCTCGACGTCCCGCTGCGGGCCCTCACGACGGACGTGGGGGTGGACGTGCTCTCCTTCGGCGGCACCAAGATCGGGCTGCTGTACGGCGAGGCCGTCGTCGTCCTCAACCCGGCCGCCGCCAGCGGGGTCGACTACATCCGCAAGACGTTCATGCAGCTGTCGTCGAAGATGCGCTTCGTGTCGGCGCAGTTCGAGGCGCTGCTGTCGGGCGACCTGTGGCTGCGCAACGCCCGCCAGGCCAACGCCATGGGCCGGCGCCTGGCCGAGGCGGTCAGCGGCATCCCGGGGGTGACGCTCACCCGGCCGGTGGAGGCGAACGCGGTCTTCGCGATCCTGCCCCGGGACGTGACGGAGCGGCTGGCCAAGCGGTTCCGGTTCTACACGTGGAACGAGGCGACGGGGGAGGTGCGGTGGATGTGCGCCTTCGACACGACGGAGTCCGACGTGGACGCCTTCGCCGCCGCCCTCACCGACGAAATGCACCCCTGACCCCTGCGCCGCCGGTGGTCGTTATGGCTTGGCGGGGGTGGCCTGCAGGGCGAGGCGGGCCGCCTGCCAGCCGCCCATCCCGTGTACCGACGGGCCGGGTGGGGTGGAGGCCGAGCACAGGAAGACGCCCGGCAGCGGGGTGCGCCACGGCGCCGGCGACCAGACGGGGCGGCGGAGGAACTGGACCAGGCTGGTCAGGCCGCCGGTGATGTCGCCCCCCACCAGGTTGGGGTTGGCGGCCTCCATCGCGGCCGGGCCCATCGTGTGGCGGGCCAGGACGCGGTCGCGGAAGCCGGGCGCGTACCGCTCGATCTGGGTCTCGATGGCGTCCGTCATGTCCACCGTCGAGCCGGCGGGCACGTGGCAATAGGCCCAGAACGTGTGCCCGCCCCTCGTCGGATCCGCCGCGTACGGCTGGACCGCCAGCACGTACGGCCGGGGCGAGTGCCGGCCGGCGGTCGTCTCCGCCTCGCTCAGCGCGATCTCCTCCAGCGTCCCGCCCAGGTGCACCGTGCCCGCGTCCGCCACCGCCGGATCCCGCCACGGCACCGGCCCGTCCAGGGCCCAGTCCATCTTGAAGACGCCGGGACCGTACCGGAAGCGGGCCAGCCGCCGCCGGTAGCCCGCCGGGAGGTCCGCCATCGCGAGGAACTGCCGGGGCGAGACGTCCAGCACGACCGTCGGCGCGGACAGCTCCGACAGCCGGCGCACGCGGTGGCCGGTGACCGCCTCCCCGCCCAGCGACCTGAGCTCGGCCACCAGCGCGTCGGCCAGCACCTGCGACCCGCCCCGCACCAGCGGCCAGCCCGCCAGGTGGGCCAGGGACGCCAGCATCAGCCCGTATCCGGCGGTGATGGGCGCGCGCAGGTCCCGTACGGAGTGGGCGGCCATGCCCGCGATGAGCGCCCGCCCCTCCACGGTCCGGAACGCCCGCCGGGCGAACGTCGTGGCGGGCAGGGCCGCCGCGAGCCCGAACCCGGCCGCCTGCGCGAACGTACGCGGCCCCGTGGCCCGCCACGGGCCGAGCGGCTTGAGGAGCAGGTCCACCAGCGGGAGCCCCGCGCGGGCGGCCGCGCCCACGGTCGCCAGCCACGCGCCCGCGTCGCGGCCCAGGCCCTGGGCGGTGCGGTGGGCGTCGCGGTGCACGAGTACGGCGGGACGGTCGTCGAGCGGATGGGCCACGGGCACCGGAGGATGCGCGAACTCCACACCCGGAAGGTCCAGCGCCCGGAACGCGGGAGACGCCACCGCCATCGCCATCACCGTCGCGCACAGGTCGTGCACCCGCCCCGGCAGCGTCAGCTCGCCGGAGCGCAGCCCGCCGCCGAACCGGTCGGCGGCCTCCAGCAGCAGCACCCTGCGCCCGGCGCGGGCCAGCGTGACGGCGGCGACGAGCCCGTTGGGCCCGGAGCCCACCACGACCGCGTCGGCGTCCCCGTCCACGGCCGGCCTTACTGGGGCTTGAGGATCGACGGGTAGGGCTGCGCGCCGCGCTGCTTGAGCAGCTCGGTCATGAGCTTGATCTCGCCGCTCTGCCCCTGGACGATCTTCTGCGCCATGCTGACGACCTCGGCGCGCGTGGACAGCTTGAGCAGCCCCTCGGCCATCTGCACACCCCCCTCGTGGTGGCGGATCATCAGCTGCAGGAACAGCACCTCGGCCTGCGTGCCCTGCGCCTCCTTGAGCTGGGTCAGCTCCTGCGGCGTGGCCATGCCGGGCATGGAGCCGGGCGCGGCCCCGTTGGCGGGCGTCGCGGTGCCGCCGTGGCCGTGGCCGGCCATCCAGGCCATCGGCTTCTGGTCGGTGGCCTGGTCGAGACCCCACTGCTGCAGCCAGCCCAGGAACATGCCGCGCTGGTTGGCCTGGGTGTTGATGATGTCGAAGGCCAGGTTTCTGATCTCCTTGGCCGGGCCCTTGTCCCTGACGATGAACGACATGTCCACGGCCTGGGCGTGATGCGTGGCCATGTCGCGGGCGAACCCGGCCTCGGCCGAGGTGTCGCCGGGCGTGCCGTCACGGCCGAACAGGAAGAATGCGGCCACGGCGAGCACGAGCACGCCGCAGGCGATCAGGATGGGTTTACTCACGGGCTTTTCCATGGCCCGTCCAGCGTACCCACCGATGGCGTCGTGATCGGACGCTTATAAGCGCCTTATTCTCCGCATACGCCGGGAGGCAATAGGGTGACCGGAGTTGGTACGCCGATGGAGGAACGATGACGAAGGAGAAGGCGCAGGCGAGGCGCGAGCATCTTGCGAAGATGCGGGCCGAGCAGAAGCGCAAACAACGCCGCGCCGCGCTGCTCATGTGGGGGACGGGCGGTCTGATCATCGTGGTGCTCGTCGGCGTGGTCGGCTTCTATCTGGTCAAGCAGGCCAGGGAGACCTCGCTGGACGCCGTGGCCAGTTTCAAGTACGAGGCCGGGCAGCACGTGTGGAACGCGGTCACCTACAAGGAGAACCCTCCGGTGGGCGGCCAGCACAACAACTACTGGCAGGCGTGCTCGGTCTACGACAAGCCCATCCACAGTGAGCACGCCGTGCACTCCATGGAGCACGGGGCCGTCTGGATCACCTACCGGCCCGACCTGCCCAAGGCGCAGGTCGACAAGCTGAAGGAAGTGGCGTCGTCCACGGGCCAGCAGGACTACATGCTGGTCAGCCCGTACCCCAACCTGCCCGCGCCGGTGGTCGCGTCGTCGTGGGGACACCAGCTCAAGCTGAACGACTCCGCCGACCCGAAGCTGGGGGCGTTCATCAAGAAGTTCCAGAACGGTAAGGACACGCCGGAGCCCGGCGCCACGTGCGGCGGCGAGGACGCCATCACGACGACGGCCGACCAGGCGCCGCTGCCGCCGGAGCCGAAGGCCAACCAGCAGCAGCCGCCGATGGAGACCATCTCGCCGACGCCCAGCCAGTCGCAGAAGTAGCCCGCGCGGGGCCGGTGGGCATCGGCCGGAGCCGGGAACGGCGGTACGCCGGAGGGGCGGGTGGGTGGCCCCTTCGGCGGCGTGGCCGCCCCCTCGTGGGTGTGGGAACTCCGGCCGACGCCCGTGACGGGGCTCTCACACCCCGTCGATGAGGAGGCCCTGACGGGCGCGCGAGTACTCCTCGAAGGAGATGCGGCCGTCACCGTCGGCGTCCACCCGGGAGAAGGCCGCGGCGAGGTCGGTGTCCGCGCGGTTCCAGACGGTGCGGAAATCCTCCATGGTGATCCAGCCGTCGCCGTCGCGGTCCGCGACGGCGAAGGTGGCCCGGGTGATCGGCGCGAGCACGGCTTCGAGCGCGCCCGTGCGTACCAGCGACTCGAAGGACGTGACGTACTCCTCCTTGCTGATCCGCCCGTCGCGGTCGGTGTCGAGGGCCCGGGCGTGGGTGTCCCAGGCGTTGAGGAACGCGTTGACGACCGCCTCGGCCTCGGGAGAGTCCGCGCGCACGCCGGTCTGCTCCAGCCGCCGCTGGGCCAGCGACAGGTAGTCGTATCGGGTCAGGAAGCCGTCGCCGTCGGCGTCCAAGTCCTTGAAGTTGCGCTCCGCGCTCTCGCGGAAGCTGCTCTTCTGCGCCATCATGACTCCGATCAGTTACTCTAAGTAGTCTAGCGCTACTTAGCGTAACTCGCGCCGGATGTGATGGACAGAAGGCTCACGAAAGAGCGTGTTCGACGGGCGTCCACTCCAGACCGTGCGCCTCGGCCACCGGGCGGCTGGTCAGGTGGCCGTCGTAGGTGCTCAGGCCCAGCGCGAGCGCCGGGTCCTCGCGCATGGCCCGCTTCCAGCCCAGGTCGGCGATGGCCAGCGCGTACGGCAGCGTCACGTTCGTCAGCGCGAACGTCGAGGTGTGCGGCACCGCGCCGGGCATGTTGGCCACGCAGTAGAAGATCGAGTCGTGCACCCGGTACGTGGGCCGCTCGTGCGTGGTCGGCCGGGAGTCCTCGAAGCAGCCGCCCTGGTCGATCGCGATGTCCACCAGCACCGAGCCCGGCTTCATCCGGCTCACCAGGTCGTTGCTCACCAGCGTCGGCGCCTTGGCGCCGGGCACCAGCACCGCGCCGATGACCAGGTCGGCCTCCGTCACCGCCTGCTCGATCTCCAGGGTGTTGGAGGCGACGGTCTGGCAGTGGCCCTGGTAGATCAGGTCGGCCTGGCGCAGCTTGTCGATGTTGTTGTCGAGCAGCAGCACCTCGGCCTGCATGCCGAGGGCGATGGCGGCGGCGTTCATGCCGGACACGCCGGCTCCGATGACCACGACCTGCGCCGCGCGCACGCCGGAGACGCCCCCTATCAGCACGCCCCTGCCGCCTCCCGAGCGCATCAGGTGGTACGCGCCCACCTGCGGCGCCAGCCTGCCCGCCACCTCGGACATGGGCGCGAGCAGCGGCAGCGCCCGGTCGGCCGTCTGGACGGTCTCGTAGGCGACGGCGGTGCTGGCGGAGTCGAGCAGGGCCTGCGTGCAGGGCCTGGACGCGGCCAGGTGCAGGTACGTGAACAGCACCTGCCCCTTGCGCAGCCGGTGGTACTCCTCCGGCACCGGCTCCTTCACCTTCATGACCATGTCGGCGGCCGCCCAGACCTCGTCGGCGTCCGGGACCATGACGGCCCCCGCCGCGGCGAAGTCGTCGTCGGGGATCGCGGAGCCGACGCCTGCCCCCTGTTCCACGAAGACCCGATGCCCGTGGCGCACGAACTCGTGCACTCCGGCCGGGGTAAGGGCCACCCGATATTCGCTGTTCTTGAGCTCTTGCGGAACACCGACTTTCATGGCCGAACTCTTCTCGCTCTTGTGCGCTTACGCCTCCATTCTTCCTCTCTCCCCCGAATAGGTGAGGATTATCGGGCTGATTACCCCGGTGCCGCCGTACCTCGATAGGCTCACCGGCAGTCCGAACGTCAGGATGGGATCGCCATAGATGGACAAGCCGGAAGAGCCGCCACCCGCGGACCCCGGGGAGCCGAAGGCCAGCAAGGCCACCACCATCTTGCTGATCGTCTCGCTCGTGCTCGTCGTGCTGGTCGCGGGAGTGGTTGGCTCGATCGCCGTCCTGATGACCAAAAATCCCGACACGCCGCTCCTGGGTGCCGCGCCGGCGCAGCAACTGGCCGTGCCCATCCACTTCGCCCCCGTACGGGAGGCCAAGGCCGCGCCGTGCCCCGGCGCGGAGGCCGTGCTCGACCAGGAGCAGAAGAACTGCTACTTCCTGGAGGACGGCGTCACCGTCGACGCCGTGCAGCGGATCGAGCCGGTGCGCGAGAAGGACGGCCAATACTCCGTGCGCATCGCGATCGCCCCGCGGTTCAGGGAGCGCCTGGTGCAGCTCATCGACGAGCTGGTGCCCGACCAGCGGCAGGTGGCCATCGTGCTGGCCCCCGCGCAGCCTGACGCGCCCAAGGTCGTGCTGGCGGCGCCCGTCGTCACCCAGTACATGGACGGCGACAGCATGAGCATCTCGGGCTTCGAGAAGGAGGAGGCCGACGCGCTGGTGACCCGCCTGCTGGGCACCACGCCGGGCGCCTCCACGCAGCCCACGGACCCCGCCTCGCAGCCGCAGCAGCCCGGCGGCACCCCGCCGCAGAACAACCAGACCCCTCCCGGCCAGCAGAACAACCCTCCGGGCCAGCAGAACACCACCCCCGGCACCGCCACCACCCCGGGCACCAACCCCGCCGCCACGGGCCCCGCCACGGGCCCCGCGTCGGGCCCGCGGCGCACCCCCGACAAGCGCTACGCCGGCTGCAAGGAGGCCGTGGCCGCCGGGGACGGCCCCTACTACAAGGGCACCCACGAGGAATACTCCTGGTACGTGGACGTCGACGGCAACGGCGTGGCCTGCAACAGCGGCGACATGCGCTAACCGAACAGCTCCTCCAGCCCGTCGATCGCGAAGTAGGCCACGAAGATCAGCGAGACGATCCAGAGCAGCCACGGGATCTCGGAGAAGCGCCCTCTGGCGGCCTTGACGAGGGTGTAGGCGATCACGCCGGCGCCCACCCCGTTCGTGATCGAATAGGTGAACGGCATGAACGCGATCGTCAGGAACGCCGGGATGGCCACGTCCAGCTCGTCCCAGGGCACGTTCCTGCTCTGCGTCATCATCAGCGCCCCGACCAGCACCAGCGCGGGCGCGGCAGCGGCGGCGGGCACCACCGAGGCCAGCGGCGTGAACAGCAGCGTCAGCCCCAGCAGCGCCCCGGTCGCCACGCTGGCCAGACCGGTCCGCGCGCCCTCGCCGACACCCGCGGCGGACTCGACGAAGACGGTGTTCGCCGAGGAGCTCACCGAGCCGCCGATCATGCCCGCCACGCCGTCCACGGTCAGGATGCGGCCCAGCCGGGGCACCTGGCCCCGCTCGTCCACCATCCCGGCCTCGTCGCTCACGCCGATGATCGTGCCCATCGCGTCGAAGAACCCCGACAGCACCAGCGTGAACAGCACCACGGCCGCCGTCAGCGCCCCCGCCCTGCCGAACCCGCCGAACAGGTCGAACGCGCCCACCAGCCCGAAGTCCGGCGCCGCGACCAGGCGCTCCGGCACGTGCGGCGTGACCACGCCCCACGACCGGGGCGAGACCTTGGCGACCGAGTTGACCAGGATGGCCAGGGCCGCCGTCACGACGATGCTGATCAGGATCGCGGCCGGGGTCCTGCGGACGAACAGGACGATCATCAGGAGCAGGCCGAAGCAGAACACGACGACCGGCCAGCCGACGAGGTGGCCCGTGGCGCCGAGCTGCACGGGCGTGCCGGTGCCCCGCGTCACGAACCCGGAGTCCACCAGCCCGATCAGGGCGATGAACAGCCCGATGCCCACGCTGATGGCGTGTTTGAGCGCGAGCGGGATGGCGTTCATGATCAGCGTGCGCAGGCCCGTCACGGCCAGCACGATGATGACGAAGCCCTCCAGCACCACCAGGCCCATGGCCTGGGCCCACGTCATGTGCGGCGCGGCCTGGTAGGCGACCACCGCGTTGAGGCCGAGCCCGGCGGCCAGGCCGAAGGGCGCGTTGCCGACGAAGGCCATCAGCAGCGTGGAGACGGCCGCGGCGAGCGCGGTGGAGGTGGTGAGCTGGGCGATGGAGAGCCGGGCGCCCGTGACGTCCGTGGCGCCGGCCAGGATGATCGGGTTGAGCAGGATGATGTAGGCCATGGCCACGAACGTGGTGACCCCGCCACGCACCTCGCGGCCGACGGTCGTCCCCCGCCCGGTGAGCTCGAAGAAACGGTCGAGCACCCGCCATCCCCCTTCGCATGATCAAGGGGGATGGCGCATAGCTACCCGGCGGGTGAGGAGATCACGCCTTCTCGTGGCGCCCGTGACCCACGAGCCCCATGAACTCCTCCAGCCCGATCGTCCCGTCGCCGTCGTTGTCGGCCGACTTGATGAACGCCTCGATCTCGCTCTCGGACGCGCCCTGCCCGCCCAGCGCCTCGTTGGCCCGGCGGATCTCGTCGGCCGTCAGCAGGCCGTCGCCGTCAGTGTCGAAGCGCCGGAACTCCGCCTCGGCCGCTTCACGAGCGCTTGCCATCGGATACCCCCATTGTCGATCCGTCATCAAACAACGCGATATCTTCTGGCCTAATCGGAACCCGAGTCAACCGCAGCCCGGTCGCGGCCCGCACGGCGGCGGCGACGGCGGGGGTGGAGGAGAGCGTCGGGGGCTCGCCCGCGCCGCGCAACCCGTACGGCGCCGCCGGATCCGCATTTTCCAGGATCTTCATCTGCATCGGCGGCATGTCGAGGATCGTGGGGATGAGGTAGTCCGTGAACGACGGGTTCAGCACCCGGCCGTCGCGGACCTGGATCTCCTCCATCAGCGCCAGCCCGAGCCCTTGCGCGGACCCGCCCTGGATCTGGCCCTCGAGGGCCTGCGGGTTCAGGATGCGGCCCACGTCCTGGACGGCGGCCAGCTCGACCACCTTGACCAGGCCCAGCTCCACGTCCACGTCCACGACGGCCCGGTGCACGCACAGGGCGAGCTGGGTGTGGGAGTCGCCCTGCCCGGTGATCGGGTCCATCGGGTACGTGGGGCGGTGCCGGTACTCGCGCGTCTCCTCGATCGGCCCGAACTTCTCCAGCGCCTCCTCCGGCGGCAGCCCGTTGAAGCGCTTGTGCACCGCCTCGCAGGCGGCCCGCACCGCTCCGCCCGTGACGTACGACTGGCGCGAGGCCGACGACGAGCCGGCCGAGCCGACGGAGGTGTCGGCGGTGGCCACGGTCACGTTCGCGATGCCCAGCTCGGTGCGGGCGATCTGGGCCTGGATCGTCACCAGTCCCTGGCCCACCTCGGCGGCGGCCGTGTGCACGGTGACGTGCGGCTCGCCGCCCACCAGTTCGGCGCGGACCCTGGCCGTGGAGTAGTCGTCGAAGCCCTCGGAGAAGCAGATGTTCTTGATGCCGACGCCGTAGCCGATGCCGCGGCGCACCGACTCGCCGTGCGTGGTCTGGGACACGCCCCCGGGCATCGACCGCAGGTCATCAAGGGGTTCCGACGGTAGCGGCATCGCCTCCAGGTCCCGCAGCATCTCCGCGAGCGGGGCCGGAGAGTCGATCACCTGGCCGGTGATGAGGTGGGAGCCCTGGGAGACGGCGTTGCGCACGCGGATCTCCACGGGTGACAGGCCGCACGCCTCGGCCAGCCGGTCCATCTGCGACTCGTACGCGTAGCACGCCTGGACCGCGCCGAAGCCGCGCATCGCGCCGCACGGCGGGTTGTTGGTGTAGACGCCGGTGGCGTCTATCTGCACGTTCTCCACCTCGTACGGCCCCACGCCCAGCGACGCGGCGTTGCCGACCACGGCGGGGGAGGAGGAGCAGTACGCGCCGCCGTCCAGCAGGATGTCGGCCTTGACGTAGACCAGCTTGCCGTCGCGGGTCGCGCCGTGCTCGTAGCGCATCCGGGCCGGGTGGCGGTGCACGTGGCCGAAGAACGACTCCTCCCGGCCGTACACGATCTTCACGGGCCGGTTCAGCCGCAGCGCCAGCATGCACGCGTGCACCTGCATCGACAGGTCCTCGCGGGCGCCGAACGCGCCGCCGACGCCGGACAGCGTCAGGCGCACCTTGTCCGGGGGCAGGCCGAGGCAGGGGGCGAGCTGGTCGCGGTCCACGTGCAGCCACTGGGTGGCGATGTAGAGGTCGACGCCGCCGTCCTCGGCCGGGACCGCCAGGCCGGACTCGGGGCCGAGGAAGGCCTGGTCCTGCATGCCGACCTCGTACTCGCCCGTGACCACGACCTCGGCCTCGAACGTGTCTCCCCGCCGCACCGGCTGGTGCCGCACGAAACGCCGGGACCGGCGGGGGTCGGTCACGGCCTCGCGCACCTCGTACTCGACCACGATGGCCGCCGCCGCCCTGCGCGCGGTCTCGGGGTGGTCGGCGGCGACCACCGCCACCGGCTCGCCCTGGAAGCGGACCTGGTCGATGGCCAGCACGGGCTGGTCCTTGTGGTCGAGCCCGTAGAACTTCTCGCCCGGCACGTCCTCGTGCGTCAGCACGGTCAGCACGCCCGGGATCTTCAGCGCGGGCCCCACGTCGATCGACCGGATCCAGGCCGACGGGTGCGGGCTGCGCAGCGTCGCGCCCCACACCATGCCGTCCAGCCACAGGTCGGAGGCGTAGGCGAACTCGCCGGTCACCTTCAGCGTCGCGTCGGGCCGCCGCGCGCTCTCACCGACCCCCGCGCCGTGCAGGGTCGTGTACGCGGTCTCCGTCATCTTCCGAGTAGAGCACCGCCGCCGCGCCGGATCCTATGCGCGTCGCGTGAAATCCCGGTCAGCGGTTGGCCTCGGCGCCTTGTATATTCCTCCAAGTGCGCATCTCTGACCTGCTGGCCATCGACGAACTGCGCCTGACCCTGCTCGCCGGCGACCCCTCGCGCGAGTTCGGCACCGTGCACATCACCGACCTGCCCGAGCCGGGGCGCTACCTGAGCGGCGGCGAGCTGGTGCTGTCGGGGCTGATGTGGTGGCACGAGCCGGGAAACTCGGCCAGGTTCGTGGCGGCGCTGGTGGAGGCGGGGGTCGCCGCGCTGGGCGCCGGGCAGGCGTGGCTGGGCCACGTCCCGGCCGACCTGGTGGCCGCGTGCGAGGCCGCCGGTCTGCCGCTGGTCGAGGTGCCGACGGAGGTGTCGTTCCGGACGCTGACGGAGCTGGTCGTGCCGCGGCTGGCCGGCGACGTGCGCGACGCGCTCGGCCGCCACCGCAGGCTGGTCGCGGCCATCGCCGAGGGTGCCGACCTGCGCGAGCTGTTCGCGCTGACCGCCGCCGAGCTGGGCGTCACCGGCGCCGTGCTGTCCGCGTCGGGCGAGGTGATCGTGGGCGCGGCCAGGGATCCCGTACGGCTGGCGAGGGCGTACCTGACGGCGCCGCGGCTGCCCGCGCGCGTCGGCGACCACACGATCTTCGCGGTCGGGCGCGGCCACCGGGCCGCGGGCTGGGCGCTGGCCTGCGACGGCGACCTGATGGGCCGCGCCGACCTGGGCTACGAGCTGGCGTCCTGCGTCGGCCTCGAACGCAACCGCATGGAGGAGGGCCGCCGGGTCGAGCGCCGTCTGACCGAGCAGCTCATCGTGGCCGCGCTGGCCGAGTCCGACGCGGCCGAGCTCAACGCCAGGCTGCGGACCTGCGGGATCGACGCGGCGGCGCCATACGCCGTGGTCAACGCCACCGCACCCAGGCAGGGCGCCACCCGCGGGCCCGACCCCGCCACGCTCGGCGGGCAGGTCGTGGAGGAGCTGCTCGGCCGCGAGGTCGTGGCGGCGGCGGGCGCGGACGGCGCGATCGCCGTGGTGCCGCTGCGCGAGCGCACCACGGCCGAGCTGGCCGACCGGCTGCGCGCCGGGGCGCAGGTGCTCGCCGCCCTGCCCGACACCCGCCTGTGCGTCGGCGTGAGCGGCGCGCTGACCGGCGCCGGCGCCGTCAAGGGCGGCGTGGAGGAGGCCGGGCACGCCAGGCGCTTGGCCGAGGCCCGCGCCGGGGGAGTGGTCACCAGCGACGAGATCTACACGCACGCCCTGCTGCTGGCCACGGTGCCGGGAGACGTGCGCCGCTCGTTCACGGCGCGGCTGCTGTCGCCGCTGCTCGACTACGACCGGCGGCACCAGTCCGAGCTGGTGCGCACGCTCGGCATCTTCCTCGACTGCGCCGGCTCGTGGAACGCCTGCGCGGAGCGGCTCCACGTGCACGTGAACACGGTCCGTTACCGGATCCGCAGGATCGAGGAGCTGACCGGGAGGAATCTGGCGACCATGGCCGACCGGGTCGACTTCTTCCTGGCGCTCAGGGACACGGGCCCGCCCCGCTAGCCCCCCGCGCCTCGTCCACGGCCGCCTTCTCCTCCCTCAGCCGCCGCTCCCAGCGGGCGTGGCCGAGCCCGCCCCCGCCGGCCAGGGCCTCGTCGACGTAGGACAGGGCCCGGCCGGGATCCTTGAGCATCCGGTACGCCCGCGACAGCCCGATCAGGCAACGCACCTTCCCGATCCGGTAACCGCTCGCCTCGAAGAGCTCGCGGGTCCTGAGAAGGTGCGGCAGGGCCTGCTCCGGGTCGTCCAGGCCGAGGTAGGTCTCGCCGAGCGCGAGCCGGCTGTTCGCCTCATGGGTGGCGTCGCCCGCCTCCTCGGACTCGGCCAGCGCCTCGTGCAGCGCCTCACGCGCCATTTCCGGACGTCCCATGCCGAGGTGGGAGTGCCCGATCATCAGCAGCGCGTACCGGATCCCCACCTTCGCGCCGATGCTCTTGGCCAGGGCGAGCTGGCGCTCCGCCCAGGGCAGCATCTCCTCGTAGCGTTCGCCCGAGTTGTAGGCGTTGGCCACGTTGCCCAGCGCGCGCATCTCGCCGAAGGCGTCGCCGATCCGCCGGGCGAGCTCCAGCGAGGACAGCTGGTGGGCGACGGCCTCGTCCGTGTGTCCCGTCATGCGCAGGGCGTTGGCGATGTGGCCGTGCGCGACCAGGGCGCCGGCCTCGTCACCGAGGCGCTCGCTCACCCGCAACGCCAGCGTGTTCAGCTCCTTCATCTCCGCCATGTGGTAGGCCCGCTCCTGGGGCCAGATGAGGCCGAACGTGAGATTGACGCCGAGCCGGGCGATCGCGTCGTCGGGGGAGTTCATGGCCTGCACGGCCGCGGCCGACAGGACGGCCTCCTCCTCGCGCAGCCACGCCTTCGCCTCCTGCGCGGTGCGGACCTCGTGCGGGACCGCGTCGAGCGGGGCCGCCGGCTGCGTCCGGTGCGGGTCGCTGACATGGCTGGCCAGGCGCGTGGAGGCGGCGTAGTACGACAGCGCGCGGATCAGCGGCCCGCGCCGGTCGGCGGGACGCAGCTCGCCGGCGAAGAGGCGGACGAGGTCGTGCAGCTGGTAGCGGCCGGGGGCGGCGCGATCGAGCAGGTGGGCGTCCACCAGCCGCTCCAGGGCCGCTTCCGCCTCGCCGGACGTGACGTCGGCCAGCGCCCCCGCGACCTCCGCGGTCATCTCGGGCACGTGCAGGAGCCCCAGCAGCGACAGCATGCGCGCGGCCAGCCGGTTCACGGGGCGCGAGCCGCGTTCGAGCGCGGTGTGGCTGGCGGCCAGGCTGGAGCGGACCGCCAGGTCGCCGGTCGCGAGCTCGTGCAGCCGGGTGCGCTCGTCGCTCAGCCGGGAGGCCAGCGCGGAGACGCTCCAGTCGGGGCGACCGGCCAGGCGCGCCCCGGCGATGCGCAAGGCCAGCGGGAGACCGTCACACAGGCGCACGAGCCTGGCCGTCTCGCCCGCGTCGGCCGAGATCCGGCTCGCGCCGGCCAGGTTGGCCAGCATCGTGGCCGACTCCGCCGGCGACATCCTGGCGAGCTCCAGCTGGACGGCGTCCTCGCCCCAGCTCATGGTCTCCCGGCTGGTCACGAGCAGCGTGTTGCCGAGCGAGGCCGACAGCAGCGGCCGGATCTGCGCGAGGTCGGCGGCGTCGTCCAGCACGACCAGCACCCGCCGGTCGTGCAGGCGGCTGCGCCACGCGGCCGCCGCCTCGTCCAGGTCGGCCGGCACGAAGGTGGGCGGCACGCCGAGCGCGCGCAGGAACCGCCCGAGCAGGTCGAGCGGGGTGAGCGCGGGCAGCTCGGGCGTGGCGCCCCGGCAGTTGACGTAGAGCTGGCCATCGGGGAATTGGTCCATGGCCAGGTGGGCGACGTGGGCGGCGAGCGCCGACTTGCCGACGCCCGGCGGCCCGGTGATGATCAGCAAAGGGCTCGGCGAGGTCGCGAGCCGCTCCTTCAGCCGCGCGATCTCCGCAAACCTGCCCACGAACTCCGCCAGCGGCCTGGGTAACTGGTGCGGCGTCTCGTGAGGTGCCGGCGCGCTCGGGGCGGGTGCCGCATCGGCCCGCAGCACCATCTCGTGGCACCGGCGCAACCCCTCGCCGGGCGACAGGCCGAGCTCCTCGGCGAGCAGGACCCGGCCTTCCTCATAGACCGTCAGGGCCTCGGCCGGGCTGCCCGAGCGGAACAGGGCCGTCATGAGCAGCTCGCGGACCCGCTCGCGCAGCGGGTTGCGGCGGGTGAGATGGCGCAGCTCCTCGACGATGTCCCGGTGGCGGCCCAGGCGCAGCAGGCTCTCCGCGCGCAGCTCCAGGGCGGCGAGCCGGAGCTGCTCCAGGCGGTCGCGCTCCGTCTCCGCGAACGGGCCGGACAGCCCGCTCAGCGCGGTGCCGCGCCACATCGCCAGGGCCTCGTCGAGCAGGCGCACGGCCTGGGGGTCGTCACCGGCGCGCCGGACCCGCCTGGCCTCCTCGACCCTCTCGGCGAACAGCAGCGCGTCCACCTGGGCGGGCTCCACCCGTAAGACGTAGCCGGCCGGGGTCCCCGCCAGCACCCGCGACGGCTCACGCCGCCCGCGACCGGGCTCGAAGGCCCGGCGCAGCCCGGCGATGTAGGTGTAGACGCTCTGCTCGGCATTGCGCGGGGCGTCCTCGCCCCAGATGCCGGCGATCATGTGGCTCATGGGAATGGGCCGGGCCACGGCGGCGGCCAGGATCGCGAGGGTGGTCTGCTGCCTGGCGGGCCCGAGATCGACATGCTCTGCGGCCGTTCCGCGATGGAGCTCCGCGGTCACCGCCCCCAGCAGGCGAATGAAGATCCCCTCGCCCACACGACCTCCTTGACTCGCCCTCGAACCGCGTCAACAGGGCAGCGTAATCAAGATCGTCGTTCCGTGAAGGCTTGCGGGACCGCTGTAGATCGAATGTAGACGTGGCCGATAAATTGCATAACAATCCGTGCCCGCCGGGCAGCAGGCCACATGACCTGACTGACCGGCGACTCAGGCAAGGTCGCCCGGACGGCAGATGGCGGGGCCAAGAGGCCCCTCACCGGCCGGGCCACGGTACGACGGGGCACGGAGTGCGGTGCGTGCCCGGTATGCCGCCTTGCCTCGCCTGACGATTGCTGCTCAGCAGCAGTACACGTCCGATTGTCCAGAGGACAGGGAAGACGTTGCGGCACTTGTGGCCGTAGCATTACCTCCAACGGTTACCGCGGCAGTGATCACGGCAACCAGGACGGACAGGACAATGCGCATGCGCACGGGGGTTCTCCCTAGCCTATGTGAGTTGCTTGGACTTCATCTTCTCAGGGAGCGGCTGCTGTGACCACATCTGACCTAGTCGGTCTCCGCATCAAGACGGTTCGGCGGCAACGCGGCTTGTCGCAGGCCCAGCTGGCGCACCCCGAACTGTCCGACAGCTACGTCTCGTTGATCGAGAGCGGAAAGCGTACCCCCACCCCTGCGGTCTTGGAGCTGCTGGCCCAGAAGCTGGACTGCTCGCTGTCCTACCTGATCAACGGCGTCACCGCCGAACAGATGGAGGACATCGAGCTCGCCCTCGGCTACGCGCGGCTGGCGCTCGAGAACGGCGAAGTCGCCGAGGCCCGGACGCGCTTCGAGGAACTGCTGGGCAACAGCAACCTGACAGGTCTTACCTCACTTCGTCAAGAAGCCGAATTCGGTCTGGCCCTCGCCACCGAGGCCGGGGGCGATCTCGACCGGGCGATCTCGATCATGCTCAAGCTCCGTGAGGAGGAGCTCCCCGCCGAGCAGAACATCGAGGTGGCCATCGCGCTGTGCCGCGCCTACCGGGAGCGCGAGCGGCTGAGCGAGGCCGTCGAGGTGGGCGAGCAGATCCTCAGCGGCAAGTCCCGGCAGGGCTGGACCGACCTGCTGGTCGAGCTGGGCGCCACGCTGCTGGCGGCCTATCTGGAGCGCGGCGACATGCTGCGCGCCAGGCAGTTCGCGGCCGAGCTGCTCAACGCGGCCGACGCGCTGGGCACGCCGCGCTCCATCGTCGCGGCCAACTGGAACGCCTCCATCGTCGCCCGCGCCACCGGGCACAACAGCGAGGCGGTGGCCTTCGCCGAGCGGGCCCTGGCCGTGCAGGTGGAGCACGGGCAGCCGCGCAACACCGCGAGGATGCGGCTGCAGTTCGCGCGGACGCGGCTCAGGACCGGCGCGCAGGACCCCGCGGCCGTCCGCGACGCGCTGCGCACGGTGGTCGCGGAGTTCGAGCAGACCTCGACCAGCACGATCGACCAGGCCATGCTCTACATGGAGCTGGCCAGCGCCGAATACATGACCGGAGACCTCGACCAGGCCGCCGAGCACGCCGTGATCAGCAGAAACCTGCTCCCCGAGTTCGGCCACGTGCTGGGCGCGGAGGCCAACCTGCTGCTCGGCCGGGTCTGCGGCGCGGTCGGCCGGGCCGACGAGGGGCGCCGGCACGCCGCCGCCGTCAAGGGCTGGCTCACGCCGCTGCCCGACTCCCGCCGCTCGGCCCGCACCTGGTACGCCGCCGCCGAGACCATGGAGTTGCTGGGCGAGACGGACGAGGCGGTGGAGGCGTACCAGCGGGCGCTGGCCTGCGCGGGGCTATAGCGAGGTCCGGGCCGGCCGGTGGCGTCGGTAGCCTTGGGGGTGCCATGAAGAGATCCCCGCTTGCGGCCCTCGCCGCGACTGCCGCCGCCCTGCTCGTGCTCGTGTTCGGCATGGCGGCTCCCGCGCTGGCGCACGACGCGCTCAAGAGCAGCTCCCCGGCCAAGGACGCCGAGGTCAAGAGCCTCGACGAGGTGCGGCTGGAGTTCACCGCGGGCGTGCGCCTGCCGTTCGTCATCGTACGCGGCCCCGGCGGCGCCGAGCTGCAGAGCGGCAAGCCCGAGGCCGACGGCAAGGTGGTGACCCAGGCGGTCAAGGAGCCGCTGCCCGACGGGAAATACACGATCGCCTACCGCGTCGTGTCGTCCGACGGGCATCCGATCGAGGGCGAGATCCCGTTCAAGGTGAAGGGGGCGCAGACACCGTCCCCCAGCGCCTCCAGTAGCGCGGCGCCCGCCACTTCGGCACCGGCCACCTCAGCGCCGGCCACCCAGAACGAGGCGCCGCCCGCGCAGACCTCGCCCGCCACTGATCAGGCCTCGGCCGGTCAGCCGGTGGGCTTCCCCGTCTGGCTCGTCATCGTGATCGGCGCGCTCGTCGGCATCGGCATCGGTTTCCTGCTCAGCGCGCGGAAGAAGAAGCCATGAGCAAGGCGGCGCGGCTCGCGCTCGGCGGGGCGGCCGCCGCGGTCGTCGCCCTGGTCATCGGCATGATCGCCGGCGGCAGGGCGTTCCCCAGGATCATTCCGGGCCTGCCCGACTCCGGCGCGGTCGTCCGATGGGGGCTGCCGCTGTCCAAGCTGCTCATGGACGTGGCGGGCGTGGCCACCGTGGGCCTGCTGCTCATGGCCGCCGCGCTGCTGCCCAACGACAAGGGCGTGCTCGGCAGGACCGCCGGCCAATACGTCAAGGCCGGCTCGTGGGCGGCCCTCGCCTGGGCCGGCTCGGCCTTCGTGGCCATCGTGTTCAGCACCGCCGAGTCCATCGGCAGGACCGTTCCCCAGATCCTCGACCGCACCTTCCTCACCAGCTACGCCACCCAGACCACGCAGGGCGTGGCGCTCACGCTCGTGGTGCTGTTCGGGGTGGCGATCGCGCTGTTCTCCCGCGGCGCCATCACCGCGGGGGCCGCGGCGGGCCTGCTGGTCTTCGCGCTGGTGACGCTGCTGCCCGCGCCGCTCACCGGCCACACCTCCTCCTCGCCCAACCACGACCTCGCCACGTCGGCGGTCTCGCTCCACCTGCTCGCCCTCGCCCTGTGGGTGGGCGGGCTCGCCGTGCTGGCCATTCACGCGGTCCGCAAGCAGCCGCAGCTCGAGGTGGCCGCGCGCCGGTTCTCCGACATGGCCGTGTGGTGCTACGCCGGGGTGGGGCTGTCCGGCGTGTTCAGCCTGATCGCGCGGCTGGGCGCGGTGTCCGACCTGTGGACCACCCAGTACGGCCTGCTCGCCGTGGTCAAGATCGTGGCGTTCGTGCTGCTCGGCTACGTCGGCTACTGGCACCGCCAGCGCACGCTGGCCGACCTCGACAAGGGCAGGCCGCGCGCGTTCACCCGGCTGGCCGGCGGCGAGATGCTGCTCATGCTGGCCACCATCGGGGTGGCCGTGGCGCTGTCGCGCACGCCGCCGCCCGACTTCAGCGTCCCCGCCGACCGGGCCTTCGAGCTGCTCGGCTTCCCCCTTCCGGCCGAGATCACGCTCGGCAACGTGTTCACCATGTGGTGGTTCGACCTGTTCTTCGCCACGGTCGCCGCCGTGCTGGCCGGGCTCTACGGGTTCGGCGTGTGGCGGCTGCGCAAGCGCGGCGACAAGTGGTCGTGGGGGCGCACGGCCTCCTGGTACGTCGGGGTCGCGCTGCTGGTGTTCGCCACGCAGAGCGGGCTGGCCCGCTACGCCAAGGTCATGTTCGACGTCCACATGATCGAGCACATGACGCTCTCCATGGTCGTGCCGATCTTCCTCGTCATGGGCGGGCCCGTCACGCTGGCCCTGCGCGCGCTCAAGCCCGCCACCCGGCGGGGCGACAGGGGGCCGCGGGAGTGGATCACGACGATCCTGCACAGCCGCTTCACCAAGGTCGTCACGCATCCCGCCATCGCCACGGCCATCTTCATCGCCTCGACGTACGCGCTGTACTTCACGCCGCTCTTCGAGTCGGCCATGGAGGAGCACCTCGGGCACATCTGGATGACCCTCCACTTTTTGCTCAGCGGGTGCCTGTTCTTCTGGGTGATCGTCGGGGTCGACCCCGCGCCCAACCGGCTCCCGCACGTCGGGCGGCTGCTCATGCTCTTCATCACCATGCCGTTCCACGCGTTCTTCGGGGTCGCGTTGATGATGATGGGCACGGTGATCGCCTCCGGCTGGTACGAGCAGCTGGGCCGCACCTGGGGCGCCACGCTGCTGCAGACGCAGCAGGACGGCGGGGCCATCGCCTGGGGCTTCGGCGAGATCCCGACGCTCATCGTGCTGCTGGCCATCGCCATCCAGTGGTATCAGGACGACGAACGGCAGGCGCGGCGCACCGACCGCAAGGCCGACCGCTCAGGCGGCTCAGGGGATTCGGAACTCGATTCCTACAATGCCTACCTCGCCCGTCTCAACCGCGCGGACAAAGGTGAGTGACAAGGTTTCCGGCGAGTAGCCGTTCGGCCATGGCCTTCTATCTTCCCACTACAAGTCTCTGTACCGCCAGGTAGCCTGTCTCCCAGGGGAGACGGGCATAACCCCATGACCAGCGTGCGTAGGCCTTGAGGGGGGACGCGCACCGCCAGGTGAGGGCGCCGGAGTGGGGACCGGCGTGAGCCCGGTGTGCCTAGGAAGGCGAAAGCCATTGTCGGAAGAGACACGGATGCGCGGGGGGCAGAGCCTGGCCGAGGCTCTTGAGAGCTGTCTGGCCGAATGGTCCGAGCGCACGGGGATCGCCGTCGAGACCTGGGCGCTGCCGGCCACCGACGTGTCTTCGCGGGTCTCCAGGGCCGTCATGGCCACGATCGACGAGGCCCTGTCCAACGTCGAGCTGCACAGCCGGGCCCGGACCGTGTCCATCGCCGTGACGGTCTCCAAGAGCGGGCTGCGCATGACGGTCAGCGACAACGGCCAGGGCTTTCACCCCGCGGGGGCGGGGAGCGGGATCGCCAGGATGCGGGCCGCCTTCACCGAGCTCGGCGGAAGCCTGTCGGTCAACAGCGTGCTCGGCGAGGGCACGACCGTGACCGGAGTGGTGCCCCGACGCGGCTGACGGGGGTCAGGAGAGCGTGAGGATCTCGCTGCCCGTGTCGGTGACCACGATCGTGTGCTCGAACTGGGCCGTGCGCTTGCGGTCCTTGGTCACGGCCGTCCACTTGTCCGGCCAGATGTCGTACTCGATGGTGCCCAGCGTCAGCATGGGCTCGATCGTGAACGTCATCCCCGGCACCAGCTCCACCCGCAGCGACGGGTCGTCGTAGTGGGGCACCATGAGCCCGGAGTGGAAGCTCGTGCCGATCCCGTGGCCGGTGAAGTCGCGGACGACACCGTAGCCGAAGCGCTTGGCGTACGCCTCGATGACCCGGCCCACCACGTTGAGCTGCCGCCCCGGCGCGACCGCCCTGATGGCGCGCATCATGGCCTCGCGCGTGCGCTCCACCAGCAGCCGCGACTCCTCGTCGACCTCGCCCACCAGGTAGGTGGCGTCGGTGTCGCCGTGGACGCCGCCGATGTAGGCGGTGATGTCGACGTTGACGATGTCGCCGTCCTGGAGCACGGTGTCGTCGGGGATGCCGTGGCAGATGACCTCGTTGATCGACGTGCACAGCGACTTGGGGTAGCCCTTGTAGCCGAGCGTGCTCGGGTAGGCGCCGTGGTCGACGAGGAACTCGTGGCCGACCCGGTCGAGCTCGTCGGTCGTGACACCCGGCCGGATGTGCTTGGCGACCTCGTCGAGCGCCTGGGCGGCGATCCGGCCGGCCACCCGCATGCGCTCGATGATCTCAGGGCTCTTCACGTCGGATTCGCCGGTCTTGGGGCGCTTCTTGCCGACGTACTCCGGCCGCTCGATGTGGGCGGGGACCTTTCGCATGGGCGAAACTCGCCCGGGCTGGAGCAGTGTCGTCATGAAACATGAGTCTACGGGGCAGAATTGACCCCGTGAGCGAAGGCCAATGGTGGTTCTGTCTCAAGCACATGCGGGTCGAGCCCGAGCAGGGCTGCCCCAACAAGGACCGGATGGGTCCCTACACCTCCGAGCAGGAGGCGGCCGGGGCGCTGCAGCGCGCCGCCGACCGCAACAAGGCCTGGGACGAGGCGGAGAATGACGACGACTAGGGCACGACCGCGTACGCCCTGACCGGGAAGGTTCCCATGCCCGCGACCATCGGGGGCGCGGCGTGGAAGCGGAAGCCGTTCTGAGGTAGCGCGGCCAGTCCCGTCAGATGCTCCACCAGCGGGATGCCCGCCTTCAGCAGGATCGTGTGGGCGGGGCGCTCGCCGTGCGGCGGGGTGTCGTCGATGTTGAGCGAGTCGATGCCCACCAGCGCCGCCCCCTGGTCGGCCAGCCACTGCGCCGATTCGGGCGCGAGGTAGGGGTGGCCGTGCAGGTAGGCGTCGGTGCCGAAGTGGCGGTCCCAGCCGGTGTGGATCAGCACGGCCCGTCCCCGTACGTCCAGGTCCTCGGCGATCACCACCTCGCGGCCCGCGCCGGCCCGCACCACGAGGCCGGGCAGGTCGGCCAGCTTGCTCACCGGCACCTGCGACAGGTCGGGCCCGTCGGGATAGCGGTGGTACGGGGTGTCGAGGTAGGTGCCGGTGTTGGCGGCGAGCGCGATCGTGGCGATGTGGAACTCCGTGCCCGGCGCGTAGACCTTGCGCGAGTCCTCCCGGCTCAGGTGCACCCCCAGCGTCGGGCCGGGAATGCCGGGATAAGTGACCATTCCGTCAACGATGCGGTGGCTGAGTTCGACGATCATGCGGACACTCCAACACGTGCGAGCTTGATCAGGGCGAGGACGCCGATGCCCGCCCAGATCAGGTTGAGGCCGGCCGACGGCCAGGCGGAGCTGTAGGCGCTGTTGGCCATGAGCCCGAGCGAGCCGGCGAGGTTCATGAGCTGGTACGCCGCGCCGTCGCCCGGCAACCGGGACTGCGTGACCAGGATGTACCCGGCCAGCAGCAGGGCGGCGCCGATCCAGCCGACGGCGGCGAAGAGGAGGTCCATGGCCGTCATTGTCGGGACTGACAGTCGTAAAGTACAAATAAAGAATGCTAAAGGTGCGCGTAAGCTGACCTGCATGGACATCGATCCACGGCGGCTGCGGATCCTGCACGAGGTCGCCCGCCGCGGCGGCGTCATGCGGGCCGCCGAAGCGCTCTTTCTGACCCCCTCCGCCGTCTCCCAGCAGCTCGCCCAGCTCGAACGCGAGGTCGGGCTGGCCCTCATCGACCGCTCCCAGCGCAGCGTCTCCCTCACCCCGGCCGGGCGCGTGCTCGCCGGTTACGCCGAGCGGGTGGAGGAGGAGCTGCTGGAGGCCAGGCGCGAGCTCACCCGGTTCACCGAGCGCCTGGCCGGGCCGGTGCGCATCGCCGCCTTCCCCACGGTCATCACGCACGTGCTGGTGCCCGCCATGCGGGACCTGGCCGCGCGCCACCCCAAGATCACCCCGGTCATCCACGAGGTCTTCGGCCCGCCCGCGCTGCAGGAGCTGCGCATGGGCGCGGTGGACGTGCTCATCACCGAGCAGGACATGGGCCTGCCCGGGCTGTCGCAGCCGTCGCTGAGCGCGCGGCTGCTCTACGTGGACGAATACCGCATCGTGCTGCCGCCCGACCAGCCGGACCCGGGGTCGGTCCCCGAGCTGCTGCGGCTGCCCTGGGTGGCCAGCGAGCCGAACCAGGCGTGCGGGCAGGCGCTGGAGCGGCTGGCGGGGCTGCACGGGTTCGAGCCGCGCAAGGTGCACGTCATCACGGAGTTCGGGCCCACGCTGTCGCTGGTGGCGGCCGGGCACGGGGTGGCGATCGTGCCCGCGCTGGCCCTGCTGGACGTGCCGGAGGGCGAGGTACGGGTGAGCGAGGTGCGTGACGTGGGCGCGCGCCGGCTGGACGCGGTCACGCGGGTGAGCCGTACCCGGTCGGGGGAGCCCGACCCCGTGCAGGCCGTGGTGATCGGCGCGATCGAGGAGGCCACGGCGGCGCTGGAGACGTCCCTGAGCGGACGCCTGCACAGTGCCCCCAGTGCCGCCAGCGCCCCCAGCGCCTCCGAGCCGGAGCGGTCGCGTCCCTAGTCGGCCTGTTGGGGGCCGCTGACCTTGTCCAGCAGGCGGGCCAGGCGCTCGCGCAGGCCGGGGCGGCGTTCGGGCTCTCCGGCCGCCGTGCTCACCAGGTGCTGCGCCCCGTCGAAGGTCACCAGCCCGTCCCGCGGCACCTCGATGCAGTCGTGCGCCAGCCCGGCCAGCTCCCGGTCGCCGCCCTCGATGGCAAGGATGGTCGCCCCCGTGCGCCGGGCGTCGTCCACGCGTTCGAGCAGCGGCACCGGCGCTTCCCGCTCGGCCAGCACGAACAGCGTCTCGCCCCGGGCCGCGCGCTCCAGGCGTTCGATGCCGACGCGCAAGTGGGCGGGCGCGTCGGCGGGTGGCGCCCAGCGCACCAGCGTGGGCGTGAGCTGCGCCATTCCGGAGAACCTGGCCTCGTCGGCGAGGTGCGCGGTCAGGTGCCAGGGCTCCTCATCGGGGGTGCCCACCAGCAGCAGGCCGCCGGGCGAGCGGGTGGCCCGCAGGGCGACGCCCAGCTCGCGGGCGCGTTCGAGCCAGCCGGTCTCGGCCAGGAGCTCACGCAGCAGTGCCACCGATCCTGAGTCCATTTCCCCATGGTGCCTGACGCCGCACGCGCGGGGTGGCTGATTCGGGAGTGATGTGTTGACACGAGGTGCGTTTCCCCGTCATTTCGGGCCTTGACAGGAGGTTACTCCCGGGTAACGATCGGCTCGCGGCGCCGCCGTCCCAAGTATGTGGTCCTCACGGAGAGGGGCGGTACATGTCCTTACGTGTCCGCGTCAGCATGTCCATGGTCCTGTTATTGATCATGTCCCTCATCACGACCCCGGCCCGCGCGGCGACGCCGGGAGACGTGGTCTCCGCCCAGCCCACCACCGTCTACCTCCTGCCGGGCAAGCTCCTGGAGGTTCCGGTCAACGCTTGGCACCTGCTCTACAACTCCACGTCCGCCACCGGCTCGATCAACACCGTGTCGGGGACGCTGCTCGTGCCCAAGAGCGGCTACCCGCTCGGCGCGCGCCCCATCGTCGGGTACGCCGTCGGCACCCACGGGCTCGGCGACCAGTGCGCCCCCTCGCTCAGCATGAGCCAGGGCCGGGAGGCGGAGCTCGCGCTGGTGAGCCTGTTCCTGCTCAAGGGGTACGCGGTGGCCATGACGGACTACGAGGGGCTCGGCACGCCCGGGCCGCACACGTACATGGCCGGGATCTCGCAGGGGCACGCCGTGCTCGACTCGATCAGGGCGGCCACCCGCGTGTCCGGGGCCGGGCTGTCGAACCGGGCGCCCGTCGCCGTCATGGGCTACTCCCAGGGCGGGGCGTCGGCCGGGTGGGCGGCGCAGCTGCAGCCCTCGTACGCGCCCGAGCTGCGGCTGAAGGGCGTCGCGGCCGGAGGCGTGCCCGCCGACCTGCACGCGGTCGCGGACCACTTGGACGGCGGGTCCGACTTCGGGCTGGCGGCGGCGGCCGGGGTCGGGCTGGACGCGGCCTACCCCGAGCTGAACCTTCAGGCGGACCTCAACGACCGCGGGCGTGCCCTGCTCGCCGACGCGGCCGACGACTGCGTGGGCGACCTCGGCAAGCTGTCCGGGCTGAGCTTCTCCGACCTGAGCCCGATCGACCTGCTCAACCAGCCGAAGTGGCTGGCCCGGCTCGGTGAGAACCGCCTGGGTGCCACGGCTCCGCGGGTGCCGATGTTCCTGTATCACGCGCGGGGGGACCAGATCATCCCGCTGTCCGTGGGCTCGACGCTGCGGTCCGAGTACTGCCGGGCCGGGGTGAACGTCCGGTGGACCGCGCTGCCCGCGCCGGACCACGTCACGGGAGCCGTCGAAGGAGGGCCGCTGGCCATCGAGTGGCTGGCCCTGCGGATCCTCGGGCTGCCCGCGATCGGCAACTGCTAGCCCGTACGCCGGCCGGGCCCGCACGACCGGGCCCGGCCCACCCGGTGGCGGGTACCGGGCGGCCGAGCTGGCATGATCGGGCGTATGACAGATGTGAGCGGGCTTTCCATCGGCATCCTCGGCGGTACCGGTGACCAGGGGAAAGGGCTGGCGCGGCGGTTCGCGCTGGCGGGGCACCGCGTGCTGATCGGGTCGCGTAGCGAGCAGCGCGCCCAGGACGCGGCCGGTGACATCGGGGCGGGTGCGAGCGGGGGCGCGAACGCCGCCGTCGCCGCCGAGGCCGACATCGTGATCGTGGCGGTGCCGTACGAGGGGCACAAGGCGCTGCTGGAGTCCCTGCGGGCCGAGCTGGCCGGGAAGATCGTCGTCGACTGCGTGAACCCGCTCGGGTTCGACAAGCAGGGCGCCTACGCGCTGCCGGTGGAGGAGGGCAGCGCGGCGCAGCAGGCGGCGGCGGTGCTGACCGAGAGCCGGGTGGTGGCCGCCTTCCACCACGTGTCGGCGGTCCTGCTGATGGACCCGGCCGTGGAGAAGGTGGACCTCGACGTGCTGGTGCTCGGCGACGACCGCGAGGCCACCGACACGGTGCAGGCGCTGGCCGAGGTCATCCCGGGCGTGCGCGGCGTGTACGGGGGGCGGCTGCGCAACTCCCACCAGATCGAGGCGCTCACCGCCAACATCATCTCCGTCAACCGCCGCTACAAGGCCCACGCTGGGCTGCGCATCACCGACATCTGACCCGCCCGTCGCAGGGACCTCAGCCCTGGTCGGTGGGACGGGTGTGTCACAGCCAGCCCGCGTCCTCCGCGATGCGGATGGCGTCGATCTTGTTGCGGGCTCCCGTCTTCGTGATCGCCCCCGTCAGGTAGTTGCGCACGGTGCCGGGGGAGAGGTGGAGGCGGGAGGCGATCTCCTCGGCCGAGGCGCCCCGGGCGGCCTCCCTGAGCACGGTGGACTCGCGCGGCGTGAGCGGGCTCTCGCCGTACTGCATGGCCGAGGACACCAGCTCGGAGTCCAGCACGCGCAGCCCGGCGGCGGTGCGCCTGATCGCGTCCGCCAGCCGGTCGCCCGGGGCGTCCTTGACCAGGAACGCCTCGATGCCCACCGCCAGAGCCCGGCGTACGTGGCCCGGCTGCCCCATGGCCGTGAGCACCAGGACGCGGCACGACGGGAGGCGCTCCAGCAGCGTGGCGGCGGCGGTGATGCCGTCCACCACCGGCAGGTCGATGTCCACGACCGCGACGTCGGGCCGCACCCGCAGGGCTTCGGGCACGATCTCGTCGCCCCGGGTCACCTCCGCGACCACCTCGATGTCCTGCTCCAGGCGGAGGAGGGCGGTGAGGGCGGCGCGGATCATGTGCATGTCCTCGGCCAGCAGCACCTTGATCACGCCGCGACCTCCATCGCCAGGAGGAAGCCACCGGCGCCGGTCCGGGCCGCGGTGCACGAGCCGCCCGCCTGGGCCGCGCGTTCCGCCAGCCCCGTGAGGCCCCCTCCGTCGGGGCCGGGCTCGGCGAGGACGCCGTCGTTGGCCACCTCCAGCCGGAGCGTGCCGCCGTTCAAGGACGTGGTGATCGTGCAGGTCGTGGCGCGGCTGTGGCGCAGGACGTTGGTGACGGCCTCGCGTACGGCCCACGCCAGCGCCTCCTCCGAGCGGCCCGGCAGCGTCACGTCCGCCAGGTGCGCCTGCACGCCGACCCCCGACGACTCCAGCAGCGCCACCGCCCGGTTCACCTCGCCGGCCAGCGACAGGGCCCGGTAACCCCTGGCGACGTGGCGTACGTCCTGGGCCGCCTCCCTGGCCACCTGCACCAGCTCGCCCACCTCCGTCCGGGCGGCGGCCGGGTCGCGCTCCATGAGCCGGGAGGCCAGGTCTCCCTTGAGCGCGATCGCGGTCAGGCTGCGCCCGAGGCCGTCGTGCAGGTCGCGGGAGATGCGCAGGCGCTCCTTGAGCACCGCCGCGTCCGCCAGCTCGGCCCTGGCCTCCTCCAGGTCGGCCGCCACGCGCGTGAACCGTACCAGCGCGTAGGTCATGGCGCCCGTGGTCGGCACGGTGACCACGTAGAAGAGGACGACGATGTAGGGGACCCCGCCCCACCACAGCGCCGTGCCCTCGTACAGCATCATCAGCACCACCAGCGCGCCGCCCCAGCCCAGCGGCAGGAACACCAGCAGCGTTCCGGCCAGCATCGGAGCCGTCACCCCCGACATGCCGCCGGGCAGCAGGTCGGGCAGGTACGTGACGACCGCCTGGAGCACGATCGTGAGCGGGTAGGCGGGCGGGCGCTCGCCGCGCAGGCCGGCCCGCATGTTCAGGTAGTGCGTGCAGATCACGGCGATCGTGGCGACCGCGGCCGCGGCGCCGTAGCCGGGGCCGTGCAGGAAGTAGGTGAGCGCGAGCAGCGAGTAGGCGGCCGAGACGGCGGTGATGAGGCCGGTCGCGAGCCGTCTGGCCGAGGAGGAGACCACGGGGTGATTATCCTTACGATCGGCGCGGTTCCCAGCGGAACCACAGCCGGAGCGCGACGAGCCCGACGACCGTCCAGGCGGCCAGGACCAGGGCGGGCACGGCCAGGTCGCCGGTCTTGACGGCGTTCACGACGGCGCTGGCGGGCAGCAGGTCCAGGGCCGGCCGCAGCCACGAGGGGAGCGGGATCGGGCCCATCGCGCCCGCGGAGACCCCCGCCACCAGGAAGACGGGCATGGTGAACGCGGCGGCCAGCTCGGCGCGGGGGATGGCGGCCGTGTACGCGGCGCCGAGCAGCGACAGCACCGCCGACCCCGCCACCGTGATCGCGGCGAACCCCAGCGGGTCCTCCGGGAACGGGACGCCGGCCACGACCCGCACGGCCACCGTGCTCAGCGCGATCATGGCAATGGTCTGCGTGGCCGTGCTGGCGATCTGGCCGAGCAGGATCTGCCCGTCCGTCAGCCGGCTCGCCCGCAGGCGCTTGAGCACGAGCTGGTCGCGGCGGGTGGCCAGGGCGACGGCGACGTTCATGAACGCGGTGATCGCCAGCAGCACCGAGATCGTGCTCTGGAAGATCGCGGCGGCGGCCGAGGGACCGACCACGTTCCTCATGAGCAGCGGCATCCCCACGGCCAGCCCGACAGGGGTCACCACGGAGGCGAACAGCATGGACCTGTCCCGCCAGAACAGGCGCGTGCCGAGGCGGTAGGTGGCGGTCAGGCTCATCGGGCGCTCTCCAGGAAGAGGTCTTCGAGGGTGGCGGCGCGGACCTCCAGGCCCGACAGGCGCAGGCCGCGCCCGGCCGCCCAGGTCAGCAGCGTCTGCGCGGCCAGGTCGGGGTCGTCGGCGCGGCAGACGGCCGTCTCGCCGTCCAGGGTGACGGGCAGCGGCAGCTCGGCCGGGTCGACGTCCGCGGGCAGCCGGAACGCCACCCGCCCCGACCGGGCGGCGAGGGTCTCGGCCATGTCCCCGGACGCGACGATCTCGCCCGCGTCCAGGATGGCCATGGCCGAGGCCAGGCGCTGCGCCTCCTCCAGGTAGTGCGTGGTCAGCAGGATCGTGGTGCCCTGCCTGGCCAGGTCGCGGACGACGGTCCAGGTGTTCCTGCGGGCCTCGGGGTCCATGCCGGTGGTCGGCTCGTCGAGGAACAGCACGTCGGGGCGGCCCAGCAGGGCCAGGGCCAGGTCGAGCCGGCGCTTCTCGCCGCCGGACAGCTGGCGCACCTTGGTGCCCCGCCTGTCCGCCAGCCCGGCCAGCTCCAGCGCCTCGTCGCGGGGACGGGGCGCGGCGGTGAAGTCGCGCCAGGTGTCGACGGTCTGGGCCACCGTCAGGTCAGGGAAGAACCCGGCCTCCTGCAGCATGATCCCGGTGCGCTGCCTGACGGCCGCGCGGTCGGTGTACGGGTCGAGGCCGAGCACGCGCACGGTCCCGCCGTCAGCCCGCTGGAAGCCCGCCAGCACCTCGACCGTGGTGGTCTTGCCCGCGCCGTTCCTGCCGAGGAGCGCGAAGATCTGCCCCTGCGCCACCTCGAACGAGATGCCCTTCACCGCCTCGAACCCCTGGTGGCTCTTCCTGAGCCCGGTCACTTCGATCGCTGTCATGCGTACGAGTGTTTCCGGGGCGATCGCGGGGCGACAGTGAAGAATTCACGACTTGCGCGAGAGCTTGAGCAGCGCGTCCGTGACGCCCTCGGGGTCGACGAGCTGGTGCAGGTGCTGGCCGGGCACGCGGACCACGGGCCAGCCCCGCCGCCCCGCCTCCTCGGCGACCTCCTCGTACGGCGGGCCGAACCACAGGCACGAGCACCTGACCTCGTCCCACCCGGCGGGCACGGGGATGGGCTGGGTGTAGTAGTCGAGCGGCAGCCGCGGCTGCTCCGCCGCCACCTTGATGCGCACGGCGGGGTCGGGCAGCATGGCCACCACGTCCTCCTCGTCCCACCAGTCGGTCCAGCGCGGCAGCACGCCGTCGGGCCCGGCCAGGTCGTGCAGGAACGGCAGGAAGCTCTCCTCCGCGACCTTGATCAGCCCTTCGCGCGGCGGGATGTGCGCGTCGGCGAAGACACACGCCACCACCCGCTCGCCAAGCCCCTCCTTGATCAGCGGCAGGAAGAAGCCGGCGTTGCTGTGCGCGGCCAGCACGACCGGCGTGTCAGGGGTGACCGCGCGCACCGCCTCGACCACCCGTGGCCAGTACGGCGCGCCGCCCGTCGCCACGCCGGTCAGGTCGGGCACCACGGCCGCGTGTCCGCGGCGTTCCAGCGACTCGGCCACGGCAGCCCAGGTCGAGGGCCCGACGGAAGGGCTGTGCACGAGTACGAAGGTCGTCTGCATAGGCCCACCCTGTCAGACCACGAGGGTGTGCCGGGACACCGGGCGATCGGTGCCGTCGAAGAACGCCCAGGCCACGGCCAGGTTGTTCACCGCTCGCGAAAGCTCGTCCTCGGGGAACAGGAAGTGCAGGCGCATGCGGTCGGCGTGCCCGCCCAGCGGGTCGAACGATCTCCCCGGCGGCACCGCGACCCCGTGCCTGAGCGCCACCTGGGCGAAGGAGTCCACGTCGCCTTGCGGGATCCGTACCCAGATGGTCTGGCCGCCGAGCGCGGGCTCGAACTCCCACGACGGCAGCCGTTCGCGCAGCTCCGCGCACAGGTGGTCGTGGCGCCGGCGCAACGTGCGCACGCGCGCCGCCCGTACCTCCTCCAGGCGGCGCAGCAGCGCGACGGCGGCCAGCTGGCTGAAGACCTCGCCCCCGAGGTCGAGCACGGCCCGCAGCCTGGCCAGCCGCGACACCAGCGGAGCCGCCGCGCGGATCCACCCGACCCGCAGCCCGCCCCAGACGAGCTTGCTCAGCGAGCCGACGGTGATGAGGTGCTCCCCCCGCTCGAACGACGCCAGCGGCGGCGGCGTCTCGCCCGTGAAGCAGAGCTCGGCGCACACCTCGTCGTCGATCAGCGGCACGTCGTGCTCGGCGGCCAGCGCGGCCAGCCGCCGGCGGGCCGGGGTGTCCATGACCGCGCCGTCCGGGTTGCGGCTGGTGGGGACGAAGTAGGCCAGCGCGGGGCGTTCGCGCAGGTCCTCCGCCGTCCCGGGCCGGACGACGGCGGCGGCGTGCCGGAACACCTCCAGCGCCCCCGGGTACGTCGGCGCCTCGGTCAGCACGGTGTCGCCGGGGGCCACCAGCAGCCCGGTGAGCAGGGTGAGCGCCTGTTGGGCGCCCGTCGTCACCATGATCTCCTCGGCCGTCGTCGGCACGCCGCGGCCGGTGTAGTAGGCGGCCAGCGCGGCACGCAGGGCCGGGTTGCCCGCGGGCTGGTAGCCCAGGTCGCGGGTGCCGGCCAGCCGCGCGCCCGCCTCCTCGTACGCTTCGAACATCGCGGCCGGCATGTCGTCCGGCGCGGCGCACGTCAGGAGCTGCACGCCGTCCGGCGGGTGCAGGATGTGGAGCAGGAGCGGATTGGTCGGCACGCCGTCGGCGGCGCGAGTCGCGGGCAGCTCGAGCGCGGCCACCCGGGTGCCGCTGCCCTGGCGGCGCACCACGCGTCCCTCCTGCTGCAGCAGGTCGTACGCGGCGACCACGGTGCCCCGGCCCACCGCGAGCCGCTTGGCCAGCACCCGGTCCGGCGGGAGCGCCCGGTCCGGCGGCAGCACGCCGTCGTCGATGAGCGCCCGCAGCCGGGCCGCGAGCAGCAGGTAGAGCGGGCCGCGGCCCGACGCCCAGCGGCCCAGGAGATCGACGAGGTCGCCGTCGGCGAGATTGGCCCCATTCATGGACCAATTCTGCCGGATTGGCTCTGATGCCGGACCGTTTCGCGGGCGATCCTTGACGCATGACCGATTCTCATCCCTCTGAGCTCCGCCCCGAGACGCGCACCGTTCACGTGCCGCAGCCCGTCATCGAGGGCAGCCGGCCGATCACCGTGCCGATCTACCAGACCTCCGGATTCGTCTTCGACGACCCCGCCGTGATGGCCGACGCGATGGGGCGGGCCGACGGGCCGTTCGTGTACGGGCGCTACACCAACCCCACCGTCCGCTCCCTGGAGGAGGCCGTCTCCGGGCTGGAGGGCGGGGTGGGGGCCGTCGCCACGGGCTCGGGCATGGGCGCGATCAACACCGTCCTGCTCGGCCTGCTCAAGCCCGGCGACCACCTCATCGCGCAGAAGTCCCTGTACGGCGGGACCGCCGCCATGATCAACGACCTGGTGGGCAGGTTCGGGATCACGGTGACGTACGTGCCCGAGAACGACCCCGCCGCCCTGCGCGCCGCCGTCCGCCCGGAGACCCGGCTCGTCTACCTGGAGACGATCAGCAACCCGATGACGCTGGTCGCCGACCTGCCGGGGATGTGCGCGGCGGCCCGCGAGCTGGGGATCGTGTCCGTGGTGGACAACACGTTCGCCACGGCCCTGCTCTGCCGGCCCATCGAGCACGGGGCGGACATCGTCGTACACTCCACCACCAAGTACCTGTCCGGGCACACCGACGTGGTGGGAGGGCTCGCCGTCTTCGCCTCCACCGAGCTCTACGAGAAGGTCTGGCACTTCGCGATCGAACTGGGCGCCTCCGCCGACCCCTTCGCCGCCTGGCTGTCGCTGCGGGGGCTGCAGACCCTCGCCCTGCGCATGGAACGCCACTGCTCCAACGCCCGCCTCCTCGCCACCCGCCTGGCCTCCCACCCCGCCATCACCGCGGTGCACTGGCCGGGCCTGGCCACGCATCCCTCCCACGAGCTGGCCGGGAAGCTGCTGTCCGACTTCGGCGGGGTGCTCTCGTTCGACCTCGCCGGCGGGCGGGCGGCGGGGGAGAGGTTCATGAGCTCCGTACGCCTCATGCTCCTCGCCCCGTCGCTGGGCGGCGTGGAGACGCTCGTCATGCATCCGGCGACGACGTCCCACCGCTCGCTCAGCGCCGGGGAGCTGGCCAGGCACGGGATCGGCGAGGGCACCGTACGCATCGCCGTGGGCATCGAGCACCCCGAGGACCTGTGGGCCGACGTGGCGCAGGCGCTGGCATAGTGGCCTGTGTGGATTACTCGGATGTACTGGCGGCGGCCAGTCGTATCGACGGGCTCGTGCTGCGTACGCCGGTGCTGGAGGTCTCGCCCGGCGTCTTCTTCAAGCTGGAGCTGCTGCAGCATTCGGGGTCGTTCAAGGTCCGCGGGGCCTTCAACCGGATGCTGTCGGCGGGCGAGCTGCCGCCCAGCGGGGTGATCGCCGCCAGCGGCGGCAACCACGGGCTGGCCGTCGCCTATGCGGCGCGGGTCCTGGGGGTGCGGGCGGAGATCTTCGTGCCCGAGGTGACGAGCCCGGTGAAGGTCGCCGGGCTCGAGGCGCTGGGGGCCCACATCACGCAGACCGGGGCCATCTACTCGGAGGCCGCCGAGGCCGCCGCCAAGCGGGCCGCGGAGACGGGGGCGTTGGCGGTGCACGCGTACGACCAGGCTGAGGTGGTGGCGGGGCAGGGGACCACGGGGCTGGAGATCGTCGAGCAGACGGGTGGCGTGGACACGGTGGTGGTCGCCGTCGGCGGGGGCGGCTTCGCCGCCGGCATCACCATCGGCACCTCCGGCCCGAGCCCTTCGCCGGGCCACCCGCCCGCAACCCCACCCACCCCGACACCCGGCTCCGCTCCGGTGCCTGGCTCCGGTGTGACGCCCGGCTCTCCTGCATCGCCCGGCTCCGCTCCGGCGCCCGGCTCTGCTGTGACGGCCGGCTCCGGGCCGCGGATCATCGCGGTCGAGCCCGAGCGGATCCCCACCCTCCACGAGGCGCTGCGCGCGGGACACCCGGTGCCCGTCGAGGTGAGCGGGGTGGCCGCCGACGCGCTGGGCGCCACCAAGATCGGCACCATCGCGTTCGAGGTCCTGTCCTCACCTCGGGTGGAGAGCGTGCTGGTGACCGACGAGGCGATCGTGGAGGCCCGGCGTACCCTCTGGGCCCGTCACCGGGTGGCGGCCGAGCCCGCGGGCGCGACGGCGTACGCCGCGCTGCTGTCGGGCGCGTACACGCCGGCTCCGGGGGAGCGGGTGGCCGTGGTGCTGTGCGGCTCCAACACCGACCCCGGCACCCTCACCCCCTGACCACCTCCCCCACCTCATGCCCAGCGTCGGACGCGGCGCCGCCCTGTGCCCAGCGGACGGGCGCGGCGTCGCCTCACGCCGCGCCCGAGCCCTTCGACGCCGGGCCTGAGCCTCGTCGCCTGACGCGTGTGCCCCGCAGCGCGGAGCTGGACCCACGGCCCAGAATCCGCGCGCTCGGAACAGCAGCCCAGTAGCGGTGGCAACCTCAGTGGTCATCCCGTCGCAGGCGGCCGTACCGCCGAGTAGGGGGCGTGTCGTCGGGCCGCCGTCAGTTGTACGTGTGCTCAGCAGCCGGGAAGGCGCCCGCAGTCACGTCGGCGGCGAAGGCGCGGACGGCGCGATCCATCTCGGCGGCCAGGTCCGCGTAGCGCTTGACGAACCGGGCGGGACGCGGGGTGAGCCCCATCAGGTCCTGCCACACCAGAACCTGCGCGTCCGTCCCCGCGCCCGCGCCGATGCCGATGGTGGGGATCGTCAGCGACGCCGTCACCCGCTCCGCCAGATCCGCCGGCACGCATTCGAGCACCACCGAGAACGCCCCCGCCCGTTCCAGGTCCTTGGCGTCCGCCATGAGCTCGTCGCCCGATTGGCCGCGCCCCTGAACGCGGTAGCCGCCCAGGACGTTGACCGACTGCGGGGTCAGCCCGAGGTGGGCCATGACCGGGACACCGGCCGACACCAGCGCCTCCACCTGCGGGACGACCCGGCGGCCGCCCTCCAGCTTGACGGCATGCGCCCCGGCCTCCTTCATGAAGCGCGCGGCCGACTCCAGCGCCTGCTGAGGTGAGGACTGGTACGACCCGAACGGCAGATCCGCGACCACCAGCGCCCGGGACGAGCCGCGCACCACGGCCGCCGTCAGGGGCAGGAGGTCGTCGACCGTGACGGGCAGCGTGGAGTCGTACCCGTAGACGACCATGGCCGCCGAGTCGCCCACCAGCAGAACGGGGATGCCCGCGTCGTCGAAGACCCTGGCCGTCATCGCGTCGTAGGCGGTGACCATGGGCCACCGCTCTCCGCGCTCCTTGGCGGCGGTGAGGTCGCGAACGGTGACCCGGCGCCCGGAGACGCCCCCGTACAGTGTGGTTGAAGAGGACATGTGTGAACCCTCCAGAAACGTCTCGAGGCGCCCCAGTGGCGTCCCCGGACTCTTCCGATGATGGCACGCGCTGTCACGTGCCGAAAAACCTGTGGCGAAACTGTCGGTGCCTCTTGCGAGAATCAGCGCGGAGGTTGAAACGACATGGCTCTCGCCCCTTACCGACGACTGGTCAAGATTCCGGGCGTTCCCGCGTTGCTGCTGATGGGGCTGCTGGCGCGGGTTCCGTCCACGGCCATGGGGATGACGCTCACCCTGCACGTGGCCATGGCGCTCGACCTGGGCTACGGCAAGGCGGGGCTGGTCACCATGGCCAACACCATCGGCATGGCGATCGGCTCGCCGTTGTCGGGGAGGTTCGTCGACAAGCACGGGTTACGTCCTGTGGTCATGGTCACGACCGTGGCGCAGGCGGTGTTCTGGGCGTGTGCGTGGGCGCTGCCGTTCCCTGCCCTGATCGGGACGGCGGCGGTGGCGGGGCTGCTGGCGTTGCCGGTGTTCAGCGTGACCAGGCAGTGTCTGGCCGCCATGGTGCCGGTCTCCCAGCGGCGCAGCGCGTTCGCGCTCGACTCCATGCTGGTCGAGCTGGCGTACATGGCCGGTCCCGCTCTCGCGGTGGCCGGGCTGACGACGCTGGACAGCAGGGTGACGATGACGATCATCGGAGTCGCCACGGCGGCGGCGGGCCTGGGCATGTTCATGCTCAATCCGCCCACCCGATCGCCCGACGAGCTCGAGGCGCAGTCGATCAAGGTGTCCAGGCGGCAGTGGCTGACGCCCGGGTTCGTGGCGTTGCTCGGGACGGCGGCGGCGGCCACGTTCGTGCTCACGGCCACGGAGCTGTCCCTGATCGCGACCATGAACAACGCCGGCCAGACCCAGTGGGTCGGCCTCGCCGTCGCCATCTGGTGCGTTTACTCCCTGATCGGCGGCTTCGTGTACGGCGGGCTGTCACGTGGCTTCTCACCCTTGGTGCTCATCGCCTCCATGGGCCTGCTCACGATCCCGGTCAGCCTGGTGAGCAGCTGGCAATGGCTGGTCGTGATGCTCCTCCCGGCAGGCCTCCTCTGCGCGCCGGCACTGTCGGCCACGGTCGACGTGCTCTCCCGGTGGGTGCCCGCCGCGGCGCGAGGCGAGGCGATGGGCTTCCACGGCACGGCCCTGCTGATCGGCGGAGCGAGCTCGGCCCCCATCGCGGGCGCCGTGATCGACGCAAGCGGGCCGACGTGGGCGTTCGTGCTCGCGGGCCTGGTGGGAGTGGCCATGGTGCTCGCCGCCGCCCCCTTCTGGCCCCGCCGCCCCGCCGACCCCCTCTCAACCTCCACCCAGACCCCGTCGGCCTCGCCCCCTTCGACCCTCACCGAGCCCACTCCAGCACCAGCCGAGGCTCCTTAAGCCGGTGGCCAGCAGCGCCCCGGCGATCGGCGGCTCCTAAAGCCGACGGCCGGTGGTCCTCCGACCGGGGCGTGGCGGCGCGGGGGACGGGTGATCGTCGGCGGCTCGCGCGGCGGCCTGAGAACACGATGGCCAGTTGCTTCACGCGCCCGCTGGCACCGAGTCGGCTCGCCATCGCGTCGGACGGCAGCCGTCCGGGGCCGCGCGGTGGTGTGGGGGATGGGTGCGTGGTGATGCGGCCGTAGCGCTCCGGCGGTCACAGTCAGCGCCCGGCGGGAGCACTACGGCCGTGGGCGCTGGCTGTGACCGCGGCCGAGGTCTTGGGCGCGCTTCCTTGCTGGCGGCAAGAGCGAGGACGACCGGAGATGGCCGGAGAGAGCGGGAGACGGCTGGGCGAAGATGATCCCGAAGCGGCGGCCGACCGCGGTCAGCACCTCGGCTCGCGAGCGTTGGCGAGAGTTAACCCAGGGTTTACGAAACGGGACCGTTGCGTATCGGAATAGCTTGCGATACGGTGTCGTTGCGAAACTCGTACGTATCGAAATTGGGGGGCTCTTCGTGAGAGACGTAGTAGTGGACCCGAACGCGGGCCATCCACGCCGATGGGGGATCCTCGGCGTGCTGGTGTTCAGCCTGCTGGCCGTCGTGCTGGACAACACCATCCTCAACGTGGCGATGAAGACCATCGCCGACAAGACGGTCGGCTTGGGGGCGACGCAGAGCGAGCTGGAGTGGGCGATCAACTCCTACACGCTGGTGTTCGCCGGGTTGCTGTTCACGTTCGGGGTGATCGGCGACCGAACAGGGCGCAAGCGGATGTTGTTCATCGGCATGGCGCTGTTCGGCCTGGCCTCGCTCGCCAGCGCCTACTCGCAGGATCCGATGCAGTTGATCCTGGCGAGGGCGGCGATGGGCATCGGCGGGGCGGCGATCATGCCGGCCACCCTGGCGATCATCTCCAATGTCTTCCCGCCCGGTGAGCGGGGCAAGGCGATCGGCGTGTGGGCCGGTGGTGTGGGTCTCGCGGTGGCGATCGGGCCGATCACGGGTGGCCTGCTGATCCAGCACTTCTGGTGGGGCTCGGTCTTCCTGATCAACGTGCCGATCGTGATCATCGCCATGATCCTCATCGCGACCCTCGTACCGGAGTCGCGTGACCCGAAGCCGTCCAGGCTGGACCCGGTCGGTGTGCTGCTGTCGATCATCGGGTTGGTGGCCGTGGTGTACGGCATCATCCGCGGCGGCGGCCTCGGCACCGTCTTCAGCGCGGAGGTCCTGGTGCCGACGCTGTTCGGGCTGGTGGTGCTGGGTGCGTTCGTGTGGTGGGAGCGGCGCATCGACCACCCCATCTTCGACGTCCGCAACTTCGGCAACGTCCGCTTCAGCTCGGCCATCGGCATGATGGGCATCGTCTTCTTCGCGATGATGGGCGGGATGTTCTTCCTGACCTTCTACCTGCAGACCGTGCTGGGCTTCTCGCCGGTGCAGGCGGGGGCGCTGATGATCCCGTTCGCCGCCGCGCAGCTCATCTTCGCGCCGCTCAGCCAGCGGGTGAACGAGCGGTTCGGCGCCAAGCTGTCGGCCACCGTGAGCATGATCGTGGTGACGGCGGCCCTGGCCAGCTACGCGCTCATGGGCCAGGACACCCCGATCGTGCTGATCGAGGTCATCTTCTTCGTCCAGGGCGCCGCGATGGCGAACATCATGCCGCCCGCGACCACCGCCATCATGGAGTCGCTGCCCAGGGAGAAGGCCGGCGTCGGCTCGGCCATGAGCAACACCGTCCGCCAGGTCGCCGGCGCGCTCGGCGTGGCCGTGCTCGGCTCGGTGCTGTCGTCCAACTACCGCGGCGAGATCACGCCCGCGCTGGCCGGCCTGCCCGCCGACGTCCAGCACACCGCGGGCGAGTCGATCGTGCAGACGATGGGCGTCGCCCAGGCGCTCGGCGAGAGGGGCCAGGCGCTGATCAAGCCCGCGTTCGTCGCGTTCGTCGACGGCATGCACGTGACGGCGCTGGTGTCGGCGGTGATCGCGCTGGTCGGCGTCGCAGTGGTGGCGAAGTGGATGCCGGGCAAGACGCGCCCAGTCTCGCAGGCGGAACAGAAAGAACCGGCTGTAGTTTGACATCCTCCCCCGTCTGGAACGGTAGGCGGGGGATTCCAACCCATCTCACGCGGAGAGGAGGACAGGTTGAGGTTCGCGGTGCACCGGCCCGGCAACCCGTGGCCCTTTCCGCGCGGTCACGGCATGCCCTGCCGCCAGCTTGATATTCCTGGCCGCGTTCACGTCGGCGTTACCGGCGTATCCGCAGGATCGGCAGCGGAAGACGGCTTGGCTCTCGCGCGCCTTCGCGTCCACGATCCCGCACGCCGAGCACCGCTGGCTCGTGTACGCGGGGTTGACCCTCACCACCCGGCTCCGCGCCTTCTGCTCCAGCCGCTCGACCAGCTGTCCCCAGCCCGCCGCGAGGATCGACCGGTTCAGCCCGGCTTTCTGGGCAACGTTCCTGCCAGGCATGCGCAGGGTGCCTTTGGCCGACCGGGTCATGTTGCGGATTTTCAGGTCCTCGACGGCGATCACATCGAAGCGGCGTGCCAGATCGGTGCTGGTCTTCTCCACCCAGTCCTTGCGCCGATCCCTCTCACGCGCCTTCAACGTGGCAATCGCTCGTTTGACTCGGGTACGCCGGGCCGAGCCGCGCCTGGCGCGGGCGAGCTTGCGCAGCAGCCGTCGAAGCCGCACCTTGTCCGCGTCTCGCAGACCGGGCGCGGTGAGCAACTGGCCGGTGGACAGCGCCGCAGACACGGCCACGCCGCGGTCCACGCCGACTGCTTCACCGGTGCCCGGTGCGGGGATCGGCACGGGGATCGCGGCGAAAGCGACATGCCAGCGTCCGGCGGCGTCGCGGGTGATCCGGTAGGACTTCACGCCTTCCGGTATGGAGCGGGACCAGCGAAAACGTACCCATCCCACCTTGGGCACCTTGACCTCACCGAGGTTTCGGGACAAGCGCCGCACATCACTCGCCCGCACGGCGACGATCCGGAACCCTTCGCCACGGCCACGCCTGCGCCAGGTCGGTCTACGGTGGGTGCCGGCGAAGAATCGCGCCACCGCCTGGGCGAAGTCTTTCAGCGCCTGCTGCTGGACGATGACCGAGCCCGCTCGCAGCCAGGCGAACTCCACGCGGGCCTGGGTCAGCTGGCGGCACTGCTCGGCGAAACCGGGTGCGCTCTTGCGACCCGGCCGCCAGTGGGTGTGCTGCTCGACGGCCAGGTTCCACACGAATCGAGCGTGCCCGCAATGGTCCAGCAACGCCACTTCCTGGGAAGGCGTGGGCTGCAGGCGATAGCGGGACATGCCGAGCAACCTACCGGGCGGCACCGACGAAAGCGGGAGATCGACGTGCCCAGTCGTTCCGCGTCTCCTCCCCTTCTCACAAGAACGACGCATGTAGATATACGGTGAGGCAGCGATGACGATCCAGGAATCAGGGACTGCCCGTCCGGCGGGGCGTCCGCGTAGCGAGAAGGCCGAGAAGGCGATCATCGAGGCCACCCTCGATCTGATCGGCGAGGGCATGGGCGTCTCCGATCTGTCCATCGAGGCCATCGCGTCGAGGGCGGGTGTCGGCAAGACGACGATCTATCGGCGCTGGTCCAACAAGGAGGACCTGGTCGTCGACGCCCTCGCCACGCTCAAGGCCCCGGTGCCGTCGCTCACCGGTACGTCGGTGCGTGACGACCTGATCTCCCTGCTCGACGCGATGCGCAGCGAGTCGGGTGTGGCCCGCAACCGCTGCGTGATGAAGATCGCCATGAGCGAGGCCGATCGGTATCCGCAGTTGATGGACCGGTTCATGAAGCGGGCCATCGAGCCTCGGAGGCAGGCGATGCGCGCGGTGATCGAGCGCGGCATCGCCAACGGCGAGCTCCGCGCCGACCTGGACGTCTCGATGGGCATGGCCGTTCTCACCGGCACCATGCTCTGGTTCACCAAGTGGGGTCCGGCCGGTGACCTCGACGTGGATCTCGCCGAACGCGTCGTGGACGTGGCGCTGGCGGGAATGGCCCCCTGACGGCAGACGGCGGCCACCTGCGCATGTCCCGGGCCTGTGCCGTGTCCTTCGGATGATGGCGTGAGTGCCGTTTTCGGAGGTACGGGACCTCGGGGATGATGACTCCCGGCGGGGGCGTGTTAGCGCCGCCCCCGCCGGGCTTTGCCTCAGGTGGGTTTGTGGCAACGGGGGTCCGTAGGTGTGATCGTTTTGGCCTAGGCAGAACGTGAGCATTGTTCTAATCTCGCGGCCATGCCCCCCATGCGAAAAATCGCGACAATCGTCGTGCTCACGTCAGGTCTGCTGTTATCCGGCGGCACCGCTTTCGCCCATGAGGAGCGTCCGGTGACGCTGCCTGATGGTACGGGGACGGTGCCGGTGCTGCGGTCCGGGGAGCCGGATCTGCTGGTGTGCAAGACGGATAAAGCCGACTTTGAGCGTCGAATCGCGAAATTTCCGGGGGAGCTCAAAGCCCGCAACCTAGACCTTTTCGCGAAATGTCAGCAAAAAGGGGTTAGGCACCTCCAAGAAGCCGTCGACCAGGTCGACCGCCCCGGAATGACGATCGCCATTCTCCCCGGACTCTACCGCGAGGAACCCAGCCAGCCCGCCCCCACCGGCGCCTGCGCCCAGCTCCCCGCCCGATGGTCAACGTGGGGCTACCAGATCCTCTCCTTCGAACAGCAGCGTCAGTGCCCCCACAACCAGAACCTCGTCGCCATCCTCGGCAAGAAGGACCTGCAGATCGAGGGCACCGGAGCCGATCCGCTCGACGTCGTGATCGACGCGGAGTACCGCAAGCTCAACGCCGTCCGCGCCGACCGTACCAATGGCATCTACTTCCGGAACTTCACCGCCCAGCGCACCACGTTCAACTCCCTGTACGTGCTCGAAACCGACGGTTTCGTCATCGACCGCGTCCTCACCCGCTGGAACGACGAGTACGGCTTCCTCACCTTCGCCAGCGACCACGGGCTCTACACCGACTGTGAGGCGTACGGGAACGGCGACGGCGGCCTCTACCCGGGCAGCGCCTCCAACCTCAACGACGGCCGCGGCCACGACGTCCCCAGGTACGCCATCGAGATCCGCCGCTGCAAGAGCCACGACAACGCGCTCGGCTACTCGGGCACCGCCGGCGACTCGATGTGGGTGCACGACAACGAGTTCTACGACAACATGGTCGGCGCCACGATGGACAGCCTCTGGCCCTCGCACCCCGGACTGCCGCAGAACCACGCCAAGTTCGAGAACAACAAGATCTACGACAACAATCGCGACTACTACCGCTACACCCGCGACGGCACCTGCGCCAAACCCCCGGCCGAACGCGGCTACGAGCGGGGGGTGGTGTGCTCGCAGGTGGGCGTGCCCCCGGGGACGGGCATCCTGGTCGCGGGCGGCAACTACAACGTCTTCAGGAACAACCGCGTCTGGGGCCATCGGCGGGCGGCCTTCCACCTGTTCGGGGTGCCCGCGTTCATCAGGGGCGAGAACGACCTGGCCAAGCAGGCCGACACCTCCGACTACAACCGCTACGAGGGCAACGTGTTCGGCGTGAGCCCGACGGGCGAGCGGCGGCCCAACGGGCTGGACGTGTGGTGGGACGGTCAGGGCACCGGCAACTGCTGGCAGGGGGACACGGGCGCGTCGTCGCCCGCCGTCCTGCCGGTCTGCGCCGCCACGGCGCCCGCGCTGTCGGGCGGCGCGACCCGCCTGCTGGCCGAGCCCGTGAAGCTGATCAAGCTGTACCTGTGCGCGGACTTCAGCGCCTCGCAGGCCCGCCTGCCGGCCGGGTGCGACTGGTTCGGCGCCTCGGGGCTCGGCAAGGTGGAGGCGCAGCTCGCCCTCGGCGGGTCGGCGGTGCTCGGGCTGCTGCTGGGGCTGTTCTGGTGGCGTTCGCGGCGGGGCGCGCGCCGGCACGGCGGCGACGGCCGGTCGGGGAACGGCGTGGCGCCCGCGGTGACGGCGATCGTCCGGCGCCGGCACCGGCTGGTCGTGGCCGGGAGCGTCGCCGGGGCCGCCGGGCTCGTGCTCGACGTGCTGGCGGCGGCCGTGGACAGCACGTCGCAGGCCGGGGCCGCGCTGCTGCTCATGGGGGCGTGGTGGCTCTGCCTGGGTGCGGCCCTGCGGGGCAGGCGGCCGGCGTTCGGCCTGCTCACGATCGTGGTGGGACTGCTGGCCTGCGCCGACGCCTTCGACCGGCTGGTGTACCTGATCCCTGTCGTCCCGCTGGGGCCGGGGTGGATCCGGGGGCTGCTGACCGGGCTCTGGGTGCTCTGCGCGGTCGTGGTGCTGGCGCCGCGGCGCAGGGGCACCGCGCGGGAGACGCCCGCCGAGGCCGAGGTGAGCGCGTGAGCGGGTTCGTCCGCATGGCCGGGTGCGTGCTGGCGGGCTGGCTCGTCACGGCGTGCGGGCCGCTGTCGGAGACCCACCACAATCCGGGCAACAGCCACGAGGTGGCCACGGTGGCGCCGAGCGGGCAGGCGGACGCCGTGATCACCGTCGCCCGCGGCCAGGTGAGCCCGCCGCCGGGCTGGCTGGAGGTGGCCAAGGGCCGGCAGGTCAGCATCACGGTGACCAGCGACGTCGCCGACGAGCTGCACGTTCACGGCTACGACATCGAGGCCGAGCTGCGGCCGGGGGTGCCCGCGACCGTGCGCTTCACGGCCGGCCTGACTGGGGTGTTCGAGGTGGAGACCCACAGGAGCAAGCTGGTCCTCACGCAACTGGCGGTCCGGTGACGGCGGGGGTCCTCGCGCACGGGATCGGTACGCGCGGCGACCTGCCGATCCCGCTCTTCTACGCCTACGCGGGCGCTTTCGCGGCGCTCGTCGTCTCGTTCCTGGCGCTCGGGCTGCTCTGGGCCGACTCCCGTTTCCGCGGCGACCGGGCGGGCCTGGTGATCCCATTGCGCTTGCCGGACCGCCCGGCGCGCGTGCTGACCCTTGTCCTCGCCGCCTACACGATCGGCCGGCTCGTGGCGGGTCCCGCGGACGGGAACGCAGGGCCGTACCTGGTGTATGTGCTCTTCTGGGTGGGTCTGGTCCCGGCGTCGCTGCTGTTCGGCCCGGTGTGGCGGGCGCTGAGCCCGTTCCGGCTGCTGCCCGACCGGCCCCGGCGCCCGCTCCCACGCGGGCTCGGCTACTGGCCCGCCGCCGCGGGGCTGCTCGCGTTCACCTGGACGGAGCTGGTCGCCCCCGAGCCTGCGGCCCCGCTCACGCTGCTGACCTTCTGCGCCCTGTACGCGTCCACCCAGCTCGCGGGCACCCTGGTCTACGGCCACGCCTGGCTGGAACGCGGTGACCCGTTCGAGGTGTACTCGACCCTCATCGGCCACCTGTCACCCCTCGGCAGAAAGGCGAACGGCGACCGCGTCCTGCGCAGCCCCTTCGACGGCCTCGACGCCATCCAGCCCGCCCCCGGCCTGGTCGCCACCGTCTGCGTCCTGCTCGGCGGCACCGCGTACGACGGCTTCTCCGGCACCCCAGCCTGGGTGAACGCCCTCCAGTCAGGCCCGCTCGGCCGCACCGGGCTGGGCACGCTCGGCCTGCTGGCCACCGTCGCGGGGGTGGCCCTCCTGTACGCCGCCTGCCTCGGCGCGGCCGGACTGATCGGCGGCACCAGAGGGCTGACCGCCCGCTTCGCCCACTCGCTGGTGCCGATCGCCACCGGTTATCTCATCGCCCACTACTTCTCCCTCCTGGTCATCGAGGGCCGGCACGGCCTCCTCCTGGCGCTCGGCGTGGCCGCCCAGCCCGACCCGAACGCCGTCGAACCCGCCACGATCGCCGTCGTCCAGGTGCTGGCCATCGTGATCGGCCACGTGGTGGGGGTGGTGGCCGCCCACGACCGCTCCGTCCGCCTCCTGCCGCCCGGCCGCGCGGTCGCGGGCCAGATCCCGCTGTTCGTCCTCATGGTCTGCTACACGATCGGCGGCCTGACGCTGCTGCTGTGAGCGGAACGGGCCCGACTTCCGGCGGAGATCCGGGGCCTCGGGGTTCAGCCTCTGGTCGGTCGTCCGCCGAAGGGCCCTCTTCTAGCGTCGAAGGCATGATCGAGGTACGGGAGCTCACCAAGCGGTACGGCGGCGTCACCGCCGTACGCGATCTGTCCTTCACGGTACGGCCCGGCCAGGTGACCGGGTTCCTCGGCCCCAACGGCGCGGGCAAGTCCACCACCATGCGCGTCATCCTGGGGCTGCACCGGCCCAGCGCCGGGGCCGCGACCGTCAACGGCCGGCCCTACGCCGAACACCCCGACCCGCTCCGGCAGGTCGGGGCGCTGATGGAGGTCACGCCGGCGCACGGGGGCCGCACGGCGTACCAGCACCTGCTGGCGCCGGCCCGCACGCACGGGATCGCGCCCGCCCGGGTGGTCGAGGTGCTCGAGCTGGCGGGGCTGTCCTCGGTGGCGGGGCGGCGGGTGGGCGAGTTCTCGCTGGGCATGCGGCGGCGGCTCGGGGTCGCGGCGGCGCTGCTCGGGGACCCGTCGGTGGTGATCATGGACGAGCCGGTGAACGGGCTCGACCCCGACGGGGTGCTGTGGGTGCGCACCCTGCTGCGGTCGCTGGCCGACGAGGGGCGCACCGTGCTGGTGTCCAGCCACCTGATGAGCGAGATGGCGCTGACGGCGCGGCAGCTCGTGATCATCGGCCGGGGGCGGCTGCTGGCGGAGACCTCCGTGGCCGAACTGATCGCGCGGGCCGGGACGGACGCGGTGCTGGTCCGCTGCCCGCGCGCCGCGGAGCTGCGGGATCTGCTGGTACGGCACGGAGCCTCGGTGACCACCAGTGCCGAGGCGGGCGTGCTCGAGGTGGGCGGGCTGGCCGGGGAGGCGATCAGCGCGCTGGCCGCCCGCGAGGGGCTGGCGCTGCACGAGCTGACGCCGCGGCAGGCGTCGCTGGAAGAGGCGTACATGGAGCTGACGCGGAGCGAGAGGGGGATCCGATGAGCGGGCTGACGTTCGGGAGGGTCGTGCGCGCGGAGTGGACCAAGCTGTTCGCGCTGCGCTCCACCTGGGTGGTGATGGGGGTCGTGCCACAGCTGCTGGTCGGGCTGGCGGCGCTGATCGGCTGGAACGCCTCGGGGGCCGCCGAGGCTCCGGGCGGGGTGACGCAGGCGGTCGGGGGCGGGTTCCTGGTGTTCGCGGTCGTGTTCGGCGTGTTCGGGGCGCTGGTCATGACGGGCGAGTACGGGTCCGGGCTGATCGGGGCCACGTTGGCGGCCGTGCCGCGGCGGCTGCCGGTGCTGTGGGCCAAGGCCGCGGTCCTGGTCGTGACGACCGGGCCGCTCATGGTCGTGACCTCCCTGCTTGCCTTCCTGGCCAACCAGGCGTTCGCCGCCCATCCGATCACGCTGGGGGATCCCGGGGTCGTGCGGGCGATCCTGGGGGTGTCCGCCGCGACGGTCGCGGTGGCGCTGCTGGGCCTCGCGATCGGCACGATGCTGCGGCACACCGCGGCCGCGGTGCCCGTCTACGTCGGGGTGCTGGTGCTGCTGCCGCCGGTGCTCCTCGCGGCGCTGCCCGGGGCGGTGCGGGAGACCGTGCTGCCGTACCTGCCGACGCTGGCGCTGCAGGCCATGTACCACGTGGGGGACGACGGCGTGCCCGTGCTCGGCCCGGCGGCCGGGACGGCGGTGTCCCTGGCCTGGGTCGCGGTGGCCCTGGCGGGCGCGGCCGTGCTGCTGCGCCGGCGCGATGCCTGAGCCGGAGGTGGAGGCGATGGTCGGGCCGGGGGCGGGGGTGGGCCGCCGGGTGGTGCGTGGCGCGCCGGGCGGCCCTAGCCTGGGGAGCGTGCGCCGACTTCGCGCCCTCGCCCAGCGCTACCCGAGGGTGGTGGACGCCTGCCTGGCCGGGCTCGTCGCGGCGGTGAGCGTGCCGGTGACGATGGGCGGCGGCGGCGCCCCCGGCGTGTTCGAGCCGGGCACCGGCGTCACGGGGGCCGGCTGGGTGTGGTTCGCCGCCGTGCACGTGCCGCTGGTGTGGCGGCGCAAAGCCCCCGTGCTGGTGTTCTGGGCGGTCATGGCGCTCGTGGCGGGCTGCGTGCTGGTCGGCCGCTTCACCGGCGTCTTCCTGGTCTTCGTGCCGCTCGTCGCCGTGTACGCGGTGGCCCGGCACCGCCCGGCCCGCCACCTGTGGCCCGCGGCCGGGGCGGCCGTGCTGGCCATGGGGCTCGGCCGGCTGCGTGACGACCCGGGCTGGCCGGTCATGATCGGGGTGGCCTCGCTCACGGTGGCCACGGCGCTGGCCGGGGTCGTCCTGCGGCTGCGGCGGGCGTACGTGGCGGATCGGGCCCGTCACCTGGAGCGGGAGCGCGACCAGCAGGCCCGGCTGGCGGTGGCCGCCGAACGGGCCAGGATCGCCCGAGAGGTGCACGACATCGTGGCCCACAACCTGGCCGTCATGGTCGCGCTGGCCGACGGCGCCACGTACACGGGGCCCGAACGCGCCGCGGACGCGATGGGGAAGGTCGCCGCGACGGGACGGGAGGCGCTGTCGGAGATGCGGCGGCTGGTCGGGCTGCTGCGCGAGGAGCGGGCGCCGCAGCCGGGCTTCGACGACCTCGACCGCCTCCTGGAACAGGTGCGCGCGGCCGGCCTGCGGCTGGTGGTCACCCACGAGGGCATGCCCGGCGCGTGGGGCCCGGGGGCGGGCCTGGCCGTCTACCGGATCGTCCAGGAGGCCCTGACCAACACGCTCAAGCACGCGGGTCCGGGCGCCCGCGTACGGGTCCGGCTCTCCTACACCCCGGAGGCCGCCGACCTGGAGATCCTCGACGACGGCGCGGGCCGCGCCGTGGCCCCCGACGACCGGACGGATGCGGAAATGGCACCCCAAGGGGGACACGGGCTGATGGGGATGGCCGAGCGTGCCGCCCCGTACGGCGGGCAGGTGGAGGCCGGGCCGGTGCCCGGCGCGGGATGGCGGGTGCGCGCTCGGCTCCGCTTCGACGACGGCGTGGTGGCGTCGTGACGGCCGGGGTCCTGCTGGTGGACGACCAGCCGCTGCAGCGCCTCGGCTACCGCATGGTGATCGACGCCCAGCCCGACCTGGAGGTGGTGGGGGAGGCGGGCGACGGCGCGCAGGCGGTCTCGATGACCCGGGCGCTGCGGCCGGACGTGGTGCTGATGGACGTGCGCATGCCGGTGCTCGACGGCATCGAGGCGACCAGGCGCATCGTCGGCTCGGGGTCCGCGTCGCGGGTGCTGGTCCTGACCACGTTCGACCTCGACGAGTACGTCTACGCCGCCCTGCGGGCCGGGGCCAGCGGCTTCCTCCTCAAGGACGTGCCCCCGGCGGACCTGCTCACGGGCGTACGCGCGGTCGCCGCCGGGGAGGCCATGGTGTCGCCCGCCGTCACCCGCCGCCTCATCGACGCCTTCGCCGCCCACCTGCCGGACCCGGACACCGGCCGCACGGCGGCCGACGAACTGCTGCACCGGCTCACCGAGCGCGAGCGGGACGTGCTGATGGAGGTGGCGCGGGGCCGCTCCAACGTGGAGATCGCCCAGGCTCTGACGGTCTCGGAGGCGACGGTCAAGAGCCATGTCGGCCGCATTCTCGCCAAACTCGATCTGCGTGATCGCGTGCAGATCGTGGTGCTGGCATACGAGACGGGAATCGTCCGGCGCGGCGACGGCGGAGTGCCCTGATCGGAGCGCGTGTCTACGCCGTGACCGCGAGGAGCACGGCGGTGACGTTGTCGTGCCCTCCCGCGTCCAACGCCCGCCCGCCCGCCCGCCCGACCAGCGCCCGCGCGGGTCGCGGCGTCGGCGAGCGCGGTTTCCGGCAGCGCGCCCGCCCGCAGTCGCGCCGCCAGGGTGGCCGCGCCCGTGTCGGCCGCGATGCGGGCGGCGCGCTCGGAGCGGGGCGACATGGATACGCCATCGCACACCACACCGATCGTCCACGCGCCGTCCCCGGCCAGCGCCATCGCGTCGGCGTTGACGCCGCGCCGCAGCCCGCGGTCGCTGACCCCCGCCCCGCCGCCGGTCGTGATCTCCAGATGTGAGCGGAAGGCCGGTTGGGCCTGGCCGCAGTCCCAGCAGTGGCCGTCCGGGGTCACGGTGCCGCCGCCACAGAGGGCGCAGTGTGTCGTCATCTCCCCTCAATCGTGGCAGAGCGCGGCGATCCGGGCGCGGTAGCTTGGGCGCACCGGGAGGGGGACAGGCGATGGCGGGTGAGGCGACGGCGGCGGGTGAGACGACGACGGGCGAGGCGACGACGGGCGAGGCGACGACGGGCGAGGCGACGACGGCGGCGGAGCTGCTGGCCGCGGCGCGGGGTGGGGACGACCTGGCGTTCGGGCGGCTGGTCGGGCCGCTGCGGGACGAGCTGCGGGCCCACTGCTACCGGATGCTGGGGTCCGTCCACGATGCCGAGGACGCCGTGCAGGACACGCTGGACCGCGCGTGGCGGAACCTGGCGCGGTTCGAGGACCGCGGGTCGATCAGACCGTGGCTGTACAGGATCGCGACGAACAGGGCGCTGACGCTCATCGAGAGCCGGGGCCGCCGCGAGCTGCCCGCCGACCTCGACCCGGCCGGTGGCGAGGTGGCGTGGCTGGAGCCGTACCCGGACAGTCTGATGGCCTGGACGGCGGGACTCGGACCCGAGGCGCGGGCGGTGGCCAGGGAGAGCGTGGAGCTGGCGTTCGTGGCGGCGCTGCAGCACCTGTCGGCCGTGCAGCGGGCCGTGCTGCTGCTGCGCGACGTCCTCGGGTACGCCGCCCGCGAGGTCGCCGACCTGCTGGACACCACGGTCGCGGCGGTCAACAGCGCTCTCCAGCGGGCCAGGAAGAACCTCCCCGAGCTGCTTCCCCCGAGCACCCAGCGGCAGACCCTCGGCGAGCTGGGCGAGGCGGGGAGCCGGGAGCTGGCCCGCAGGTACGCGGCCGCCTGGGAGGCCGGGGACGTGGACGCCATCGTGGCCATGCTGGCTGAGGACGCGAAGTACTCGATGCCGCCGCTGGCGGCCTGGTTCGAGGGGCGCGACGGCATCCGCGGGTTCCTGCTCGGCGGGCCGCTCAAGGAGCGCTGGCGGATGCTGCCCGCGCGGGCCAACGGGCAGCTGGCGTTCGGCACGTACATGTGGGACCAGAAGCGGGCGGCCTACCTCCCGGCCGGGCTGGACCTGCTGGTGGTGCGGGGCGGTCAGGTGGCGGAGGTGGTGTCGTTCCTGGAGGCCGATTTCGCCGGTTTCGGCCTTCCCGAGGAAGTGCGATGAGTTTCGGGATCCGCCCGGGTTGTACGTCCGGAACGAAGGTATCGACCCGGAAGGACCCCACCCATGTCCACGAACGAAGACCAGATCCGCGACCTCGTCCTGCGCTGGGCCGAGGCGGTGCACCGCGGCGACCTGGAGACGGTCCTCGCGGACCACGCGGCGGACATCGTGATGTTCGACGTGCCGGAGGACGTTCGCGGCATCGAGGCGTACGAGAAGGCCTGGCCGCCGTTCTTCGAGTGGCAGGCGCGGGGGGCGGCGTTCGAGATCGAGTCGCTGGACGTCGTCGCCGGTGACGGCGTCGCCTTCGCGTACGCGCTGCTGCGGTGCGGCATGCCCGCCGACGACCGGCGGCTGCGGCTGACGCTCGGCCTGCGCGAGGAGGGCGGCCGGTGGGTCGTCGCGCACGAGCACCACTCGTTCCCGATCGCCGACGACGGGGTGGCCGTGCGGGAGGTGCGCGGGGTGCACGAGCGGTGGTACGCGGGCACCGCGGCCAAGGACCTGGACGGCATGATGGCCGCCATCGCCGACGACGTCGTGTCGTACGAGCACGACGTGCCGCTCGAGTACGTGGGCGTCGAAGCGGTGCGGGAGGTCTGCGCGCGCGGCCTCGACGAGGGCCCCGACGTCCGCTTCGACATGCCTGAGCTGAGGGTCATGGCCCGGGAGGACCTCGCGGTCGCGTGGGGGCTGAACCGGGTGCGCGTCGGCGGGGGCGGTGAGACGTGGTCGCGGGGGACGCGGGTGTTCGAGCGGCGCGACGGCTCCTGGGTGATGATCCACCAGCACGTCTCCTACCCGTACGACCCGGCCACGGGCGAGGCGCGAACCGACCTGCGCCCCGGGCCTGCCCGGCGCTAGGCGGGCGGCAGGACGGTGGCGAGCATGGTGTCGAGGGCGCGCTGGGACGTCTGCAGCCGCTCGATCGTCCCGGCGATGCGCTCGCGCTCTTTCCGCAGGTTGTTCACCATGCCCGGGCATGGCGTCGGCACCATCCCGTCACCGTCGTCGTGGACGCAGGGGAGCAGGAGGGCGATGACGGTCGTCGGGAGCCCGGCGGCGAGCATCGTACGGATGTGGCGCACCGACGCAACGTCCGGCTCGCCGTACTCGCGGTAGCCGTTGGGCAGCCGCACCGGCCGCAGCAGCCCCTGCTCCTCGTAGTAGCGCAGCAGCCGCCTGCTCACCCCGGTGCGGCGGGCCAGCTCTCCGATCTTCATATGCTCCTTGACCTTCACATCGATGTGACGCCTTAGCTTCCGATCACAACAACGGAAAGGAGCCGATGATGCCTGGAGTTGTGATCATCGGAGCGGGGCCGGGGATCGGCCGGTCCGTCGCCCGCCGGTTCGCGCGGGAGGGGCTGCCGGTCGTGCTCGTCTCGCGTACCGGCACGACGCTCGACCTGGACGGGGTGCTCGCGTACAAGGCCGACAGCGCCGACGAGGACCAGCTCAGGGCGGCCCTCGACGCGGCCGCCGCCGAGCTGGGCACGCCGGACGCCGTGGTCTACAACGCCGCGATCATCCGGCCGGACGCGCCGGGCGAGGCGAGCGTGCGGGCCCAGCTGGACGCCTGGGCCGTGAACGTGGTGGGGGCGCTCGTCGCGGCCGCGCACGTGGCGCCCGCGATGGCCCGGCGCGGCAGCGGGTCGTTCCTCATCACCGGGGGGATGCCCGAGCCCAAGGCCCGGTACGTCAGCCTCTCGCTCGGCAAGGCGGGCGTGCGGACGCTGGTTGCGCTGCTCGATCAGGAGTACGGGCCCTCGGGGGTGCACGTGGCCAGCGTCACCGTGGCCGGACCGGTCGCGCCCGGCACGGCCTTCGACCCCGACGACATCGCCGAACACTACTGGCGCCTGCACACCCAGCCTCGGGAACGGTGGGAACGGGAAGTCCTCCACGACGGCACGGCATCACGTCCGTGAGGCTGTCGAGCCGCAGGAGCCAGCGGCATCAGGCTGCCGAGCTGCGGGATGTGAGTTTCCAGAGCAGGCGGCGGTACGGCATCACGTCGGTGAGGCTGTCGAGTCGCGAGGCGTGAGTTTCCAGAGCCGGCCGATCGCGTCGAGCCCGAGCCGTCCGGCCACCCGCTGGGAGGAGTGGTTGTCGGCACTGGTGCTGTAGAACAGGCGGATGCCCGGCAGCAGGCCGGCCCACGCGGCAGTGGTCGCCGCCGCGTACCCGCGGCCCCGGAAGGCGGGCGAGGTCCAGGTGCCCGCCTCGGCCCCCTCGGGGGTCAGCCGGGCGCTGTGGCAGATCGCGGCCACCTGTCCGTCCTCGACAATCATCGCCCAGGGCGCGCCCGCGCCGCCGGCGAGGAGCTCGTCCCACTCCGCGGGCTCCCAATTTGCTGGGCGCAGCGGTCTCAGGCGTGCGGCGTGGGACGGGTCGTCCGACCTGATGACCTCGGCGGGCGCCTCGAACCTGAGCGGCGGACGCACCAGATAGCACGGCCCTCCGGACACCGCCCGCCCGCCGCCCAGCAGGGCGTCACACCGCGCCAGGATGTCAGGCGGGTGGCCGGGGGACGACGGGACGCCTTGGGAGACGAGGTCGAGAAGCTGCGTGGCGACCGGGTCGGGCACGTCGGCGCGGACCGCGGCGGTCATGCCGTCGGCCGCCACGCCGATCACCAGCTCCTCAGGCCCCGGCAGACGGCCTCGGTCGTCGAGATGCCAGATGACGCCGAGCTCGACGCGGAGCAGATCGACGCTCATGACTCCTCCGGCCCTGGCAGGCAGCCTCGGCCGTCGAGGCACCAGACGACAGCGAGCAGGTCGACGGTCATGATTCCACCAGTGTGAACGCGGCGCTGGCCGCCACCCTGCCGTTGACGATCACGTCGAGCTCCCGGGTGCCCGGAGGCTCGTCGCGGGTGGTGACCGGGCGGAAGGAATGGCTCTTGCGCACGGTGAACGTCGTGCCCGGACCCTCCGCCTCCCGCCGGCCAAGGTGGAACACCCGGCGCGAGCCCGCCCGCCGGATCGCGTACTTGAGCAGCACAGGACCCGGCGTGCCCGACGTGACCGTGACGGCGAAGGCCAGCCTGCCGCCGACGGCCACCGTGTCGGAATCGAGGGCCAGCAGGTCGACCGCGCCGCTGCCCGGGGTGGCGCCCACCAGCGCCAGCGCCTCGGGATGGCCGGAGCGCAGCAGCCCGCGTACGGCGTGCCGCAGCACCTTCTCCACGTGCGACCCGCCGTCGGAACGCCATCGGGCCAGCAGCTCCAGCGCCACCTCCGGATGGTCCTTGGCCAGGTCGTTGACGTGGTTGGCGACCGAGCGGCGGACGTATTCGCTCGGGTCGTCGCGCAACCGGTCGAGCAGGGGCAGGGTCGGCCCCGGCGCCATCAGCCAGCGCACCCGGGCGCCCCACGGCAGCCGCGGGCGCGACCCCTCGGAGGCCAGACGGCGCAGATGCTCGTCGGGGGACTCCGCCCAGCCGTACATGATCTTGAGCGCGTCGTCGTGGTAACGCTCCAGGTAGGGCCGTACGGCGAACTCGCCCGTCGCGTACGGCGTGAGCACGGCCAGCGTGCCCATCCCCGCCTCCAGGTGGTCGAGCCCCTGGACGGCCGTGTGATCGGTGGCCGGCCAGCCGCTCCACATGTCCAGCGCGACCCGCGAGGCGCACTCGCGCACGACCTCGGCGGCCTGCGGGTAGGGCAGCGGCAGCGCGTCGTGCAGGGCCGCGGCGACATGCCGTACACGGTCCTTGAGCTCGAAGCCCTCCAGCCCTGTCAGGGCGCGCGCGGTGAAAGCGGCCCGTGGGAACGGCGCCCAGGCGGCGGCCAGCCCGTCGGCCAGCACGGATATGGACTCGGCGTTGATCATGTCCTTGAGCGGTTGAGGCACGCGCCCACTGTGCCAGCCGCCACCGACAATCCGTCAGCCCTGCCGGGAGGCATTCCCCCAGCCCTGTCGGGACAGTCCTCAGCCCTGTCGGGACAGCCCGAGGAAGTAGGGCCGCATCGAGGGATAGTAGTCGTCGAAGTCCGGCGTGGGGGAGCCGTCGCGGGAGGCCACGAGCATGTCGAGGTAGTACTCCCAGCCGGGGCCGACCTCGCCGATCGCGTCCTCGGTGTCGAGATGGTGGACGAACCGCAGCTCCGTCGTGCCGTCGCGCTCCTCCAGCAGCAGCTCGACCCGCCAGGCCCCGAACTCGTCCAGCGCGGACAGGGCCAGCCGCCTCGGCGGTTCGCATGCCTCGATGCGCATCTCGGACCAGGGGGCCTGCTCCTCGTACACCAGCCGCACCTTGATCGTCTGGCCGGGCGCGCCGTGACCCTCCCACGGGCCGAACCAGCGGGCGGTGCGGTCGGGTTCGGTGATGCTGGCCCACACGTCCTCGGCGGGCGCGCGGAACGTCCGGCTGAGAACGAGGTCGCTCCCCTCGCTCGTCCCGAACAACCGGCCGGTGGGGATACGGTTCATGCTGATTCTTCCTCTCTGCTGCTCTTGCTCTCGGTGGTCGGGCGGCGCTCGCGGCGGGTCCGGTAGACCTCGGTCTCCAGCGCGTCCAGGCGGTGCTCCCACCCCGAGGGTCGGCCGAACTGGGCGAGCCAGGTGATGAGCTCGTCGAACTGCTCGGGTTCGAGCGCGTAGAAGCGCTGCCTGCCGATCAGCTCCGCGCGAACCAGCCCGCTCTCCCTGAGCACCCGCAGATGCCTGCTCACGGCGGGCCGGCTGATGGCGAACCGCTCGGCGACCTCCCCGGCGGACAGTCGCCCGTCCCTGAGCATCTCCAAAATCTGCCGCCGCACCGGGTCCGCGATCGCCCCTGCCACCTCGTCCACGGTTAAAGCGTAACCTACTGGTTACGCGTTCGCCAAGCTCGTCTTTCTGGACGGCGCCCGCTCGCGAGCGTGGAACGCGACCCAGCACACCGCCAGCGCCAGCCCGAACACCGGCACCCAGCCCAGCCGGGCCAGCACCCACTCGGGCCCGTCGGGCACCGTGTGCAGGCCGGGGAGGGCTTCGCCCGCGAGCAGCCCGAGCGCTGTGACCAGGATCATCGCGCTCTGGTGCCACAGGAAGATCGTCATCGCGGACAGGTTCACCAGCGCCACCGCCGCCCACACGGCCGGCCGCCGCAGCACCCGGCGCAGCGGGCCGAGCAGGAGCAGGGCCGCCCCGCACTGGGCCAGGCCGAAGGAGACGGCCGCGAGCGTGGGCGGGTCGAGGTTGGAGACGGCGGCGCCGGGCACCCCGACCATGGACGCCGGATACCCCGCCCCGACCACCAGCCCCACCGCTCCCACCGCCCCGCCGACCAACAACACCCACCCGGCGGTACGACTCCGCAGCGCCCCGCGTGCCCAGGCCGCACCCAGGCAGTACGGCACCAGCCACCCGGCCACGACGTTCACGGAACCGAGCGACTCGCTCAGTCCGTGGGACTCCAGCCACCCGGCCAGGACCTTTATGGATCCGAGCGAGTCGCTCAGCCCGAGGGACGCCGGCCAGCCAGCGAGCACGCTGACGGCGCCGACCCACGAGGACCCGCCCACGCCGTACCGGACCAGATCGATCACCGCGACGGTCACCAGCGGCCACATCGGGTGTAACCGGGCCACCAGGGGAGTCGCCGCCGTCAGCACCGCGAACACCACCAGGAACCACATCGGCGACAGCACCAGCTTGACCAGCCTGGCCACGGTCACGGTGTCGGCTCCTGCGGCCAGCATCCCGGCCACCGTCACGCTCCATACCGCCAGCACGACGCCGACCGGCCGGAACAGCCGCGCCAGCCGGGCGCCCAGCCACTGCCGGTACGTCCCGGCCGCCGCGCCCAGGCTCCTCGCCGCCGCGTACCCGCCCACGAGGAAGAACACCGCCAGCGTCTGGAACAGCCAGGTCGCGGGGGCCAGCTGCGGCATGTACCGCAGCGGGCTGGCCACCCGTATCGCGCCGCTGTCGAGCACCAGCGCCGTCACCAGCCAGTGCCCGAGCACGACACCACCGATGGCCCCTGCCCGGAGAGCGTCGATGGCGCGGTCACGATCGGGCGGGGTGGCACGCTCGACCCGCCGCACGAGGTCACGCAACGGCGCGAGGGCCCGGTACCGCCAGGGTCGCGCGCGAGCGGGGTCACGCATGACGGCCCACCTCGCGGACGGCCTGCCCGGTGACGATCCTGGCGATGTTCTCCAACGCCGGCGAACCGGACCTGAGATAGTCGCTGTGCCCACCGCCGCCCGCCGCGAAGACATGGGCACCGAACTTCGGGGACACCGGATCGGTGCCGAACCCGGCAGTGAGGAAGGGCAGACGGAGCCGTACGTTCGGGATGCGCGCGACCCAGTCCCCGCCGCCCCGGCCGGCCCAGACGGTGGCCCTCGTCCGCAGGGCGGCGACGTCGGGCGCGATCACGCCGGGGCTCCCGTACAGGACGATGTTGCCGACATCCAGCCCGGGCGCGGCCCGCGCGCACACCACGGAACCATACGAGTGACACAGCAGCGAGATCGCGGCGGCAGGCTTGGCGGCGGCGAGCTCCCGTACGAACGCCCGCAGCCCGGGGACGGCCCCATCGGCCCAGCCGGCCGACATCGCGGCCAGACTGACGGTGCTCGGGGTCCGGTATCCGAGCCATGCGATGACGGCGGCCCGCTCCCCGAGCGCCTCCCGCAGCCGCATGGCTCCGCCGCGAAGGAGTCCGTACTTGTCGAGATTGGTGTCGGAGCCGGGGACCAGCACGGCGATCCTGCCGGCAGTCGCCAGATCGCCGAACACCTCGACGGCCCGGCCGCCATCACGCCCGTCGAAGGCCAGGAACCGGCGGGACGCATCCGCCATGTCCCGCAACATCGCAGCCCGCCACAGATGCCCATACCGGACCGCCATCCGCTCAGCCGCCCGGATGTCCTCCCTGCTCGCGGCATAGCGCCGCGCAAGGGCAGCGGGAGCGGCGCTCCGGAGCGGCTCGAGATGATCGGGTGCGGGCGCCGCCACGGCCCCCGGCCACGCCGCCCCCGAAACCGGCACGCCCATGGCGACGGTGACAAACGCGCCAACCAGAAAACGCCACCGACTCCGTCCCCGAAGCGCTCCCCCCTCCCTAGCCCTCAGCCACCTCCTCCCACACCCCCACGCAATCCGGGCGTACCACGCCGCCAGCTTCGCGTTGAACGGTGTTTGCCTGTCCGACCAGCCCGCCGGCCTCGAGCACCACCACGTCCGCCTGGCTGACCACCATGGCGGCCTTGCTTGTGTCGCCCGGCCGGCTCGGGTCGCGGTCCCGCTACATGGGACTTCTTCATGGACTTCGATCACCCAGGCGACGCTGCCGCACCCGACATCCCCGCCACATCGAACCCACGACCGCATTCCAACGACCCAGGGTGGACCCAAGATGTACGACCGTGGTCCGATGCCCCGCCCAACATCACGCAGCTACCATCGGCCCATGCAGGTCACCCCACCCCTCCCGCTCCTGAGGCGGGTGCCGTCCGGCCTCTGGACGGCACTGGCCTGGTGTGCGGGCCTGGCGCTCACGTTCCTGATGCGCGTCAGGCTGCCAGGTGAGGCGGAGCCCGCCTACAGTCCAGGTGCGTTGCTCTACCGCTGGGACGGCCTGTCGTTCCTGATCGTGGCCACCGCGCTGGTCGTGGCGGGCAGCATCCTGCTGGACCGCCGCCCACTCCCGGCCCTGACCCTGCTGCTGGCCGCCTCCGCCGTGGCGTGCATGCCCCTGGGCGTAGCAGAGATCCCTGCGGCCCAGTTCCTGGCAGTCGACGCCGCCCTTTACTTCATCGCGGCCACCGCCCCACGCCGTACGAGCATCGCCGCCATCACCATGGCGCTCATCACGCTGGCGGGCTATCTAGGGACGCGGCTGCTCTTCGGCTGGGTCGTCGGGACCTCGGCGGAGCTCGCCGTGGCCATGACGGCCGTCATCGCCTGGCTGGTCGGCCGCTCGGTGCACCAGGCCCATGACCACGCCGAGAGCCTGCGCATCCAGGCCACCACCCAAGCCATCACCAGCGAACGCCTCCGGATCGCCCGCGAGCTCCACGACATGGTCGCGCACAGCATCGGCATCATCGCCCTGCAGGCGGGTGCCGCCCGGCGAGTGATCGACACTCAGCCCGTACGCGCCCGCGAAGCGCTGGGCGAGATCGAGACGGTCGGCCGCGAGACACTGTCCGGCCTACGCCGGATGCTGGGCGCCCTCCGCCACCCCGAGCCACCCCACCCACGAGAAACGACACCCACCACTCACCCCAATTCAGCCCAGCCATCGCAGAGCGAGTCGTCCGCCCGCTCCGCACCGGTCGACCAGCAACCCGGCACGCTGCCCATTCCAGCCCAGCCACCGCAGAGCGAGCCGTTCGGCCACTCCATGCCGGTCGACCAGCAACCGGGCGCGCTGCCCGATCGGCTCGCACCGACCGAGCAGCGACCGGACGCGTCGTCCAGCCGATCCGCGCCGGTCGAAGCAGGGCCCACCCAGCGCACGCCGGTTGAGCCGGGGTCGGGTGCTCCGTTCAGTGGGCCTGCGGTGATTGAGGAGGGGTTCGGTCGGTGCGCGCCTGCTGAGCTGGGGTCGGGTGCTCCATTCGGTGTATCCGCGTTGGTTGAGGAGGGGTTCGGCCCTTATGCGCCGGTGGAACTGAGGTCGGGTGTGCCCCTCGACCGGCCTGCAGTGGCCGGGCCGGTTGAGAAGGGGGCAGGTCGGTGTGCGCCGATTGAATCGGGGCCGGATGGGTCTTTCGGCGGGTTTGCGTCGGCTGAGGAGGGCCCGGATGTGGCGCTCGGCCCGCCTGCGCAGGTCGAGCAGGGGCAGGATGCATTGGCCGGGTGGAGCCAGCAGGGGTTGCTCAGCCCGCGGGGGTCGTTCAGCCCGCAGGGGTCGCTCAGTCAGCACGGGTCGCTCAGCCAGCACGCGTCGGTCGAGCTGCCACAGCGGACGCGGTCCGATTACCCCGAATCGGGCCAGGTGCCGCCGACTGTGCCTCCCGGTCAACCCGAATCTGGCCCCGCACCTTCGACAGCCCCGCTCGGCTCCGGCCTGGCCCCGCTTGACTCGGGCCTGGCGCCGCTCGACTTGGGCCCTGCCCGGTTTGACCCGGGCCTCGCCCCGACTGGGCTGGCCGACCTGGAGCGGCTTGCCGCGACGACGACGGCCGCCGGTGTTCAGGTCCAGGTGCGCTGGCGGGGTGTACGGCGTTCGCTCCCTCCGGAGATCGACATGTCCGCCTACCGCATCGTCCAGGAGGCGGTCACCAACGTCACCCGCCATGCCGAGCACCCCTCGTGCCAGGTGACCATCGACTTCGGTGATGAGGAACTGGCCATCGAGGTCATCGACCCCGCACCCAGCCCTCACCCCAGCCTTGCCCCGGACCCTAGTCTGGCTCTTTCCTCGGGCACCATCCGGGCTCTTCCTGCGGACCCCATCCCGGTCCTTCCCTCGGGTCCCAGTCTGGTTCTTTCCTCGGACCGTAGTCCGGCTCTTTCCTCGGACTCCAGTTCGGATCTTTCCGCGGGCTCGAGTTCAGGTCTTTCTTCGGGCCGCAGTCTGGCCTTTGCCTCGGACTCTGGTGCGGGCGTTTCCTTGGGCCGTGGTCCGGGTCCTTCCTTGGACCCCGGTTCGGGTTCTTCCCCGGACCCCAGCCGGGGCGTTGCCGCAGCTCCCGCTCACGATCTCAACTCCGCCGTCGACCCCGCTTCCCCCTTCGGTCCCAGTTCCGACGCCAGCCTCAGTCCGGGCCCCGGTCCTGGTCTCGGTGCTGTCACTGCCCACAGCTCCGGCTCTGGTGCTGGGCGTGGTTTTGGGTTTGGGGGTGGCCGGGGGCCAGGTCGGGGGCGTAAGGCGGGGGTTGGGTATGGTCTGGTCGGGATGCGTGAACGAGTGGCTCTGCTGCATGGCGTCTTCTCTGCCGGGCCACGTCAGGAAGGCGGGTTTCGGGTGGTGGCACGCTTGCCCGCACCGGCGCGGGTGCGATGAACGTCCGTGTCCTGCTGGCCGACGACCAGCCGCTCATTCGGACCGCCCTGCAGATGGTCATCACCGACGCGCCGGATCTCGAGCTCGTCGGCGAGGCGGGAACGGGTACGGAGGCGGTTCGCCAGACCGAGGAACTGCGGCCCGATGTCGTGGTGATGGACATCCGCATGCCTGGCATGGACGGCATCGAGGCCACCCGCTTGATCACGGCCGGCCCCACCGATGCCCGCGTCATCGTCCTGACGACGTTCGACGAGGACGATTACGTGTACGGGGCGTTGCGGTCCGGGGCGTCCGGGTTTCTCGTCAAGGACATGGCGCTTGATGACATTCTTGCGGCGATTCGCGTGGTCGCTGCGGGAGATGCCCTGATCGCGCCTAGTGTCACCCGTCGGCTGATCGAGGAGTTCGCTGCTCGCCCTCAGCCCGGTCCGCGCCATCGGTCCCTCGACGGCATCACCGATCGGGAACGCGAGGTGCTGACCCTCATCGCTCGTGGGCTGTCCAACACGGAGATCGCCACCGACCTGGTTCTGAGCGTTGCCACGATCAAGGCGTACGTGACGAGGCTGCTGACCAAGCTGCACGCCCGTGATCGCGTTCAGCTCGTCATCATCGCCTACGAGGCGGGCCTGGTGTCAGCGTCCCGCGACGGATAGGTCGCTTTGCGACGCGGAGCCCTTCGCGGGTGACGTAGTTTCCGGCAGGTGTCTGGCGAGAGGCTTTCCCTCGCGTGGGGGAGGTCTGTCGGCGGGGATCGGTTGGATCTGCCGGGAGAGGTCTGCTGGAGGGGGTCGTCGGAGGGCTGTCGGCCGAGAGGGTCGCTGGAGGTGGTCGGGCGAGGGGCTGCCGGAGCGATGAGCAGGGGCATCGGACCGACAAGGCCGGACCGGATACTTGCGGGCGAGAGGGACTCCGGGCGGGAGGAACCCCGCCCCCGCATCCCCGGACCCCGGACGCCGGAGGACGGACTACGGACCACGGGTCCCGGACCACGGGCTGCGGACCACGGGCCCCGGGTCCCGGACGACGGGCCGCGGAGCACGGAGCACGGAGCACGGAGCACGGAGCACGGAGCACGGAGCACGGAGCACGGAGCACGGAGCACGGAGCACGGAGCACGGAGCACGGAGC
>NZ_JBSFNK010000023.1:0-100699 GCF_053587055.1 Nonomuraea sp. NPDC003707 | reverse complement strand
ACGGAGCACGGAGCACGGAGCACGGAGCACGGAGCACGGAGCACGGAGCACGGAGCACGGAGCACGGAGCACGGAGCACGGAGCACGGAGCACGGACCACAGGCCCAGGACCGCGGACCACGGGCCCCGGAGCGCGGGCCCCGGGCCCCGGGCCCCGGGCCCGAGCTGTGTCGTCCGGGTGCGGCGTGAGCGCGGGGGACCAGAATGCTTGACACCGTTCGGAGTGTTCGGTGAGCGATGTGCGACTCAGGCTCAGCCCTCAGGACGGCAGGCCGAGTGCGCCTTCCAGGTGGGCCTTGCGGAAGGTTGTGCCGTCCAGTTGGGCGCCGGTGAAGTCGGCCTGGCGGAGGTCGGCGCCGGTGAAGTCGGCTGTCCGGAGGTCGGCGCCGGTGAAGCGGGCTTGGGGAAGGGCGGCGTTCTTGAAGTGGGCCGTACGGAGGTCCGCGTTGGTGAAGCGGGCCTGGGACAGGGTGGCGTCCGTGAAGTCGATGCCGCGCAGGTCCGTGCCCGACAGGTCGGTGGCGCGAAGGGTGACGCCGTCGGCGGCCACGGGGCCGGTGGAGACGGGGCCGCGGTCGGACTTGCGGTCGCGGCGGCCGAGCACGGTCAGGGCGGCCTCGACGGTCAGGTGGGGGCGGGGGGTCGCCTGGCCGCGGGCCCGGTCCTGCAGGTACGCGGCGATGCTCAGGGTCACCTTCCAGGCGAAGGACGGCGCCTCGTGGGAGATGTCCTCCAGTTCGTAGAGGCCCTGGACCCGGGCGCTGGAGTCGCTGGACCTGAGGTCCTTCAGCGCCTGGTCGTAGCGCGCCTGAAACTGCTTCTGGGTCTCGAGCGAGACGGTCTGGGAGCTGAAGTAGAACGTGCCGACCAGGCCCGCCAGGGAGAGCGCGGCGGTGACGAGGGAGCCGACCTGCATGAGCATCGTCCGGGTGGCGGTCACCGCCTCGGCCCGCTGGTCCGGCGCAAGCGCTTTGACGTCCGCGGTCATCCGGCGGGTGACGGGGCCGAGCAGCGCCCCGACGGCCACGGCCGAGCCGGCGACCACCACCCCGAGCACGATCATCAGAAATGTCATGGTGCGCCTCTTCCGCTGATAAGGCCCGGCGTCCGAAGGATCGGCCGGGCCATATTAGCGGCGAGGTAATGGCTGTTTCTTAGGTTGATCGTCGTGTTGGGATAAGAGCCCTATGGCCGATTAATCGGCGGTTTCGCGCCATCTGTTGGTGATGGGGAGGCGGCGGTCGCGGCCGAAGTTCTTCGGGGTGATCTTGGGGCCGGGCGGATACTGGCGGCGCTTGTACTCGGCCAGGTCGACCAGCCTGATGATCCTCGTGACCAGCTCCGGATCGTGGCCGGCCGCGATGAGCTCCGTCGAGCCCATGTCCTTCTCCACGTAATCGTCCAGCAGGCGGTCGAGGATTTCGTACGGCGGAAGGGAGTCCGTGTCACGCTGGTCGGGTCGGAGCTCGGCGCTCGGCTCCTTGGTGATGGAATTTTCGGGAATGGGGGTTTTCGCGTCGAGCAGGAATTGCGGCAGCGAATTGGCGTTGCGCCACCTCGACAGTTCCCACACCATCGTCTTCGGGACGTCCTTGATGGGGGCGAAGCCGCCGGCCGAGTCGCCGTAGAGGGTGGAGTAGCCCGTCGCCAGCTCGCTCTTGTTGCCGGTCGTCAGGACCAGGTGGCCGTGCTGGTTCGACAGGCCCATGAGGATCATGCCGCGTACCCTCGCCTGGAGGTTCTCGGCCGCCAGGCCCGAGAGCTCGATCTCCTTCTCGAAGGCGTCGACGATGTCGGCGATCGGGGCGATCCGGGAGTTGACGCCCTGCCTGCGGACGAGTTCCTCGGCGTCGGCCAGGGAGTGGTCCGAGGAGTAGCGCGAGGGCATGAGGACCACGTTGACGCGCGAGGGGCCGATGGCGTCGGAGGCGATGGTGGCGGTCAGGGCCGAGTCGATGCCGCCGGACAGGCCCAGGATGACCGACTGGAAGCCGTTCTTGGCCACGTAGTCCCGCACCGCCAGGACCAGGGCCGCGTACACCTCGCCGTGCAGGTCGAGGTGCTCCGCGATCGCCGCGGGAGCCGGTTCGTACGGCTCCAGGGGGTCCGAGGAGAGCACCAGGCGCTCGACGGTGATGGTGGAGCCGTCGCCCGCGTCGTACGGGAAGAAGCCCGGCTCGGCGTCCGAGACCGGCAGCTCCAGATCGACGGTCAGCAGCTCCTCCCGGAACTGGCCCGCCCGTGCCACCAGCTCGCCCGAGGCGTCCACCACGATCGAGTCGCCGTCGAAGACCAGCTCGTCCTGGCCGCCGACCTGGTTGACGTAGACGAGGGCGCAGCCCGCCTCGCGGGCCCGGCGCGCGCACAGCTCCAGGCGTACGTCGTCCTTCTCCTTCTCGTACGGCGAGGCGTTCGGCGAGATCAGCAGCCCGGCGCCCGCCTGGCCCACGACGGACACGGGGCCGCCCTCCTGCCAGAGGTCCTCGCACACCGCGATCGCCACGTCCACGCCGTGCAGCCGGAAGATCGGCAGCCGGTCGCCGCGCACGAAGTAGCGGTATTCGTCGAACACCCCGTAGTTGGGCAGGTGGTGCTTGGCCGTACGGGTCACCACCTGGCCCTTGTGGAGCACAGCGGCCGCGTCCAGCGGGGCGCCCTTCGGCTGGCCGACCCGGGGCGCCAGTCCGGCGCGGTCGACGTAGCCGACCACCACCGGCAGGTCGCCCAGGCCCTCCCGCTCCAGCCTGCGCGCCACCTCCTCCAGGGTCCGGATGCTGGCGTCCACGAAGGACGTACGCAGCACCAGGTCCTCCACGGGATAGCCGGTGAGGAACATCTCGGTGAAGACGACGAGATGGGCTCCACGATCGGCGGCGTCGCGGGTCCACGCGATCAGCCGCTCGGCGTTGCCGTCAAGGTCGCCGACGGACGGGTTCATCTGGGCCAGGGCGATACGCAGTTGTGCCACGTCGCCAAGCCTAGTACGGCGCGATTTTTATCGTCAAAGCGACGAAAAGGAAGTCTTTTCCCCGGGTGTCACAAAACCTGACTCATACGCGGCCATAACCAGCTGTGCGCGGTCGAACAGCCCGAGATGCTCCAAGAGCGACTTGACCATGATGGCCACCTCCTCCTCGGACAAGGAGAGCGTCTGGCCGATCTGGCGGTTCGTCAGGCCGCGGGCGACGAGTTTCAGCACGTCGAGCTGGGAGTCGGCGAGCCCGGCCAGCGCCGGGGGAGAGGCCGGGTCGACGCGTCCGGCGAACCCCGCGATCAGCCGGGTGGTGATCGTCGGGTCGATGAGCGCGTCCCCGGCGGACGCGGCCCTGATCGCGGCCAGGAACTGCTCGGGGGCCGACGTTTTCAGGATGAATCCACTCACTCCAGCACGTAGTGCCGCATAAAGGTTCTCGTCGCTGCCGAACGTGGTCATCATGATCACCTTCGGCGGCCGGTTTTCGGACAGGATGCGGCGGGCGGCGGCCAGGCCGTCCAGATGGGGCATCTGGATGTCGAGCAGCACCACGTCGGGGCCGGTCTCGGCCACGAGCGCGATCGCCTCCTCGCCGTTGGTCGCCTCGCCGACCATCGTCACGCCGGGCTCGGCGTCCAGCATCGCCCGCACGCCCGCCCGTACGAGCGCCTGATCGTCGGCCACCACGACCCGCAGCGGCGCGGCGCCGGAAACGGGGGCGGACACAGCGGCGGGCGCTTCCGCCGGAAGCTGCGGCGGCTCCTCGGGGGCCGGGGACTCCAGGCGCTGGGCGAGCATGTCGGCCTCCAGGCGCTGCAGCCCGGCCGACAGGTCGAGGCCCAGCTCGTCCCGCCACACCGAGCGCGCCCTGCGCAGCGCCGCCAGCGCGTCGCCCTGGCGCCCGAGCCCGTACAGGCCCGTGGCGAGCAGCCGCCAGGCCTCCTCCCGCAGCGGGTACGCCGACGCGTGCGCCTCCAGGTCGGCCACCAGCGACGTCGCCCGGCCCAGCGCCAGGCCGGCCCCGGCCCGGCGCTCGACGGCGATCAGGCGCAGCTCCTCCAGCCTGCCCGCCTCCGTCGCGGCCCAGCTCAGCTCGCCGAACTCGGCCAGCGCGGGCCCCCGCCACAGCCCCAGCGCCGTGTCCATGGCCGCCCACACCCGGCCCGGGTCGCCTTCCGACTTCACCAGGGCCTCGAACCGCCACGCGTCCACCTGCTCGGTCGCGGCCCGCAGGGCGTATCCGGGCGGTGCGGAGACCAGGACGCGGGCCTCCTCGCGGGGTGCGCGATCGGGTTCGAGGGCGCGGCGCAGGCGGGAGACGTATCCCTGGATGGTGGACAGGGCCTGTGCGGGCGGCGCGCCCGGCCAGAGCTCGTCGATGAGGGTGTTCACGGGTACGGCGCGGCCGCCGGCGACGAGCAGGCGCGCGAGCACCGCCCGCTGCCGCTGGCCGCCGAGATCGAGAGGGGCGCCGTCGGCCCAGGCCTGGAACGGTCCCAGCGCGGTGAATGTCAGCATGTCAGGCGTAACTTTAGAGGGAGACGGTTCCTGGGTATATGGCGAATTCTCCCAAGGTACGCGTCTCCCGTGACCCGGGATGCCGTCAGCGGCGCCTGATCGCGGGTCCGAGCAGCAGCATGCCCGCGGCCGACAGCACCCCCACCCCGCCGATCGTGAACCACAGAGCCTGGGAGCCGATCTCCAGCAGCGGCCCGCCGATCAGCGGCGCCAGCACCGCCGCCAGCGACCACGAGAACCCGAACAGCCCCGAATACCGCCCCCGCAGCTCGGCCGGCGCCAGCGTGGCCACGACCGCGCCCGGGATGCCCGCCGTGATGACCTCGCCCGCCGTCCACACCACGATCGTCACCACCAGCCCCAAGGTGGTCTCGACGAACGCCGTCATCGCGAACCCGAGCGCCATCACCGACAGCCCCAGCGCGAACATGCGGGCGGGGTCCCGGCGTCCCAGCCACCCCGACACCAGGGGCTGCACGATGACGATCAGGATCCCGTTCAGGGCCATGGCCACCCCGAACTCCCCGGCCGACAGCCCCACGACCTTCGTCATCGCCACCGGCAGCATGGTGAACGTCTGCGAGTAGACCAGCGCGTTCCCCAGCGCCACCAGCGTGAACCCGATCATCACCCGGTCCCGCAGCACCACGCCGAATCCGCCCGCGGACTCCCGCGCCGCCGGCCTGGTCTCGGGGACGGCCCGCCACACCAGCACGGCGAAGACCACGCTGGACAGGGCGTCGATCCAGAACAACCAGAGGAACCCGAGGCCGGCCAGCCAGCCCCCGGCCGTCACGCCGACCGCGTACCCGAGGTTGATCCCCCAGAACAGCAGCCCGTACGCCCGGGGCCGCTCCTCGGGCGAGACCAGGTCCGCGACGAGGGCGGACGAGGCGGGCCGGTAGATGTCCATCACCAGGCCGAGCACGAGCATCGAGGCCACGACCGCCGGCAGCGAGGAGCTGTAGCCGAGCGCCAGCATGGTCGCGCCCGTGGCCAGCATCCCGCCCGACAGCGTGGCGCGGCGCCCGATCCGGTCGGTGAGCACCCCCGCGACCAGCTGCGACAGCAGCGAGCCCACCCCGAACACGCCCATCACCAGGCCCGCCGCCGCCACCGACAGGCCGCGGCTCTGCGTCAGGTAGACGCCGGTGAAGGGCATGACCATGGTGCCCAGGCGGTTCACCACCGTACCGCCCCAAAGGGCCCAGAACGCGCGGGGCAGCCCGCCGATCTGGGACCGGAAAAACGACCTTCGCTCAAGAGTTGTGCTCGACACGCGACAAGCCTGATATGCCGGGTTTGTGGGGGCGAACGATTTAGTGCAGGCTAAAAGCATGCCGATCGAGTGGGTGCTGAAGCCGGAAGACGTGGCCCGGATCCGGTTCGCGTTCTCGCCGATGTGGGAGCTGGTCGCCAGCCTGCGCACCCTCCAGGGGCCGTCCAGGCAGTCGATCCACCTGCCCTGGCTCAAGGCCGTACGCCCCCGCCTGGCGGCGCTGGACCTGGCCGAGCTGTTCGCGCTCGTGCCCGCGACCGGCTACATGGCCGACTTCATCACGCCGCCGCCCGACACGCCGATGCCGGAGTTCGCCGCCGAGCTGGAGCGGGTCAGGAGCGCGGATCCCGGGCAGGCCCGCGAGGAGGCGGCGAAGATCGTGGGGACCGACCGGGCCGTGCTGGAGCGGTTCATGGCCGACCCCGAGGCGGGCGTGGCCAGGGTCGCCGCCACGCTGGAGGCGTACTGGGAGGCGTGCTTCGCGGAGTTCTGGCCCCGCGTGTACGGGCTGCTCGAACGGGACGTGCTGCGCCGGTCACGGCAGCTCGCCCAGGGCGGGGCGCGAGAGCTGTTCGCCGCGCTCGATCCGGCCGTGGTGTGGACGGGGGAGCGGCTGCTCATCGACCGGCCCTGGTGCGAGGCGGGCGGCCTGCACGGCGACGGGCTGGTGCTGGTGCCCAGCGCGTTCTGGGGACCGGCCGCCGTGGCGGTGATGACGGCGCCGTACCAGTCGATGCTGGTCTACCCCGTGCTCGGCGTCGGCACGCTGTGGGAGCAGGGCCCGCCGCCCGCGCCCGGCGCGCTCGCCGCGCTGATCGGCAGGAGCCGGGCGCAGATCCTGCTCGCCCTCGCCGAGCCCGCCACGACCTCGGCCCTGGCCACACGCATGGCGCTCACGCCCGGCGCGGTCAGCCAGCACCTCGGGGTGCTCAGCGGCGGCGGGCTCACGGTGGGGATGCGGGTCGGCAAACAGGTCGTCTACCGCCGCACCCCCACGGGCGACACGCTGGCGGGTCACGCGTAGCGCTTGGACTCCAGCAGCCAGTCGAGGTGGGCGCGCGGCGCCGCCAGGTACGCGCAGGCGACCTTGCTGACGTCCCTCGCCTCCTTCGGCGCCAGATCATCCAGCGGCAGCCGCCTGGCGGCCTTGTGCATGTCCTGGCAGCGCGCGGCGATCCGGTCGAGCACCCAGGCCGTCGCCTCCCGCTCGCCCAGCCCGAGCTGGCGCATCGCGAGCACCACGAAGTTGTGCACGTCGCCGCGCTCCTTCGGCCGGGAGGCCACGTCGTTGCACCACGCCGTGACGTCGCTGCACGCGCTCACCAGCTGCTGCCACGGCTCGCACTCGTGCACCCACACGGGCACCTCGACCCGCAGGCACGGCTCCACCAGGTCATAGAGGTACGGCCCCACGGTGCCCCTGCGCAGCGCCGGATATTCCTCCAGCGTCGGCATCCGGCCCGCCGCCCGGTTGTCGGCCTCGGTACGGCACGCGTCGTGCTGGCGCCGCAACCCGACCGCGAACCTGGCCCGCCACCGGTCGCTCATCCGCGCGCTCGTCACCCGCCACAGGTCCGCGAACGCCGCCTCCAGCGGATGCCGGGCCGCGCCCCTGAGCATGCCGTCGAAGATGTCCAGCGGGCAGGAGCCCTCGTCCAGCTCGTCGTCCAGGTGGAACAGCCACGTCAGCCACTGCGCGAACAGCGCCGCCGCGGCAGCGTCGAACTCGGCGAACGCCCGGCCCGCCATCCGGTGGTAGCCCACGCCCGGGGCGGCCCGCAGCCCGGTCCTCCTGGCCCAGTCGATGACCGCGGCCTCGATCGCGTACACGGCCGGGTGCATCCGGCACGGGGCCGCCATCGCGGGCACCCGCTCGGTGAGCGGCAGCAGCGCCATCGCGGCCGAGCCGCCCCTGCGCGGCAGCGGCAGCACCGAGGTCAGGGCCGAACGCAGCGCGGTACGCACCGTCGCGAACACGGTGGTGCCCCCGGTGGTGCCCCCGGTGGTGTTCGCAGTGGTGTTCTCAGTGCTCTTCACAGTGGTCTTCGCAGCGGCCTTCACGCCGGTCCTCACGCCCGCCTTCACAGCGGGCCGAAGAGCCAGTTGCCCGCGGCATTGGGGTCGGCGCCGCGGTAGTAGTCGGAGGCGGCCTGGACCAGCTCGTCCACGGTGAGCGTGCCCCTGCCCTCGCGGTCGAGGCGGTCGAAGGCCGCATCGACGTCGTCGTACGCCACGCCGAACGCGCTCAGCATCGTGCGGAAGTCGCCCGGGCCGATCTCCCCGTCGCCGTCGCCGTCGCACAGTTCGGCGACCGCCACCGTCGCGGGCCTGAACACCGCGTCGTACTGGTCGCCCGTGACGAACGCCGCCACCATCCCGGCCCGGAAGTCCGGGCGCGCGATCCCGAAGTCGATGTCACGCTCGAGCGCCTTCGACAGCGCCGACCAGATCTCGTCGAAGCCGTCGACGAGGCTGGCCCCGGTGACCGAGGTGGGGGACTCCCCGAAGCCCACCAGGATGCGGGCGCCCAGACCCAGCAGGTCCTCCCGCTCGACGACGCCGTTGCCACTCGCGTCTATGTGGTCGAATGCCCGATCTAGCTTGTGATTGAGCAGGTCGATGGCCACCAATGCCTCCCCCGAGACTGACTGCGTGATCACAGTAAGCTCGGGGCGGGGCCTTTGTCAGCGAGGCTCGCACCGGCACCCCCCGTAACGTGTGCGAAACACGGGCGCGGCATGCTGGTAGCTGGACCTGTACTGACAGATAGAGGGGACGCCGTGGACCGCCAGCAGGAGTTCGTGCTCCGCACGCTCGAGGAACGCGACATCCGGTTCATCCGGCTGTGGTTCACTGACGTGCTCGGTTTCCTCAAGTCAGTGGCCATCGCCCCGGCCGAGCTCGAAGGCGCGTTCGCCGAGGGCATAGGTTTCGACGGCTCGGCCATCGAGGGTTTCGCGCGTGTCTACGAGTCCGACATGCTCGCCAAGCCCGACCCGGCCACGTTCCAGATCCTGCCCTGGCGCAGCGAGACGCCGGGCGCGGGCCGCATCTTCTGCGACATCCTGATGCCGGACGGCTCGCCGTCGCACGCCGACCCGCGCTGGGTGCTCAAGCGCACCCTCGCCAAGTGCGCCGACATGGGCTTCACCTTCTACACCCACCCGGAGATCGAGTTCTTCCTGCTGAAGAACCGCCCGGAGGGCAGCGAGCGGCCCGAGCCGATCGACTCCGGCGGCTACTTCGACCACACGCCGCACAGCGCCGGCCACGACTTCAGGCGCCAGGCGGTGCTGATGCTGGAGTCGATGGGCATCTCGGTGGAGTTCAGCCACCACGAGGGCGCCCCCGGGCAGCAGGAGATCGACCTGCGCTACGCCGACGCGCTGACCACGGCCGACAACATCATGACCTTCCGCCTGGTCATGAAGGAGGTCGCCCTGGAGCAGGGCATCTGGGCCTCCTTCATGCCGAAGCCGTTCACCGAGCACCCCGGCTCCGGCATGCACACCCACATGTCGCTGTTCGAGGGCGACCGCAACGCCTTCTACGAGGCCGGGTCCGAATACCGGCTGTCCAAGATCGGCCGCTCGTTCATCGCCGGGCTGCTCAAGCACGCCGCCGAGATCACCGCCATCACCAACCAGTGGGTCAACTCCTACAAGCGGCTCTGGGGCGGCGCCGAGGCCATCGCGGGTCAGGGCGGCGAGGCCCCCTCCTACGTGTGCTGGGGCCACAACAACCGCTCCGCCCTGGTCCGGGTGCCGATGTACAAGCCGCACAAGGGCGGCTCGACGCGCATCGAGTTCAGGTCGCTCGACTCGGCGTGCAACCCGTACCTCGCCTTCGCGCTGATCCTGGCCGCGGGCCTGAAGGGCATCGAGGAGAGCTACGAGCTGCCCGCCGCCGCCGAGGACAACGTGTGGACGCTGACCAGCGCCGAGCGGCGGGCCCTCGGCATCCAGCCGCTGCCCGGCTCCCTCAACGACGCGATCGCGGTGATGGAGCAGAGCGAGCTGGTGGCCGAGACGCTCGGGGAGCACGTCTTCGACTTCTTCCTGCGCAACAAGCGCGCGGAGTGGCGCGAATACCGGCGGCACGTCACCGAGTTCGAGCTCGGCCGCTACCTGCCGGTGCTCTAGACGGCTCCCTGAAACTCGCGGACCTCGATGGGCAGCAGGGCCACGGCCCCGGCCAGCTTGCGGGCCCATTCCAGGGCCGCGTCCATGTCGGGCGCCTTGATGATCGTGAACCCGCCGATGTGCTCCTTGCCCTCCACGTAAGGGCCGTCGGTGGTGAGCGGCTCGCCGTCGCTCATCCGCACCACGCGGGCGCCGGAGGGTGACTGGAGCGCGCCCGAGAAGACCCAGACGCCCGCGTCCCGCATCTCCTGTTCGACGGCGCCGATGTCGCGCATGATCGGGTCCAGGACCTCGGGCGGGGGCGGGGGCCCGTCGGGCTGCTGCATGCTGAGCACGTACTGCTTCATGTGACTTTTCCTTTCCGTCACCTCTCACACGAACGCGGTGCGGCCGTATCGACATCCGGCGCGCGGAAATCTCATCGCGTGCGTGTCGGCGTCCGGTCGAACACGATCTCCTGGAGCAGCCCGGCCTGGACCCGGTCGACGATGAACGCGCCGGTGGCGGGCCCGGGGTCGCCGGACTTCACCCTGGCCGACAGGCTCTCCCACCTGCGCCGATGGCGCGCGAACGTCCGGGGCGCGACCACCCGGCCCCTGGCCAGCTGCCCCGCCAGCGCCTCCTCCGGCGGCGCGTCGAGCAGGAGCAGGTGGAAGCTCGCCCGGTGTCTGCGGGCCAGCCAGGCGAAACCCCGCAGCACGTACGGCGCGCAGCCCCGGTTGTGGGCGATGATCGAGTGCCCCAGGACCAGGGCGCGGCGGATGCGGCTCAGGTGGGTGACGAAGACCACGACGCGGCGTAGCGGGCCGGGGGCCCAGCCGAGCCGCTCGTGCCAGTGCCGCTTGGACTGGTAGGTGTCGATCACCACGACCGTGCCGACGGTGACGGGCAGGCTCTCCGCGCCGTGCAGTCCGTACAGGCGCCGCAGCAGCGTGGTCTTCCCCGCGCCCGGCAACCCCGTCAAGATGACCAGCGACCCCGGCGGAAACCGCAACCTCGCCGCCTGCACAGACCCACCCCCGCTTCTGTCGTGTTGCTTACAGCTTCTCCGAGGTTGGCCCCGGACGCGCACTTGGGATCGGCGGTTTTGTCACGGGCCAAGGGAAACCCGGGATAGGGTAAAGGGAACGCCTTGATCGGCCTCACATCGGGGAAGCCCGAAGTGGGGCCGATTTTCGTTGCTTCTAACCTCCGGGTCACATCCCGGCGATGTGTGGCGCATAGCGTGTCGGTGGGTGGGAAGTTTCGGGCCCCTTCGAGGCGTTATGTGGTGGTGTCGATCAGCCTCAGGACCCCCGAGATCTGGTGAAACCGGGCGTCCAGTAAAATCGGCCTGCTTCTATTGACATTTCTGGACTTGTCGCCGTACGTGGCGATATTGGAGGGTGTGGCATGACGACGTCTGCCCTGCAGACAGTGCTGACGGTTCCGGAGCGCTTCCGGGGCCCGGCGGGAGTCGCCAACGGCGGCTGGATCGCGGGCACCATGGCGGAGGCGCTGAACGGGGGCCGATCAGCGGTCGAGGTCACGTTGCATGCGCCGACCCCTTTGCGAACCGAGTTGCGCCTGGAGCACGTCGCCAACTCCGTCTCCCTCTACGACGGCGACAAGCTGCTGGTCGAGGCCATCCCCGTGGCCGAGGACCTGGAGGGCCCGGGGTTCGTGCCGTTCAACGACGCGGCCCGCGCCGAGGCGGGGTTCGTGGGGCTGAAGGCGCACCCGTTCGCCGAGTGCTTCGCCTGCGGGCTGCGCGAGCCCGGTGACGGCCTGCGCATCTTCCCCGGCCCGGTGGAGGGCACGGACCTGGTGGCGGCCGGCTGGCGGGTGCCGTTCACGGTGACGGGCGAGGACGGCGTGCCCGCCTCGATCGTGGGCGCCGTGCTCGACTGCATCACCGGCTGGGCCCACTTCGGCCCGGGCGAGAGCGCGCTGCTCGGCCGCCTGGCCGTGCAGATCCACCGCCCGGTCCACCCCGGCGGCCGCTACTCCGTCGTGGCCCGCCCGACCGGCCGCGACGGCCGCAAGATGTACGGCCAGAGCGCCATCTACGAGGCGGACGGCACGCTGGTCGCCGCCGCCCGCGCCACCTGGATCGCTCCACGCTGACCTGCGGTCCCGGCGATCTCGGAGAACGGCCCCTGAGCACCGCTCGGGGGCCGTTCCGCGTCCACGTCCCGCGCCTTGTCAGGAGGAGCCGGTGAGGTGGGTGACGACGGACGAGACGCAGCGGTCGTCGAACAGGATCGTGTAGTGGTTGCAGTCCGGGATCACCTCGTCCCGCAGCCCCGGGAGACGGGCGGACCAGGGGCGGGCCAGGTCGTCGGGCAGCATGCCGACCTCCTGGTTGAGCAGGCCGCGCGGCGCCCTGAGGAGGGAGAGCGGTGACGTGATGGCGGTCAGGGCGGCGGCGATGGCCTCCGACTCCAGGCGCAGCCAGCGTCCGTCCTGCAGCACCGCCTCCGGGGCCACCCGCGACCTGAGCGCCCCGTCCGGGCCCGTCAGGTCATAGCGGACGTACGCCTCCACGTCGGCGTTCCAGTGGCCGGCGAAGGCCGGATGCGCCTTGAAGAAGTCGACGTAGGCGTCCGCGGTGGGGAACGTCTGGCGCAGCCGGGCGAGCGCCGGCCCGAGGGTGGCCTCCATCGCCTCGTCGGCGTCCACCCCCTCGGGCAGCGGGGGGAAGGGCAGGCCGCCGTCCACCAGCACGACCCGCGCGAAGTCCCGCTCCGCGGCGGCCAGGGCGGCCACGTACGCGCCCATCGAGTGCCCCGTCAGCACCGCGTCCGGGCCCGCCCCCACGTGGTCGGCGACGCGCAGGACGTCCTCGGCGTGCCTCGGCAGCCCGTACGGCCCGGGCAGCGAGGCGCTGTGCCCGCGACCGCGCAGGTCCATGGCGACCATCGACCACTCCTCGGGCAGCCGCCGCGCCACCGCGCCCCAGGCCATCAGGGAGGCCGTGATCCCGTGGACCGCGATGATCGTGCGCGGTCCCGTGCCGAACCTGGCGATCCGCAGACCGCCGACATCGTCCAACTCGAAGCTCATGGTCGGAGCTTAGGCATCCGGGTGATCGGGCGGGCAGGGGGGCGGTGTGGGGAATTGTAGTGATATTCCGGATAATGCCCTGATATGCGTATCACCGTTGTTCAGCACGAGGACGAGGCCGGGCTCGGATATCTCGGTGACTGGCTGGGGCTGCCCTGCGACGTCGTCCGGCCGTACCTCGGCGAGGAGATCCCCGCGCGCCCGGCGGACGGGCTGATCGTGCTCGGCGGCGCGGCGGCCGCCTGGGAGGACGAGCGGAGCCCCTGGCAGCCCGCCACCCGCGACCTGCTGCGCCGGGCCGTGGAGGAGGGCACGCCCACGCTGGCCATCTGCCTGGGGGCGCAGTTATTGACCATGGCCTGCGGCGGCACCGTCGAGCGGGGGACGAACGGGCTCGAGGTGGGCGCCTGCGAGGTGGTCGCGCTGCCCGCGGCCGCCGATGACCGGCTGCTGGCCGGGGTCGGGACGGCGGTGGCCGTCCAGTACCACCAGGACGCGATGACGCGCCTGCCCGACGGCGCGGTGCCGCTGATGACCGGGGCGCAGTACCCGAACCAGGCCTACCGGCTGGGGGAGGCCGCGTGGGCGATCCAGTTCCACCCCGAGGCCACGCCGGAGATCTTCACGTCCTGGACCGACGGGTCGGGGCTGGACGCGGCCGAGGAGCTCAACACCGCGGTCAAGACCGCCGAGAGCGAGCTCGTGGCCACCTGGCGGCCGGTGGCGGAGGCGTTCGCGGAGGTGGTCAGGACCGGCGGCCGCGCCTGAACCACCGCGTCCGCCCGGCCCCGGCCGTGTTCGGGCAAACGGCCCTGTCCGAGCGGGGCCGGGTCAGGGCGTGGGCCGCGGCGTGCACGCCGGCCAGCACGACCGGGAGCGCGGCCAGGCCCGCCCAGCCCGGCGCCCCCGTCCGTACCGGCACCCCTTCGGCCCGCAGCCGCCGCCAGGCCCACACCGAGAACGGGATGACCACCACGGGCGCGGTCACCGCCCCCGGCGTGTACCCCCGCGTCACCGCGGCCTGCGCCAGGTGCATCACCCCGTGCGCCCCGAACCCCAGTAGCGCCGCCTGGAACACCGGGCTCCGCCCGCCGGTACGCGCCCCCAGCGCCGAGGCCCCCGCCATCACCCCGCCCATGAGGCCGATGGCCACGTTCACGTGCCGCTGCGAGACCTCCAGCCGCTCCCACGGCACCCACGGCAGCCGCTCCTCCAGCCTGGGCCGGGCCGAACGCGTCCAGCCCGCCATGGTCGCCAGCTCCTCCACGTCGTGCACCGCCCACGCGGCCAGCAGGCCCCACGTGACGGCAGGCGGAACCATCGCCGATCGCCTCCCTAGAATGCAACGCAACGTTGCGTTTCTATGCTACGGCCGAAGTCCTGTCAAGATGGAGGGGTGCCCAGGATCGAATCCACCGCCGCGCGGCTGGCCAGGCTCGGCTTCGCCGACGGCGCCAGGGCCGCCCGGCTCGTCCGGCAGGCCGGAGCCGAAGTGGACGAGCTCCTGGAGTTCCTGGTGGACGCGGCCGACCCCGACGAGGCGCTGGTCTCGCTGACCCGCCTGGCCGAGCGCGATCCCGCCATGCTCGACGTCCTGCGCCGCGACGAGGGGCTGCGCACGAGGCTGCTGGCCGTCCTGGGCGTCAGCGCCGCACTCGGCGACCATCTGGTGCGCCACCCCGGCCAGGTGGCTCTCCTGGCCGCGCCGTTGCCGGGCGACGCGCGGGCCGAGCTGCTCAAGGCGGTCGGCGCGCGGCCGGGGGAGGCCGCCACCGCGGAGCGCCCGCTGGAGGCGCTGCGTGTGGCCTACCGGGGCCGGCTGCTGCATCTGGCCGCCCGCGACCTCACGGGAGAGGCCACGCTGGCCGAGGTCATGGCGGAGCTGTCCGACCTCGCGGGCGCCGCGCTGGAGGCCGCGCTGGCCATCGCCCGGGCCGAGGTCGACGACGGCGAGGTGCGCCTGGCGGTCATCGGCATGGGCAAATGCGGCGCCAGGGAGCTCAACTACATCAGCGACGTCGACGTGATCTTCGTGGCGGAGCCGCGCGAGGGCGCCGACGAGACCAAGGCGCTGCGCACCGCGACCCGGCTGGCCCAGGCCATGATGCGGGCCTGCTCCGCCACCACGTCCGAGGGCTCCCTGTGGGAGGTGGACGCGGGCCTGCGGCCGGAGGGCAGGTCGGGCCCGCTGGTGCGCACGCTCGGCAGCCACCTGGCCTACTACCGGCGCTGGGCCAAGACGTGGGAGTTCCAGGCGCTGCTCAAGGCCCGGCCGGTCGCGGGCGACATGGAGCTCGGCTCGGCCTACGTCGAGGCGGTCAACGACCTCGTGTGGACGGCGGCCACGCGTGAGCACTTCGTCGAGGACGTGCAGGCCATGCGCCGCCGGGTCGAGGCCCACGTGCGGGCCGAGGGCGACCGCCAGCTCAAGCTGGGGCCGGGCGGGCTGCGCGACATCGAGTTCGCGGTGCAGCTGCTCCAGCTCGTCCACGGCAGGCTCGACCCGCTGCTGCGCCGCAGGGCCACGCTGCCCGCGCTGGCGGCGCTGTCCCGGGGCGGCTACGTCGGCCGCGACGACTCGCGCGGGCTGGCGGAGGCGTACTCGTACCTGCGCCAGATCGAGCACCTCCTGCAGCTCCACCGGCTGCGGCGCACCCACATCGTGCCCACGGACGAGTCCGACCTGCGCAGGCTGGGCCGCGCGCTCGGCATGCAGACCGACCCGGTGGGGGAGTTCACGGCGCGGTGGCGGCGGCACGCCATGGAGGCGCGGCGGCTGCACGAGAAGCTGTTCTACCGGCCGCTGCTCCAGGCCGTGTCGCGGCTGCAGGAGTCGGAGGCGCGGCTGTCGACCACGGCGGCCAAGGCCAGGCTCGAAGCGCTCGGCTACGTCGATCCCACAGGCGCGCTGCACCACATCGCCGCCCTCAGCGCGGGCGTCTCCAGGCGGGCGGCCATCCAGCGCACGCTGCTGCCCGTCATGCTGGGGTGGTTCGCCGACACGCCCGACCCGGACGCGGCGCTGCTCGGGTTCCGGCAGGTCAGCGACAAGCTGGGCAGCACGCCCTGGTATCTGCGGCTGCTGCGCGACGAGACCGCGGTGGCCTCCAGGATGTCGCGCGTGCTCGGCACCAGCCGCTACGCGACCGGCCTGATCATGAACGCGCCCGAGGCGGTCGCGATGCTGGGCTCGGACGACGAGCTCGCCGTGCGCTCCCGGGAGTCGCTGGCCGGCGAGGCCTCGGCGGCGGTCTCCAGGCACCAGGGCGACCCCGAGCCGGCCGTCGCGGCCGTGCGGGCGCTGCGGAGAAAAGAGCTGTTCCGGACGGCCGTGGCCGACATCTTCCGGCTCATCGACATCGAGACGGTCGGCGGCGCCCTGTCGTCCCTGACCGACGTGACCCTCCAGGCCACCCTCGACGTCGCCCTCGCCAAGGTCCCCCGCCTCACGAGGTTCGCCATTATCGCGATGGGCCGGCTCGGCGGCATGGAGAGCTCCTACGCGAGCGACGCCGACGTCATGTTCGTGCACTCGCCGCTGCCGGGCGTGGCGGAGCGCGAGGCCACCGACGCCGCCTTCGCCGTGGCCAACGAGGTGCGCCGGCTGCTCTCGCTGCCCGCCCCCGACCCGCCCCTGATCATCGACCCCGACCTGCGTCCCGAGGGGCGCCAGGGCCCGCTGGTGCGGACGCTGGCCTCCTACCGCGCCTATTACGCGCGCTGGTCGTCGCCGTGGGAGTCGCAGGCGCTGCTGCGGGCCAGGTTCTCGGCGGGCGACGCGGAGCTGGGGCGGGAGTTCACCTCGATGGTCGACGAGCTGCGCTACCCGAAGGGCGGCCTGCACGACGACGCGGTCAGGGAGATCAGGCGGCTCAAGGCCCGCATGGAGGCTGAGCGCCTGCCGCGCGGCGCCGATCCCGGCCTGCACACCAAGCTGGGCCCCGGCGGGCTGTCCGACGTGGAGTGGGTGGCCCAGCTGCTACAACTGCGGTACGCGGGCACGCTGGGGTCCCTGCGCACCACCCGCACGCTCGACGCCCTGCGCGCGGCCGTGGCCGAGGGGTTGCTCGCCCCGGCCGACGAGGCCGTGCTGGTCGAGGCGTGGCGCTTCGCCTCCCGCATCCGCGACGCGATCATGCTGGTCAAGGGCCGCCCGGGCGACAGCGTCCCGCGCGACTCGGGCGAGCGGAAGCTGATCGCCCAGACGCTCGGCTACCCGCCGGACGGCTCGGAGGACTTCCTCGACGACTACCGCCGCGTGACCCGCCGCGCACGACAAGTGATGGACAGAGTTTTCTACGGGGCTTGATCGGCGGCGCGTAAGGGTGTATCAAAGCCCGCGTGTTATCCGTTTACGTGGATTTGGCCCTGGGCCTGGTGGTGTCGTTCCTGCTGCTGTCGCTGCTGGTGAGCGGGCTCAACGAGGCGTTCGTGCGGGTGCTCGCCATCCGCAGCAAGTTCCTGTGGGCCTACCTCAGGGACACCATGGACGGTTCCGACGCGCAGGGCAGGTCGTGGCTGCCCGCCAAGGTGCGTGACGTCTTCGCGGCGCTGCCCTTCGTACGCGACCCCCGGCCCAAGCACAGCGACCAGCCCTCGCCTCCCGAGCCGGGGGCGCTGCCGGCGCAGGAGACCAAGGCCGAGGACGCCATGGTCAACCTGCTCTACCAGCGGGTCCAGGGGATCGACCATCCGAAGAAGGGCCGTACCAGCATCTCCAACATCCCTCCCGCGCGCTTCGCGGTGGCCCTGATGGAGCTGGCCGCGGGGGAGCCGGACGGGGTCGAGGGGTTCCTGGAGAAGCTCAAGGCCATGCGCAGCCCGCTCTACGGCCACCTCAAGGGCGTGTGGGAGACCGCGCAGCGCGACCTCGACCGGTTCCGGCAGGGGGTGGAGAGCTGGTTCGACGGCGAGATGCAGCGGCTGTCCATGCTCTACAAGCGCTACGTCAAGTGGGTCGTGGCCGTGCTCGGCGTGGTCGTGACGCTGGTGTTCACGATGGACGGGCTGGAGTACGCCAAGACGCTGCTGCGCGACAACGCCTTCCGCGCCTCGGTGACGGCCGTGGCGGGGTCGGGGACGGACGCGTACAACGAGCTCAAGGCACGCTGTACGGGCGGCGACCCGGTGCCGTGCGTCACCGAGACGCTGAGCCAGCCCGCGCTGGTCAAGATGCTCGACCATGCGCTGGTCAGCGTGTCGATCCCGGCGGAGGGCGACCCGTCCGTGCACTGGAACGGCGGCCTGTGGTGGCAGCGGATCACCACGCCCAGCCACTGGCCCGGCTTCCTGCTGACGTACGTGGCGCTGCTGTTCGGGGCGTCGTTCTGGTGGGACGTGCTGCGCCGCCTGACCGGGATCAAGAGCCGCCGCTGAGCCCGCCCCTGGCCGCCAGGGTGATCACGTCGGCCAGGGCCGCCAGCTCGCCGGGGTCGTCGGTGAGCCGGGCCGTGGCCAGGCGCAGGTGGTGCGTGGTCGCGGGGCCGATCACGTACCGGCTGCCGGCCGCCACGGAGATGCCGTGCGCGGCCAGGGTGACCAGCGCCGCCGACTCCTCGCGCACCGGCACCCACAGGACCAGCCCGTCGCCGCCGCCGGTGGGCACGCCGCGCTCCGCCAGCTCCGACTTCAGCCGCGCCCGCCGCCCGGCGTAGACCGTCCGGGCGTGCGCCACGCGTTCGCGCACCTCGTCGTCCCCGAGCAGGTGGGCCAGCGTGTCCTGCAGGATCCTGCTGGTCCAGCCGATGCCGAAGCTCCGCAGCACGCGCACCCGCTCGACCGCGTCCGCCGCCCCGCCGATGATCGCGATGCGCAGGTCGGGGCCGTGCGACTTGGAGTACGACCGCACCAGCACCGTGCGGTCGGGGAAGCGCGTCCCCATGCTCACCATCGGCGAGACCGACAGCTCGCCGATCCCGTCGTCCTCCACGATGAGCGTCGAGGTCGGCTCCAGCAGGGCGGCCAGCTCGGCCGAGCGCTCGGCGGTCACGGCGTGGCCGCAGGGCGATTGGCCGCGCGGCTGGTACACGAACGCCACCGGCCTGGCCCGCAGCGCCTTGGCCAGCGACTCGGGGACGGGCCCCTGCTCGTCGCAGGCCACCGGCACGATCTGGACGCCGATCGTCTCCAGGATGTCCAGCAGCCGGGCGGCGGTCGGCTCCTCGATCGCGATCCGGTCGCCGGGCAGCGCGGTCGTCTGGCAGAGCAGCTGCACCCCCTCGTACCCGCCGCCGACCGCGAGCCAGCCCTGCGCCGGGAACGGCCAGTCCGGCTCCACGGCGGCACGCAACCGCGGCGTGATCGTCTCGCGGGCGTAGTCGTTGAGCCCCTCCGCGCCGGCCGCGGCGATCAGCGCGGCCTCCAGCGGCGGCAGCAGCGCCGGGTCCGGGGAGGCGATGGCCAGGTCGATCGCCAGCCGGTCGCCCCAGTGGCCGATGCGCTCGTAACGGATGGGACGGGGCACGTCGGGCGGCCCGAGCACCACCGTGCCGCGGCGGCGATCGGTGTGGATCATCCCGTGCCGCCGCAGCTCCGACCAGGCCTCCGCGACGGTCCCCGAGCTCACGCCCAGCTCCCTGGCCAGGCTGCGCACGGTCGGCAGGCGCGTCTGCGCGGTGACCGTGCCCTGCCTGATCAGGTCGGTCAGGGCGGCGGCTATCCCGCGTGCGGTCGGCTCGCCGATGCGCTGCGCCAGCCAGGCGGATTCCACATGACCTCCTGTAAATCTTTGTTCAGCAACAAAGATCGTCTTGTGTGGGGCGTTGCCTGAACATAAGGTTTCCAGCAATTCAAAGCAAGGGAACTTTGGGGTGTTTGTGCATATTCGGTTGGGTCTGCGGGATTGGGACCATCTCGTACCGGTGGCGACGGGGGAGGTGCGGCCCGAGGGGTTCGAGCTGGACCTCGAGTCCCGCGCCGTCACCCCGGACGTCCTGAGCGAGCCGGGCCTGGACGGCGGTGAGACGTCCTTCAGCAGGTACGTGCTCGGCCGCGCCGCGGGCGACGACCGCCTGGTGGGTCTGCCGGTGTTCGTGATGCGGGGCTTCCGGCACCGGTGCGTCCTGGTCCGCCGCGACAGCGAGCTGACCTCGCTGGAGGAGCTCAAGGGCGCCCGCATCGGCCTGACCGGCTGGCCGGACTCCGGCAACACCTGGACGCGCGCCCTGCTCAGGGCCGCCGGCGTGGACATCAGGGGCATCGAGTGGACCGTCGGCCCGCTGGTCGCCGGGGAGACCGGCAAGGACCGCGTCGGCCCCGTCCCGTTCCCCGACAACGTCTCGCTGACCGGCGACGGCCTCGCCGAAGGGCTCGCCGAGGGCCGTTACGACGCGATCATGACCCCGTTCATGCCCGACGAGTTCTTCACCTCGGACAGCCGCTTCCGCCACCTGCTCGCCGACCACCGCGCCGCCGAGCTGGCCTACTACCGGGAGACCGGCTTCGTGCCCGGCATCCACCTCGTGACGCTGAAGCGCGAGGCCGTCGAGCGCGACCCTGGGCTGCCGCGGGCCGTTCAGGACCTGCTCGAACGCTCCAAGCGGCACTGGCTGGCCCGGCGGCGGCTGCTCACCGACACCACGCCCTGGCTGCTCGCCGACCTGACGGAGACGGCGCGGACCTTCGGCCCCGACTGGATGCCGTACGGCGTCGGGCCCAACGCCGCCATGATCGCCGCCTTCTGCGAGGAACTGCACGCCCAGGGCATCTCGAACCGCCGCATCCGACCCGAGGAGGTCTTCGACATATGAGAATCGCCGTTGGACAGTTCGCGTCCTCGGAGGACTGGACGGACAACCTCAAGACCTGCCAGGACCTGATCGACCGGGCCACCGAGGGCGGCGCCGACCTGCTGGTCCTGCCCGAGGGCGCGATGGCCCTGTTCGTCGACGAGCCGACGCGCATCCGCGAGGCCGCACAGCCGCTGGACGGGCCGTTCGTCAGCGGGCTGGTCGAGCGCACGCGCGGCTCGTCCACCACCGTGATCGTCGGCGTGCACACCCCGTCGGGCGACGGCCGCGTGTTCAACGTCCTGGTGGCCGCCAGGGACGGCGAGATCGTCGGGACGTACACCAAGCTGCACCTGTACGACGCCTTCGGCCGGCGCGAGTCCGACAACGTCGTGCCCGGCACGAACCCGCCCGTGGTGATCGACGTGGCCGGCTGGAAGGTCGGCATGATGACCTGCTACGACGTGCGCTTCCCCGAGCTGGCCAGGCTCCTGGCCGACCAGGGCGCCCAGGTGATCGCGCTGCCCACCGCGTGGGTGCGCGGCCCGGCCAAGGAATGGCACTGGGAGGTCATGGTGACCGCCCGCGCCCTGGAGAACACCGTGTACCTGGCCGCCTCCGGCGAGTGCGGCCGCCGCAACATCGGCGCCAGCATGGTCGTCGACCCGCTCGGCATCACCCGGGCCCGCCTCGGCGACGCGCCGGGCCTGCTCTGGGCCGACGCCTCCATGGAAGAGCTCGAGCGAGCCCGCCTCAGCCTCCCCGTCCTCGAGAACCGGCGCTTCGCCGTCGACCCCCGATTGGAGCGACATGTCTAAGTACGCGACGGCTGCCCTGCTCGGCGCCGCCCTCCTGATTGCCGGCTGCGGCGCCAACCCGGAGGAGGCCCAGGGCGCGCTGAGCTCCCAGTCCGCCCCCTCCGGCACCGTGGCCGCCCAGGGCAAGGACCAGGCCCTGTACGACCGGCTGCCCGACAAGGTGAAGACCGCCGGCAAGCTGGTCTCGGTGAACAACGGCTCGTTCCCGCCGTACGAGATCGCCGGGGCGGACGGCAAGTCCATGACCGGCGCCGCGGCCGACCTGTCGGAGGCCCTCGGCCAGGTGCTCGGCGTCAAGATCGAGCACGTCACCGTGGACGGCCTGCCCAGCCAGCTCACCGGCATCGCGTCGGGCCGCTACGACCTGGCCATCGGCCCGGTGGGCGACTTCCCGGACCGGCAGAAGTCCAACGACTTCGTGGACTGGGTCAAGGAGTTCGTGGTCTTCGCCGTGCCGAAGGGGAACCCCAAGAAGATCAACTCGGTGGCCGACACGTGCGGGCTGAAGATCTCGGTCATGGCCGGCGGCTCCGCCGAAGCCGTGATCAAGAACCAGTCCGAGACCTGCGCCAAGGACGGCAAGCCGAAGATCACCGTGCAGTCGTACAAGGACCAGCCCACCTCGGTGCTGGCGGTCAGCTCGGGCCGGGCCGACGCGTTCTTCTCCTCGCAGGCGCCGCTCACGTACTTCGTGTCGCAGTCCGGCGGCAAGCTGGAGCTGGCGGGCAAGGGGCAGAGCAACGGCTTCGACGACCTCTTCCAGGGGGCCGTCGTCGGCAAGGACTCGCCGCTGCGTGACGTGGTCAAGGACGGCATCCAGAAGCTGATCGACAACGGCGCCTACGCCAAGATCATGGACAAGTGGGGCACCTCCGACAACAAGCTGGACAAGGCCGGCGTCAACCTGGCGGGGTCATGAGCGGACTGCCGGACGTCGACGTCGCGGGCGCGTCCCGCACGCGCCATCCGCTGCGCTGGGTGGCCTCGATCATCCTGCTGGTGCTGGCCGCCCAGCTCGTGAGCCTGCTGGTCACCAACCCCAACTTCCAGTGGGACGTGGTCTTCAAGTACGTCAACGCGCAGGTCATCGGCCAGGGCGTCTTCACCACGCTGCTGCTCACCGTGATCGCGATGTTCGTGGGCGTGGTGCTCGGGGTGCTGCTGGCCATCGGCCGGCTCTCCGAGAACCCCGTCGCGCGGGCGGCCTGCGGGCTCTACGTGTGGTTCTTCCGCGGCACGCCGGTGCTGGTGCAGCTCGTGCTCTGGTACAACCTGTCGTACCTGCTGCCCAAGATCTCCCTCGGCGTCCCGTTCGGCCCGGAGTTCATCAGCGCCGACACGAACCTGGTCATCACCCCGCTGCTCGCGGCCGTCCTCGGGCTCGGGCTGAACGAGGGCGCGTACATGGCGGAGATCATCCGCGGCGGGCTCATGTCGGTGGACCCCGGGCAGACCGAGGCCGCCTCGGCGCTCGGCATGAGCAACGCGCGCACCTTCCGCAGGATCGTGCTGCCGCAGGCCATGCGGTTCATCATCCCGCCCACCGGCAGCCAGGTGATCAGCATGCTGAAGGCCACGTCGCTGGTGAGCGTCATCGCCCTGGCCGACCTGCTGTACACGGTGCAGTCGATCTACAACCGCACCTTCCAGACCATCCCGCTGCTGATCGTCGCCTGCGTCTGGTACCTGGTCATCACCTCGATCCTGTACGTCGGCCAGTCGTTCATCGAGCGGCACTACGCCCGCGGGGCCACCAGGCACGCGCCGCAGAGCTTCTGGGCCTTCCTGACCTTCCGCCGGCGCCGTCCCTCGGAGGTGACGTCATGACCGTCCCCATGGTCCACGCCCACGCCGTACGCAAGCACTTCGGCCACCTCGAGGTCCTCAAGGGCATCGACCTGGACGTCCAGGCGGGGGAGGTCGTGGTGATCCTCGGCCCCTCCGGGTCGGGCAAGTCGACGTTCCTGCGCTGCGTGAACCACCTGGAGACCATCGACGGCGGCTCCATCTTCGTGGACGGGGAGCTGATCGGGTTCCAGGCGTCCGGCGGCAAGGTGCGGCACCTGCGCAAGCGCGATATCACCCGCCAGCGCCGGGAGATCGGCATGGTCTTCCAGCAGTTCAACCTGTTCCCGCACTTCACGGTGTTGCAGAACGTCATGGAGGCGCCGGTCGGCGTCCGCCGCGAGTCGCGCGAGCAGGCCCGGGAACGGGCGTTCGGCCTGCTGCGCCGCGTGGGGCTGGAGGACAAGGCGGGCAGCTATCCCAGGCAGCTCTCCGGCGGGCAGCAGCAGCGGGTGGCGATCGCCAGGGCGCTGGCGATGCGGCCCAAGCTGATGCTGTTCGACGAGCCGACCAGCGCGCTGGACCCGGAGCTGGTGGGTGAGGTGCTGGCCACCATGAAGAGCCTCGCGGAGGACGGGCTGACCATGATCGTGGTGACCCACGAGATCGGGTTCGCGCGGGAGGTGGCCGATCGGGTGGTGTTCATGGACGGCGGCGTCGTGGTCGAGTCGGGCACGCCGAAGGAGGTCCTCGACAACCCCACCAGCCCCCGCACCAAGGCCTTCCTCAGCCGCGTCCTGTAACCCCCACACGCCTCCTTCGCCCCTGCCTGGCCTCCGCCCTGCCCCATGCGCCTCCCTTCTGCGCGCACGGCCTCGTCCCCGCCCTCACGGACGACCCCCCTTCCGACCGCCCCCCTTCCCCCTGAAGGACGGATGGGACATCGGTGGGAAAGGCGCGGGCGGGCCTATCGTGGGTGGGATGGAGACCCAGCGTTTGATCATGCGCAGATGGCGCGACGAAGATCGGGAACCATTCGCCGCGATGAACGCCGACCTCGAGGTGATGGAGCACTTCCCCGCCCCGCTCACCCGCCCGGAGAGCGACCACTTCGTCGACAGGATCGAGGAGGAGTTCGACAAGCACGGCTACGGGCTGTGGGCGCTGGAGGTGCGCGGGAGCGGCGAGTTCATCGGCTTCGCCGGCCTGATCTGGCAGACGTTCGACGCGCCGTTCCTGCCCGCGTGGGAGATCGGATGGCGGCTGGCACGCCCCGCCTGGGGCCACGGGTACGCCACCGAGGCGGCCAGGGAGGTGCTCGGGCACGCGTTCGAGAAGGCCGGGCTGGACGAGATCGTCTCCATGACGGCCAAGAGCAACACCCGCTCCCAGGCCGTGATGAAGCGCCTGGGGATGACCCACCTGACCGACTTCGGTTACCCGCGGCTGGCGCCGGACCACCCCCTGTTCCCGCACGTGGCGTACCACATCAAGCGCCCGTAGGGGCGCTCATGGCGTAGAGGACGTCGCGCAGAGCGGGTTCACGGCCGCGTAGCCAGACCAGCCGCAGCGCCAGCGCGGGAGCCTCGAAGCCGAGCCGCACCAACGCGCCGGAGGCCAGGTCCGGTTCCAGCGCGAAGTCAGGCAGCAGCGCGCTGCCGAGCCCCTGCCTGGCCCATTCGCGGGCGGTGGCGATGCTGGTCAGCTCCCTGCGCGGCACCTCCGCGCCGAACGCCCGGTCGGCGGCCAGCCGGATCGAGCAGCCCGGCGGGCTGACCAGCAGCGGCTCCCGATCCCCGTCCGGCGCCGCGACCAGCGCCAGCCCGACCTCACCCACGTCCAGGAAGTCCAGATCGGGCGTCACCGGCCCGGAGCCGGGGTCGTGCGGCACGGTGAACCCGAGCCCGCCGATCCGCAGGCCCGTGTCCAGCAGGAGCACCGCGTCCAGCTCGCCGCCCGCCACCCCGGCCAGCAGCGACTGCCTGGTGTGCGAGCGCACGTCCACGTCCAGGTCGGGACGGCGTTCCGACAGGCGGCGGATCACGGCGGGCATCCTGGCCGCGGCGAGCATCTCCAGCGCCCCGATCCGCACCTTGCGCCGCTGCCCGGTGACGGCGCGGCGCACCTCGTCGGCGTGGTCGAGCAGCCCCTGCGCCCGCGCCAGCAGCGTGGCGCCCTGCTCGGTCAGCCGCATGCCCTGGGGCGTGCGCTCGAAGAGCGCGACCCCGAGGCTCCGCTCCAGCCGGCGCACCTGCTCCGACACCGACGCGGGGGCGAGGCCGAGGCTGTTCGCCGCCCCGGTGACGGTGCCCGTCCCCGCCACCGCGACGAACCCCCGCAACTGCCGCAAATCCATGACCGCCAGCATACGGTTTTCCCGAACGCCCTCTGAGGTCGAGCCTGTTGAGGGTGGATGTGGCGTTTCAGCAGGCTGAGGGGCATGATGTTCGGATTCTCCCTCGCCTACTTCCTCGTGATCCTCGACACGACCGTGCTGACGATCGCGCTGCCCGATCTGCGGGCCTCGCTCGGCGGTTCGCTGGCCGGGCAGCAGTGGGCGGTGAACGCGTACACGGTCGCCTTCGCCGCCTCGCTGCTCGTCGGGGGAGCGGTGGCCGACCGGCACGGCGCGGCCCGGATCTTCAAGGCCGGCGTGGTGGCGTTCGGCGCGGTCTCGCTGCTGAGCGCCGCGGCGCCGCACCTGGGCGTGCTGGTCGGGCTGCGGGCCCTGCTCGGTGTGGCGGGCGCGCTCTGCACGGGCGGCTCGCTCGGCCTGCTCCCGCAGCTCTTCCCCGACCCGGCCGCCCGCGCCCGCGCCACGGGCCTGTGGGCGGCCATCACCGGCACCGCGCTCGCCGCCGGCCCGCTGCTCGGCGGTCTCCTGGTGGACCTGTACGGCTGGCGCGCGGTCTTCCTGCTCAACCCGCCCCTCGCCCTGATCAGCCTGCTGGCCATGCGCCGGGTGAGCTCGCCGCGCGGCCACCGCGGGATCGACTGGCGGGTCCAGGCGCTGGCCTGCGCGTTCCTGGGCCTGGTGGCGCAGGCCCTGATCGGCCCCTCGGTCCTGGCGGGCGTCGCGGCCGTGGCCGTACTGGCGGTGCTGGTGCCGGTGGAGCGCCGCAGCCACGCCCCCGCGCTGCCCGGCGGCCTGCTCGCCGCCACCTGGCCCGAACTGCTCGCCGGCATGGTGGCCAACTTCGCCTTCTCCGGCGCCCTGTTCGTCCTCACCCTCCTGCTGCAGGACACCCGCCACCTGGACCCGCTGGCCGCCGGGCTGGCCTTCCTGCCGCTCACCCTCCCCATGACCGTGAACCCGCTGCTCACCGGCCGCCTGGTGGCCCGCTACGGCCCGCGCCCGCCGATCCTGTGCGGCCTCACCCTGCTCGCGACCGGCCTGGCGGGGGTCGCCCTCACGGACGCGCTGGCGTTGTGGCTGGTGGTGATGGGGTTCGGGCTGTCGTTCGTGCTGCCCGCGCTGATGGCGGGCATGGTCAACAGCGCTCCGCCGGGGACGGCGGGCACCGCGGGCGGCGTCCTGAACGCGTTCCGCCAGGCCGGCGCGACCCTCGGCGTGGCGGTCATGGGCGTGGTCGGCCGGCCCCTGCTGGCGGCGGCCGTCCTGACGGCCCTGACCTGCCTGTGCTACGCGGCGGGCGCCTGGCGCGCCCGCACGGCCGCCCTGACCTGACGATGCGGGTATCGTGATCGGCTGGGGTTTGTCCGGGGATGGCGAGGTGGACCGTGCGTTTCCAGCATTCGAGTGACATCTGGCGGGACTTCCCGGAGCTCGTGCCCGGCGTGCTCGTCGCGTCGGGCGTCTCGGCGGACGTCTCCGTCGACGACCAGGTCTCCCGGTTCGCCGAGCTCGCCGCGAAGCGGCTCGCGACCTCCTCGGAGGGCGAGTTGCCGGAGATCCAGGCGTGGCGGCGGGCGTACTCGAAGATGGGCCTCAAGCCGACCCAGTACCGCTGCGCCTCGGAGTCCCTGCTGCGCCGCTTCCGGAAGGAAGGCGCGCTACCGCGCCTGCACCCGCTGATCGACCTCTGCAACGCGGTCTCCATCGCGTACGCGATCCCGGTGGCGGTGTTCGACGTCTCCAAGATCTCGCAGTACGTGGAGGTCAGGTACGCGGCGGGCGACGAGACGTACCTGACCTTCTCCGGCGAGACCGAGCACCCGCCGCCCGGCGAGGTGATCTTCGCCGACGCGGAGGGCAGGGCCCACGCCCGCCGCTGGACCAACCGCCAGAGCGGCCTCTCGGCCGTCCGCGACACGACCACCGACGTCCTGATCGTCGCCGAGGCGCTGCACGACACCGCCAGGAAGGACGTCGAGTCCCTCATGGCCGCGCTCTCGGACGAACTGGCCGCCGTCTGGCACATGACGCTGCCGGAATACACGATCCTCGGCCCGTCCGAGCCCCGGTTCGAGTTCCCGGCGTGACGTTTCGCGACGTGAAACGGCCCGGGACCGTGATCGGTCCCGGGCCGTTCGCCGTGTGCGGGCCGGACTACACGTCGTAGTACAGCTCGAACTCGTGCGGGTGCGGGCGCAGGCGGATCGGGTCGACCTCGTTCTCCCGCTTGTACGCGACCCACGTCTCGATCAGGTCAGGCGTGAAGACGCCGCCCTCGAGCAGGTAGTCGTGGTCCTCCTCCAGCGCGTTGAGCACGTCGGTGAGCGAGCCGGGCACCTGCGGGATGTTGCGGGCCTCCTCCGGCGGCAGCTCGTAGAGGTCCTTGTCGACCGGCTCCGGCGGCTCGATCTTGTTGCGGATGCCGTCGATGCCCGCCATCAGCATCGCCGCGAAGGCGAAGTACGGGTTGCAGGACGGGTCGGGCACCCGGAACTCGATGCGCTTGGCCTTCGGGTTGGAGCCCGTGATCGGGATCCGGACGCAGGCCGAACGGTTGCGCTGGGAGTAGACCAGGTTGACCGGGGCCTCGTAGCCGGGGACCAGGCGGTGGTAGGAGTTGACCGTCGGGTTGGTGAAGGCCAGCAGCGACGGCGCGTGCTTGAGCAGGCCGCCGATGTAGTAGCGGGCCGTGTCGGACAGGCCCGCGTAGCCGACCTCGTCGTAGAAGAGCGGCGAGCCGTCCTTCCACAGCGACTGGTGGCAGTGCATGCCGGAGCCGTTGTCACCGAAGATCGGCTTGGGCATGAACGTGACCGTGTGGCCGTACTCGAGCGCCGTGCTCTTGATGATGTACTTGTACAGCATCAGGTTGTCGGCGGTCTTGAGCAGCGTGCCGAACTTGAAGTCGATCTCCGCCTGGCCCGCCGTGCCGACCTCGTGGTGCTGCATCTCGACGTCGATGCCGCACTCGATGAGGTTGCGCACCATCTCGGAGCGCAGGTCGGTGAAGTGGTCCATCGGCGGGACCGGGAAGTAGCCGCCCTTGTAGCGCGGCTTGTAACCGAGGTTGCCGCCCTCGGTGGCCTTGCCGGTGTTCCAGGCGCCTTCGATGGAGTCGATGTAGTAGTAGCCGGCGTTCTGCTTCGTCTCGAAGCGCACGTCGTCGAAGATGTAGAACTCGGCCTCAGGGCCGAAGTAGACCGTGTCGGCGATGCCCGTGCCCCGAAGGAACTCCTCGGCCTTGCGCGCGACGTTACGCGGGTCGCGGCTGTAGGCCTCGCCGGTCAGCGGGTCGTGCACGAAGAAGTTCAGGTTGAGCGTCTTGTGCTGGCGGAACGGGTCCACCACGGCGCTGGACGGGTCGGGCAGCAGAAGCATGTCGGACTCGTGGATCGCCTGGAAACCGCGGATCGACGAGCCGTCGAACATGAGTCCGTCGGTGAAGACGCTCGCGCTGAAGTTTTCTACCGGGAAGGTGAAGTGGTGCGTCGTCCCCGGCAGGTCGGTGAACCTGACATCGACGAATTGCACCCCTTCGTCACTGATGAACTTCAGGACGTCGTCGGCGGAGTTGAACACTCTCGAACCTCCCTGGGGACTGGCCATCATACCGACGCTAGGGCGTGGCCGTTTCCGTGTGGTGTCTCGATTGTTTCGCACATGTTACGCAGGTCAGGTGCCCTGCGTAGCGGCGCATCCCTCGGAATCGTCCTCTTCCAGCTCGTACGGATCCACGGGCGCGCCGGTCGGCGCCACCGTACCCCGAGGTGAATCCTCGTACACGGGATGGATGAAGCCGTCGCGCGTGTCGCAGCTCGCCGGGGTGCTGCTCGCCCCCCAACGCAGCGGCCACGCGACCAGCCGCCCCTCCTCGCGGTACAGCCACACGCGGCCCTTGGGATGGGCGACGACCCGGATCGTGGTGTCCGGCCGGCCCGGGCGGTGCACGGCGTAGACGACGATGTGGTTCAGCTTGAGCTCGACGCCGCGCCGCCAGCGGTCCTTGAACGTGCCCAGCTCGACCCGACCGTGCACCTTGATCACATCGGTGGAGAACTCGGCCGTGCCCTTGGCGAACTGGATGACGAAGGCCGCCGAGCCCTTGTGCTTCTTCATGTCCCGGAGGAACCAGTCACGCTGGTCGGGGCTCAGGAGCTTGGTGAACGCCGACGGCTTGCCGCCCAGGAGCGCCTTCTTGTCGAGGAAGGCCGCCGCCATCAGCTCGCGGGTCAGCTTCAGGCCCCTCGCGACGTCCTTCTTCGACAGCCCGCCCAGCGCCTTCGCCTCCGGCAACGCGAAGCCAGCGGCCCCCTCGGCGTACTTCTCGGCGGGGGATCCGGCGAACGGGCTCGCCGGCTCCTCGCTCGCCCCCTCCGTCGGCTCCCCGGCGGCTTCGTCCGCCGGATTGCCGGCAGGTTCGACGGCCGGCTCGGCGATCGGCGCCGGCGGGTCGTCCACGACGACGCCCGAGGTGAGCAGATCGGGGCGGAAGGTCACGATCACACCCGCGGCCGTGATCAGCGAGGTGATCACGGCCATCGCGATCCAGGCCCGCCCGATCCGCCGCCGCGGCTCGGACCCGTAGTCCCCGTATCCCCCGGATTCTCCGGATAAGCGCGCCGACCTGCTCTCGCGCCTGGCTAAGCGGTCGGTACGCCGCTGTTCTTTCGCGCCTTTGACGGCCGCGGCGCGCATCCTGCGCTGTTGCTCCTCGTCTATCTGCGCGACCAGCTCGTTGAAGCGCGCGTCAAGGTCATCCCCGTGTGGCATGGCGTACATGATGGCCGTTCTGCGACGCGGTTGGGTCACGATGCCGACCGGCCTACCGGGCGGATACCGTTGAGGGCATGAGCAGCAAGGAGCCTCGGTGGACGCAGACCTGGCTGGGCGGGGTCAGGTCCGCCGGGGTCGATCTCGGATACCCGGGGGAGCGCCTGGGGCTGCCCGAGGAGGGCAGCGGGTCGATCGCCGGCTGGGGACGCAGGATCGCCGCGCTGGTCATCGACTGGATGATCTGCACGTGGGTCGTCGTGCAGCTGCTGCTCAGGATCAACCCGGCCGAGCAGCCGTGGGCGCCCGCGGCCGTCTTCGCCGTTCAATACCTGATCCTGGTCGGGTTCATGGGGCAGACGTTCGGCCACCGGCTGGCAGGCATCAGGGTGGCCGCGATGGACGGCGGCGACCCGCGCTGGCTGCCCGTGCTGGTGCGCTCGGTGCTCCTGTGCCTGGCCGTGCCCGCCCTGATCTGGGACCGCGACCATCGCGGGGTGCACGACCGCGTCTCCAACACGATGGTCGTCCGCATGTAGTCGAGTAAAAAGCCGTACCGGGTTCAAAAATGTACCCGGTACGGTTTATGCTGCCCTCATGGGGTTGAGGGAGCGGAAGAAGGAGCAGACGCGGCGGCGGATCGCCGAGGTGGCGCTGCGGCTGTTCGACGAGCGCGGCTACGACGCGGTGACCGTCAACGAGATCGCCGAGGCGGCCGGGGTCGCCAAGGTGACGCTGTTCAACTACTTCCCGACCAAGGACTGCCTCGTCACCGAAGGGGTCAAGGAGGACCTGGCGGCGATCGTGGCCGGGCGGGGCGAGGGGCGCTCGCCCCTTCAGGCGCTGCGCGAGCACTACCGCTCGATGGCCGCCCGGGGCGCGGGAGCGGTGGACGTCGAGGCGCTGCTGGCCAGGGTGCGGGTGATCGGGTCGAGTCCGGCCCTGATGGGCGCGCTGCACGCGATGCACATGAGCGAGCGCTACGAGCTGGCCGAGGCCCTCGGGGAGGCCCACCCCGGCGACGATCTGACCGCGCGGCTCATGGCCGGGCAGATCGCCGCCGCCGTCACCACCATCCAGGAGGCCTTCTTCCATCGCATCGCGACGGGCGAGCCGCTGGAGGAGGCGGGCCGGCGCCTGGCGGGTGACGTGGAGCTGGCCTTCGACCTCCTGGAGCACGGCCTCACAAACGTAAAAAAGGGGATAAATCATGAAAAAGGGGATCAACTATGATGTCGGGTTCCTGCCGGGCGACAGCCTGAGCCGCAGGTCGTTCCACATCGAGGACGTCCGGCGCGACATGCGGACGATCGCGGAAGACCTGCACTGCGCGTCCGTACGCGTCTCCGGCCGCGACCCCGAGCGCGTCGAGGCGGCCGCCAGGGAGGCCGCGGCGGCCGGGCTGGAGATCTGGTTCACCCCGTTCCCCGTGGACCTCACCCAGGACGCGATGCTGGAGGTCTTCGCGGACGCGGCCCGGCGCGCCGAGTCGGTGCGCCGCGACGGAGCCGAGGTCGTGCTGGTCACCGGCTGCGAGATCACCGCCTTCGGCCACGGCTTCATCGACGGCGACGGGTACGGCGACCGGCTCGGCGCCATGATGGCCGGCGACATGGAGTGGTGGACGTCCCTCATGCAGGTCATGCCGCGCTTCAACGCCTACCTGGCGAAGGTGGTCGAGACGGTGCGGCCGCTGTTCGGCGGCCGGCTGAGCTACGCCTCGGCGCCGTGGGAGCCGGTCGACTGGGCCCCGTTCGACGTGGCGGGCGTGGACGCCTACCGCGCCGCCTACAACGCCCACGACTTCGCGGACGAGCTACGCGCCCAGTTCAAGCACGGCAAACCGGTCGCCGTGACGGAGTTCGGCACCTGCGCGTACCGCGGCGCGGGGGAGCACGGCGGCTCGGCCTGGGTGGTGCCCGACGGCGCGGTACGCGACGAGGGCGAGCAGGTGCGTTACTTCACCGAGCTGATGGACGTCTTCGAGCAGGAGGGGGTGGAGACCGCGCTGTGGTTCACGTTCGCCGCCTTCAACCGGCCCGGCGAGGCCGACCTGGGCTCCTACGGCGTGGTCAGGATGCTCGACGAGCGGCGCTGGGAGCCCAAGGAGGTCTTCCACGCCATGGCCGCTAGGTACGCGCGCAGCTGAAAATGGCCGTGCCCGGGAGGTGACGGCCGCGCAGCGGGCTCCAGCCGCCCCACACCCGCTCGTGCACCTCCGGCCACTCGGGCTCCAGCAGCCCCGTGACGGTCAGCCCGGAGGCGACCAGCAGATTCACCCAGTCACCCATGGTGCGATGGTGCTCGGCGTACGTGACCGTGCCCCGTTCGTCGTGCTCCTCGTAAGGGGAACGGTCGAAGTAGGACCGGTCGGACGTCAGCCCGCGCGGCCCCGGATCGTCCGGGAACGCCCACCGGATCGGATGGCTCACCGAGAACACGAACCGGCCGCCCGGCCTGAGCACCCGCCGCACCTCGCGGAAGACGGCGAGCGGGTCGGCCACGAACGGCAGCGCGCCGAACGCCGAGCAGGCCAGGTCGAAGGCGGCCGCGGCGAACGGCAGCGACTCGGCGTCGGCCTGGACCACGGGCACGCGCAGCCCCGTGTCGAGGTCGATGCGCTGGGAGTGGCGCAGCTGCCGGTGGGAGACGTCGAAGGCGGCCACCTGCGCGCCCTGCGTCACCAGCCAGCGGGCGCACTGCGCCGCCCCGCAGCCGATCTCGAGCACGCGCCGTCCGCGCACCTCGCCGAGGAGGTGCGCGTCGGCCTCGTCGACGCCTTCTGGACACCACACGAACCCGGTGTCACGCAGGAACTCGCCGTGTTCGAGCTGGTAGTCGTCGGCGTTGCCGTCCCACCACCAGCGGTTGGCCCGTGCGGAGGAGGACAGCACTAGCGCATCTTGGGGCCGCGCGGCATGCGCGCGCCCTTGGGCATGGGGCCCTTGGGCAGCGGCATGTTCTTCGGCAGCGAGCGCAGCCGGTCCTTCACCTCGTTGACCGCGGGCTTCTTGAGGTTGCGCGGCAGCTTCATCAGGTGGCGCTGCAGCTTGCCGAGCGGCACCTGCCCCTCGCCGTCACCGCACTGGATGTCGTAGATCTCGATGCCCAGGACCACCCGCGCGACCCGCTTCTTCTCGGCCGCCAGCATCTTCGCCACCCGGTTGCCCGGCCCCTCGGACACCAGCACGACGCCCGGATAGCCGACCACGAGGTGGATGAGGTCCTGGTCGCGGTTGACCGCGATGGCAGGGGTGACCTGCCAGTTGCCGCGCATGCCCTGCAGCACCGCCGCCGCGGCACCCGTCTGGCCGTGCAGGATCGAATATTGGGCCTTCTGGGCGAGCTGCCCGAAGACCACCAGACCAACCGTGAGCGCGGCCAGCACACCGATGAACACCGAATACCACAAGTAGTCCGTGACCAGGCCGATCACGACGACCACAGCCAGCGTGCCCACCGCCGAGAGGAAGACGATGGGCAACCCCTTGGGGTTGGCCTGCTTGATGATCTGCGCGATCATGCGGAGCTGCTTGATGCGCCCCGGCTTCTCTGGATCCTCGGACTTTGCCATGCTCTGAAGGATACAAACCAACAGGTGCGGTATGGAAAACGTGACCCCGTCATTTCGCGCCCGGCTAGATCTTCACGGTCGCGGACAGGCGCGGATCGGCCGCGTGGCGGCCCGCCTCGACCGTGTGAACGCCCTCGACGGTCCGCCAGCCGCCCTCCTCCCAGACCTGGAAGGCCCGCTCGGGCAGGAACACGGTCGTGATCACGGTCTCCCCGGGGGCCGCCTCGACCACGTCGAACCCGGCCAGCGCCCTGTCGACGTACACCTGCACGACCTCGCGGCCCGGGCGGTCGCCGGTGTTGGTGACCGCCACCGTCACGCTCGTGCCCTCGGCCGCGATCGAGTCGTACGACCAGGTGGTGTAGCCCAGGCCGTGCCCGAACCAGAACGCCGGCGCGCGACCCGTGCGCTCCCACGCCCGGTAGCCGATCGAGGTCCCCTCCTCATAGGCCACCACACCGTCCACCGGCGTCACGTCGGCCACGGGAGCGTCCGCCAGCCGCCGCGGCCACGTCGTGGGCAGCCGCCCGCCCGGCTCGGCGTCCCCGAACAGCACGTCCGCCAGCGCCGCCCCCGCCTCCTGCCCGGGGAACCAGGTGAGCAGCACGGCCGCAACCTCCTCCGCCCACGGCAGTTCGACCGGCGAACCCGCGTTGACCACCACGACGGTTCGGGGATTGGCCGCGGCCACCGCGCGGATCAGCTCGTCCTGCCGCCCCGGCAGCCTGAGGTCCGCGCGGTCGAAGCCCTCGCTCTCCACCTCGGGCGTGGTCGCGGCCACGACCACCGCCACGTCGCACTCCGCCGCCACCCGCACGGCCTCGGCCATGAGCTCGTCCTCGCCGGGGCCGGGGTTCGCGTGGCCGGCCGTGAAGGACACGAACGCCATCCCGCCGAACGTCCCGGCCGGGTGCGTCACGACCACCTCGTACGCCTGCCCGGCGGCCATGGGCAGGCTGATCCGCCGCTCGGGCGGCGACAGGAACGCCATGGCGGGGTCGTCGCCGTCCGGGCCGATGCTCTCGTCGAAGACGCTCTCGCCGTCGACGGTGACGGTGAAGGCGCCCACACCCGCGACCGACAGCTGGTGCTCGCCCGAAACGCCCGGTGTGTACGTGGTACGCAGCCGGACCGCCGCCAGCCGGTCGCCGTCCACGCCCGGCGGCAACTGGCCGATCCACCGCGCCTCGGCCGTGGCCAGCGGCTGCTCCGACAGCACCGCGCCATCGGCGTCCAGGAAGGCGGCCGTGGCCGGGCCGGGGAGCGGGGACAGGCGGATCCGGGGGTCGGTGCCGAGCGCGTACCGGACCTCGGCCCGCTCGCCGAGCCCCTGCAGCGGCGAGACGATCCGGCTCGGGAAGACCTGCGCGCTCCCGCCGCCCATGACGCGCGACTCGGCGGCGGCCGCCCCGATCAGGGCGATGGTCCTGATCTGCCGGAACGGCAGGATGCCGTCGTTGGTGAGCAGCGTGAAGCCGCGCGTGGCCACCTCACGCGCCAGCGCCACCCCGTCGACGGCGGGTCGTTCTTCGGTGGGTGGGGGCTCCGCGCCGTGCAGGGCCCCGACGCGGTGGGCCAGGCGCAGGATGCGGCGCACCCGATCGTCCACGACCGACTCGGGCACCCGCCCCTCCCGCACGGCGGCCTCCAGCTTCTCTCCCCACGGCCCGTGCGGACCCGGCATCGCCACATCGGTGCCGCCCAGCGCCGCGGCCTCGGTCGTACGCACCGCCGTCCAGTCCGACACCACGAACCCGTCGAACCCCCACTCGCCCTTCAGCACCCCGTTCACCAGCTCGGCGTGCTCGGTCATGGTCGTGCCGTTCACCGAGTTGTAGGCGGTCATGAGGCCCCACGCCCCGGCCCGCACCACCCGCTCGAACGGCCGCAGATAGACCTCGCGCAGCGCCTTCTCGCTCACCCGGACGTCCGCGGTGAAGCGGTCGGTCTCGAAGTCGTTGGCCACGAAGTGCTTCGGGGTGGTGGCCACCCCGCCCTCCTGGACACCCTCGACGTACGCGGCGCCGATCTCGCCCGTCAGGTACGCGTCCTCGGAGAAGCACTCGAAATGCCGGCCGCCGAGCGGGGAGCGGTGCAGGTTGATCGTGGGGGCGAGGAGCACGTGCACGCCCTTGCGCCGGGCCTCCTGGGCCAGCAGCCGGCCCGCCCGGCGGACCAGGTCCACGTCCCAGGTGGCGGCCAGCGCGGTCGGGCTGGGCAGCGCGATCGAGGGATCGACCGCGCTCCACCGCTCGCCGCGTACGCCGATCGGGCCGTCGCTCATGACGAGCCGATCGAGGCCGATCTCGGGCAGCGGCGGGAGCGACCACATGCCGGCCCCGGTGAGCAGGCGGACCTTGGTGCGGAGGTCGAGCCGGGCGATGAGTTCGTCGAAGTCCACGAGCCCAGTCTCCACCAGCTCGCGCGGGGCTCAAATGAGGCTCGGGCGGGGCTCATGGGGCTCATGGGGGCTCAGACGAGGGCTCAGGCGGAGGGCTCAGGCGGAGGGCTCAGGCGGAGGGCTCAGGCGGTGGCGAAGAACTCCAGGAGCTCGGGCACCAGCGCCTGCGGGGCCACGTTGTGCGCCTGGCCCTCCAGGACCCGCCGTACCGCGCCCGGCACGGCCGCCGCGACCGCCAGCCCCGCGTTCGACATCCACCCGGGGCTGTCCTCGCCGTTCAGCACCAGCGTCGGCTGCCTGACGGCGGCCAGCCGCCCGGTGGGCAGCGCGTTGCCCGGCCCCAGCACGGCGGCCTCGTAGGCGAGGGTGTGGGCCAGCGCCTCCACCTGTGCCCAGGACGGCTGCGCGCGCATCGCGGCCACCGCCTCCGGCGGCGCCTCGGCCGCCTCCACCATGAACCGCTCGACGGCCTCGCCCCGCCTGCCCGCCCTCACTAGCGCCTCCAGCCGCGCGGCGAAGTCGTCCGGCAGTGGGGGCGCGCTGTCGTCCACGTGGTACGGCGGCTCCCACAGGGCCAGCTTCGTGACGGCCGGGTTCCGCGCCGCGGCCTCCAGCGCCAGCGCGGCCCCCGACGAGCCCCCGAACACCATGGCCGACCCGCCCGCCGCCTCGATGACCGCCGCCAGATCCTCGATCTCCCGCTCGGCCGCGTACGGCTGGGTGTCCCCGCTGTCGCCGCGCCCCCGGCGGTCGTAGTCGTACACCGTGAACCACGGCGCCAGGGCGGCCGCCACGCCGGCCAGCGTGACGTGGCCCCGCACCCCGAACGCGCCGTGGACCAGGATGACCGCGGGCCCCTCGCCGTAGCCGTCGAAGGCGATGACGGTCCCGTCCGCCGAGATCGCCTTGCCGCTCAGGCGGCCGGCTGCGCCAGGCACAGCGCCTCCCAGTGGTGTCCGTCGAGGTCGGCGAAGCCGCGCTGGTAGCGGATGCCGTCCTCCTGCTTCACGCCCGCCGGGGTGGCGCCGAGCGCCAGCGCCTTGTCGACCAGCTCGTCCACCTGGGCCGGGTTCTCCATGCCCAGCACCAGGATCGCCTCCGTGGCCGTGTCGGCGGCGGCGATCTCCTTGGTGATGTACGAGCCGAACGTCGGCTCGGTCAGCAGCATGACCTGGGTCTGCTCACTGATGATCACCGACGCCATGCCCTCGGCCATGCCGAACAGGTTGAAGCCGAGTTCGGCGAAGAACTTCTTCGACCGCTCGAGATCCTTGACCGGCAGATTGACGAACAGCTGCATTTTCCTCATCCCTTCCTTCGATGTGCCTTCAGTCTGCCGATCGAAGGGGGCGCCGGTCTTGGATCTGGGTGCCAGGCGGATTGACGTTCAGCGCACGGTGTTCAGCACGGTGTTCAGGCGCCGGTATTCGGCGGGCGGCATCCCGTACGCGCTCTTGAAGAGCCTGCTGAAGTGGGCCGAGTCCGGCAGCCCCCACCGGGCCCCGATCTCGCTCACGGACCGGGTGCCACCCGATGCCAGCTCCGCGCGGCACCGCTCCAGCCGCCGCTGCCGGATCCAGGCGGCCACCGTGGTGTGCTCCGCCTCGAACAGCCGGTGCAGGTAGCGCACGGAGATGTGGTGCGCGGCGGCGACGGTGGCCGGGTCGAGGCCGATGTCGCCCAGCCGCTGCTCGATGAAGGCGTGGATCTCCATCAGCAGCACGCGCTGCCGGGAGTCCTCCGGTAACGCCCGCGTCAGCTCGACGCGTTCGGCGACGGCGGTGCTGACCAGGTCGGTCACGATGCCCGACAGCCTGGCGGCGCTGCCCGGCCGGTACGTCTCGATGTCCTCGGCCACCCGGCGCAGCAGCGGCACGGCCAGCGCGGCGGCGCCGGTCTCGGCGGTGATGGGGACGGCGGCGAGCGCGTCCACGGCGCCGGACGGCAGCGCGAGCAGGTCGCGCGGGAAGCTGAACAGCGCGAGCCGCACCGCCGAGTCGTAGGCCAGCTCGTAGGGCCTGGTGAAGTCGTAGATCGTGAACTCGCCCCGGCTGAGCTGCGCGTCCCGCCCGTCCTGGGAGAGCCGCGGGCTGCCCTCCAGGGCCAGCACGACGCGGTACATCTCGGGGCTGCCGCTGTCGATCATGCCCGGGGTGCGGTGCACGCTGTGGGGCGTGGACGTACGGATCCGGCCGACGGTGACCGAGCCCAGCCCGCCGGTCACGATCTCGCCCCGCAGCGGGGCGCCGGCGGCGATCCTGCAGTCGAGCGGGCCGAGCGTGTCACACACGATGCTGCGCCAGGCGTCGTGACGTCGCTTGGCGGGCAGGTCACTCGTGCGGATCAGAACCGCCATGTCCGCTCCCGGGGGTCGGCTGCCCGCCATGCTAACGCGCCGCATGAAGCAGCAGCCGAGAGTCCGGTTACGGTGCCGGGTCGTTGACCGTGCGGAAGGTCACTGACACGCGCCGCGTGCGCGGGACGCGGCCGGCCGTGGTGGGGTCGCTCTTGCGTGCGGCAATGCTGTGACGCCAGGTGTATGAAGCGCTCCCCACGACTAAAGTCGGGGGATTCCAGCCAGCTCGGGCTCCGCCTGCGCGGCGGCCTGGGCTGCTGTTGCTTGGCGGTTGGCCTTCCGGCCCACGCGGTTGCGTGGTTTGCGCGCCCCAGCCCGCACACCCGGTCTGGGTTGTGCGTGCTCCGCCCTCCCGGCGGTGAGGATGTTCTTGGCGGCGTTCACGTCGGCGTGCTCGGTGTGTCCGCACGAGGTGCACCGGAAGACCGCTTGGCTCTGGCGGGACTTCCGGTCCACCACCGTGCACACGTTGCACGTCTGACTCGTGTACGCCGGATTGACGGTGATCACGTGGGTGCCCGTGGATCGGGCCTTGCTGCGGGTGGCCAGCTCGATCCGGTGCCAGCCCTTGTCCAGGATGGACCGGTTCAGACCGGACTTGCTCGCAGCCCCGTTGGGCAGGAACGCGCCCTGCCGTCCGGGGTCTGGCTTGGGTGCTGCCCCGGCGGTCATGTTCTTGGTCGCCAGGGCCTCGAACACGATCAGCTCGAAGCCGGCGGCCAGGGTGTGGGCGGCCTTGGCGGCGAAGTCAGCGCGGCGACGCCGCACCTTCGCCAGCGCCTTGCCGAGCCTCGCGGCGGCCTGTTTGCGCCGGACAGAGCCCTTCTGCGTGCGGGCCAGGCGACGCTGGAGCGTGGCCGCATGTTCGACCTCCCGCCCGCACGCGAACACCTGGTGGTGGAAGATGCCGTCCGAGCGGGTGACGACCTTGGCCACACCCCGGTCGATGCCGACCGCGCTGCCCGGCTGGTCGTGCCGCTCGGGTGTGAGCGCGCCGTCTTCGACGAGGAAACTGACATACCAGTGCTCGCCGTCCCGGCTGACGGTGGCGTTCCTGACCGTGCCGCCGAGCGGGCGGGTGATGCGGAAGCGGACCCAGCCGAGCTTGGGGAGTCTCGCCCGCGCCCAACGCCGGTTCAGCCGCTCGATGGCGATCTTGGCGCCTTCGGGGAACCGGAAGCTCGGGGCGTTCCTGGCTCTCGATTTCCAGCGGACCTTCCACGTACCGTGCCGGCTGCACGCCTGGTCCAGGTCGAGGAGCGTCTGCTGAAGGCAGTGGCCGGGCACCTCTGCCAGCCACGCGAACTCGGCCTTCGCCTCGACGAGTTGGCGGGCCTGTTCGTGGTAGCCGATCCACGCGTCCCGGCGACGGTAGGTGCGGCGCTGCTCCAGGGCGGTGTTCCACACACTGCGGCAGACGCCGCCGATCCGCTCGGCGAACTCTGCCTGACCAGGGGCCAGGTCCAAGCGGTACTTACGTCCGGTCAGCATCCGCGATCACCGGTTCTCCTGGTTCTCAACGTACCGCTTGACCACATCCCAAGGTGCCCCGCCCACGGTGGCCACAAAGGAGGAGTTGGTCCACAATGTCGGCAGTTTCGACGTCAAGCTCGGGAACTCCTGACGCAGGACGCGGGAGGAACGGCCCTTGATGGCCTTGACCAACTTGTGGATCCCGAACTGCGGATCCACCTCGACCAGCAGGTGAACGTGGTCGGGCATGACCTCCATCTCCACCGGACATGCCCCCTTCTCCTCGATCACCTCGCGGATCAGCTCTTCCAGCCGCGCCTCGATCCGCCCGCCCAGCACCCGCCTGTGATTGTTGGGGTACCACATCACGTGAAAGGCGCACCGGAAGGCGATGTCGCTGTTCGTGCCTGGCTATTAACGCAACGTCGCAGCCACACGGATCAATGTACGGCGTTGATCTATCTACCGCTCAAAGATTCGACAGAAGGGCTCACCTCCATGGCTGAAGCCAGGGGTCCGCGCCCTAGATTTCCGATCGAAAGACTCCGGCATGCCGAAAACAGTAGCCAGCCGTCAAAGGACTTCGAACGATTTTGCGGTGGCGGTGTCATGAGTGCGGCCGGGTATGAAGCAGCCCCGGGACCGTACGGGTCCCGGGGCCGGAGGTTGGGAGGTCAGGCCGTCTGGCGAGCCTCGATGGCCTGCTTGTAGAGGCGGCCCGCCCGGTACGACGAGCGCACGAGCGGCCCCGAGAGCACACCGGCGAACCCGATGGCCTCGGCCTCCGCCTGCAGCTCCACGAACTCCTCGGGCTTCACCCACCGCTCCACCGGATGGTGCCGGGGAGTGGGCCGCAGGTACTGGGTGATGGTCAGCAGGTCGGTGCCGGCCGCGTGCAGGTCGCGCATGGCCTCGACGACCTCCTCGCGCGTCTCGCCCATGCCCAGGATCAGGTTGGACTTGGTGACCAGCCCGGCCTCGCGGGCCGTCGTGATCACCGCGAGGGACCGCTCGTAGCGGAACGCGGGACGGATCCGCTTGAAGATCCGCGGCACCGTCTCGACGTTGTGCGCGAACACCTCGGGCCGGCTGGAGAAGACCTCCTCCAGCTGGTCGCGGTTGCCGTTGAAGTCGGGCACCAGCAGCTCGACGCCGCACCCGGGCAGCAGCCCGTGGATCTGGCGGGCCGTCTCGGCGTAGAGCCAGGCGCCGCCGTCGGGCAGGTCGTCGCGGGCGACGCCGGTCACGGTCGCGTACTTCAGGCCCATCTGCTGGACGGACTCGGCCACGCGGCGCGGCTCGTCGCGGTCGTACTCCTTCGGCTTGCCCGTGTCGATCTGGCAGAAGTCGCAGCGGCGCGTGCACTGGTCGCCGCCGATGAGGAAGGTCGCCTCGCGGTCTTCCCAGCACTCGTAGATATTGGGACAGCCCGCCTCTTCACAGACCGTGTGCAGGCCCTCCCGGCGCACGAGCGATTTCAGCTCGGTGTATTCGGGGCCCGTCTTCAGCTTGGTCTTGATCCACGGGGGCTTGCGCTCGATAGGGGTTTCGGCGTTACGCACCTCCAGGCGGAGGAGCTTTCGGCCTTCAGGGGCAACGGTCACGTTCTCAGCTTACGTCTCCCGGAAAAGCGGCCTGGCCGGGGGGTGCGGAGCTGTTGGTGTTCGATGTGACGCTGGTTACGCCATCGCCACAGTGCGTGTCCACCGGCGCTTGCCGCGCATATGTTCTACCCGGCGGATTCAACTCTTGGTATCGTTGTGGCCACGCAACGTGAAAGCTGGAGAGGGGGCGAATGCTCGTCATGCGACCGTGCTTGTTCGGCCGCCGTCCAGCGGCATCGGCAGTGCGCCGCGCCTCCGCCCTCCCATCAGTCGCCGACTGCGCCGCACCGCAGGCCCTCCGGCATGGCTGAGCTGCGCCCGATCGCCTCCTCCTTCGTGGTGCCCGGCCCGTCCGGTGTCGCCGTCCGTGACCGGCTCAAGCACCTCACCCCCGCAGACGAGCAGGTGCTGTGCCTGGTCGGCGCGCATCTGGGCGCGCTGGCCTCCGCCGATCTGAAGACCAGGTGCGCCGATGGGCTGGGGCACTGTTCCGATACCTGGGCGGCGCGTAAGCGTGAATTGACCGTGCAGTCGTCGTCGCGCTGGGCCGGGGCCATCACCAAAACCTCCCACGATCAGTGGGCGCTGGCCCGCCGCGGCCAGGCCGACCACATCCGCGACCTTCAGGCCGCCATCGCCACGCTCATCCGTCGGCTGTCCCTGCCCGTCGGAAGGAAAGGAACCCGCAAGGAGCCAGGCGGCTACCGCTCCAGACAGGAGTGGTTCGCCAAGTCCCGCCGCCTGCACCTCCTGCAAGACCGGCTCAAGCGGCGGAAGGCTGACCACCAAGCCGGGCGGGTCCGCGTGGTGCGGGGCGGCAAACGCCTCGCCCGCACCCGGCACCACCTGGACGCCGCCGGACTCACCGAGTCCGAGTGGCGGAACAGGTGGCAGGCCGAGCGCTGGTTCCTGGCCGCCGACGGCGAGTCCGGCAAACGTCACGGCAACGAGACCATCCGCATCACCCCCGACGGCCAGGCATCGATCAAGCTGCCCGTGCCGCTGGCACACCATGCGAACGCGCCGCACGGCCGCTACGTGCTCACCTGCCGGGTGACCTTCGCCCACCGCGGGGTGGAATGGCGGGATCGCATCGAGGCCAACCGGGCCGTGGCCTACCGCATCCACCTGGACGCGCAACGCGGACGCTGGTACATCACCGCCTCCTGGCAGATTCCTCAAGCCCCGACCGTGCCCATGGCTACCGCGCTCGCCCACGGGGTGGTCGGCGTGGACACCAACGCCGACCATCTGGCCGCCTGGCGCCTGGACGCCCACGGCAACCCGATCGGCAACCCCCGGCGCTTCACCTACGACCTGTCCGGCAACGCCGAGCATCGCGACGCCCAGGTCCGCCACGCCCTGACCCGGCTACTGCACTGGGCCAGGGCCTGCGGCGTGCACGCCATCGCCATCGAAGACCTCGACTTCGAAGCCGACAAGACCCGGGAGAAACACGGCCGCCGCAAACGCTTCCGCAAGCTCATCTCCGGCATGCCCACCAGCAGGCTGCGCGCCCGGCTCACGTCGATGGCCGACGCCACCGGGATCGCGATCATCGCCGCCGACCCGGCCTACACCTCCCGATGGGGCGCCCAGCACTGGCAACAGCCCCTCACCACCACCAAACGCACAACCACCGCCACGACGCAGCCGCCGTGGCGATCGGCAGACGCGCCCAAGGACACCCGATCCGGCGACGGACGGCACCGCCCCCTGCCCACCGGAGCGATGGACAGGGGCATCGGACCGTCCAGGCCGGACCGGACGCCCGCGGGCGTGAGGGACCCCGCCCCCGCATCCCCGGACCACGGACACGATCCGTGCCGCCCGGACGCGGCGCGTACGCGGGCGACCAGAACGCTCATCACCGTCCGGAGCGTTCGGCTGAGCACGTGCCACTCACGCTCAGTCCATAGGAACGGTCAGGAGATGAGGCCGAAGCCGCGGATCGCGCGCGTGTAGTGGGCGAGCAGTTCGTCGTCGACGCGTTCGGACTCACGCGTGCCGAGCAGCTCCGAGTGCGGGGGAGTGGTGAGCACCCCGTCGTCGGTGAGCCTGGAGCGGGCCAGCGCGCCCTGCCTGATGGCCGCCACGCTCTCGCCGCGCAGCGCCGCCGCCTGCATCGGCGCCAGGTAGCCGCCGCCGGCCAGCCCGTCGAGCTCGGCGAGGTCCTGTTCGGAGGCGGCCCGCCGGGCCAGCTGCCGCTGCCGGGCCAGGGTACGGCTCTCGCCGGCGCGGGCCAGCCGGGTCAGCGCGTACCGGACCAGGAGCACGGGCCCGCCGAGCACCCGCCCGAGCATGCGGCCGAACATCCCCGCCACTTCGTACGTGGTCCCCGGGTGGTCCACCGCGCCCAGCGAGGAAGCCGCGATCTTGGTCTGCGCCTCCTCCCTGATCCGCAGCGGCTCGGCCCCCAGCAGCGCGTCCCGCCACGCCTCCAGGGTGAGCAGAGCCCCGCTCACGACGAGCTCGTCGCCGGTCGGCACCCGCGCGTACGCCGTGGACAGCAGGGCGACCCGCTGCTTGGGCGGCAGCGCCAGCCACAGCGGCAGCCCGATCATCAAGATGGGGGTACGCAGCGGGCCCACGCGGTCGTAGCGCGTCTCCGGGTCCAGATCCATGACGGCGACCTTGCGCGGCCGCCGGACGCCGACCCGGTCGGCCACGCGCTCCGCGGCGCCGTACAGCTCGGGCGCCGACGAGCGGTCGAGCACCTCGGCGTCGGCGGGCAGGCCGCCCAGGCGCGGCCGCAGCGCCCACCCGATGGCCAGGCTCGCGCCGCCGAACAGCCACGCGAGCAGGGAGCCGGGGTGCCCCAGGATCACCCACGCGCCCAGCGCGACGAAGCCGAGCGTCAGCAGGTGGACCAGAAGGGCGAGTAAGAGAGCGAGGACGCGCTTCACACGGCTGATCGTAGGCCGTGGGTCATCTGCGGAGAAGGTCCTCTTCGTGGAGATCGTACGACTCCATGCCGAGGGCCTCCGCCAGCCGCTTCTCCGCGATCGGCATGACCTCCTCCACCACGATGCGGCGGCCGGTCTCCGCCGACAGCGAGGAGACGCCGACGTCGGGGATGCCGCACGGCGCGATGCGGTTGAACCAGCGGGGGTCGTTGGCGCAGTTGAGGGAGAAGCCGTGCATGGTGACGCCGCGGGCCACGCGCAGCCCGACCGCGCCGAGCTGGCGGTCGGGCAGGCCCAGGCTGGGATCGCCGACCGCCCAGACACCCCCGCGCCCCTGCACCTGTCTCGCCGTGACGCCGAAGTCGGCGCAGATCTGGATCATGGCCTCCGCGAGGCGGCAGGCGTACGCGTTGACGTCGGTGATGCCGACGATCGGGTAGGCCACCAGCTGCCCGGGCCCGTGCCAGGTCAGCCGGCCGCCCCGGTCGACGTCGACGACCGGGGTGCCGTCGGCCGGCCGCTCGTCCGGGGCGGTGCGCTTGCCCGCGGTGTAGACGGGCGCGTGCTCGAGGAACAGGACGGTGTCGCTCAGCTCTCCGGCGACCCGCTTGCCGTGCACCCAGCGCTGCAGCGACCAGGCCTGCTCGTAGGGGACGTCGACGCCGAGGCGGACGATGGCGAGTGCGTGGGGATCGTCCCCGTCGATGGGGCGCATGAGCCTATTGTGCCGGTCCCGCCCCCGCGAAGGGTAATCAGGGGGTAAGGAGTCGAGGCTCGATCCTGAACTCCTTGACCCCGCCGGCCCCGTCGCTCTCCACCCGGTACGCGTAGCCACCCGGCTCGACGGTCACCGCCTGGATGAACTCGGTGCCGACGTAGTGGAGCCCCACGCCCTCGTCGGCGGCGTATCCGGACGGGAGCTCGCCGCCGGCCACCGACTCCTGCAGCAGCGGCCGGCGCTGCGGGTCGGAGTCGTAGTGGACGCCGCACGAATAGGGGAGCAGTGCCATGCCCTCGGCCCACACACGCAGGTCGGGTCCGAAGGAGTCGGTGTTGCCGCCGACGTGCCAGCACAGCGCGCCCGCGCTCTGGCCGGAAAGCACCACCCCGGCCCGCCACGCCTCCTCGAACGCCTCGTCAAGGCCGTGCAACCGCCACAGGGCCATCAGGTTGGCCACACTGCCGCCGCTCACGTAGATCATGTCCTGTTCGAGCATCCACGCCCGGGGATCCTCGACATTGGGCATCGGGAACACGGTGAGATGGCTCAACTCGACGTCCCACCCGGCGAAGGCGCCGTACATCTTCAGGATCCAGTCGTCCGCGTCGCCCACCGCGGTGGCGACCAGGCCCAGCTTCGGCCGGTCCTGCCCGGTCAGGTCGAGGCCGTACCGCAGCAGCGCGCTGGCCTCGAGGAAGCTGTAGCGCCTGCTCGGGCGGAAGGATCCGCCTCCGATGGCGAGGATGTGTGACTGTCCTGACCGGCTCATGTCAAGATTCTCCCACCTGTTGAAGACGGACGGTTCACTACAGTACGGCGCTCAGCGCCTCGTCGAGGCGGGTATGGGCGAACACATAGCCGCTGTCGAGCAGCTTCCTCGGCTCGACGCGGTGGCCGGGCAGCAGCGCCTCGCGGGCGAACTCGCCGAGCCCCGCGGACAGCGCGAAGCCCGGCACCGGGATCGGCACTGTGCCCTTGCGCAGGGCTTTTCCGAGGGTGCGGGTGAATTCGGCGTTGGTCACGGGCGAGGGCGAGGTGAAATTGACTGGTCCTGTAATGTCACGATTTTTCAAGACATGCACCGCGGCCCCGACCCAGTCGTCCACGGCGATCCACGACCAGTACTGTTTCCCCGACCCGAGCGGCGCCCCCAGCCCGATCCTGAAGATCGGCAGCATCCGGCCGAGCGCCCCGCCCTTCTCGCTGAGCACCAGCCCGGTCCGCATCTGCGCGGTCCTGACCCCGGCCTCGCCCGCCCGCCTGGCCTCGCCCTCCCAGCGCCCGCACAGATCCGCCAGGAAGCCGCTGCCCTTCCCCTGGCTCTCGTCGATCACCCGGTCGCCGGTGTCGCCGTAGAAGTCGACCCCGGAGGCGGACAGGAGCACTTCAGGCTTGCCGGACAGCGCGCCGATCGCGTCCACGAGCACCCTCGTGCCCTGGACCCGGCTGGCGACGAGCTCCCGCTTGTACGCCGGGGTCCACCGCCGGTCGCCCACGGACGCGCCCGCCAGGTGCACGACCGCCTGCGCCCCTTCGAGCGCGGCCTGGTCGATCTCCTGCTCGGCCGGGTCCCAGAAGGCCTCGTCGGCTTCGCGCGGGCGGCGCCGTACGAGCCGGACGACCTCCCACCCCTCGGCCCGCAACGCCGGCACCAGCGCCGACCCGAGCAACCCCGACGCCCCCGTCACGATGATCGCCATAGCCCCACAGTACGCCCGCCCCACGTCACCGAGGCGGCAGCCGCGCCAGGCCCAGGGCAGGCAAACGGCCGGGCGGCCCCGGAAGGGGAGCCGCCCGGCCGCAAACGCCAGGATCAGGCGAGGCCGAGCTGGGCCTCGAAGCGGCCCTCCTCGAGACGGCGCTTGACCGTCGTGAGGAAGCGGGCCGCGTCCGCGCCGTCCACCAGACGGTGGTCGTACGTCAGCGCCAGGTAGACCATCGACCGGACCGCGATGACCTCGCCCTCAGGCGTGTCGATCACGACGGGCCGCTTGACGACGGCGCCGGTGCCCAGCATGCCGACCTGCGGCTGGTTGAGGATCGGCGTGTCGAACAGGGCCCCACGGCTGCCGGTGTTGGTCAGCGTGAAGGTGCCGCCGGTGATCTCGTCCGGGGTCACCTTGTTGCCGCGCGTGCGCTCGGCCAGGTCGGCCGTCTTGCGGGCCAGCCCGGCGAGGTTGAGGTCGCCGGCGTTCTTGATGACCGCCGCGATCAGGCCGCGCTCGGTGTCGACCGCGATGCCCAGGTGCTCGACGTCGAAGTACGTGACCTCCATGGTCTCGTTGTTGATCGTCGCGTTGAGCTTCGGGTGCTGCTTGAGCGCCTCGATGGCGGCCAGCTCGAAGAACGGCATGAACGACAGCTTCACGCCCTCGCGGCGCAGGAAGTCGGCCTTCGCCTGGTCGCGCAGCCGCGCGATCTTGGTGACGTCGACCTCGACCACGGTGGTGAGCTGCGCGGCTGTCTGCAGCGACTCGACCAGCTTCTTCGACATCGTCTGGCGCAGCCGCGTCATCTTCTCCGTGCGGCCCCGCAGCGTCGTGTCGACCTCCACGGGCTCGGGACCCGCGGCGATCGGCGCCTGCGCGGCGGGAGCGGCGGCGGGCGCCGGCTGGGCGGCGGCCGGAGCCGGAGCCGCGGCGGGGGCGGCCTGGGCCGCGGCGGCCTTCTCGCGCTGGGTCTTGGCGGCCTCGAGCACGTCCTGCTTGCGGATGCGGCCGCCGACGCCGGTGCCGTTGATCGCGTCGAGGTTGACACCGTGCTCGTTGGCCAGCTTGCGCACCAGCGGCGTCACGTACGGGCTCTCACCCGACGGCAGCGGCGCGGGCTCCGCGACCGGGGGAGCGGCCTGCGCGACGGGAGCGGGGGCCGCGACCGGGGCGGGCGCCGGAGCCGGGGCCGGAGCGGGCTGCGGGGGAGCCGGCTGCGGGATCGACGAGACCGGCGGAGCCGGGGCGGGCTCGGGCTCGGGCTGCGGAGCCGGCGCGGGGGCCGCCGCCGCCTCGGGCGCCGGGGCGGCGGCGGCCGCCTGGCCCTTCTCGTCGATGACGGCGAGCTCGGCCCCGACCTCGACCGTCTCGTCCTCAGCCACGACGATCTTCGTGAGGACACCCGCGGCCGGCGACGGGATCTCGGTGTCGACCTTGTCGGTCGACACTTCGAGGAGCGGCTCGTCGGCCTCGACGCGCTCGCCCTCCTTCTTCAGCCAACGGGTTACGGTGCCCTCGGTCACGCTCTCGCCGAGCTGGGGCATTTGTACGGAGACCGGCATCGTTATTCTTCTCTCGCGTTCTGATCTCGAGGGCTTGGACTAGTTGTGTACGTGCAGCGGCTTGCCGGCCAGGGCCAGCATCGCCTCACCCATGGCCTCGGACTGGGTCGGGTGTGCGTGGATGAGCTGGGCGACCTCTGCGGGCAGCGCCTCCCAGTTGTAGATCAGCTGCCCCTCCGTGACGAGCTCGCCGATGCGCCGGCCCACCATGTGGACACCGACGACCGGGCCGTCCTTCTGGGCGATGACCTTCACGGCGCCCGAGGTGCCGAGGATCTGGCTCTTGGGGTTTCCCGCGAGGTCGTAGACCTGCTCGACGATCTCGATGCCGCGCTCGGCCGCCTGCGCCGACGTGATCCCCACCGAGGCCACCTCGGGGTCGGAGTAGGTGATGCGCGGCACGCCCGCGTAGTCGATGGGCGGCGGGTTGAGGCCGGCGATGTGCTCGGCCACCATGATCCCCTCCGCGAACCCGGCGTGGGCGAGCTGCAGGGTCGGGATGAGGTCGCCGATGGCGTAGACGCCGGGCACGGAGGTCTGGCAGTGCTCGTCGACCACGACCGCGCCGCGCTCGATGGCGATGCCCTGCTCCTCGAAGCCCATGCCCGCCGACACCGCGCCGCGGCCGACCGCGACGAGCAGCAGCTCGGCGTCGAGGGTCTTGCCGTTGGCCAGCGTGACGACCACGCCCGTCTCGGTGGTCTTGGCGGTGTCGAAGAAGACGCCCAGCTCGTACTTGATGCCGCGGCGGCGGAAGGCCCGCTCCAGCAGCTTGGAGCTGGACTCCTCCTCGGTCGGCAGCAGGTGCGGCAGCGCCTCGACGATCGTGACCTCGGCCCCGAACGAGCGGTAGACGCTCGCCAGCTCGACGCCGATCACGCCGCCGCCCAGCACGATGACGGACGTGGGCACGCGGCCCATCTTCAGGGTGTGCTCGCTGGTGATGACGCGCTCGCCGTCGATCTCCAGACCCGGCAGCGACTTGGGCGCCGAGCCGGTGGCCAGGACGAGGTTGCGGCCCTCGACGACCTCCGAGCCCACCTGGATCCGGTTGGGGCCGACCAGGCGGCCCTCGCCCTCGACGATCGTCACGCCCGCGGACTTCAGCAGGCCCTGCACGCCCTTCCAGGCCCGCGTCACGATCTTGTCCTTGAACGCGTGCACGCCCTGCACGTCGATGCCGTCGAAGCGCGCCTTGACGCCGTAGGACTCGCTCTCGCGGGTCTCGTCGGCGACCTCGGCGGAGTGCAGCAGGGCCTTCGTGGGGATGCATCCCCTGTGGAGGCAGGTGCCGCCGATCTTGTCCTTTTCGATCAGCGCGACCGACTTGCCCAGCTCAGCCGCCCGAAGCGCGCAGGCGTAACCGCCGCTGCCGCCACCTAGGACGACGATGTCATAGGCCACAGGAAGGCTCCTTGTCGGGGTGTTCGTGATGCCGTCATCTTTTCATTTGTTTCAGATGCTCGCGTGCCGCTCTGCGAGTCCGATGAGGGTACGGGTGATGGCACCCGTGCCGCCCTTCGGGGTGTAACCGTACGGCTCGCCCTTGTTGAAGGCGGGGCCGGCCATGTCGATGTGGGCCCAGCGCACGCCGTCGGGCACGAATTCCTTCAGGAAGATGCCCGCCGCCAGCATGCTGCCCCATCGCTCCGGCTGGAGGTTGGCGATGTCGGCGATCGGCGAGTCGAGGCCCTTGCGCAGCTCCTCCGGGAGCGGCATGCCCCACGCGCCCTCGCCCGCCGCCTTCGCGGCCTCGACGACCAGCTCCCTGGCGGCGTCGTCGTTGGCCATGACGCCGGCCGTGCGCCACCCGAGCGCGACGATCTGCGCCCCGGTGAGCGTGGCCACGTCGACGATCAGGTCGGGCTCGTCCTGCGCGGCCCTGGCGATGCCGTCCATGAGCACCAGGCGGCCCTCGGCGTCGGTGTCGAGCACCTCGACGGTCTTGCCGCTGTAGCTGTGGATGACGTCGGAGGGGCGCTGGGCGGTGCCGCTCGGCAGGTTCTCGGCCAGGCAGAGGTAGCCGACGGCGTTGACCGGCAGGCCGAGCCGGGCGATGCCGATCATGGCGCCGAGCACCGCGCCCGCGCCGCCCATGTCGGACTTCATCCAGTCCATCGAGGCCGACGGCTTGAGCGACAGGCCGCCGGAGTCGAACGTGATGCCCTTGCCCACGAACGCCAGCCGCTTGCCGGCCTCGGGGTGGGTGTAGGAGAGGCGGACCAGGCGCGGCGGGTTGGCCGAGCCCTGGCCGACGCCGATGAGGCCGCCGTAGCCGCCGTCCTTGAGCTGCTTGTCGTCGAGCACCTCGACGCTCAGCCCGGCCTTGTTGCCCTCCTGCTCGGCGATCTCGGCGAACTTCGCCGGCCACAGGTCGGACGGAGGCGTGTTGACCAGGTCGCGGACCAGGGCGACCGAGTCGGCCAGCACGCCCGCGCGCTCGGCGACGCCGTCGGGCTGGCCCGAGACCACGGTGAGCTCGGCGACCGGGGCCTTCTGCTCGCCGTTCGTGCGGTAACGGGCGAACGCGTACGCGCCGAGCAGGCCGCCGAGCGCGACGGCCTCGGCCTCCTCGGGCGTGCCGGTGGGCAGGGCGAGCGCGGCCCTGGAGGTGCCGGCGAGCGACCGTACGGCGGCGCCGGCGGCGCGGCGCAGGCCTTCGGCGTCGGGCGAGTCGCCCAGACCCACCGCGACCAGCAGCGGGGCGGCGATGGCGCCGAACGTGGGAAGCTTGGCCACCTCGCCGGCCTTGCCGGTGAAGGCGACGGCGCGGAGGGAGTCGGCGAGCTTGCCGCCGAAGGCGGCCTCGAGCGACTCGGCGCCCGTGGCGGCGCGTGGGCCGTCCTGTCCTGACCTGAAGCCGACGATCAACGCGTCGGTCGCGATGGAGACTGGATCTGCTGAGTTCAGCCGCACAGTGGTCACGTAAACCGATGCTATCCAGGTCTTCTGCGTACTCACAAACAGGGGTTCATCCTACCAATCGCGAGCCATGCGGAATGGTGCTAGTGTCATTAGCATCATGCTGCTGACGCTCGATCTCAACGACGCCCGGCCCCTGCACGAGCAGGTGGCCGGCGCCATCCGCCGCGCCATCGGAGAGGGCTCCTACCGGCCCGGCGACCGCCTGCCGCCGGCCCGCGACCTGGCCCAGGTGCTCGGCATCAACCCCAACACCGTGCTGCGCGCGCTGCGCGACCTGCGGGACGAGGGGCTGCTGGAGTTCAGGCGGGGCCGGGGGGTCAGCGTCGCGGGGCGCGCCGACGGTCGCGCCCTGCTCGCGCAGCGGGCGCGCGAGCTGCTGGACGAGGCCCGCAAGTACGGCTACGGCCGCGACGACCTCATCGCCATACTGGAGGACCTGCCGTGAATCCCCGAATCACCGCCGTCATATGGGGGCTGTTCATCCTCGCCGCCCAGATCGGGCTGCCGCTGACGCTGCGCGACCGGCTGCCCGACCCCCTGGCCACGCGCTGGGGTCTGGGTGGACTGGCCTCCCGCTCGATGTCCTTGACCACGTACATCGTGGTCACGTTCCTGCTCTGGGCGGTGCTCTGGCTGGTCGCGCTCGCCGCGGCCGAGCGGGCCACGGCCCGCAGGCCGAGCCGGACGGTGTGGTGGGGCGGGCTGTTCGGCCTGGGCGCGCTCGCGCTCGGCGTCAACGTCACGACCGTGCTCGCCAACCTCGACGCGCCTGACTGGGCCGCGGCCCGGTTGCCGGGCTGGCAGGTCCTCGCGGTCATCGCGGCCGGGACCGGCGTCGCCGTCCTCGTGGGTTATCTGCGCAGGGGCGCGGCCGACCAGGATGCCGCTCACCGGATCCCGCCCCTTCTGCGGCTCAGGCCCGGCCGGCGCACCGTGTGGGTCGGCCACGCCGCCAACCGGTGGCTGGCGCTGCTCCCGATCGCCGCCCTGGTCGCCGCCCTGGTGCTGGGCCTGCTCTACGTCACCGGTCTGGTGCCCGGCGGGCAGGCGACGTCGGTCCTGCCCGGGCTCGTGCTCGTGCTGGCGGCCGGGGTGCTGACCTCGTCCGTGTCCGTGCAGGTCGGCGACGGCCGGGTGGCCGTCCGGTTCGGGCCGCTCGGCTGGCCGGCGCGCAGGATCCCCCTGTCGCTGATCGAGTCGGCCTGGTCGGAGACGCGCCATCCGGCCGCGGTCGGGGGCTGGGGCATCCGCGGGCTGCCCGGCAGCTCGACCATCATGCTGCGTGGCGGCGAGTGCCTGGTCATCCGCTACCGCTCCGGCGGTCGGCTCGCGATCAGCATCGACGACGCCGAACGCGGCGCATCCCTCATCAACGCCCTCATCGCGGAGCGAGTGGAGCTATGAAACGACCTCTCCTCATCTTCATCGTCCTGGCCTTCGGGCTCTCATGGGCGGCGGCGCTGCCCCTCTGGTTCGCCGGCGGGATCGGCTCGCCGCTGCTGCGGCCGCTGGCCACGCTCATGATGTTCACCCCGTCGGTGGGGGTGCTCGGCGTCTGGGCGGTCACGCGCACGCCGTTCCGCGAGTGGGCCAGGCAGACCGGGCTCACGCTGGGCGAGCGCAAGGGGCGCACCGGCGTCCTCATCCTGACCGCCTGGCTCGGGGTGCCGCTGCTGCTGCTCCTGGCGGCGTTCCTCAGCGCCGCCGTCGGGCTGTTCTCGCTGGACCTCGACCAGTTCAGCCTGTTCAGGGCGGTGCTGCGGGCCCAGGGCGTGGGCGTGCCCGAGAGCCTCACCACGGCGGTCGTGCTGCAGATCGGGATCGCCGTGGTCGCCGGGCCCGTGCTGAACGCGATCCCCGCGCTCGGGGAGGAGTGGGGCTGGCGGGGCTGGCTGCTGCCCCGGCTCGTCTCCACCAACGGCATGCTCCTCGGGCTGGTCTACACCGGCGTCATCTGGGGCCTCTGGCACGCCCCCCTCACCCTCCTGGGCTACAACTACGCGCGGCTCAGCTCCTGGGCGGCGCTGTTCTTCGTGGGGTTCTGCGTCCTGTTCGGGGTGCTGATCGGGTGGCTGCGGCTGCGCACGGGCAGCGTGTGGCCGGCCGTCGTGGCCCACGGCTCGCTGAACGCCGTCGCCCAGTCCGTCATGCTGCTCGGCGACGCCGCCGCGCCGCCCAACGAGGTGCTGGCCGGCCTGACCGGCCTGGTGGGCTGGGCCCTCATGGCGATCGTCGGCGCGGCCCTGCTCCGCTTCTATCCGGTACGCGTGCCGCAGCCGGTCGCCTCACCCTCCTGATCCCGGGGGCGCTCAGCCGAGGATCGCGCACACTGCCAACGTGGTGGCCGTGGCCGTCTCGACCAGCGCCCCCAGCACGTCACCGGTGATCCCGCCGAGGCGCCGCCGCGCGTGCCCGAGCAGCAGCAGGGCGGCGCCGAGCCCAGCGACCAGGCCGAGCGGCAACACGGGCTCCCTGGCGAGGCCCAGGCAGACGGCGGCGGTGCCGAGGAGGGCGGCCAGGGTGACGAGCAAAGAGGCGGGGCGGCGTACCGTGCCCGCGACCATCGCGCCGAGCCCGTCGGGCCGGGCGGCGGGGACACCCGCCCGGCAGGCCCAGGTCAGCGCCAGCCGCCCGGCCACGCAGGCCGTCACCAGCGCCGCGTACCCGGCTCCGGCCGCCGCGGCGACCTGGACGAGCAGCGTCAGCACCAGCGTCATCACGCCGAACGGCCCGATGTCCGACTTTTTCATGATGTCGAGCGCCTGAGCGGCGGGCTTGCCGCTGCCCAGCCCGTCCGCCAGGTCGGCGAGCCCGTCCAGGTGCAGCCCCCGGCTCAGGACGGCCAGCAGCCCGACCGCCAGCGCCGCCCCCAGCAGCGGCGGCCCGGGCAGGAACAACGGCAGCCCGGCGACCAGCCCGAGCGCGAGCCCGACCACCGGGGCCAGCGTCATCGCCCGCCCCGCGACCTCCCGGTCCACCCGCTCGACCCGCACCGGGAAGACGCTGAGAGTGCCGATCGCCAATGACAGGCCATGCGGAAGGCGCATATCGGACGATCGTAGGCCCACTAGTGTGGCGGGATGCACGTGGTTGAACTCGAAGGCGTAGGTGTCCGAGTTGTCGGCAAGGCGCTGCTGGACGGCGTCGATTGGCAGGTGGACTACGGCGATCACTGGGTGATCCTCGGCCCCAACGGCGCGGGCAAGACGACGCTGCTCTCCCTGGCGGGCGCCGTCCGGCATCCCAGCGAGGGCGCGGTCAAGGTGCTCGGCCACAAGCTCGGCCGGGTGGACGTGCGGGAGCTGCGCCGCCACATCGGCCTGGTCGCGGCCAGCCAGCGGCTGATCGACGAGGAGCTGATGGAGGAGGAGGGCGCGACCGCGCACACCGTGGTGCTCACCGGGCACACGGGGACGAGCGTTCCTCTGTGGGACAAGTACGGCGAAGGCGAGCGCGACCGGGCCCACCGGCTGCTGGCCGACCTGGGGTGCAAGGACCTGGCGGACCGGCCGTTCCGCGTGTGCTCGCAGGGGGAGCGGGCCAGGATCAGGGTGGCCAGGGCGCTCATGGCGGACCCGGCGGTGCTGCTGCTCGACGAGCCGTTCGCGGGGCTCGACCTGCCGGCCAGGGAGGACCTCATCACCGCCGTCGAGGACCTGGCCACGACCCGGCCCGTCCTGACCACCGTGACGGTGACGCACCACCTGGAGGAGGTGCCGGCGACGACCTCCCACGCGATGCTCATGCGCGACGCCAGGGTGCTGGCCGCGGGGCCGGTGGAGGAGGTGCTCACCCCGGACAACCTCTCGGAGTGCTTCGGCCGCCCCCTCCACGTGGACCGGCTCGACGGCCGCTGGTACGCCCGCGCCGTCCGCCCGTAGCGGTCACAGCTCCAGCAGGCGCCCCGCCACCACCAGCGCCACGTACTCGGACTCGGCGGCGAGGCGTTCGTTGAGACGGCCGAGCGCGTCCCGGAAGGCCCGCCCGCTCGGCGTGGCGGGCACCACACCCATCCCCACCTCGTCGGAGACCGCCACGAGGCGCACGGGTGTCTGCCGCCAGGCCGCCACGAGCTCGTCGCAGCGTTCGCGGACGGGCGCGCGGTCGCCCTCCCAGGCCCCGTGTTCGTCGAACACCGCCGTCAGCCACGTCCCGAGCCCGTCGATCAGCAGCGGCGCGGTGGCCTGCCCGATGGCCGAGACGAGGTCGGCGGTCTCGACGGTGGCCCAGTGCGCGGGCCGCCGCTCGCGGTGCGCCCGCACGCGGGCCGCCCACTCGCCGTCCCCCGCGCCGCTCGGGCCGGTGGCCACATAGGTGACGTACGGCTCGGCCGCCAGCCGCAGCTCGGCCTCGGCCGACTTCCCTGACCGCGACCCGCCCAGCAGCAACGTCCGCCACGGCGCCGTCACGCCACCGTCGCGGGGTTGCCTCCCGATGGCCGTCCCGGGGAGCGCCCGGCCGGTCTCCAGCACCGTCCCGTCGGGAACGGCCGACGCGCCCCACAGCCGCAGGAGCCTGGCCAGCTCCTCCGCCGAGCGGACCCGATGGTCCAGCCCGACGGCCACCACCGCGGTCCGGTCGTCCGCCAGCCCCGCCCGCCGCAGCTCCCCTAGCCGCTCGGGCCGGTCGAGCAGGTCGATCAGCACCACGTCGTAACTGGCGGGCCCGTCCACCGGCACCGGCCGGCCCCGTGGGAGGCAGAGCAGCCGGGAGCCGTCAGGGCCGGCCAGCCCCAGCCCGCCCGCGCGGGCCCGGTAGCCGCTCGGCGGATCGTCGAAGGGGAAGCGGGCCACGCCGTCCACGACCAGCTCGAACGGGCGTCGGTGGCCGGACGGGAGCCCGGCGCACGAGGCGCACCGGCAGCCGGGCTCCGGCCATCCCGCGCCGCCCGCCGTACCGGAGACAAGGATTTTCACCGCGCCGAGCGTAGCGTCATGGGCCGGTCGGTGGATGGAACGTTCCAGGTCAGACGCGGGTCCTGGAGCGGCGGCGGGTGGCCGCCACGGCGCCGCCCGCCAGCAGGGCGATGGCGCCCGCGCCGGCCGCGGCCAGCGTGATCGGCAGGCCGCTCCCGGACGGCGCGGCGGACGTGGCGGCGGCCGTCAGGTCGGTGCCGCCTCTCTCCCTGAACGGATAGTCCGCGACCGCCACGACGGCCCCCTGGGCGTTCACCCGGACCTTGGCGGTGGAGGCGAGGAGCTGGGCGGCGGTGGCGTTCTCGGTGCCCGCGACGCACTTCGGCGCGCTCTGCCCGGGAGTCCGCTCGCCGGGGTAGGCGTCGGCCTCCCCGTCGCCGAAGTCCACCGCGACCACCACGCGCTTGTGCCCGGATCCGGCCGCGTCCCGGCCGCACACCGCCTGGAACGACGGCAGGTCCCCGCCGGGAGACTCGCCCCTCGCCCCGTCCGGGGCCACGGAGAAGCGCCATCCGATGACGGAGCCGTCCGGCGGGGCGGCGTCGGCCGTCACGGCCAGCCAGGCCGTCCCGTCGCTCTGCCACGCGCTCCATGTCCGCGGGACCCCGGGGTCGGCGAGGGCGGAGGAGGAGAGCGAGAGGAAGGCGGCCGCCCCGAGGGCGACCCCGGCCGCAACACGATACGCGCGCAGCATCGATTGACCTCCAAGCTCGGGAGTAGGGTTCCAGTGCCTGCGGAGGGTGCGCCGGCGAACCCGCGGAAAAGGAGCGTATGGCATGACATGGCGGTGGCGTTATGAAAATGCAAATGGTGGTGAGGTAACGGATCGCCCTTTGCCGCGAGAAGTTTTTCCGAGCCAGGCGGACGCGGAGTCCTGGCTTGGCGAGAACTGGCGTGACCTGCTCGAATCGGGAGTTGAGCAGGTCGCCTTGCTCGAAGAGGACCGCGTGGAGTACACGGGTTTGTCATTGCGCCAGGAGTGATCTGCGGTAAATGAAAAGCCCCTTGAGCGCCATTGTGGCTCAAGGGGCTGTTTCTCGGGTGGGGACGGGTTACGGGCGGGTGCGCGGGCTCTGCGTCTTGGCCGGGTCGCGCTCCACGACCGGGTCCAGCACGTCGTCGATCCGCTTGAGCACGTCGGCGTCCAGCTTCACGCCCGCGGCCTTGACGTTGTCACGCACCTGCTCGGGGCGGCTGGCCCCGACGATGGCGCTGGAGACGTTCGGGTTCTGCAGCACCCACGCGACGGCCAGCTGCGCCATGCTCAGCCCGAGGTCGGCGGCGATCGGCTTGAGCTCCTGGACGCGGGTCAGCACGTCGTCGTTCATGAACCGGGCGATCATGGCGCTGCCGCTGCCGTCGGTGGCCCGGGAGCCCTCCGGCGGCTGCTGCCCGGGCAGGTACTTGCCCGTGAGCACGCCCTGGCCGATGGGCGACCAGACGATCTGGCCGATGCCCTCCTTCTCGCTCAGCGGCACGATCTCGCCCTCGATGATCCGCCACAGCATCGAGTACTGGGGCTGGTTCGAGACGATCCGGTCGAAGCCCATCTCGTCGGCGATCTTCAGCGCCTGGGCGATCTGGTCGGCGCTCCACTCGCTGACGCCGATGTAGAGGACCTTGCCCTGGCGTACGAGGTCGTCGAACGTCTTGAGCGTCTCCTCCAGCGGCGTCTCGTGGTCGAACCGGTGCGCCTGGTACAGGTCGACGTAGTCGGTCTGCAGGCGGCGCAGCGAGCCGTTGATGGACTCGGTGATGTGCTTGCGTGACAGGCCGCGGTCGTTCTGGCCGGGGCCGGTCGGCCAGTAGACCTTGGTGAAGATCTCCAGCGACTCCCTTCGCACGCCCTTCAGCGCGCGGCCGAGCACCTCCTCGGCCTTCGTCGCCGCGTAGACGTCCGCGGTGTCGAACGTGGTGATGCCCTCGTCGAGCGCCGCCTGCACACACTGCTTGGCGGCGTCCTCCTCGACCTGGGAGCCGTGGGTGAGCCAGTTTCCGTAGCTGATCTCGCTGACTTTGAGACCACTACGACCGAGGTGTCGGAATTCCATGGATCCGACCTTAATCCCGGTCCATGGGGTGATTGGTTTCGGGATAGGGTGCGCGACGTGCTGAAGCTCGTACGGCTGGCGCTGACGGCGGCCATCCTGACCGCGATCGGGGTACGGCTGCGCCGCCGCGCCCGGATGCCCGTCAAGCCGCCCGCGCCTCCGGCCCCGCAGGCGGTCGCACACACGCGGATGGACCTGGCGTGGGTCGCCATCGCGGGAGTGGTGGCGCTGGCACTGGGCGCCGCCCTCATCCCCACGGGGCCGCAGGCGGCGTCCGAGGTGCGGTCGGCCGTCTACCAGATTCAGCAGTCGGTCATGGGCGTGACGATGGGCGCCGACGGAAAGAGCCCGGCGCCCACGCCCACGCCCACGCCCGTCGCGCCCACGCCGGCCACCACGGCCCCGGTGCCGCCTCCGGGCATCCCGGCCGCGTGCATGTTGAGCGGTCAGGCGACGGTACGCCCGATCAGCCCCCGCGTGCGGGCGGCGGTGAACCGGCAGTGGCGGCGCATCGAGCGGTGGCTGCGCGAGCACGCGCCCCGGACGTACGCCTCGCTGGGCGCCCCCGGCAGGGCCGGCACCGTCGCGCTCGCCGAGGCCCAGACGGGCCTGGAGTTCCCCGACGACCTGAGGGCCTCGCTGCTGCGCCACAACGGCATGTCCGGCCCGCCCGGGGCCCGCTTCAGCTTCGGCGAGGAGCGGGTGCTCGGCGTGCGCGAGATCCGCGACCAGTGGCGGGAGAGCTGCGCCGCGCGGGTCGGCAGGGGCGACCCGATCGGCCGGCTGATCCGCGTCGGCACCCTGATCGAGGTCGACGCGGACAGCGGCCACGTGGTGGCGTCGATGGTGGGGCCGGAACCGATCTGGCCGTCGTACCACGCGATGCTGCGCGACATGGCGGACGCGCTGGAGAAGGGCCGCCCCATGTTCGGGGCGCGGGCCACGGTCAAGGGCGGCCTGCTCCGCTGGTCCGACGCTCTGTGAGCGAGCCGTCCCCGGAAGTCGGGGACGGCTACTTCTTGAGCACCGGCTTGCCGCCCGGCAGCACCGTGGGCGGCGGGAAGCGCAGCTTGCGGATCTGCAGCGCCCGCATGGCCGCGTAGAAGCCCACGCCCCGGGTGCTCTCCTGGGGCAGCTTCTCCGCCACCAGGCGCTTCACCTTCCACGCCACGTAGACGGACGTGAACAGCACGCCGATCATCATGATCGGCCAGCCGATGGTGACCGTGTATCCCAGCACCGCGGTGCGGATCGACATGGGCCACGGGATCCACGTCGCCAGCAGGATCAGTAGCGAGAACGGCAGGAAGTACTGGCTCGGCAGCCGCCGGGAATCGACCCACTCACGCGCGAACTTGCGCGCTGCGCCCTTGTCACGAGCAGGAAAATACCGCTCGTCACCTGCGAGCATGCCCTGGCGGGCCCTGTCGCGCTCGGCGGCCTGCTTGGTCCGCATCTGCCGATAGGCCTCTTTGCGGTCTTTCGGTGCATGGACCGGCTGGCGCCGTTTGCTCTCCTGATCACGGCGCTTGGGAGTGGGACGACCTTTACCCTGGGGCTTAGGATCGTCATCGGGGACGGGGGTGTCGTCCACGGAGGTTTGGGAACGGCGTCGCAACACGACGTCAACCCTACCTGGACTGCAACTTAGTGACGCCCTCGTGCGTTATGCGTAGGGTAATCCCAAGGCGGCTGCGCTGCATTGGGTGAACACCAGCACGACCTAGAAGGGGACGGCCGACGCGCATGAGCGTGATGAAGAGACTTTCGATGATCTTCAAGTCCAAGGCCAACAAGGCCTTGGACAAGATGGAGGATCCGCGCGAGACCCTTGACTACTCCTATCAGCGGCAGCTCGAGCTGCTGCAGAAGGTGCGCCGGGGTGTGGCCGACGTCGCCACGTCGCGTAAGCGGGTCGAGCTCCAGGTAACCGGCCTCGAGAAGCAGGCCCAGCGCCTTGAGGAGCAGGGCCGCAAGGCGCTGTCCGTCGGGCGCGAGGACCTCGCCCGCGAGGCGTTGCAGCGTCGCTCCAATCTGCAGACGCAGATGGCCGACCTGAAGCTGCAGCACGACAACCTGCAGGCCGAGGAGGAGAAGCTCACCACTGCTTCCCAGCGGCTGCAGGCCAAGGTCGACGCCTTCCGTACGAAGAAGGAGACGATCAAGGCCACCTACACCGCCGCCGAGGCGCAGACCCGGATCAACGAGGCCTTCTCCGGCATCTCCGAGGAGATGGGCGACGTCGGCCTGGCGATCCAGCGCGCCGAGGACAAGACGGCGCAGATGCAGGCCCGCGCCGGCGCGATCGACGAGCTGCTGGCCAGCGGCGCGCTCGACGACTACACCGGCTCCCGCGGCGACGACATCCAGGCCGAGCTCGACCGCATGGGCGGCGGCATGGACGTCGAGCTGGAGCTGGCCAGGATGAAGGCCGAGCTGGGCCAGGGCCCCGCGCCCAAGAGCGCCATCGAGCAGGGCCAGCCGCAGCAGCAGCCCCAGCCTCAGGCGCAGCCGCAGCAGCACGGCGGGACCCAGCAGCTTCGTCAGCCTGGGGAGCCGGCATGATTGTCAGGATCATGGGCGAAGGCCAGGTACAGATCTCCGCCGACGACATCGCGGTGCTCAACGAGCTCGACACCGAGCTCGAGGCGGCCATCGAGGTCGGCGACGAGCCGATCTTCCGTACGAAGCTGCACGCGTTGCTCGACAAGGTGCGCCAGGTGGGCAAGGCGCTTCCCGACGACAGCCTTGAGCCGTCAGAGCTGATCCTTCCCCCCGCGGACGCCTCGATCGAGGAGGTCCGGGAGATGCTGGGCGACCAGGGCCTCATCCCGGGCTGAGCCGTGGGTACGCGGTTCGCGTCCGACCGCGGGCTGACCACCCGCATGGTCGTGACGATGTTCTTGCTCGGGCTGCTCTATGTCGTGTTCATCGGCGTCCTGATCGCCCTGGGCGTACGGGCGCTGAGCGTGCTGGTGATAGCCGGGGGCCTGCTGTTCGTGCAGTACTTCCTGTCCGACCGCATCGCGCTGTTCGCGATGCACGGGCGGGAGGTCTCGCCTCAGGAGGCCCCTGAGCTGCACGGCATGATCGACCGGCTGTGCGCGCTCGCGGACATGCCCAAGCCTCGGGTGGCGATCGCGGATTCCGACGTCCCCAACGCGTTCGCCACCGGCCGCAACCAGAAGAAGGCCGTCGTCTGCGTGACGACCGGCATTCTGCGCCGCCTGGAGCCCCAGGAGCTCGAAGGGGTTCTCTCGCACGAGTTGTCGCACGTCGCCCACCGCGACGTCGCCGTCATGACGATCGCCTCGTTCCTGGGCATCGTGGCGGGGCTGATGACCAGGTTCGCCCTCTACGCGGGGCTGGGCGGCCGCCGCAACGGCAACCAGGGCGGGGTGCCCGTCGGGCTGATCATCCTGCTCGTCTCCGTCATCGTGTACGCGATCAGCTTCCTGCTCACCCGCGCCCTGTCGCGCTACCGCGAGCTGGCGGCCGACCGCGCCGGGGCCCTGCTCACCCAGCGCCCTTCGGCCCTGGCGAGCGCGCTGGTCAAGATCACCGGCGACATGGCCAGGATCCCGACCCAGGACCTGCGCGAGGCGGCGCCGTTCAACGCCTTCTACTTCGCCCCGGCGGCGGCCCCGGGCCAGACGCTGGCGAACCTGTTCTCCACCCACCCGCCGCTCGAACGGCGGCTGGCACAGCTGTCGGACATCTCCCGGCAGCTCGGAAGGGGCTGAGCCTCGGCATGGGCTGGCTGGACGCCCTGCTAGGCCGGTCGAAGCCGGTCAAGCCCAACCTCGACGCGCTGTTCGCGCTGCCGTCGGCGGCCGTGACGCTGCAGGCCGCGACCGGGCTGGTGCCCACGGGCCTCGGCTCGGTGGCCTTCAGGGCCGCGGAGGGTGGGGCGTTCGCCACGCTGGAACGCGACGTCAAGGAGCTGCTCGGCGAGCGCGTGGAGGAGTCGCGCGACTCCTACGGCTACACCTGGCTCCTGGTGCGCCGCGAGCCCGACGCGCTCGGCGACCTGGTCACCGAGCTGCACGCCGTCAACTCGTCGCTGGAGTCGGCCGGGTTCGGGCCGTCGCTGCTGTGCTCGCTGGTGTCGTTCCGGTCCGAAGGCGACGGCCGCCGGCTGGCCGTCGTGTACCTCTACAAACGCGGGACCTTCTACCCGTTCGCCCCGCTCGCCGCCCAGAGGCGGGACAACGCGCTCGAACTGCAGGTCAGGGGCGCTCTCGAGGGCGAGCTGCCGCTGGAGAAGGATCTCGGCCGATGGTTCCCGGTCTGGGGCGCGCCCGGCCTCTGACCGGACACCCTGGGTGATCTAATGATCACGTGGAGCGAAGGTTGTACGTCCTCGCGGCTTCCGCGTTCATCGTGGCGGCCGTGCTGGGCAGTGCGTGGATCACCGGCCAGTTCACCACGCCGGAGGTCGACAGGACCGACGGGTACGTCAGCGAGCTGGCCGCCCGCGACCAGCCGTGGACGCGGCTGTTCCGCACCAGCGACGCGCTGGCGGGGCTGGCCTGCGCGGCCGGGGTGGCGCTCGTGCCGAGGGTGGCCCGCGAGTGGCAGGCCTGGCTGGCGCTGGCGGCGTTCGGGGTGTTCACGTTCGCGGCCGGGCTGTTCCCGCTGGACTGCGCCACGCTGAGCGACCCGTACTGCGGGCGGCGGGTCATGTCGTCCGCGCACCACGTGCATCAACTGGCCGGGGCACTGGGCACGGCCGCCCTGCTGGCCGCGATGGTGCTGCTCAGCGCGCGCTGGCGGTCGTGGGTGTCGTGGCTGTTCACGTGGCTGGGGCTGGCGGCCACGCTGCTCACCGCCGCCGCGCTCGCCGACCGGCACGGGGTGGGGCTGGCCCACCGGGCGCAGCTCACGCTGTTCGCGGTCTGGCTGGTGTACGTGGCCGTCCACCTGCTCATCACCGACGACCCGCCCGTCCCGCCGATCACGGCCGAGGCGGTCGATCACGACGGCGGATACGCCGGGCCGCACGTGGTCGAGCAGGGGGCCGGGCCCGTCGTGCTGATCACGGCCGAGCTCGGGGGCGCCTGGTTCCACTGGGGCGCGGTGGCCGGGCTGCTGGCCGGGACCCGTCACGTCATCCGCTTCGACCGCTGCGGCCTCGGCCTCAGCCCGCACGCGACCGCCCCGCCCACCCTGTACACCGAGGTGGCCCGCCTGGCCGCGCTGGCCCCGTCCCATCCCGAGCAGGTGACCCTCGTAGCCCACGGCGTGGCCTGCTGGCACGCGGAGGCGTTCGCCAGGCTGCACCCGCTGCGCGTGGCCAAGCTCGTCCTGGTGGATCCGGCCCCGGTCACGGAGCGCAAGCCGTCCGCGCCGGCCAGGACCGCCGGCCAGTGGCTGCCCGCCCTGGGCGGCACGTGGGGCGCGACCGCCGTGGCCCGCCTCGCCGGGCCCGCCGCCCACCGGCTGCTCGTCGGCGTGCCCGACCCGTACGGCGTCTACCGCACGGGCAAGGTGCTCACCGCGGCGGCGGGGGAGTGGCTGGCCCGTCGCGACATGGTCGCCGACCTGCTGCGGGTGCGGGAGGAGACGCAGTTCCCCGGCGTGCCGGTCACCGTGATCAGCGCCGGTGGGCGGGACCTGGGCCACGCGCGGCTGGCCGGGGCCCTGTCCGCCACACTCGTACGCCTGCCGGAATGCGGGCACCAGATCCAGCTCGAGAATCCCGGGGCGGTCGCGGAGGCCGTCCTGGACGCGACGGGCATCGGCCGGGCGGGATGACGCCGGGCGTTCTAGGATCGATGCGGGACCCGTTCGAGGGAGTAGGCGTGGACATCACCGTCGTCGGCGAGGGCGCCGTCCTGGCCGCACCCGACATCCTCCGGCTGCACGCGGGCGTCGAGGTCCGCCGGGCCTCCGCCGCGGATTCCTTCACCGCCGTCCGGGCCGCCGCCGCCCGGCTGGCCGAGGCCCTGGCCCGGGAGGGCATCGCCGCGCAGGACGTGCGCACGGTGGAGCTGTCGCTGGGCCCGGAGTACGAGGTCTACCCGAAAGTGGCCGCCTACCGGGCGGTCCAGGGGGTGGAGGTGATCGTCCGCGACCTGTCCAGGGCCGACCACGTCATCGACACGGTCGCCGGGGTGGGGGAGGAGGCCCGGCTGAACGGCCTGGCGTTCGAGGTGTCGGACCCGTCGGGCGTCCTGAGGGAGGCGCGTACCCGGGCCTTCCGCGACGCCGCCGCCAAGGCCGCCCACTACGCCGAGCTGGCCGGGCGCCCGCTGGGCCGGGTGGTCTCGGTGAGCGAGGACGTCAGGGGCGGCGGCCCCCAGCCCCTCACCATGGCCGCCGCGGTGGCCGAGACCAGCGCCTCCATCAGTCCCGGCCGCCAGTCCCTCACGGTGACCGTCCGGCTCGGCTACGACTTCGCGTGACTGGGGGGTGCCTGAGGTCGGCGCCGTGGATGAGACGTGCGCCCCGGTGACGGGGCGCACGGGTCTCACATGGGGTTGCGCTTGAGGAAGGTGTGGGCGGCCTCGCCGACGGCCACCGGGTTCATGCTCTGCAGCCCGTGCGTGGCGTTGGGGATGCCGCACCGCTCCGCCTGCGGCAGCCAGTTCATGAGGAAGCGCTGCGCGTCACGGAACCCCGGCATCGCCGACTCGCTGTCGAGGCCCATCACCGCCAGCACCGGCATGTCCGGCTTCCGCGTGACCAGCCGGTCGGCCTCCGACGGCTTGAAGCCCCACTGCGAGATCGCCGGGAAGTCGACGGTGAAGGTCGTGTCGACGCACGCCTCGACGCGGTCCCACACGTCGAGCGGCCCGGTCATCTCCACGGCGGGCAGGAAGCTCGGCCCGCACACCGCCTCCATGTAGAGCTGCGCCGCGCCGAGCTTGTCGCCCGTCTCGTACAGCTTCATCGCGTTCATGTAGGCGTCGATGTTGGCCTGGATCGCGTCCGGCGCCTCACGCGGCAGGTACGGCTCCAGCAGGATCGCGCTGTGCGCCCGCTCCGGGTACGACAGCAGGAACTGGAAGGCGATCACGCCGCCGAACGAGAAGGCCATGATGTGCGCCTTCTCGATGCCCAGGTGGTCGAGCAGCTCGGCGACGTGCTGCGCGCCGCCCTCGATGCTCAGCTCGGGCTTGTCCAGCGTGCTGCCGTTGTAGCCGGCCCGGTAGTAGCTGATGAGCTGGTAGTCCTGCAGCAGCGGGGGGTAGAACCGCATGGGGGTGATGAGGCTGTCGGCGATGCTGGTGCCGTGGATGCACAGCACGGGCTCGCCCTCGCCGAGCACGGTGTACCTGAGCTCGGCGCCGGTCACCGGCGCCCGCAGGTTGTGCTCGACGTTCCATTCGCGCCCGATGTAGAGGGCGTTTCGCATCATGGCTTGTGCTCCAATCCGACCAGCAGGCCGGTCTCGTCGAGGCTGGGGACGAGGTCGAAGACGAGGAACTCCAGGTAGTACCGGCCCCACAGCAGGCCCCAGAGCGGGAACCGCTCGTTGAACTCCTCGCCGCGCTCGTGCGCCAGCCGCCCCTCCAGCTCCCAGATCAACGAGTTGAACTCCTGCGCGGTGAACGGCTGCCCGGCCGCGGCGGCGGCCGCGATGACCTCGTCCTTGGACTTGTCCTTGAGCCGGTCGACCAGGTCCGGCCGCTCGGCCAGACCGCGCAGGAACCCGATGACGTTGGCTTCGCTCATGCCAGCTCCTCGCGGGAGTAGCGGGCGACCACGTGGTCGACCAGGTAGTCGAGGTAACGCGCGCCCCACATGTGCCGCCACAGGGTGCTGCTCCCGTCGAACGGCTCCCCGTCCTTGTGGATGACGACGTCCGCCTCCAGCCGGCCGATGACCCGCTCGGCGTCGTCCTCGGTGAAGGCGAACCCGTCGTTGCGGGCGTGGAACAGGACCCGGGGAAGGTCCATGGGGGAGTAGCGGGCCAGCAGACCGGGATCCGACCGGGCCGCCTCCAGGAACCTGACGAACTCCGCCTCGGCCACGGCTAGCTCTCCAGCGCGTGTCTGATGACGTCGTCGATGGCCTTCACGTCGGGCTCGGCCAGCCCGAACGTGGCCAGATGGCCGTAGACGCTGTCGATCTGGCGGAACGTCGCGCCGGGGATCCACTCGGCGTACTGCCTGAGCTCGTCCGGCGGGAACAGCGCGTCGCCGGTGAAGCCGGCGATCGTGGTCTTGGCCTTGATCCGGCCCAGGACCTCTCGCAGGGACTCGCCTTCGGCCCCCGGCCAGGCGGCGCGGGCCTTGCGGGCCTGGGTGACCACGTCGTTGGGGTCCTGCGGGAGCCAGAAGCCCTCCCAGAAGCCCTCGACGAACGCGTCCACGCTGTCGAAGCCCAGGGTGCGCCAGACGTCGGCGCCGGCGTAGTAGAACGTGCGGGGCGGGGCGGTCAGCGCCGAGCCGTGCCCGACCCGGGCCAGGCCGCCGCTGACGCTCGCCGCGTCCGTGTAGGCGCCCCCGGCGTAGTTGGGGTCCGCGGTGATGGGCTCCTCCACCACCGTCTTCAGCCAGAGCTTGGTCCACGGCGGCGGGGTGGGCGCCCCGGCGATGGGAGCGATGCTCCGTACGAGGTCGCCGAAGCGCAGCGCCCACTCGTACACCTGGATCGCGCCGATCGACCAGCCGAGCGCCAGCCGGATCTCGCGGACGCCGAAGACCTCCTCCAGCAGCCGCTGCTGGGCGATGACGTCGTCGGCGATGGAGACGACCGGGAAGGGCCGCGACGGGGTGTTGCTCGGCGCGGAGGACGGCGGGAGGCCGAAGTGGCCGGGCAGCACGATGAAGTGGGTGCGGGGATCGAGCGCGCGGTTCTCGCCGATCCAGCCGTTGAGCACCTCGGCGGGGGCGCCGAGGAAGGTCGGGAAGACGACCACGTTGTCCTTGGCCTGGTTGAGCTCACCGAAGGTCTGGTACGCCAGCCGGGCGCCGGGCAGCGTGTCACCCGAGGTGAGCGGGAAGTCGCCGAGCTCGAAGATGTTCATTCCTGGCTCCAAACGTCGTTCACGCGTCGAACCGCAGAATCGTCTTGATGTTCTTGCCGGACCTGAAGTCGTCCGCCGCGGCCTGGATGTCGGCGAAGTCGTACTCCTTGATGAGCGGCTGCACGGGCAGCCGGCCGCCGCGGATCAGCCGCGCCAGCAGCGGGATGAGCCGGTCGGGGTCGCTGTCGCCCTCGCAGACGCCCAGGATCCGCCGCCCCGGCAGCAGCCGGTGCACGTCGACCGAGACCTCCACCCCGTACGGCGGAGCGCCCACGACGGCCACCGCGCCGCGCGGTGCGAGCGCCTCGATGCCGGCGCGCAGCACGTCGGGGTTGCCCACCGCCTCGACCACGTAGTCGACGCCGGCGCCGCCGGTGATCTTCCGCAGCTCGTCGGCCAGGTCGAGGCCGGTCGAGTCGACGGTGTGGGTGGCGCCGATCTTGGCGGCCAGCTCGAGCTGCGCCGCCTGCCGGCCCACGGCGATGATCTGGCTGACCGGGGTGAGCGCCGCGCCCATGATGGCGGCCAGGCCCACCGCGCCCGTGCCGATCACCGCGATGGACGTGCCGGCCTCCGGGCGCAGCGTGTTCCACACCGCGCCGGTGCCGGTCTGGACGCTGCAGGCCAGCGGGGCCAGCAGCTCGAACGGCAGGTCCGGGTCGACCTTGACGACGCTGCGCTCGTCGGCGATGGAGTGGCGGGCGAACGACGACTGGCCGAAGAACCGGCCGCCGAGCGCGACGCCGTCCCTGCTGATCGGCGAGCTGCCGTCGCGCCGCTTGCCGCCGATGAGGTTCTGCGGGATCCACGTGGTGCAGTAGGCGGGGTGGCCGATCCGGCAGGAGGCGCAGCTCCCGCACGAGGTGAAGGTGAGCACGACGTGGTCGCCCGGCTTGACCTTGGTCACGCCCGGGCCCGTCTCCTCCACGACGCCGGCCCCCTCGTGCCCGAGCACGCCCGGCAGCGGGAACGGGATGTGCCCCGCCGCCACCGTGAGGTCGGTGTGGCAGATGCCGGCGGCCTTCATCCGGACGAGGATCTCGCCCTGGCGCGGGGCATCCAGCTCGACGTCCCGGAGGGTGAACGCCGCTCCCGGCGATTCGACGACTGCGGCTTGGGTGGTGGTCACGAGTGTCTCCGATCGTCGGGGGTGAGGGTGTACGAGCTCGTGACGTGGGTCCACTCCGCCGGCCCCCACTCCGCGCCATCCCCGACCTGGGGCGGAGCTCCGACCACGCGGACCACGTAGTAGTCGAGCAGGCCCGGGGCCCGGCGGGTCCAGATCGAGCCGAGCTCGTCGTGGTGGCGCTGGCCGAAGTAGAGCCGATCCTCGTCCCGGCCGTGCGAGCGGGCCAGGCCGAGCAGGTCGTACTCCCGCGGGCACTCGTCCACGCCCGGCAGGTCCAGGATCGAGCAGCCGCCGTGGGACACGTCCTGCCACTCGCCGGGCTGCCAGTTGCCGTCGCCCGCCTTCACCTCGTCGGCGCCGGCGACGAGCCCGGTGTCGAACAGGCGCAGGCAGACCTTGGTCCGGGAGAAATCGGCGTCGCGCGCGCCGGGCGTTCGTTCGCTGGGGCCGAGGAGCTCGAACATGCCCGTGATGATGAGCTCGAAGAGCCGGCTGTCGCAGCCGGGGTCCTTGTAGGCATTGAAATGAATGGCCCAGAAAGGACTGTGCAGCCAGAAGTCGTCCACCCCGAATATTCCCGGGAATACTTCGGCGGCGACCGGGCTGCGCCATCGGCCGGAGAGTTCGGCGACCGTGAATTCGGCGCTGGTTTCCATCACACCTCGCATGAGTCAATTCTTTTTCCGGCGGCCCGGCCGACGTCAAAGAGCCGGGTCGTACATTGGCAAGTCGGCCGGGCGGCGCGAGGTAATTCGTGAAGTCCTACGACGGGAGCAGTGCCGGCGGCACGTGTGCGCGCACCCGCTCGGCCAGCTCGGCCGCCCGGACGCCGGCCGCCGCGGCGGCCGCGGACGCCGGTCCGCCGGCCTTCTCGGCGGCCCTGCAGCGCTCCACGAGCACTCTCATGCGCTCGTGCAGCAGCGCCCAGGAGGGTTCGCGCCAGGGCACGAAGTTGCTCATGGCGTAGTACATCTCGAACGCGAAGCCCGCCGTGCGGCCGGGGTGCTCGGGGCCGACGGGCATGGTGGTCATGGCGGTGGCCAGCGGCCGCAGCACCTCGGCCATCATGCTGATCGACGTGCCGACGAGCAGGCCCAGCTGCTCCTCGCTCTCGTCGGTGTGCGTGAAGAACCTGGTCAGCAGGTGCAGCACCAGCTCATAGGCCACCGCCGCCAGCTCGGCCGTGCGGCGGGTGCCGGGGTCGGTGATGAGCGGCTGGGGCTCCACGATGTCGTAGGGCTGCTTGAGGTAGGCGGCGAGCGCCGGTCGCGCCGGGTCGAAGCCCGGATCGAGCGCGCGCAGCTCCTCGTACTCCCGCCACACCGCGAGGAAGCGCCCGTAGTGGGCCTGCTGCCAGTCGCCACGCGCGCCCTCGCCCTGCTCGATGATGAGATCGATCGCGGTGAACGCGGACTTCAGGTCCGTGACCGCGACGAGCTGGGGCCAGCGGAACAGCTCCGGCGTGGCCTGGGCGCGCGGGGACCCGACGAACACGGCGCGCTCCCCGAGCTCCGCGCAGAGCGCCCGCAGCCCTTCCTCGATCCCGCGGTACAGGTGGCCGATCGTCGCGTACTCCTGACCCCTGGGCATGAGGTCGGCGGGGTCGAGCCGGACGCGGCTGGGCGGCACCGGCTCGAACTCCTCGGCGTCCTGCAACTGCATGCCCTCGGGGCGCTCCAGGTACAGGAAGTGACGCAACGCCTGCTCGCCGAAGGGCAGCAGATCGAGCTGGATGCCCGACGGGAAGTATCCCGAGCGCTGCGGGAAGTTCGGGCGGGTGAAGGTCGGCGCCGCGCCGATGGCGGCCAGCAGGTTGGACACCAGCGCCAGGTGGAGCATCTCCTCGACCGCGATGGAGTGCAGGACCCTGCGCCAGCGGGCGACCGCGTCCGCCTGCTCGGCCGTCAGGCCGTCCTCCGTCCCGTTCTTGAGGCTGGCCTCGGCGAAGAGGTACTGGCTCAGGATCATGTGTTCCAGCTGTGAGGCCTCGTTGAGCAGCCACCACAGGTGCTCCCGGTTCGCTATGACGATCGGGGGCTCGGACATGCGGGGATCCTCCTCAGTTGGGGGTGAGTACGGCGCGGTAGCGCACCTGGCCTGCCTCCACCCGCTTGAGCACCTCGTTGACCTCGGCGAACGGGTAGGTCTCCACGCGCGGCCTGACCTTGCCCGCGGCCATCAGCGTGAGCACCTCGACCAGGTCGGAGCGGTTGTTGTGGGTGCTGCCCTTGATGGAGCACTGCTTGAACAGCAGCGTCATCATGTCGTCGATCTTCAGCGGGCCGGTGACGCCCATCGTGACCAGCCGCCCGCCGTAGCGCAGGCCGGACAGCACGCGGGCGACCAGGTCCGCCGAGGTGGTGGTGGCCAGGATGATGTCGGCGCCGCCGGCGTCGGCCAGCGCCTTGCCGGGGTCGTCGCCGACCACGACGCCCTCCGCGGCGCCCAGTTCCTTGGCGTACTCCGCCTTGTCGGGCGAGGTGGTGAGCACGACCGTCTCCAGGCCGATGGCGGCGGCCAGCTGCACCGCCATGTGCCCGAGCCCGCCGACGCCCAGCACGCAGACGCGCTCGCCCGGCCGGGGGTCGGCGTTGCGCAGGCCGCTCATCGAGGTGAAGCCGGCGCAGAAGGCCACCGCCGCGTCGGTGTAGTCCAGGCCGTCGGGCAGCAGCGTGCACCCCGACTCCCAGGCCACCATCAGGTCGGCGTAGCCGCCGCCCATGTCCATCCAGGTCGTGGTGTGCGAGCAGGCCACCGGATGCCAGCTCTGGCACTGGATACAGCGCCCCTCGCCGCGCTGCATCCACGAGACGCCGACCCGGTCGCCCACCCGCAGGGTGGTGGCGCCGGGGCCGAGCGCCACCACCTCGCCCACCGGCTCGTGCCCCGGCACGATCGGCAGCCGCACCGGCCAGTGGCCGCGGTGGACCAGTACGTCGCTGAAGCACATGCCGCACGCCTGGATGCGTACGACGACCTGGCCGGGCCCGGGCTCGGGATCGGGGAGGTCCTGGAACTCCCATGGGGAGTTGAGTTGCGTGATGACGGCTGCGCGCACGGTCTCCTCCTCGGCGAGACACGTCAGGGAGGCCCACAATAAATATCCGGCCCGCGCCGGCGGCACCCTGACTTAACGGAAACCACGGTGCTTTTGTCAGACGCGGACCTGACGAAATCCCGGCGTTCGGCGGCCGAAACGGGCCATATTCCCGGGGCGAATGGTACGAATAAGTCACCGCCCGTTGTCCTTGGAGGTTGCCATGCCTTCTATTGCCGCCATCGCACTGGCCGGCGGCCGCGGCCTCCGCGCCCGCCCGCTCACCCTCGAAGGTTCCGGTCACATAAGGAGCAAGGCCGCCGTCCCTTTTCTCGGGCGGCCGGTCATCGAATGGCTCGTCGCGGGCCTCCGCGACCAGGGAATAACGAGTTTCCACGTGGCGGCCAACGGCCGGGAGAATCGTTATCAGGTCAAGGAGGCGCTGGGGTACGGCGAGCGGCTCGGGGTCTCGGTGCGCTATTCGCGGCCGCGTACGGACCGGTTCAACACCGGCTCCGGGCAGGCGACGCTCAGCGTGATCGAGGAGCACGGCCTGCTCGGCCACGCCCTGGTGCTGCCGACCGACTCGCTGTTCGAGTTCGACCTGGCGGCACTGGTGCGCGACCACCTGGCGAGCGGGGCGGTGGTGACCGTCGGCCTGGTCCATCGGACGGCGGCGGAGGTGGCGGGCACGTACGGGCTGGTGCTCGCGGACGGCGCCGGCCGGATCCAGCGGTTCATCGAGAAACCGCCCCTGGAGACCATCGCGGCGGTGACCGCCGACCTGGACAGGGTGCCCATCAACGCCGGGCTCTACCTGGTGGACTGCGCCAGGCTGCGCGCTCTGGGCGCCACCGACGAGCTGGCGGCGCTGGCCGGGCGGGGGCTCGACTGGGGCGGTGACCTGCTGCCGTGGCTGGTGTCGCGCGGCCACCGGGTCATGTGCTCGCCCCTGGCCAAGGTGGGCGACCTGGGCAACCCCCGCGACTACCTGCTCACCATGGCCGAGGCCCTGGCCGGCGGCTACCCGAGCCTGCGGCTGCCGGACGGGCCCGTGATCCACCCCTCCTCGCTGGCGCGCCGCGACGAGGTCAGCGGGCTGACGCTGGCGGAGAAGCTGGCCGCCGGGCTCGTCCACGTGGGTCCCGGCGCGTGGATCGGCCGGGACGTCGAGATCGGCCCCGGCGTGGTGCTGCGCGACTCGTACGTCGGCGACGAGGCGGACCTGCACCCGTGGTGCCGCCTGGAACGGGTGGCCTGCCTGGACGGCGCGATCATCGGGCCGGGCGCGCGGCTCAGCGACGCGTACGTGGGCGTGATGGCGAGGGTGGACTCGTCGCTGGAGCGCCCGGCCGTCATCGACGGCTTCACCGCGCTCGGCCACGAGGTACGCGTCGCCGAGGGCGCCGGTCTCAGCGGCGTCATCGCCTATCCGGGACAGACCGTGACCGGGGCCGGGCACTCCGGCGGGCGTCAGTCGCCGACGTCGTCCGGCTCCTCGACCCGGTCGTAACGGAGCCGGGTCTCGATGGCGTAGGCGTGCGGCGCGTACCCGGTGCGCAGGTCCTGGAAGACGGTCCACGCCTCCATCGGGTCGCGCTCGGCCGGCAGCCCCGCCTCGTGGGCCAGCAGCAGCGTGTCGGAGAAGTTGCGCTCCTCCCGCCCCTGCAGGCTGACCGGGATGGGCGGCAGCGTGATGCACAGCCCGTGGGTCAGCCGGTGCATGCAGCGCGTCCCCGTCGCGAGCAGGGCCCTCGTGTGCGCCGGAGCCCAGCTCGGCGCGAGCGCCTCGATGAGCGCGGCCACGTCCAGGACGATGACCGCGGCCTTGAGCCAGTCGAGGTCGCCCGCGGGGCGGCGGAACGTGAGCGCCGGATGGGCGAGGTGGGAGTGCTCCACCTCGGCCATCCACACCGTCCACTCGGCGAACATGGTGTCGAGGTGGTCGCGCGAGCCGGTCTTGAGGTAGGACGCGAGCATGGTGTCGGCGTCGCGCGGGTTGCACACGCTGCCGGCCAGCCTGGCCACCAGCCGTTCCCGCCGGGAGTAGGCGGCCAGGAAATGCCCCAGGTACGTCGTGATGGCCGCTACCATCAGCAGCCTGGACGCCCACTCGGCCTCGCGCAGCGGCGTGCCCTCCAGCAGCGCGAACCCCGCCGAGGACACGCCGAGCCAGATCGCGGCCACCGTGACGACGGCCAGCGGCCCGCACAGGTCGAGCAGCGGCTCCCGCAGGACGGGCGGGACCCGGCCGGCCATCGCGAGCATGGGACCGGCGAAGGCCCGCAGGACGCCGCGGACCAGCCGGGTCGGCCTGCCCCGGGGGGTGAACACGGTCAGCACGACGCTCAGCCACACCGCCGCCACGAGCGCGGCGCCGGCCAGCGTTCCCAACACGGCTGTCACCATGCCCGTATCCTTCCGGCTCTTGACTGGAATGCCCAAGAATTAGTTAGTGCTAGCAGTCGGAATGCCACCTTCAAAAGAGCGGAGACGAGGCTCCGGACGACCCGGAGCCCCGTCTCGACAGCGGCGGCCGCGCCTCACACGGTGGCCGCCGAGCGTAATTCGGTGGTGAGGTCGAGCAGCGTGCCCGGGCCGAGCAGGCTGCGGACCGGCACATCCACGCCCAGCTCGCGCCGCACCCGCTCGCGGAACCTGGTCGCCAGCACGGAGTCCAGCCCCAGCAGGGTGAGCGGCACGTCCATCCCGATCTCGTGTCCGGGCACCGCGAGAACCTGGGACGCCAGGTCGGTCACCACGGCGGTCAACTCCGTCTCCGAGAGGGCCGCCAGATCCGGGCGTCCGGCCTGCGCCGGTTCACGGGCCGGTTCGCGGGCCGGTTCGCGGGCCGGCTCGGGAGGAATGGGGGAGGTGGCCGAGCCGGGCCAGAACCGCCGTCGCTGCCAGGGGTAGCCGGGCAGCCGGACGTACTCGCCCTCGGGGTGGACGCGGTCCCAGCGGGGACGGCAGCCCAGCACGTACGCCTGGCCGAGCGCCGCGCTGAGGGCCGCCGCGTCCGGCACGTCCCGCCGCAGGCAGGGCACCACGCTCGCGGTCGCGCCCGCCGCCTCGACCTCCTCCTCCAGCGCCGTCTGCAGCACCGGATGCGGGCTCATCTCGATGAACACGGTGGGCCGGGCGTCGGCGAGCGCGGCCTGGCAGGCGGCGGCGAAGCGCACGGGCAGCCGCAGGTTCTCGAACCAGTAACCGGCGTCCAGCTCCGTGCCGTCGACGACCCGGTCCCGGGCGCTGGAGTGGATGGGCACGGCGCAGGGGCCGGGCTTGACGCTCGACAGCGCCTCCAGCAGCGCCTCGCGCACCGGCTCCACCTGCGGCGCGTGCGAGGCGTAGTCCACGTCCACCTGACGGCAGAAGACACCGTCGCGGCGCAGCGGCGCGACGATCCGCTCCAGCCTCGCGGGGTCGCCGGACAGGACCGTGGAGTGACGGCTGTTGACCACCCCCACGCTCACCTGGCCGGAGTGCTCACCGATCGCCTCCTGGGCCGCCTCCTCGCCGAGCGCCACGGCCCACATGGCGCCGGGCGTGCGCAGCTCGCGCAGCAGCCGGCTCCTCCTGGCGACCACGGCCGCGCCGTCGGCCACGCTCAGCGCGCCCGCGGTGACCGCCGCGGCGATCTCGCCCATGCTGTGGCCGATGAGCAGGTCGGGCTCGACGCCCCACTCGCGCCACACGGCGGCCAGCGCCACCTGCATCGCCCAGAGGGTCGGCTGCACCTCGTCCACGCGCGACAGCCGCTCCCCGCGCAGCAGCACGTCCACGGGGGACCAGCCGAGCTCGGCGGCCACCGCCCGCGCGCACTCGTGCAGGCGCAGGGCGAAGGCCGGCTCGGCGGCCAGCAGCTGCCTGCCCATGCCCGCCCACTGGCCGCCCTGGCCGGGGAAGACGAACACCACCTTCGGCCGCCGGGCCGCGCGGCGCTCGCCGGCGTGCACCGACCGCCCGTCACCCCGCCCGTTCGCGCGGAACTCCCGCAGGGACGCGGCCAGCGAGCGCGCGTCGTCGCCGACCGCGGCCAGCCGGTACTCGTGGTGCGAGCGCCGGGCGCCCGCGCTGAAGCACACGTCGTGAAGGCCGGGTCCCGCGTCCTCTGCGACAGTGTCGAGCATCTCGGCGTACGCGCCCGCGAGCTCGTCGAGCGCCCTCGGATCCCGCGCCGACAGGGGCAGGACGTAGCTGGGCCGGCCCTGGCCGAGCCGGGGACGCGCCGCCTGCGGCGCCTCGGAGAGCACGAGGTGGACGTTGGTCCCCGACATGCCGAAGGAGTTGACGCCCGCCAGGCCCGGCGTCCCCCGGTCCGGCCAGTCCTGGGTGAGCAGCGCGAGCTCGACGGCCGCGGTCGGCTGCCGCAGGACGGCATGCGGCTCCACCACGTGCAGCGTCGCGGGTATGGTCCGGTGCCGCAGCGCCAGGGCCGTCTTGAGCAGCCCCGCCATCCCCGAGGTGAACTCGGTGTGGCCGATGTTGGACTTGAGCGAGCCGACCAGGCAGCGCCGCTCAGGGTCCCGCCCCTCCCGCATGACCAGGTCCAGCGCGGCCAGCTCGGTCGGATCGCCGGCGGGGGTGCCGGGCCCGTGGGCCTCGACGTAGTCGACCTCGCCAGGGGAGACCCCGGCGTCGAGATAGGCCTTGCGCAGCATCGTCTCGTGCCCCTCCAGCCCGGGGGAGACGAGTGAGCCGCCGGTGCGGCCGTCGTGGGTGGCGGCGCTGCCCAGGATCGTCGCGTACGGGTGCTCCCCGTCCGCGAGGGCCCGCGAGAGCGGCTTGAGTATCAGGGCCACCACGCCCTCGCTGCGCACGTACCCGTCCCCCGACACGTCGCCGAACTTGCACCGGCCCGAGCTGGACAGCACGCCGGCGTCCGCGAGCGCGAAATACAGGTCCGGCACGATCTGCAGGTTCGCGCCGCCGACGATGGCCAGGTCGATCTCGCCCGACCACAGCGCCCGGCAGGCCATGTGCACCGCGAGCAGCGACGTCGCGCAGGCCGCCTCCACGCCCATGCTGGGACCGCGCAGGTCGAGCTGGGTGGAGACGCGGCCGGGGAAGATGCCGCTGACGGCCGCCCCGAGCGCGGCGTGCATGTCGTACATCCCCGAGCGGCGCAGCAGGTCCCAGTACCCCGAGGACAGCAGGCTCGTGTAGACGCCGGTGTCGCTCCCGGCCAGGCTCTCGGCCGGGATGCCCGCGTCGTCGAGCGCCTCCCAGGTGACCTCCATCAGCAACCGCTGCTGCGGGTCCATCCGCAGGGCCTCGAACGGCGTGACGCCGAAGAAGCGCGCGTCGAACCCGGTGATGTCGTCCAGGTAGCCGCCCGCGCCCCGCAGCACATCGGGCCGGCGGCGGCCGGAGGTGGTTTCGATGTCGAATCTTTCCGGAGGGATCACGCCGATCATGTCCCGGCCCCCGCTGACGATCTGCCAGAGGTCGGCCGGGTTCTGCGCACCGGGCAGCCGGCAGGCGGCGCCGACGATGGCGATGGGATCTCGCCCGCTGTTGTTGTACATGGGGCCCCGTTCCCGTTCTCGCCCGGGTCATCGGGAATTCGACGATGCCCGGGCGCCCTTGTTGGTTGGCCGAACGACATCACCTAAGGTCCGGCTCGCCCACGTGGGTGTCAATTAACAGATGACGAAATACCGGGGCGGTGAAAACCGCGTTATTCGCCCGCGTGCATCGGAAAATGGATCACGAGCCCGACCAGCGGCTCGTCCGGGGTGATCATCAGCGCCATGCGCAGGGTCTGCAGGCCCAGCCGCGGATGCCGGAACCGGCGCGTGAGGCTGCGGTGCTCCTGCACCTCGTGCTTGCGCCACAGGCCGGCGAACAGCGGGCTCAGCTGGGAGAACTCGGCGATCTTCGCGGTCAGCCGCTCGTCGTGCGGCCACCTGGCCAGCTCGGAGCGCCACCGGGCGATGACGTCGCAGGTGACGCGCTCCCAGTCGGGCAGCCGCTCCTTCGCCGTGGGCGAGACCAGCAGCCAGCGCAGCATGTTGCGGTGCTCGGGCGTGTAGCTGCCCCAGTCGTCGTACCACTCGGCGGCGGCGTCGTTCCAGGCGGTCAGGTCGCAGTGGATGTCGGTGGCGTAGACCGGATAGGCGCTGGCGCTCATGAGGCTGACCAGCGGGCCCATCACGTCGCCCGACCACGTCTGCCCCTCGAGCGGCTGCGGGTTGGTGACCTGGCCGTGCACCAGCGTGTGCATGTAGCGGCGCTCGTCCTCGCTGAGGTCGAGCACCCGGGCCAGGCTGTCGAGCACCTGGATGGAGGGCCTGATGTCACGCCCCTGCTCGAGGTACGTGTACCAGGTCGGGCTGAGGCCGGCGAGCACCGCCACCTCCTCCCGCCGCAGCCCCTTCGTCCTGCGCCCCCCTTCGGGGAAGCCCACCTGCCCCGGCGTGACCCGCGCGCGCCTGCTGCGCAGGAATCGCGCGAGCTCCTGCCGGCTCCAGCCGTCGCCTGACACCGAACCCCCCGTGAGTGCCTCCACCGCGTCAGCAGATCAGGATCGCAAGGCTGAGTCTAGAAGCCTCACGGAATATTTGTCACCTCTACCCCGATTGCGTCATTTCGGCATTGACGTTACGGCATTGTTCCCAAAGCATGAATTTAATCCATTCAATTGAGGGGATTAACCAGATGAAGTGGCATTTCATCGACCGGAGCGAGCAGATCGCCGCGATTCGGTCAGCCCTCGGGGCTTCCGGAGCAGGCCCGATTGTCCTGGCCGGAGAGCCGGGCTCGGGCCGCAGCAGGCTGGTGGAGCGCGTGCTCGAATCGTCCGAGGCGGCGCGCTACGACATCGTCCGGCTGCGTCCCGCGGACGGTCCCGGTGAGGTCGCCGCCCGCGTCGAGGCGGCCGCCGGGGGCCGTCCGCTGCTGCTCGTCATGGACGACGCGCAGGTGAGCGAGGACGAGAGCCTGATGGCGCTGCGCACGGCCGCGGGCGGGAGCCCGGGGGCCAGGGTGCTGGTCACGACGCTGTCCGGGCCCGCGGCGCGGCGCCCCGATCCGGTGGACTGCCTGCGCTTCGAGCCGGGCGCGTACACGGTCGAGGTGCCGCCGCTCGCGGCCGAGGAGGTGGCCGCCCTGCTGGCCGAGCTGGCCGGCGGCCACGTGCGGCAGGCCACCGCCGGCGCCCTGCACTCGGCGACCGGCGGCAACCCCCGCCTGCTGCACGACTTCCTGGTCGGGCGCCGGCTCACCGAACGCCTGACCCGGGGCGCCGCCGGGTGGGAGTTCCAGTGCGCCACCGAGTGGCTGCCGCCGATGGACCCGTCCGCGGCCACCCCGCACCTGGTGAAGGCCACCTGGGACGCCTGGGCGGCGCTGGCCTTCGACCGGGCCTTCGAGCTGTGCAAGGCGGCGGCGTGGTGCGGCGAGGGGCACACCGTCTCGGTGCCGCTGGCGCACCTGCTGCTGCTGCGCGGCAGGGGGCGCGACAGCACGTCGTTCCTGGACTCGCTGCCCGAGGGGATGGTGGAGAGCACGCCACACCTGGCGCTCGCCCGAGCGGTCAACCTGGCCTGCGGGCAGGGCCGGCCGGAGGCCGCCGCCGAGTTCCTGCTGCGCGCGGCGGTGGCCGCCGGGCCGGCGCAGCGGCCGCTGCTGCTCGCCTACCGGGCCTGGATCATGGCGTTGAACGGCCGCTCCGCCGACGACGTCGGCACGATCACGCGTACCGACAGGGAGACCGCCCTGTTCGTGCACGCGGCGCAGGCCATGGCCCGCCTGCGGACCCGGCCCGAGGAGGCGGTCTTCCACCTGCGGCGCGCGCTCGCGCTCACCGCCGGGGGAGCGGAGGCGGGGCCGCCCTGGCTGGCGGCGCATCTGACGGCGTACCTGATCGACGCGCTGCTGCTGGCCGGGCGGGCGGATGAGGCGACGCTGCTGGCGGAGGGCTTCCACGGCGGGGAGCCCGCCTCCGGCTGGGACGTCGCCGTCGCCATGTCGATGGTCGCCGCCTGAGAGGCCCGGACCACGTGCCGCGGCCGTGGTCCGGGCCTGTCCCCTCAGGAGGGGTTCCTGCTCAGCGCCAGAGTGGTGATGTCGTCGGACTGCTCGGCGGCCCCCACGAACGTGCGCACCGAGGTGTCGACCGCCGCGAGCAGACCGGAGGCGTGCCCCCCGGCCCCGCCCAGCACCTCCTGGAGCCGGGGGGTGCCGAACAGGCCGTGGGCGGAGTTCCTGGCCTCGACCACCCCGTCGGTGTAGGCGAACAGCGCGTCGCCGGGCCCCAGTTGCACGTGACCCAGGGTGTAGGAGCTGTCGGCCAGGATCCCGACCGCGGGCCCCGTCGGCGGCAGCATCGTCTGGCGGCCGTCGGCCCGCACCACGACGGGCGGATTGTGCCCGCCGTTGATGTAGACCAGGTCCCCGGAGTACGGGTCCAGCACCCCGAAGAACATCGTCGCGAAATACGCCTGCTTGATGTGATTTCGGGCCATGTACCGGTTGGTCCCGACCACCGCCTGGATCAGCGGCCCCGCCCCCAGCGACAGCAGGGGCAGCGCGGACTCTCCCGGCGAGCCGTCCAGCGCCACGGCGGCGTCGTCGCTGACGTCCTGGACGAACCCGGTGTGCTCGGCCGTGTGCCGGAGCAGCGTTCTGATCAGCGCCATGAACAGCGCCGCCCCCACGCCCTTGTCGCACACGTCGGCCACCACCAGCGCCAGCCTGCGCCCGTTGACGAGGGTGAACACGTCGTAGAAGTCGCCGGCCACCTGCCGGGCCGGCCGGAAGCTGGCGGCGATCTCCCATCCGTCCAGCCTCGGCAGTGACTCCGGCAGGAACCCGGCCTGGATGTCGCGGGCGATGCGCAGTTCGCGCTCGTACTCCCGCAGGCTGGCCAGCGCCGCCATCTCCTCCACTGTGGTGCTGAGCTGATAGCGCTCCCAGCAGGAGTTCGCCCTGCTGCGCAGCAGGCCGGGCAGGAACGGGCGGGTCACGTAGTCGAACCCGCCGCGCACACACTCCTCCAGCGCGGCGATGTCGTCGTCGGGGAAGGCCACGATCGTGGGCATCCGCCCGTCGACCAGGAACCGCTGGCTGACCAGCGCCATCCGCTGCAGCCCCAGCGCCGCCGAGATCAGCAGCAGATCGGGGTGCGGGTGGCGCAGGACCAGGTCGTCCGGGACGGCGAGCTGGACGTCGAAGCCCTCTTCGCGCAGTGCCCCGTCGAGTTCGAGCACCGCGGTGGACGTGGGGTTAGCCGACTCGGCAACCACCAGAGCCGTCGGCATTCGCGCCTCCAAGCAGTCGCATGATCAGGGTGTTGCGGTTGCGTCCGCCGACGTACTCGTAGCGGAACTCGTCCACCTTGCCCATGGCGAGGAGCAGCCCGTAGCCGCCTTCCTCGCGCAGCGCGGGCGGCAGCGCCAGCCGAGGCGCGGGATCGTATCCGGCGGGATCGAACGGCGGAGCGTCGTCCTCGATGCTCACCTGCAGCCGGTCGTCCTCGATCTCCCCGGACAGCTCCACGACGCCCGCCCCGCCCCGGTAGCCGTGCTGGGCGATGTTCGTGGTGATCTCGTCCGTCGCCAGGCGCAGCCAGTACGCCTGGCGGGAGGTCAGCCCCGCCCCGTCTGCCAGCGCCTCGATGAAATCGGCCACCACACCCGGCAGGGACACGTGCTGGACATCGATCTTGAGCCGGCAGGCGAGCATCACTGCATCACGATGCTGCGGTCGAAGCCGGTGAGCCGGATCGTCTCGGCCACCTCCGGATTGGTCCCCACCAAGGTGATCTCCGAGCCGCGCGGCAGCTTCTGGTGCGCGAACACCAGGCAGCGCACCCCCGCCGACGACATGTACGTCAGCTCGTCGAGGAGCAGCACCAGCTTGCCCACCTGCCGTCCCACGGCCTGCGACACCAGTTCGTTGAGCTCGGGGGCGGAGCTGCCGTCGAGCTCGCCGGCCAGCCGGATCGTGGCGGTGTCGCCCTCCACGCTCATCTTCATCCTGAAGGACATGACATGGTTCCCTTCGCTAATGCGTGACCAAGATCGCGACGCTTCTGGGGCCGATGGACAACTGTGACTGGTTGGCCAGCGGCGGTTCCGAGCCCGGCTCGAAGGCGTCCATCGGCGGGGCGGCGGCGGTGTCGGCGAACAGGTGCCAGGTATGCCCGCGCGGCGCGGGCGGCAGTTCGAGCGTGTGCGACTCCCAGTGGGAGTTGGCGGCGACGTAGACGCAGTCGTTCCCGCCCCCGTCGAACAGCGCGGCCAGCACCCGCGAGTGCGCCGACCAGTCCGGTGACCAGGCGCTCACGCCGTGCCAGTGGACCGATCCGGGAGAGCCGCCCCTCAGCACCGGGTGCGCCCGCCGGAAGGCGATGGCGTGCCGCGTGAAGCGGAACAGGTCGGCGTTCTCCTCCCGCAGCCCCCAGTCGAGCCACGTGACCGGCCCGTCGTGGCAGTAGGCGTTGTTGTTGCCGAGCTGCGTGCGGCCGAGCTCGTCGCCGGCCAGGAGCATCGGCACGCCCCGGCTGGCCAGCAGGAGCAGCAGCGCGTTGCGCTGCTGCCGGGCGCGGAGCGCCAGCACCGCCGGGTCGTCGGTCACACCCTCGTGCCCGCAGTTCCAGGAGTTGTTGGCGTCGTCGCCGTCCCTGTTGCCCTCGCCGTTGCCCTCGTTGTGCTTGTGGTCGTACGAGACCAGGTCCCGCAGCGTGAACCCGTCGTGTGAGGTGACGAAGTTGACCGTGGCCGCGGCGCCCCTCCGGCTGTACATGTCGGGCGAGCCGACCATGCGGGTGGCCAGCTCCCCGGTGACGCCGATATCGCCCTTGACGTACCTGCGCACCGTGTCGCGGTAGCGGCCGTTCCACTCCGACCAACGGCTGTAGTGGGGGAAGCTGCCCACCTGGTAGAGCCCGGCGGCGTCCCACGCCTCCGCGATCAGCTTGCGGTCGCGCAGGATCGGGTCGTACGCCAGCGACTCCAGCAGCGGCGGGTTGTGCAGCAGCTCGCCGTCGGACCCCCGCCCGAGGATCGCCGCCAGGTCGAACCTGAAGCCGTCCACATGGCACTCGGCGGCCCAGTAGCGCAGGCAGTCCAGCACGAACCCGCGCACCACCGGATGGTTGCAGTTGAGCGTGTTGCCCGTGCCGCTGAAGTTGTAGTAATGCCCGTCGGGGGTGAGCATGTAGTAGGTGGCGTTGTCCAGTCCCTTGAAGCTGATCGCCGGGCCGCGCTCGTCGCCCTCCGCGGTGTGGTTGAACACCACGTCGAGCAGCACCTCGATGCCCGCCCGGTGCAGCTCCTTGACCATGTGCTTGAACTCGTCGACCTGCATGTGGTCCCGGCCGGTGGCCGCGAAGGACGCCTTGGGGGCGAAGAACCCGATGGGGCTGTACCCCCAGTAGTTGACGCCGGTGAACACGTTGTCGGTCTCGTCGAACTCGAACACCGGCATCAGCTCGACGCAGTTGACCCCCAGCTCCAGCAGGTACGGGATCTTCTCCACGAGCCCCGCGTACGTGCCGGGCGCCGCGACCCCGGAGGAGTCGTGCCTGGTGAAACCGCGCACGTGCAGCTCATAGATCACCAGGTCCTCGTGCGGCAGGTGCGGCGGGCGGTCGTCCTCCCAGTCGAAGTCGTCGAGCGTCACCCGCGACCTGTGCCGGTAGGGGCCGTGACCGGTCAGCATCCTGGCGTACGGGTCGCTGAGCACGAGGTCCGGGTCGAAGCGGTGGCCCTCCCACGGCCGGCGGGGGCCGTCCACGCGATAGCCGTACTCCAGGCGCTCGACGTCGAGGCCGAACACGGTCATCGCGTAGACGCTGCCCACCCGGAACGTCTCCGGGAAGGGCAGCTCGGCCATCGGCTCGGGCTCGCCCTCCCGATAGAGCACCAGCGTCACCGAGGTGGCGTGGTTGGAGTAGACCGAGAAGTTGACGCCCCCGGGCACCCGCGTGGCGCCGAACGGCAGCGACCGCCCAGCGCGCACGGGGTATCCGGCGATCCGCTGCGTGGGGTAAGCGTCGATCGGCTCCAGGATGGTCATACAGTCAACGCCTCCACGCCCTGCTCCACCGACTCGACCACGGTGAAGAATCCGAGGAAGCCGGTCGCCTCCATGATCGCGCGCACGTCGGGGGACAGGCCCGTCAGCGCGAGGCGTACCGTGCCGTGCTGGGCCTGCCGGTAGACCAGCAGCAGCACCCGCAGCCCCGCGCTCGACATGTACAGGGTCCGGGACAGGTCCAGGACCACCAGCCCGTCCTCGGGGAGGAGCGCCCGCAGGTCCTGCTGGACCTGGGGCGAGGTCTCGCTGTCCAGCTGGCCGTCCAGGCTGATGACGGTCACCCCGCCGCGCAGCTCTTTCCGCAGTCGCATGGCCATGTCACTCCTCTACGGGCGCGAGATGGGCGCGCACCGTCATCGGCGAGGCGGAGTCGGGCAGCTTCACCGTCATCGCCGCGGCGTCGAAGAGCTGGTACGGCGAGCCGTCCACCTCCACCCACTCCAGCCGGACCCGGCCGGGCGGCAGCGCGTCGGGCGCCACCCGCAGGACGCGGTCGGTGAACCCGTCGGGCCGTGGCCGGAACCACAGCGTCAACGGCTCCTTGTCGATCAGCAGTCGCTGGTAGACGGTCGCCAGGAAGCACAGCTCGGCCGCGTGGCACATGCTCATCGAGTGGCTGCCCTTGAACCGCTCGTTGCCGAGCAGGTACGGGTGGCCGTCGGCGAGCACGTTGAAGTAGATCCCGCCCTCGTCGTGGTCGAGGAAGAAGGCGCTGTAGAAGGCGGCCGACTCCCGCGCCCTGCGCGTGAACTCCTCCTCGCCCACCAGCCCCGCCAGGATCTGGTAGGCGAGGATCGCCTGCTCCTGCTGCCACCAGGCCTTCCTGTCGTGCCAGACGAACCGGTGGACGTGCTGGCCGGGGGCGAGCCTGCGCTCGACCACGTCGTACCAGCCGCCGCGCTGCGGGTCGCTGCCGAAGCCCGGCATCTTCTCGCCGATCTCGGTCGCCAGCGTCCGGTAGCCGTCCTTGGGCCGGATCGACATCATCCGCATGAGGTTCCAGGCGATCTTGAGGTTGTGCCCGACGACCGCCCGGTCCTGCTGCCAGTGCCAGGTGGTGTCCGGCGTCCAGTCGGCGTGGAAGCGCTCCTGGACGTACGGGCTGTCCTTCCTGGGCATGTGCTTGGCGATGAGGTCGAACGTCTCCTCGAGCATGTCGGCGTGCCGCTCGTCGCCGGTGGCCAGGAACAGGTTGATGAGGTAGGCGGGGGCGTGGTCGCCGACGGAGTTCCAGTTCTTCCTCGACCGGTTCGGGCCCAGCGACTCGTGGTGCGGGCTGAGCAGGATCGGGTCGATGTGCGAGTAGTAGCCGCCCCGCTCGGGGTCGTGGAAGAACTTGTTGAACAGCCGCAGCGTGCCGTCGATGTCGGAGGCGATGCGCGGGTCCCCGGTGAGCCGGTAGAGCTGGGTCGGGCCGGCCAGGGCGTAGATCTGCTCGTACATCGGGATCGCGTCGTAGTCGTCGCCGAACTCGGAGGTGAACAGCTTGCGCTCGACCCCGTCGCGCACGTCGATGCCGTGGTACCAGTACACGACGTCCTCGTCGCGGTCCACGAAGCGCATGTGCTCGCGCAGGTAGGCGGTGCCCTGCTCGGCCACCTCCAGGAAGTCCTCCTCGCCCGTGAGCATGTAGGCCGAGGACATCCCGTAGATCATCCGGGAGATCGTGTCGGTCTCCTGCACGTCCTGGCCGGCCTTCTCGCCGCCCAGCCGCAGCATGGTCCGGTAGGCGGAGTAGTCGATCGGGCCGTCGGCCCCGAACTGCGCCTTGCGGTAGAACCTGCCCAGTTCGCGGATCTGCTTGACCCACCAGTCGGGCTGCTCGAAGGCGTACTGGCCCGGCTGCCTGCCCAGGAAGATCAGCGTCTTGGCCTCGATCGTGTAGGCGCCGTTCTCGTGGTAGAAGATCCCCTTGACGAACACGTAGGTGCCCGGCGTGAGCAGCTGCTCCAGGTGCGCCGAGGCGTCGAGGTACGGCTCCGAGAGGTTGCGCACGAACTCGGCGGAGGTGGTGCCGGTCAGGCGCACCCGCACCGGCCGCCCGTCGTTGGTGCGCAGGCTGATCTCGCCGTGCTCGAAGCCGGTGACGTAGCCGGCCACCAGGTCGGAGAAGGTGAAGTCGGGCCGGTAGACCGTCTCGGAGCCGCGGTCGGCGGCCACCAGGTCGATGATCATGCGGGCGAAGGCGGCGCAGTGCTCGGCCGTCCGGCCGGTCACCAGGTCGCGGTCCACCACGACGTCCTGGTCGGTGTAGACGGCGCCCATGTTGCGCACGTCGCCGACCAGGTTGTTGTGACACGTCACGCGGCGGCCCTTGACCGCCTCGGCGATGGGCGCCGCCAGCCAGAGGCCGTGGCAGATGATGCCCTTGACGATCCGGTGGTCGTCGAAGGCCTCCTTCAGCAGCCGTACGGCGGGGGCGAGCTCGTGGACGTCCTCGGTGTAGCGCAGCCGGTCCGAGACCATGCCGGACGGCACGATCAGCACGTCGATCCGGCTCAGGTCGGCGCTCTCCAGGTCGCCGCTCACCGTGAACGGCTCCTTGAACTCATGGCCGTGGAAGGTCAGCGAGTCCTGTCCCCACAACCGCGTGAGGAACTCGACCCGCGCCCCCTCCTCGGTGAAACGCCGCTGGTAGTAGTGGAGCTCCTGCTCGACGTAGTCGCTCTCCATGAGGATCGCGACGGTGCGCCCGGCCAATCGCTTCTCACGCACGGTGTACCTCTCAGGTGGTAATCAGATCGACGAGGAACGGCCCCGGCGTCGCCAGCATCCGCTGGACCGCCGCCTCCACCTGGGCGGGCTTGCTCACCTTGACGCCGGGGACACCCAGGCTCGCGGCCAGCTTCACGAAGTCGATCTGGGGATGGGACAGGTCGAAGCCCTGGGGGTGGGGGTGCGCGGCGATGCCGCGCTCGCGCCAGTACTGTTCGAGGTTGTCGTCGAGCAGCTGGTAACGGCGGTTGTCGCAGATCACGAAGCGGGCGGCCACGCCGTACCGGACGGCGGTCCAGAGGGCCTGGATGGTGTACATGCTGCCGCCGTCGCCGGTGAAGGCCACCACCTCGTCCTCGGGGCGGGCCAGCTTGATCCCGATCGCGCCGGGGATGCCGACGCCGAGCGAGCCGCCCCTGGTCTGGAAGTAGGTGCCGGGCCGGCGCGGCGGGAGCCGCCTGAGCAGCGCGGGGGCGGAGGTCAGCGCCTCGTCGAAGACCACCAGCCTGTCACCGGCCCGGGCGGCCAGCTCGCCGGCGAACAGGTCCATCATGGTCTCGCCGTACACCTCCGCCGGCTCGCGGGCCGACTCGAGGGGGGACTCGGGGCGGGCGGGGCCGAGCAGGCGGGCCAGCGCCGCCAGGGTCGGCTTGGGATCGGCGACGAGCGCGACGTCGGCCGGCAGGTTCTTGGCGATCTCGTAGTCGTCCAGGTCGATGTGGACGATCTTCGCCGCCTCCGGGAAGGGGCTGGTCAGCAGCGGGAACACCTCGGGGAAGAGGTACGTCCCGACGACGAGCGCGGCGTCGGCCCCGGCCAGCGCGGCGGCGCTGTGCTCGCCGAACATGTGCCCGAGGTCGCCCCGGTGCAGCGGGTGGGTGGTGTCGATGGTCAGCTCCGAGGAGTTCACCGTCCACACCGGGGCGCCGAGCGCCTCCGCCACCCTGGCCAGCTCCTCCTGCGCGCCGGACACCGAGACCCCGTCCCCGGCCAGCACCACGGGCCGCCGGGCGGCGCGCAGCACCGCCGCGGCCCGCTCCAGCTCCTCAGGCACGGGCACCGTCGCCCGGCTGGGGATCGTGCTGGCCACGGCGGGCTCGCCGGTGTCCTCGTCGAGCACGTCCATCGGCAGTGCCACGAAGACGGGCCCGCGCGGCGGCGTCATCGCGATCTTGACCGCGCGCCGCAGCACCCTCAGCACCGAGCCCGGGTGGGTCACCCTGGTCGCGTACTTGGTCACCGGCCGGGCCATCGCCACCAGGTCCACCGCCATCTGGCCGTCCAGGGCCTCGTAGCGCACCCCTGCCTCGCCGGCGATCACCACCAGCGGCGAGTGACCGCGCTTGGCCTGGTAGAGCAGGCCGACCCCGTTGCCGAGGCCGACCCCGCTGTGCAGCTGGACCAGCGCGGGCCCGCCGGTGGCGCGGGCGTAGCCGTCGGCGATGCCGAGCGCCGCCGACTCCTGCAGCGCCAGCACGTACTGGAAGCCCGGCGTCTCCTCCAGCACGTCCAGGAACCCCTGCTCCACGGTCCCCGGGTTGCCGAACATCACCGAGATGCCATCGGCCGCGAACTGCTCGAAGATCGCCTCTTTGGCGGGACGGGTCGCCATGGTCACCAGCCGTACCGGCGCAGGCCGGACTCGAGCACCTCGACCAGCTTCTCGCCGGACAGGTACGAGTCGGGGGTCGAGCGGCCCGTCACGAACGGGTGGTCCACGATGACCGACGTCTCCTTGCCCACGTTGCCGTGGTAGCGGCCGTCGGGCGCGGTGGCGTCGCGCAGGATGTACTCCAGCGGGTACGGCGGCGGCCCCATGTTGAAGTCCACTCCCAGGAAGCCCGTGCCGTCCTTGTAGTCGTACTCCTTGCAGTGGCCCGTCACGTGCTTGCCGCGCAGGATGCTCGCGCGGTCCTCCCAGTCGCGGGCGAAGGCCAGGCAGGCGACGCCGTAGCACTCGGCGAGCACCGGCTTGTCCGCCCGGACGAAGGAGAGGATCAGGTCGTGCACCCGGCCGTTGTTGGCCAGGTCCACGATCGGGCCGCTGCCGCCCACGAGGACCAGGGCGTCGTACTTGTCGACGTCCCGGTCCAGCCGGCCGAGCTCCCGGTGGTAGGCCTCGACCTTGCGGAGGTATCCGTCCTCGCTGTTGTAGGGGCGTTCGGGGATCCACTCGGCGAGGCTGACCGGGGAGTCCAGCCGGTCCGACTCGTCGAGCTGCCTGGCGGCCACGGCCACCTCCGGCGTGGTCACGGAGCGGCCCAGCGGCGGATCCACGTACCCGGGGTCGAGACTGGGCGGCAGTGCCCGCGCGCGCTTGCCGGTGGGGGTGGCGAACACGCTCCGGTAGCCCTGCCGGTCGAAGGCGGCCAGCGGGCCGACGAGTTCCTCTCCCCAATATCCGTACTCGGAGAGAACAATAAGAATGGTGCGCGTCATGCGTGGATTCAAACAATATGTGGTTTTCCAGGACAAGCCCGGCCCGCCTATTCCGTCAAGTCCGTGAAAGCCGCCGGCACTTCGTCAGGTGCCGGGGGCGGCCGCCCGGAAAATGACGGAACAATGGCCGTAGCCGATTCTGGAGGCTCGTGATGCCCGAGCAGCGGCGGCCGGTTCTGCTGGCCGTGGACGACGACGATCACGTGCTCCGCGCGGTGCGGCGCGATCTGTCCCGCGCCTACCAGGAGCGCTACCGGGTGGTGGCGTCGAGGTCGCCGGTGGAGGCCACGCGGATCCTCGACCGGCTGCGCGAGCGCCGTGAGGAGGTCGCGCTGATCCTGTCCGACCAGCGCATGCCCGAGATGACCGGGATCGAGTTCCTGGTGGAGGCCGGCCGGCGCTTCCCCGCTGCCCGCCGCGTCCTGCTGACGGCCTACGCCGACACGAGCGTCGCCATCTCGGCGATCAACGAGGTGCGGCTGGACCACTATCTCGTCAAGCCGTGGGAGCCGCCGGAGGAGCGGCTCTACCCCGTGCTCGACGACCTGCTGTCGGACTGGGAGTCCGCCCATGAGCCCCCGTACCAGGGGATCCGCCTGGTCGGCCACCGGTTCGCGCCCGCCACGCACCGGCTGCGCGACCTGCTGACCCGCTACCGCCTGCCGTTCAGGTTCGAGGAGGCGGAGCCGGGCGCCCCGGAGGTCCCCGAGGTCGTGCTGCCCGACGGGCGCCGGATGGCCCGCCCCGGGCACGGCGAGGTGGTGGCGGCCCTGGGCCTGGCGACGGAGCTCAGCCACCCGCACTACGACGTGGCGATCGTCGGAGGCGGCCCGACCGGGCTGGCCGCGTCGGTCTACGCCTCGTCCGAGGGGATGGCGACGCTGCTCATCGAGGCCTACGTCCCGGGAGGCCAGGCCGGCACCTCCAGCCGGATCGAGAACTACCTCGGCTTCCCGTCCGGCATCTCCGGCGTCGATCTGACCAACCGCGCGATGGCGCAGGCCCGCAGGTTCGGCGTGGACGTGCTGGCCCCGGTCGAGGCCAGGCGGCTGAGCCGGGCCGGCCGGGCCTGCGTGCTGAACCTGTCCGACGGCAAGGAGATCACCGCGGCCACCGTGCTGCTGTCGCCGGGCCTGTCGTACCGCGGTCTCGACGCCGAGGACGCGGCCCGCTTCGAGGGGGCCGGCATCTACTACGGCGCGGCCCTGACGGAGACCGAGTCATGCGTGGGGCGGCAGGTGTGGATCGTGGGCGGCGCCAACTCCGCCGGCCAGGCGGCGCTGCACTTCTCCCGGCACGCCTGCCACGTCACCATGGTGGTGCGCGCGGACAGCCTGGCCAGCGGCATGTCCGCGTACCTGGTGGACGAGATCGCCGCGACGGGCAACATCACGGTCATGACGAACACCCGCGTGGTCGCCACCGGCGGCGTGGACCGGCTGGAGCGCATCACGCTGTGCGACACCCGCAGCGGCGAGCTGACCACGCGGGAGGCCGAGCACGTCTTCGTGTTCATCGGCGCCCGGCCGCGCACCGAGTGGCTGGACGACCTCGTGCGCAGGGACGCCCACGGCTTCCTGCTGACCGGCCCCGACCTCGGTCCGGTGGCGGGGCTGGCCAGCTGGGACCTGCCGAGGCAGCCGCTGCTGCTGGAGACGAGCGTGCCTGGCGTGTTCGCGGCCGGCGACGTGCGCGCCAACTCCGTCAAGCGGCTGGCCTCGGGCGTCGGCGAGGGCGCCATGGCGGTGTCGATGATCCACCGCTACCACTCGGAGAGCTGACCCCCTACTCGGGGACCCGGGCCAGCGGCAGCCGCACCACGAACCGCGTGTCGCCCGGCCGCGAGTCGACCTCCATCGTGCCGCCGTGCCGCTGCGCCACGATGTCCATGCTGACGTGGAGCCCGAGACCGGTCCCCTTGCCCAGGTCCTTGGTGGTGAAGAAGGGCTGGAACACGTTCGGCAGCGCCTCGGCGGGGATGCCGTGGCCCGTGTCGCGGAACTCCACCACGGCGTGGTCGCCCTCCCGCCTGGTGCTGATCGTCAGCTCGCCCTCGCCGCCCATGGCGTCCACGGCGTTGTCGATGAGGTTGGTCCAGACCTGGTTGAGCTCGCTGGGGAAGGCCTGGAGGTCGGGGACGCCGCCGTACTCCCGGCGTACGCGGATGTTGCGCAGCTTGGGCGCCATGAGGGCGAGCGTGGCCTCCAGGCCCTCGCGCAGGTCGGCGTCCCGCTGGGGCGCGCGGTCCAGGTTCGTGTACGCCGAGGTGCGCCGTACCAGCTCCACCACCCGCTCGGCGGCCTCGGCCGCGTCGCCGGCGAGCGTCCGGATGCGCAGCACCGGCACCAGGTACGCCAGCGCCGCGGCGAGCGCGTCCGGCCGCAGCCCGGCGGCCAGCTCGTCGAGCGCGGCGCGGTCCACACCGTGTTCGGCGAGGTCGTCGGCCAGCTCGACGGCCCGGTCGGGGCCGAGGCCCTGTTCGCGGAGCCAGTCGGCGACGTCGTCGGCCGCCTCCGCCTCGGCCAGCGGGTCCAGCGCGGCCCCGGAGCCCACCCGGTCCTGGAACCGCGCGACGAGCCGCATCTCGGTCTCCTCGCCCGTGCGCCCCCACTCGACCGCGGTGGCGGCCAGCCGGGGCGCGAGGTCGCGCAGCTCCCGCGCGGCCCGCAGCGCGGCCGCCGCCGGGTTGTTCAGCTCGTGGGCCAGGCCGGCCGCCAGCATGCCCAGCCCTTCCAGCATGCGGCTGCGCCCGGCCTGGCGCTCCATGGCGTTGATGCGCCCGGCCAGCACCGGCAGCAGCACCCGGCAGACCTGCGGGCAGCGCTCCAGCATGTCGAAGAACGCGTCCTTGCCGTAGGCCACGACCCGCGCCGGCCCCACGGCCAGCGCGGTGGCCAGGTACTCGTCGCTGGTGAGCAGCGGGAGCTCGCCGATGAACTGGTGCTCCAGCGCGTCGCCGAGGTGCCGGGTGAGCACCTGCTCCCGCCCGCCGACCAGCTTCGAGACCACGATCTCGCCGTCCAGCAGGATGTAGAAGCCGTCGGCCGGCGCGCCCTCGACGAACAGCGCCTGCCCGTCGCCGAGCTCCCTGACGGTCCCGGCGCACGCGAGCCAGTCGAGCTGCTCGTCCGACAGCCCGGCGAACAGCTCGATCGCGGAGAGCCGGGCGGTCAGCCATGCGGGCGCAGGCACAGTTCCTCCGATTCCCGTCCGTCCAGGCCGCCCAGCAGCCGGTACGCGTGGGCCACCGACACCAGCGTGACGTGGTGGTGCCAGCCCTGGAAGGAGCGGCCCTCGAAGTGTTGCAGGCCGGACTCGGCGGCGACCGACGCGAGCACGGACGCCGCCCTGTTGCGCAGCCCGACCAGTCCCGCCAGGTCGGAGACCCGGTTGCGGCCCAGGTCGGTCAGCCACATCGCCCGCGCCCCCGAGCGCGGATACCAGCGGTGGCCCTGCCCCTGCTGTTGGTACGGGGGCCGCGTGCCCGCCTGCCCCTGCACCACCTGCAGCCGGGGCCGTAACGGCTCCAGCACCGGGCGGGCGGGCAGACCGGTCCCGCCGGCCGGCAGCGTGCCGGGGGAGACGCGGACGAGGTAGGGCAGCCCGCGCTCGGCGAGCCCGGCGAGGAGGAGCTCCACGCCGGGCATCGACCTGCCGTCCACCACGATGGGCGCCGGAGGCAGTCCCCAGTCGACCACCATCTCGTCGACGGCCTGCAGCAGGTGCCGCCAGTGCGGCCGGCTGTGCTCGTGGGCCGGTACGCGGGCCCGGCTGCGCAGGCCGTCGTCCTCGTCCCACGAGCGGGGCAGCAGCAGCCGCCAGTTGACCGGGCAGCCGCCGTCCTCTCCCACCATCACGACCGCCAGGCCGATCTGGCAGTTGAGGAGGCGGCCCGCGGAGTTGGCGAACTGCCGCGCCACACCCACCGACTTGGACCCGTTCTTCGGGAAGACGACCTCCTCCAGCACCCACGCCTTCGGGCGGATCGCCTCGACGAGCAGCTGGGCCAGGCGCTGCCGTACGGGCGCCCAGTCCCAGGGGCTCTGGTTGATGAACTGCTGGAGGCACTGGTCGACGGGTCGCCCCACGACGTGGTTGGAGATCCGGCGGATCGACTTGCGGCCCGGGACGGAGACCAGGCCGTGGACGTAGACCTCGCCCCATCGGCGCTGATCGGAGCGTAGGAAGGACGTGAACAGGTCCTCACAGAAAGGAGAGAGCCAAAACTCTCGCGAATGCAAATCCGAGTAGATGGCCATGCGACCAACCCCTATAAATCGAACATCCCCCTTTCCTCGAATTATTGAAATGTTCCGGGCCGGCTGACAGGACGAGGTTGTGCTGGCACTCTCGCTGCTACTTATGGGACTTCTACCTGTTGGACTTCTACCCAGAGGTACGGACGAGGTCGGCCGCGCGCTCGCCGATCATCACGACCGTGGTGTGCGGATGCGCGTTGACCAGCGAGGGCATGACGGAGGCGTCGGCCACGCGCAGCCCCTCCACGCCGCGCACCCGCAGCCGGGGGTCGACCACGGCCGAGGCGTCGGTGCCCATCCGGCAGGAGCCGGCGAAGTGGTAGTACGACCCGGTGTTGGCCTTCACCCAGGCGCGCAGTTCCTCGCGGGTGGTCACGCCGGGCCCGGGGGCGACCTCGGCCAGCCCCCACCGGCCGGTGAACGCCTTGGTGCGGTAGATGTCCCGGGCGACCTCCACGGCGGTGACCGTGCGCTCCAGGTCGACCGGGTCGCCGAAGTAGTTGGCGTTGATCCGCGGGTAGGCGGTCGGGTCGGTGCCCGCCAGCCGTACCCATCCCCGTGAGACCGGCGACACCAGACCGGTCAGGCTGAGGATCACGTGCGGGTCCACCAGCTCCCGCACCGGCGCGACCGGCTGGCCGGTCTGCACGCGGCGGATGACGTTGGCGAAGAACTTCTCGCCGAACGGCGCGCGGTGCACCAGCGCGACCTCCAGGTCGGGGACGGGCAGCCCGTCCTGCGACCCGCAGAAGAGCGCGACCTCGGTCACGTTGCCGCGCGGGTCGTCGCCCGGCTCGGCCAGGTAGCCGATCGGCCCGATGACCAGCGGGTGGTCGTGGAAGTTGGCCCCGACCCCGGGCAGGTCGGCCACGACCGGGATGCCGAGCTCGGCCAGGTCGCCGGCCGGGCCCAGGCCCGACAGCAGCAGCAGCTTGGGCGACTGGATGGCGCCCGCGCACAGCACTACCTCGGCCTCGGCCCGCGCCGTGTGCGTGCGGCCCTCGCGCAGGTACTCCACGCCGACGCAGCGGGTCCCCTCGAACAGCAGCCGTGCCGCGAGGGCCGCGGTCAGCACCGTGAGGTTGGGCCGGTCGAGCGCGGGATCCAGGTACGACTCGCGGGCGCCCCTGCGCCGGCCGTCCTTGATGTTCACGTGGTGCCAGCCCGCGCCGAACAGGCCCGCGTTGAAGTCGTCCAGGCGCGGATGGCCGAGCTCCACGCAGGCCTCGATGAACGTCTCCGACACCGGGTTGCCCGTCTCGCCCGCGTCGGCCACGGTCATCGGGCCGTCCTTGCCGGCCAGCGGGTTGTGCCCGTCGCGCTGGTCCTCCAGGCGCTGCAGCCACGGCAGCACGTCGTCGAAGGACCAGCCGGGACACCCGTGGTAGGCCCAGTCGTCGTAGTCCTGGGGGCGGCCCCTGGTGTGCATCATGTGGTAGATGTTCGAGGTGCCGCCCAGGCCCCGGCCGGCGGCCGAGTAGACGCGGTTGCCGTCGAGGCCGGGCTGGGGCTCGCTCATGTACGCCCAGTCCAGGTCGGTCAGCAGCACCTCGTTCCACCGCCACGGCGTCGTCACCGCGTCGGTGACCTGTGCGTCGCCCGCCTCGAGGAGGAGAACGGAGGCGTCGGGATCCTCGCTGAGCCGGGCGGCCACCACCGATCCGGCCGCGCCGGCGCCGATGACGATGTACCTGTAGCTGTCTGGCACGGTCGGCTCCTTCATGTGAGCAGGTCGGCCGCGCGCTCCCCGATCATGACGGTGGCGGCGGCGGTGTTGCCCGCGGGGATGGACGGCATGATCGAGGCGTCGGCGACGCGCAGCCGCTCGACGCCGTGCACGCGCAGCGCCGCGTCGACCACGTCCAGCGGGTCGCGACCCATGCGGCAGGTGCCCACCGGATGCCACACGGTGGTCGCGGTGGCGCGGACGTAGGCGGGCAGGTCGGCGCCGTGGCCGGGCGCGCTCTCGCGGTCGTGCAACGAGCACATCGAGCTGCTGTGCGCCAGCTCCCTGGACAGCTCGATCCCGCGCACGAGCGCCGCCAGGTCGGCCGGCTCCTCGAGGTAATGGGGGTCGACCAGGGGCGCGTCGGCGGGGTCCGCCGACCGCAGGGCGAGCCTGCCCCTGCTGCGCGGCCGGGCGAGCACGGGGGCGAAGGTGAAGGCGGGCCCGTCGACGCGGTACTCGTCGGCCACGAACTGCACGGGGCCGAACAGCATCTGGAGATCGGGGTCGTCCGGTGGGAACAGCCCCGCCTCCGCCAGCAGCTCGGGCAGCGGCAGGATCGACCGCGCGGCGTAGGCCACACCGAGGATGAGGTGGTCGTGCAGGTTGGCGCCGACGCCGGGCAGGTCGGCGGCGACCGCGAGCCCGTGCTCGCGCAGGGCCTCGGCCGGGCCGATCCCGGAGAGCATCAGCAGCTTGGGCGTGGCGAGCGCGCCGCAGGAGACGATCACCTCGGCGCTCGCCCCGGCGCGGTGGAGCGCGCCGTCGCGCAGGTACTCCACGCCTGTGGCCGTCGTGCCGTCCAGCAGCACGCGGGTCGCCGTCGCGCCGGTCTCGACGGTGAGGCGGGGATGGCCGCGCAGCGGGTCGAGGTAGGCGGACGCCGTGCTCGATCGCTGGTTGTCCTTCGTCCTGGTGGACTGGTAGGCGAAGGCGCCCTCCTGCGCGGCGCCGTTGTAGTCCCAGTCCTCCCCGCCGGGGAAGCCCAGCTCGGAGGCGGCCTGGAGGAAGGCGCGCGACACCTCCGACATCGACGACAGGCGGGCCACCTTCATCGGCCCGTCCGCCCCGTGGTACGGCCCGGCGCCCTCCTCGTAGTCCTCGGCCCGTTTGAAGCAGGGCAGCACCTCGTCGTACGACCAGCCCTCGTTGCCCTGGGCGGCCCAGCCGTCGTAGTCGCGGCGGTTGCCCCGGACGTACAGCATGGCGTTGACCGAGCTGCCGCCGCCCAGCACCTTGCCCTGGGGCAGCGGGATCGTCCGCCAGCCCAGACCGGCCTGCGGGACCGTGACGTACGGCCAGGTGACGGCGGGGTCCTGCCACAGCGAGGCCATGCCGGGGATGCCCGTCTGGCGGATGGCCGCCAGGCCGGCGTCGCCGCCGGACTCCAGCAGGAGCACGCGTGCCTCGGTCCGCTCGACGAGCCTGGCGGCGACGACCGCCCCGGCCGCGCCGGCGCCCACGACGATGTAGTCGTATTCCCTCTTCTGGTCACCGGCGGACATCAGCGGCTCTCCGGCCCGATGACCCAGTGCTCGGTGACGGCCATCCGGTGCACGTACCTCGGCTCGACCAGCGTCTCCATGTCGGCCACGACCTTGGCGTACTCGGGCGAGGCGAGCGCGGCCTCCATGGCGTCCCTGTCGTCGAACCACAGGAGGTGGGCGGCGTCGAGCACCGCCTCGCCGATGGCGTACGCGCCGTCTCTGACGTGGCACTGGAGGTACCGGCGCAGCCCCGGCACCTGCGCGACCAGTTCGGCGTGCGGGCCGAGGTCGGCGCTCCTGAAGTCGGCCAGCGGCAGCCCTTCCTTCCGCTTGACCAGCACGATCAGCTTCACGCCCGACGGCGGGGCGAGCTCGGGCCCCGGCACCGGCTCGTGCGCGTCGGTGTCGAGCACGAGCGTGCGCCAGAACGCCGCCCAGCGCGGCTCGTCGGCCCGCGCGCCCTCCAGGAACTCGGGCGTCTGCAGCGACTCGAGCTGCTCCCGCTCGTCGCGCAGCCAGATCTCCGCGACGCCGCTCCACAGCGGCTCGCCCTCGTCGGGCCGGAGCGGGATCCGGGTGCCGATCAGGTATTTCCTGATCTGCGGGATCTTGCTCGCGTACCGGACGGCGTGCACGTTCAGCCAGTACTGCTGGAACTCCTCCTCCGTCATCCCGGGCTTGGGCGCGGCGAAGATGAGTTGATGGATCACGGTGTTCTCCTTCGTCACTCGGTGTGTCCGACGCTAGGAGCGCGCATCCGCGCCGGGAAGCGGACCCGGCGGCGCCGCGCTGACAAAGTCAAGTACGGTGCGGCACTTGGCCAGGTGCCGCCCAGGTGCTGCTACGGCAGCGAGACCGACTGCGCGTGCCGGAAGACGTCGCGGGGGTCGTAGGCCGCCTTGACCTGCTGGAGCCTGGTGTAGTTGCCCTTGTAGTACAGCGTCTGCCACGGCACGCCCGAGCGGTTGAACGCGGGGTCGGTGATGTCGGGGTCGGGGTTGTTGATGTAGCAGCCGTCGGCCTGGTCGCCGGGCACCGGGTAGCCGCCGGTGGCCGCCCACACCGAGCCGTACAGGTCGCGCAGCCAGCCGATGTTGGCGGCGTCGGCGGCCGGGTCCTGCCACTGGGCCTCGAACAGCGTCCAGAACGCGGCGTCGCGGTGCGCCAGAGCGGTCCGCGTGGCGGGGACGGCGTTGATCGCGCCGCCGCTGAACCCGGCCAGCGTCACCGCGGCCGCCGGGTTGGCGAAGTCCGTACGGGTGAGCGCGTCGTACATCGCGCCCGCCTGCTCGGCCGTGTACGAGCGCCGCAGGTAGGCCGACTTGGAGGAGCCGCGCAGCGTCGGGTTGATGAACGAGGGGATGCTGGCGGCGATCAACTTGACCGCGCGCAACCACGGGAGCCGCTGCGCCGGCTGGGCCGCCACCACGGCGTCGACGCCGAGCCCGGCGGTCAGGGCCCCCAGGTAGTCGCCGAGGATCCGCGCCGCGTCGGGGGCGGTGGCGTCGACCTGGGTCAGCAGGAAGACGTTTCCGCTCGAGCGGTGCGCCAGCGACGCGACGCCGGACAGGATCCTGGCGGGGGAGTCGGGCGCGGCGTGTCCCTCGTACCAGGCGCCCCAGTTCGTGACCAGGGTGGCGAACTTCGTGCGGTCCAGCATGCTCCACGGGATGCCGACGGCGCTGAGCAGCACGTCCTTGGGCGGGTTGACGAGTAGGCGGCTCGGGTTGGAGCCGGTCGTGCCCGGCGTCCGGAACCAGAAGCGGGTGACGATGCCGAAGTTGCCGCCCCCGCCGCCGGCGCACGCCCACCACAGGTCGCGGTTGGGGTCGCCCGGATCGCGCGAGGCCGTCACGGCTCGGGCGGTGCCCGAGCGGTCCACGACCACGACCTCGACCGCCGCCAGGTGGTCGATCACGGCCCCGAGCTGCCGGGACAGGAAGCCGTACCCGCCGCCGGTGGCGTGGCCGCCGATGCCGACCGTGGGGCACATCCCGCCGGGGATGGTCACGCCCCACTTCTTGAACAACGTGTCGTAGACGCCCGACAGCCGGGCGCCGCCCTCGACCGCGAACGCGCCCCGCTGCTGGTCGAAGTACACCTCGTCCAGCCCGGACAGGTCGATGACGACGTCCACGTCGGAGTTGAACACGAACGGGGCCAGGCAGTGGCCGCCGGACACCACCGAGATCCGCTTGCCCGCGTCGACCGCCTCCTGCACCGCGGCGACGACCTGGGCGGTCGAGCTGACCACGCGCACATAGTCGGGCGCGCCGACCCAGCGCTGGTTGTAGCCCACGGTCAGCTCCTGGTAGCGGGGGTCGCCGGGGTACACGGTGACCGGACCCGTGACCGGCCCGCCGGATGACACGGCGGCTCCGGCGGGGGGCGCGGGCAACGTCACGGCACCCGCCACCAGCGCGGCGCCACCCAGTAATCCCCGCCTCGACGGACGTTCCATGATCGCTCCTTCTGGAGATTCTCCACGTGGGAGCCCTCCGTGCGGTTCCGCGGAGGGTGATCGTCAGGACATCCTCATGGTGTCCCGGCCTCCTGCGGATGCCGCGAAAAAGGATCGGAGTCCGTTACCTCCGGCCGCCCACCTCACGAAGAGGGCGGCGGACGTCACGAAGTACGTGCCCGGCGGGGGTCGAGGCCTTCAGACGGCGGGGGCCTCGGGCAGGGAGTCGAGCCAGTCGAGCAGGCGGGCGCATTGGCGGGTCATGACGTCGGGGTCGCGCAGGGCGTTGGCCAGCAGGGACATGCCCTGGTAGGCGCCCACCAGCGTCAGGGAGAGGTCCCAGGGGTCAGGCTGGCCGAGCTCGCGGAACTGGCGCTCGACCCAGTCCAGCAGCAGCCGGATGACGCGGCCGGCCTCCGCGTCCAGGCCGCCCTCGGGGCGTTTGTCCAGCTCCGCGGCGAGTGTCCCGGTGGGGCAGCCGTAGCGGGCCGCGAGGTCGCGCTGGCTGACCCACCCTTCCACGAGGGCCTTCAGCCGCTCCCTCGGGTCGTCGAGCCCGTCCAGCCGGTCGGTGAGGAGCTCCAGCTGCCGCGCGTGCTCGGCGAGGGCGGCGGCGACCAGGTCGTCCTTGGTCTTGAAGTAGTAGTACACGTTGCCCACGGGGACGTCGGCGGCGTGGGCGATGTCGGCGATGGTGGTGCGCTCCGCCCCCTGCCGGTGCACGACCTGGGCGGCGGCGGCCATCAGCCGCTGGCGCTTGGCGGCCGCGGTCCTCGCCCGCGAACCCGTTGAGTCAGTCACCTGACTAACTATATGCGGCGGAGCCGTGCTATGGTCTCCCTCAAGTGAGTCAGCCGACTAACTAACAACTGGGAGAGATCATGATCGTTGTCACGGGAGCCACGGGGAACGTCGGGCGGACGCTGGTCCGGCTGCTGGCCGAGGCGGGGGAGCAGGTCACCGCCGTGTCCCGCCGCATCACCGACGCCGACGTGCCGCAGGGCGTGCGGGCGGTCGCCGCCGACCTGGCCGATCCCGGCAGCATGAGCGCGGCGCTGGAGGGCGCGGACGCGGTGTTCCTCCTCACGGGCGGCGACCTGTTCGCCGTCGAGCCCAAGGAGATCGTCGCCGCGGTGAGCGGGCCGGGCAGGATCGTCCTGCTCTCCTCGCAGGGCGTGGTGACCCGCCCGGACAGCGCGTCCCACGGCCGCTTCGGGGCGGAGGTGGAACGCGCCGTCGTCGACTCGGGAGCGCGGTGGACGATCCTGCGGCCGGGCGGATTCGCCTCCAACAGGTACGCCTGGGCCGGGTCGATCCGCGCGGACCGCACGGTCGCGGCGCCGTTCGGCGACGTCGGGCTGCCGATCATCGACCCCGACGACATCGCCGCGGTGGCCGCCGCCGTGCTGCGGGAGCCGGGCCACGACGGCCGGACCTACGAGCTCACCGGGCCGGAGGCGGTGACCCCGCGGCAGAACGCCGAGGCCATCGGCCAGGCGATCGGCGAGCCGGTCGCGTTCGTCGAGCAGACCCGCGAGGAGGCCCGCGCGCAGATGCTGGCGTTCATGCCCCCGCCGGTCGCGGACACCACGCTGGACATCCTCGGCGAGCCGACCGAGGCCGAGCGGCGGATCAGCCCGGACGTCGAGCGCGTGCTGGGCCGGGCCCCTCAGCCGTTCGCCGCCTGGGCCCGGCGCAACGCCGCCGCCTTCCGCTAATGGAAGCTACCGGGTCGGTTGATCAGGCAGACTCGGTGCCTGGTAGCCGCTGGTGAGTGAGCACTTCCTTCCGCTGGACCATCGTGAGTCC
>NZ_JBSFNK010000022.1:0-203302 GCF_053587055.1 Nonomuraea sp. NPDC003707 | reverse complement strand
CCCGACCCCGACCCCGACCAGCCCAGCAGCGTCATCCGCACCCTGACCACTCAACTCAGTGACCTCAAACGACGCCACCGCGAGGAGATGACCACCCTGAAACAGGCGCTGGAGACAGCTCATGGAGAGATCCTCGAACTCCGGCGCCGCCTCGGCCACCGCGCCAACGCCTCACCGCAGGACAGCTGACCGGCCCGCCCACCTCTTCTCATACGGACGCGACCGCAAGCGTTCCACCTGGGCAAACATAGCCTTTCAAGATCGTTACCCCGGATACCACGTGGACGACCGAGTACTACCAGCTCGCCGTCAAAAACCTGCGCGCCGGCGGCCGGGATGTGCCTGATGAGCTGCTGGCCCACATCTCCCCGGCCCACAGCGAGAACGTCAACTTCTTCGGCGTCATCACCGTCGACGTCGAAGCCGAGCTCGCCAAACTCGACGGAGGCGGCTGGCGCCCCTTGCGCCCGGCCGCTGTTGAGCCGAGCCTGCGCCCATGACGGGTTCTTGGGGGGCTGGGTAAGGTTCCGGGTCTGGCCGAACGCCGAGCCGCCATGTGCGTGGGCTGGGAGGAGCGAGGCGGGGAGAGGAGTGGGCCCGCATTCAACTGCCGAGGGCGCGCTTTTGTGGGTGGATCGCCTCGCCGCGGGCGAGCATGTCAACGAACTGGGTGATACGGCGGGCTCGGGTCTCGGCGCGTTTGGCGTTCGCGATCCGATAGAGAATTGCGTAGCGGTTTTGGGAGGTGAGGATGTCGAACATCGCTTCTGCCTGGGGGTTCGCGGCCAATGCGGCGGCCAGGTCGGCTGGTACCTCGATGCCGGCTTGTCCCGCGTAGGCCGTGTCCCAGCGGCCGTCGGCCTTGGCGCGTTCGACCTCGGTCATTCCGGCCGGATGCATCCGGCCCTCGCTGATCAGACGGGTGACGATGGAAACGTTCCGCGCTGACCAGGTACTTTGCCTTCCGCGAGGGGTGAAGCGCCGGCAGAAGGTGATCTCATCCCGCCGTCGTAGCCGACCATCGATCCAGCCGTGGCACAGGGCTTCGTCGAGCGCCTGGTCATAGGTCAGGCTGGTGGGCCGGGTCGCGTTCTGCTTGGCGAGGACCAGCCACACCCCTGCCGAGCTGTCGTGGTGCCTGCTGAGCCACTCCCGCCAGGCTCGGGCATCGGTAACGGTCAGTTCCAGTAGTTCGTCGCTCATCGTCATGTGCCCCTGATGATCATCAAAGGAATGGTTGTCGGCGGTCACCCGAAGGTGGGAGCCCAGGACGGGGGCCTGCCGGAAGTGGCGCTGGATCGGTCAGTGGTGGAGCCGGCCGATCACGTCCTTCGCCACGTCGCCACCGCGGCCTCTGGACGGATGACGCCCGCCCGCCTTCACCAGGTCTTGCCGGCCTGCTCCCGGATCGTGTGGTTGATCCGGTTGAAGAAGTTGGTGATTGCGATGTTCAGGATGATCGCGGACATCTGGTTCTCGTCGAAGTGGGTGGCAGCACCGTCCCAGATCTCGTCGGTCACGCCCGGCGCGCCGTCCTGGATCCGGGTGGCGGCCTCGGTCAGCGCGAGCGCTGCCCGCTCCTCCTCGGTGAAGAACGGGGTCTCGCGCCAGGTGACCACGTTGTGCAGCCGCTCCTCGGTCTCTCCATGCTTCTTCGCCGACTGGACGCCGGCGAACACACACGGGCTGCAGCCGTTGATCTGGCTGGCCCGCAGATGGACCAGTTCGAGCACGAGCGGGTCGACGCCACCGGCGTGAATCGCCTTGTGGAGATGCTGGATCGCTGTGATCACGTCGGGATTCGCCACGCTCTTCATGCGTGCTTCCATGGGTCCTGCCCCTCGTCGGTTACCTGCGCCCATCCGGGCCCGTCATCTACCGCACCTTGGCGGAGGTCATCTTCGTCGTAATGGACTTTTCGGCCGAGGAGTTCTCGGTCATGCCGGCGACGTTACGGTATGACCCGGTCAGAAACGGTCCTGGTTATCGAGCAGACTGTTAGCCGTGGTCAACACCTCGGCGCGGCTGCTGCGGCTGCTGTCTTTGCTGTCAACGCGGCGGTCCTGGACGTGCGCTGATCTTTCCGCCCAGCTGGAGATCACCGAACGGACGGTTCGCCGGGACATCGCCCGGCTACGTGAACTCGGCTACGGCATCGAATCGGAGATGGGCCCATGGGGCGGCTACCACCTCGGGCCCGGAACCAGCATTCCGCCACTGATCCTTGACGAGGAGGAGGCCCTCGCGGTCGCTGTCGGGCTGCGCACCGCCGCCTTCAGCGGAGTCTCCGGCAGCGACCAGGCAGCCCTGTCGGCGCTGCTGAAACTACGCCAGGTGCTGCCGGCCAGGATCGCCGACCGGCTCGGCGAGCTGGACGCCGCGTTCACCCACACCGCACGACCCGACGACAGCCAGATCTCCCCCGCGCTGCTGCTCGACCTGGCCACCGCGTGCCGGCGAGGCGAACGCACCCAGTTGACCTACCGCGACCGGGCCGGAACGACGTCCACCCGCCGAGTGGACCCCTACCGGCTCATCTACACCGGCCGCCGCTGGTATCTCCTTGCCTACGACCTGACGCGGCAGGACTGGCGCACCTTCCGTACCGATCGCATCATCGATGCCACAGTCACCGGGCAGGCCACTGCCCTGCCCGACCCGCCAGATCCAGCACAGATGGTCAGCACGGGCATCGCGCTGAGGCCTTACCCGGTGTGGGTGACCATCCGCCTGGCCGTACCGGCCGATGAGGCCCGCAGGCTGGTACCACCAACGGTCGGCGTCCACCACCCGGACGGCGATGACGCCACGATCATCGACATCGGCGGGCCAGACGCCGACGGCCTGGCCCGCTACCTGCTCAGCCTCGGCCGACCACTCCAGATACTGCACCCAGAAGAGGTCCGCCAGGCATTCCTCACCCGCACACAACAACTCCTCAAGGACAACCAGTGGCACAAACACCCGCCGATAGCTGACACGGCTACCTGCAGTGACGGATGTTGCCAGCCACCATGAAGTGCGACTGCAATCTTGACTGTCTCAATCGAGGTTCGTTCAATAACGCGAGATCCTCACTGGTCTCGGCGTCGCGGGCGACCGGATCTATCTCGACAAGGGACTCACCGGAACCAACCGCGCCCGCCCCGGCCTCGACCAGGCCCTCGCGGCCGTACGCGCCGGCGACACCCTGGTGGTCCCGAAACTCGACCGGCTCGCACGCTCGGTCCCCGACACCCGCGACATTGGCGACACCCTGGTCGCCCGGGGTGTCCACCTGTCTCTGGGCGGGAGCATCTACGACCCCGCCGACCCCATGTCGAAGATGTTCTTCAACATGCTGGCCGTGTTCGCAGAGTTCGAAGCCGACCTGCTGAAGATGCGCACCCGCGAGGGCATGGCCATCGCCGATCTCATGGAGGTCTTCTCCATCGGTCGCGCTACCGTCTACCGCGTCCTCGACCGCACCAAGACGACGGGGACGACGGATGCTGAGATTCCGCGTTAGCACAGGTCAGCGATATCCGTTGGTTTTCCGGCCAGGACTACCGGGACCCCCGAACGGGTCGCCGCACCGAGCGGTCTCGGGCGCTGTAGTCGGTTGGTAACACCCTTGACGCGTAGGTAACGCGCGTGCAAACTGCGGAATACGTTTTCCAACGGAATACGTTTTCCAGCAACCCAGGAGGTCACGTGTGAGTGCTCTCGGCGAGCTCCAGCGCATGCGCAAGGGCAGCCGCGGACCCCTCGGCGGCGGCAATCGGGATAACAAGGCCGCCTTCGCGTTCCTCGCCCCCTGGTTCGCCGGCCTGCTGCTCATCACGGCCGGCCCGATCGTGGCCTCCTTCGTGCTGGGCTTCACCGACTACAACCTCATCCAGCCCCCGACCTTCAACGGCCTGGACAACTTCGCCCGCATGCTCACCGACGTCCGCCTCCACCGGGCGCTCGGCGTCACGCTGATCTACGTCGTCGTCTCCGTCCCGCTGCAGCTGGCCGCCGCCCTGGGGCTGGCGCTGCTGCTCGACAAGGGGCTGCGCGGGCTGGCGTTCTACCGGTCGGCGTTCTACCTGCCGTCGCTGCTCGGCTCCAGCGTGGCCATCGCGGTGCTGTGGCGGCAGATCTTCGGCGCCGATGGCCTGGTCAACCAGCTGTTCGGCATCGAGGGTCGCGGCTGGATCTCCGACCCGGACACCGCGCTGTCGACGCTGATCATCCTGAACGTCTGGACGTTCGGGGCCCCGATGGTGATCTTCCTGGCCGGGCTGCGCCAGATCCCGAGGATGTACTACGAGGCGGCGGCCACGGACGGGGCGGGGAAGTGGACGCAGTTCAGGAGCATCACGATCCCGCTCCTGTCACCGATCGTCTTCTTCAACCTGGTCCTGCAGATCATCCATGCGTTCCAGTCGTTCACGCAGGCGTTCGTGGTCTCGGGCGGCACCGGCGGGCCGTCCGACTCGACCCTCTTCTACACGCTCTACCTGTATCAACGCGGGTTCCACAACTTCGACATGGGGTACGCCTCGGCGCTCGCCTGGCTGCTCCTGGTGATCATCGCCGGCTTCACCGCCGTCAACTTCTGGGCCGCCAAATTCTGGGTCGTTTACGATGACTGAACTCCGAAAGCTGATCAAGCACGCCGCCCTCATCCTCCTCGCCCTGGTCATGCTCTACCCGGTGCTGTGGATGGTGGTCAGCTCCCTGAGGCCCGACAACGAGATCTTCCGCCGCCCCGGCCTGATCCTCGACGGGCTCCAGACCCAGAACTACGGCGTCGGCTGGACCGCGCTGGCCTCCCCGTTCGGCCACTACCTGGCCAACTCGGCCATCCTCGTGCTGGCCTGCATCATCGGGAACCTGGTGTCCTGCTCGATGGCCGCGTACGCGTTCGCCAGGCTGGAGTTCACCGGCAAGCGCCTGTGGTTCGCGATCATGCTCGGCACCATCATGCTGCCGATCCACGTGATCATCGTGCCGCAGTACATCCTGTTCTCCCAGCTCGACTGGGTGAACACGTTCCTGCCGCTGGTGGTGCCGAAGTTCCTGGCCACGGACGCGTTCTTCGTCTTCCTCATGGTGCAGTTCATCCGTGGCCTGCCGCGGGAGCTGGACGAGGCGGCCAGGATCGACGGCTGCGGCCACCCGAGGATCTTCCTGCGGATCATCCTGCCGCTGATGCTCCCGGCGCTCGCCACCACGGTGATCTTCACGTTCATCTGGACCTGGAACGACTTCTTCAGCCAGCTCATCTACCTGACGGACCCGGAGATGTACACGGTGCCGGTGGCGCTGCGCTCGTTCGTGGACGCCACGGTCTCGACCTCATGGGGATCCATGTTCGCCATGAGCGTGGTGTCCCTGGCCCCGGTCTTCATCGCCTTCCTCGTCGGCCAGCGCTACCTCATCCGAGGCATCGCCACGACCGGCGGCAAGTAACCCCCCCGCGAAGAGGAATCATCATGCGACGAATAGCCCTCGCCATGGCGTCGGTGCTCATGCTCAGCGCGTGCGGCAGTGGCGGCAGCGCCGGTCAGGAGCTGTCGAAGGATCCGGTCACCCTCCGCTTCACCTGGTGGGGCGCGGACGAACGGCACAAGCGCACCCAGCAGGTCATCGACCTCTTCCAGAAGAAGTACCCGAACATCACGGTCAAGGGCGAGTTCAAGGACTGGAACGGCTACTGGGAGAGCCTCGCGACCACGGTGGCGGCCAACGACGCGCCGGACGTCATCCAGATGGACGAGCTCTACCTCTCCTCGTACGCCGAGCGCGGCGCCCTGCTCGACCTCGGCACCGCGAGCAAACACCTCAAGACCGCCGACTTCGACAAGTCCGCCCTGGACACGGGCGTGGTCAAGGGCAAGCAGTACGCGCTCCCCGTCGGCCTGTCCACGTACGCGATCGTCGCCAACACCGACCTCCTCGACCAGCTCAAGATCAAGCTGCCGGACGACGACACCTGGTCGTGGGAGGACCTGAAGAAGGTCGGCGACGAGGTGTCGAAGGCGGGCGGCGGCAAGGTCACCGGCCTGCAGTCGCCGGGCTTCGACGCGGGCGGGCTCAACATCTGGGCCAGGCAGGCGGGCGCGGCCCTGTTCGACGCGAACGGCAAGGTCGCCGTCCCGCCGGAGGTGCTGGCCTCGTACTGGACCTACGTCAAGGACCTGGCCAAGCAGGGCGTCACGCCGTCGCCGTCGGTCACCATCGAGCGGGCCGGCGGCTCGCTCGACCAGTCGGGCACGGCCACGAACGCCTCGGTCTTCGCCACCTGGTGGAACACCCAGCTCAGCTCGCTGACCACGGCGAGCGGCGCCAAGCTGAAGCTGCTCAGGCTCCCCGGCGAGACGCAGGCCAAGTCACCCGGCGCGTACTTCAAGTCCTCGATGTACTGGTCGATCTCGGCGCGCAGCAAGCACCCGGCCGAGGCCGCGCTGTTCGTGGACTTCCTGGCCAACAGCCAGGAGGCGGCCGACATCCTGCTGACCGACCGCGGCGTCCCCGCGAACAAGAAGATCCGCGCGGCCATCACCCCGAAGCTCACCGAAACGGACAAAGCCGCTGCGGAGTACCTGGACACCGCCAAAGTCGGGCAAGCCCCTAGAGTGACCCCGAACGGCGCCAGCGATCTCGAAGCCATCATCAAACGGCACACGGAAGAGGTGCTGTTCGACCGGGAGACGCCGGAGCAGGCGGCCAAGTCGTTCATCACGGAACTGCAGGCCGAGATCGACGGCGCCTGACAGACCCCCACATAGGAGCAACATCTTGAGTCAACGGAACTACCGGGCCGCGATCGTCGGGACCGGCGCGATCGCCCACGCGCACGCGCAGGCCCTGCTCGGGTCGGGGCGGGCCGAGCTCGTGGCGGTGGCGGACGTGGACGCCGGGCGGGCGGGCGAGTTCGCCGGGAAGTACGGCGGGCCGAGCACCCACGCGAGCCTGGACGACCTGCTGCGGGAGGAGCAGGTGGACCTCGTCCACCTGTGCACGCCGCCCCAGCTGCACGCCCCGCTGGCCATCGCGTGCCTGGAGGCCGGGGTCACGGCGCTGGTGGAGAAGCCGCCGACGCTCTCGCTCGCGGAGTTCGACGCGGTGATCGAGGCGGAGCGCCGCTCGACGGCGCACGTCGCGACCGTCCTGCAGCACCGCTTCGGGGCGGGCGCGCTCCGGCTGCGCCGCCTGCAGGAGGCCGGCGAGCTGGGCCGCCCGCTGCTGGCCACCTGCAACACCCAGTGGTACCGCGACGAGGCGTACTACGCGGTGCCCTGGCGCGGCACGTGGGAGTCGGAGGGCGGCGGCCCGACGATGGGGCACGGCATCCACCAGTTCGACCTGCTGTTCTCGGTGCTCGGCCCGTGGCGCGAGGTCACGGCCGTGGCCGCCCGCCAGGCGCGCCCGGTGGACACCGAGGACGTGTCGCTGGCGCTGGTGACGTTCGAGAACGGCGCCGTGGCCACGATCGTCAACTCCGTCGTGTCCCCGAGGCAGACCTCCCAGCTCCGTTTCGACTACGAGCGCGCCACCGTCGAGGTGGAGCACCTGTACGGCTACACCGACGACGACTGGACCGTGACCCCGGCGCCGGGCCAGGAGAGCGTGTCGGAGCTGTGGGCGCAGGGGCGCACGACCACGTCGAGCGGCCACGACGGCTGGCTCGCCGCCGTCTTCGACGCGCTCGACCGGGGTGAGGCGCCTCCGGTCACTGCCGAGGACACCCGCCGGACGATGGAGTTCATCGCCGCGCTGTACACCTCCGCCTTCACCGGCGAACGCGTACAGGCCGGACAGATCACTGCTGACAGCCCGTTCGCCCGGCGCATGGACGGCACGGGCGCCCCCTGGGAAAAGGTGAGGAACCCGTGACCCTGCAGGCCACGCACGCGCTCGGCCGGTCGGTGACCGTCGCGGCCGGCGACGTCGAGCTGTTCACGTACGTCTACAGCCCCGAAACGCCGGTGCTGGAGTCGCCCAAGCCGTACCTGCACCCGATCCGCACCCTCGGCGGCCGGCTCGTGTCGCTGTTCAGGCCGCACGACCACGTCTGGCACAAGGGCATCGCCTGGTCGCTGCCGCACGTCGGGGAGCACAACTTCTGGGGCGGGCCGACGTACGTGCACGGCCGGTTCTACGTGCAGCTCGAGAACAACGGCAGCGCCACGCACCGCGAGATGACCACCCTGGCGGCCACCGGCGAGCGGGTCGAGCTCGGGCACACGCTCGACTGGGCCGCGCAGGCCGGCGACCCGGTCATCGAGGAGCGGCGCTCGCTGGCCGCGCACGTCGTGGACGAGGCCACGTGGGCGCTGGTGTTCGACACGGAGATGACCAACGTGTCGGGCGGCACGCTCGCGTTCGGCTCCCCGACCACGAAGGGCCGCGAGAACGCCGGGTACGGCGGTCTCTTCTGGCGCGGGCCCCGGTCGTTCACCGGCGGGATCATCCAGTCGCCCGCCGGCGCGGGCGGGGACGAGCTGCGCGGCACGCGCGCCGAGTGGTTCGGCTTCCGCGGCCGGCACGACGAGAGCGGCGACCACTCGACGGTCGTCATGGTGGACGCCGCCGACAACCCGCAGCACCCGCCGCAGTGGTTCGCGCGCAGCGAGGACTTCGCCTGCCTGTGCCCGGCGCCGTTCTTCAGCGAGGAGGTCGAGCTGCCGGACGGGCAGTCGCTGCGGTTCCGGTACGCGGTCGTGATCGCCGACGGCGACCGGGGCGAGGAGGGCACGGAGCTGCTGGCCAAGCAGGGGAGGGCGGCGCTGGCATGACGTTCCCCGGAGGCACGTCCGTCAGCCGCCTGTCGGTCTACTCGGGCAGCCCGTGCGCCGACGGCCTGGAGGGCGGCACGCCGCACCTGCACATGGCCTCGACGGAGGCGTACGTGGTCATCGGCGGGCACGGCACGCTGCAGACGCTCGACGTGAACGGGCTGCGCGAGACCCCGCTGAGCACCGGGACGACCGTGTGGTTCACGCCCGGAACCATCCACCGCGCGGTCAATGGGGGCGGCCTGGAGGTGGTGGTCGTGATGTCGAACGCGGGCCTGCCCGAGGCCGGGGACGCGGTCATGACGTTCCCCCCGGAGATCGTGGCCGACCCCGAGCGCTACCGCCAGGCCGCCACCCTGCCCCCGTCGCCCCCGTCCGGCGGCCCGCTCCCGACCGGCGGGCCTCCCGCGTCCTCCACTCCCCCCGAAGGACTCGCGCCCGGCGCGGCGGGCGCGCTCCGTGACGTCGAGGAGGCCGTACGGCGCCGGCGCGAGCTGGCCGTCGAGGGTTTCCTGCGCCTGGCCGACGCCGCCGCCGACGGCGACCTGGCCCCGCTGCACCGCTTCTACGACCACGCCATCACGCTCGTGCGCCCCAAGGCCGCGGCCTGGCGCACGATCTGGGAGGGCACGGTCGCCGAGGAGACCCGCCGCACCGCCGGGATCCTCGACGCCCTGGAGCGCGGCGACGGCGCGCACCTGCGGCGTTCCGCCCTGATGGAGAGCCCGCCGCACGACCGGTGGGGCATGTGCGGCAACCTCCGCGCGCACGACGTGGCCCACCCGATCGTCCACACCCCAGAACCGAGCTGATCGCCCACCGGCGCGCCCTGCGAGGGGCGCGCCGAAATCACCCCCCAGGAGCCCGGCGATGTTCCCCCAACTGCTGACCGCTGCCATGATCCTGATATCCACCCCGCCCACCACAGCCGCGGCCACGGCCACGGTCACGGTCACGGCGGGCACCACGTACTACGTAGACGCCGCCGCGGGCGACGACGCGGCCTCGGGCCTCGACCAGGCACACCCCTGGAGGAGCCTGGGCAAGGTGAACGACACCACGTTCCGTCCGGGCGACCGCATCCTGCTGCGCGCCGGACAGCGGTGGACCGGCCAGCTCTGGCCCAAGGGCTCGGGCGAGAGCGGCGCGCCGATCACCGTCGACAGGTACGGCGAGGGCGGCAAGCCCCGCATCGACGGCGCGGGGCAGGTCGGCGACGCCGTCCGGCTGTTCAACCAGGAGTTCTGGACCATCCGCAACCTGGAGGTCACGAACGAGGTCCCGCCGACGGGCACCCCCGGCGAGAACCTGCGCGACCTGCGCGGCATCCACGTCTCCGGCGACAACAGCCAGACCCTCGACGGCTTCGTCATCGACGGCGTGGCCGTGCACGACGTCACCGGCCAGGTCAACTGGATCAGCGGCAGCACCGACAACAACGCGCCCGGCGTGCGCTTCAAGACCGGGTGGGACGGCTCGAAGAAGACGGGCGGCATCGTGTTCGACACGACGGTGCCGGACATCCACACGCCGCCGGACAAGGCGACCGTGCTGAACGACGTGGTCATCCAGAACTCCACGGTCGCCAACACCTCGTTCGCCGGGATCGTGTTCAAGCAGTACACCGGGGACGGCAAGAACGACGCGGGCGAGACGATCGCCACGGCCACCGGCTGGGGCACGCGGCAGAACGCCGACGACCCCAAGTTCACCCCGCACACGAACATCGTCATCAGGAACAACCACGTCACCCAGGCCGACACGGCCTACGGCTGCAACGGCATGTACCTCACGAACGTCCGGGGCGCGCTGGTCGAGCACAACGTCGTCTACCGGGCGGGCACCTCGGGCATCGAGTCGTACTACGCCGACGACGTGACGTTCCAGTTCAACGAGGTGTACGAGACGCAGCAGAAGGCCGGCGGCGCCGACTCCAACGGGATCGACCCGGACAAGGGCACCACCCGGCAGGTCGTGCAGTACAACTACCTGCACGGCAACGGCGACGGCGTGCTGCTGTGCCAGTTCGCGTTCGGTGACGCCGTGGTCAGGAACAACGTGATCGCGAGCAACACCCGCTACCAGATCTACCTGCACTCCGACCGGGCCGCGACCGCCAAGGTCTACAACAACACGATCTACAACGACAAGAGCGACTACCTCATCTACGGGTACGGCTCCTACATCGAGGCCCGCTACGACATCTCCGACAACCTCCTGTACTCCACGCGCCCGGCGACGCTGACGACCAGCCCGACCATCGCCTACAGCCACAACCTGTACGGCGGCGCCGACCTCGCGGTCCCGGACGGCGACACCGGCGCCGTGGTGGCCGACCCGCTGTTCGCGAAGGCGCCGCCGACCGGCCCGTACGGCACCCCGGAGTCGGGCCCCCGGCTCGACACCGCGTACGGCCTGCGCGTCTCCTCCGGCTCGTACGCGATCGACGCGGGCGCCGAGATCACCGGGAACGGCGGCCGCGACTACGCCGGGACCCCGCTCTACAACGGCGGCGCGGACATCGGCGCCTTCGAGTACACCACCGCCCAGGACGCCACCACCGAGTCCGTCACCGGCACCGCCCGCACCCCCTCGGGCGCCCCCGTCGCGGGCGCGACCGTGACGGCGGCGGGCAGGACGGCGACCACCGGCGCCGACGGCCGCTTCGCGATCAGGGACCTCCCCTTCGCCGACGGCGTCGAGGTGACCGCCGCCAGGAACGGCTACGCGAGCGCCACCGAGACCGTGAACGTGCGCCCCGGCAACACCGTCACCGTCCGCCTGACCATGGCCTCGGCCAGCACGGTCGGCTCGGTCACCGGACGCGTGCTCGACCAGGCCGCCCGCCCGCTGCCCGGCGCCACGGTCACCGTCAAGGACGGCGGACAGGCGCTCGCCACCGCGACCAGCGGCCCCGACGGCGCCTTCACCGTGGAGAACGTCCCGGTGGGGGAGGGCTATCTGGTCCAGGCCGCGTCCGGCGGATACGTGACGGCCAGCCGGTCCGGGCTGACCGTGGAAGCGGCCACGGCGACCGACGCGGGCGCGCTGCTCCTCGTCCGCCCGACCCCGGACTACGTGGCCGTGCACGACTTCGACGACCTGCCGACCGGGCCGCTGACCAGCGGTGACGGCCTCACCGTGAGCTCCACGGGTGGGAGCGTCGAGGTCGTCGAGACGCCGGGCGGCAAGAGCCTGAAGCTCACCCGCACCGCGAACAGCGGCAGCACCGGCGTCTCCCGGACGTTCGCACTGAAGGGCGTCGTGACCGTCGAGGCCCGCGTCATGAGCGAGCAGCCCTACACCTCGGGCAACCACTGGTGGTCCGTCCCCTATGTCAGGAACGCGAGCGGGCAGAACGCCGTCAGCCTCGCCTTCACCAAGAACACGATCGTCGCCTACGCGGGCACGACCACGCGCACGGTGGGCGCGTACGAGCCGGGCCGCTGGTACCACGTCAAGGCCGTGATCGACACCGTCAACCAGCGCTTCGACCTGCTGATTGACGGCCGGAAGGCGCTCGAAGGGGCCGCGTTCAGGACCGCGATGGACACTGTGGCGCAGATCGACTACTACGCCAACAGCACCAACTACGGCGGCATCCACCTCGACGACCTCCGGGTCGCCCAGGGGGTCGGCCTCGCCCGCGACGACACGGGCCTGCTCAGCGTCGACACCAGCCAGGGCGCGCCCGACGGCGACGTGCTGGACGTGCCCGCCCGGGTCACCGAGGTGGAGGTGACCGCCGTGGCCCGCAGCCCGTTCGCCAGGTCGGTGAGCATCTCCGGCGAGCGCACCGCCGGAGCGCAGGCGACGCGGAAGGTCACGCTGGGCGCGACCGGGGCCGAGGTGCCCGTCGTGGTCACCGCCGAGGACGGCACCGAGGCCACCCACACCCTCCAGATCAGGCGCCGCCCGCTCGCCCAGGACACCACCCTGTCCGGCCTCGTCCCGGACGCGGGCACGCTGGAGCCGGCCTTCGACCCCGACGTCCTCGCCTACGCCCTGACCGTCCCCGGGGACCGGGTCGTGTTCACGCCGACCGCGCTCAACCCGAAGTCCGCCATCACGGTCCAGGGACAGCCGGTCGCGAGCGGCGCCGCCGCCCCGCCCGTCCCGCTCCCGATCGGGGACACCGAGGTCGCGGTCAAGGTGGTCGCCGAGGACGGCACGGCCGACGCCACGTACCGGATCAAGGTCACCCGCCCCGAGCCCCAGCTGCCGCAGGACGGCGCCACCGCGCCGCCCGCGCGGGCGGCGCTCTCGACCACGAGCGGGTGGCGGCACGGCCTCCACGACGGCACCTACGACGTGACCATGAACCTCTGGTACGGCGTCAACGCCAGCGTGTTCGTCCTGTACGAGAACGGCAAGGAGATCGCCAGGCGCGACCTCACCCCGAGGACGCCGTCGGCCCAGAAGGCCACCGTCCCCGTCACCGGCCGCCCCAACGGCACCTACGTCTACACCGGCGAGCTGCTGAACCAGGCGGGCCGGACCGCCACCACGTCCGTGCGGGTCGTCGTGACCGACGCGAACCCCGGCAAACCCGTGCTCAGTTCGGACAACTGGGACGGCGACGGCGAGTACACCATCCGCATGAACATGTGGTGGGGCACCAACGCCACCTCCTACCGCCTCTACGAGGACGGGGTCCTCGTCGACAGCCGGCAGCTCGACGCCGCCACCCCGGCCGCGCAGAGCGCCGCCACCGTCCTGTCCGGACGGCCGGCGGGGACGCGCACGTACGTGGCCGAGCTGGCGAACGCGGCGGGTATGACCAGGAGCGACCCGCTGACTCTGGTGACAGAATGACCCGTATGGAGGAGGGGTCCACGGCCCCGCCGACCCTGCACGACGTCGCCCGCGAGGCGGGCGTGTCCATCGCGACGGCGTCGCGCGCGCTCAACGGCAGCACGCGCAACGTCAGGTCCGAGAACGTCTCCAGGGTGCGCGCGGCGGCGGCCAAGCTCAACTACGAGCCGCACCTGTCGGCGCAGGCCATCGCGAAGGGTTCGACCAGGACCGTCGCGCTGGTGGTGCGCGACGTGGCCGACCCCTACTTCTCCTCCATCGCCGCCGGGGTCACCCAGGCGGCCGAGGCCGCGCAGCTCATCGTCACCATGGCGGTGGCCGACGGGTCGCCCGAGCGCGAGCTGGAGATCGTCAGGACGCTGCGGGGCCAGCGGCCGCGCGTGATCATCGTCGCGGGCAGCCGGGTCGCGGGCTCCGCGACCCGGGACGCGCTCATCGAGGAGCTGGAGGAGTACCGGACGGCGGGCGGGCGGGTCGTCATGATCAGCCAGCGGGACCTGCCGTTCGGCACCGTCACGATCGACAACCACGGCGGCGCCCGCGACCTCGCGCGGGCGCTGGTGGAGGTGGGATACCGGCGCTTCGCCGTCTTCCACGCCGCCGGCGAGCTGCGCACGTCCCGCGACCGCCACGAGGGTTTCCGCGCAGGGCTGGGCCCCGGCGTGCCCGAGCCGCTGGCGATCGAGACGGCCTTCACCCACGCGGGCGGCTACGACGCGGCGCGCCGGCTGGTGGAGCGGGGGATCGAGGACGTGGAGGCGGTGTTCGCGGTCAACGACGTGATGGCGATCGGCGCCATGACGGCCTTCCGCGACGCCGGGGTGGTCCCGGGCGCGGACATCGGGGTGGCGGGCTTCGACGACATCGCCTCGGCGCTGGACGTGGTGCCCGCCCTCACCTCCGTGGCGGTGCCGCTGCGGGAGGCGGGCCTGAGCGCGATGCGGCTCGCGCTGTCGGACGAGGAGAGCGCGGACGACGTGCGGCTCCCGGCCCGCGTCGTCCTGCGCGAGAGCACACCTGGGGCTCCACGACTTTCCTGAGGGGAAAGTAGATGCTACTTTCCTCATAGGAAAGTAGTCGACCACGGGGGTGGCACATGAATCCGCAGGATGCCCAGGCTTCGCTCAACCAGATCCGGGACTTCCAGGACAAGACCCGCGAGGAGATGGTCCGCAAGATCTTCCCCTGGCCCTATGTGATCATCTCGGCGCTCGGGCTCTTCGCCTCGTTCGCGTCGATCGACCTCGAGCAGCCTTGGCTCCCCATCGCTCGCGGGCTCGGGCTCGCAGTGTTCATGGGCGTGGGAGTCTTGCACGCGTTCCGGATCTCCGTCCACCCGAAGCCCACGGCTCCGATGATCGGGGTCTTCATCGGCGTGGTGCCCATTCTCCTCGTGGCCTTCGTCATCGGCCGGATCGCCGGCTTCCTCTTGTTCGGTGTGCCGGCGCACGGACTGCTGTCGCAGGCCACGGTGGGCGGTGCCCTGGCGGCCATCGTGTACGTCGCCATCATGCCCGTGGTCCGCAGGATCATCACGTCGATTGCGCTGCAGGCTCATGGACCCGCAGTTCGATGAGTTCCTGCACGTGCCCGCGCGGCTGTCGGTGGTCGCGGTGCTGGCGCCGGCCGACTGGGTCGACTTCGGGTTCGTCAGGGACACGATCGGCACCAGCGACTCGGCGCTGTCCAAGCAGGTCTCCGCACTGGCCGGCGCCGGGTACGTGGAGGTGCACAAGGGGCAGGACAAGCGGGCGCGGCGCACGTACGTGCGGCTGACCCCCGCGGGGCGGCTGGCGTTCCAGCGGCACGCGGCGGCGCTGGAGCGGATCGTCGCGCTCTCCCGGATGCCCGCGCCGGACGGGCCGCCCCCGCCCGAGTGACCGGGCGAAAAGGACGTGCGGAACGGCCGGTCCCCGGGGCACGATCATGCTCATGGAGTATGAGGAGCTGATCCGCGCCGCGCTGGCCACGCCGTTCGAGGGGTGGGACTGGGCGGTGTTCCGCGGCCGGATGACCACGGCCGGCGACCTGCCCTGGGACTACGAGCGGCTGGTGCGCGACCGGCTCCCGCGCACGCCGTCGCTGCTCGACCTCGGCACCGGAGGGGGCGAGCTGCTGGCGTCCCTGGCGCCGCTCCCGCCGCGCACCGCCGCCACCGAGGGCTACCCGCCGAACCTCCCGATCGCCCGCGACCGCCTGGAGCCGCTGGGCGTCGAGGTGGCCGAGTCGACCGGGCACTTCCCCGACGGCTCGTTCGAGCTGATCGTCGACCGGCACGAGTCGTACGACCCGCACGAGATCCGCCGCCTCCTGGCCGGGGGCGGCACGTTCGTCACCCAGCAGGTGGCCGGGCGTGACCTGGAGGAGCTCAACGCGGCGCTGGGCGGCCCGCCGCACGAGGACCACGCCTGGGACCTCGCCGGCGCGGCCGCCGCGCTCGACGCCGCCGGACTCGAGGTCACCTGGAGCGCGGAAGCCGGGCAGTCCGTCGTGTTCCACGACGTGGGAGCGCTCGTGCTCTACCTGCGGGTCGTCTCCTGGCAGGTCCCGGGCTTCGACGCCGGCGCGTACGATGACCGCCTTCGCGCCCTGCACGCTGACATGCCGCTCCAAGCGACCGCCCGCCGTTTCGCCCTGACGGCCCGGCACCGTTAACGGTCAAGCTGGGGCGGCGGCGACGAGGGGGCGAAGGGCACCGCGAGCCGGAGCCCCACGCTGGGTGCGAAGCCCAGCAGCGAGCTCTGCGCCATCGGCGGCAGCTTCTTGAACCAGGCGGGCGACGGCACGCCCCACTGGCCCCGCGCCGGGTTGAACAGCCGCCCGACCGCGCCGTTGAACCCGCCCGCGATGCCGCTGAACAGCGCCACGTCCCCGAGCGTGGCACTCCACGACTTGCCCTCCACCCTGGCGTTCCAGAAGGCCGGCACGCCGCCCGCGAGGGCGCCCATGGCCACGTTGTTCACGAGCGGGCGGCTGGCGGCGAGCCCGGTGAAGTACTTCGTCTGGCCGAGGGGCCCGGTGAAGCCGGCGACGGTGGAGGCGTTGGCGGTCTGGGCGAGGGAGAGGATGGAGATGTCGAGGGGGTTCTGGCCGAAGACGCCCCTGGCCACGCCGCCGGCCAGCAGGTTGCCGCCGAACGACCAGCCGTGGATCTGGCCGTACTTCCCCAGGGCGGCCAGGGCCGTCTGGCGGAAGCCGCCGCCGGCGTACATGCTGAGGCCGCGCACCAGGCCCGACCTGCCCATCATCGTCGTGAACCCGCGCATGGCCGCCGCCGCGGCGGCGCGCACCGCGGCGAAGCGGCTCAGGATGCCGGTGGCCGTCGCCGCCCCGCGGGCGGCGGTCGCGGCGCTGGACGCCCACACCGCGAACGTGCTCAGGCCCGCCGCCGCCAGCGACGCGACGACACCCGCGGACACCGACGCGATCAGCGAGGTGATCAGCTGGTTGAGCGCCTCCCTGGTCTTCCTGGACGCCTCCACGGCCTGGTCGAGCACGTCGGCGGCGTCGCCGAGCCGCTCGGCCGCCGTGGCCCGGAACTCGGGGGCCAGGTAGCCGCGCCACTTCTGCCGGAACACGTCCGCGTCGCCGCCGATCCACCCCTGGAGCGAGCCGGGGATGGGGGAGAGCGCCGGCTCCAGGCCCTCGATGCCGCTCTTGAGCCGGCGGCAGGCCGCGGCCATGGCCAGCAGGCGCTGCTCCTGCTCGTCGTCGCCGATCGAGGCGACGGTGTTCTTCAGCGTGTTGACGAGGTCGACGACGGGGGCGAAGGGCCCGGACATCAGCCGCCCCCCAGCCGCTCCGCGCTCTCCCGCAGCCCGGTGGCGGTGTCGTCGAGCTTGGCCACCAGGTCCTTGGCGAAGCCGAGCAGCTCCTGGTGGTACTCCCGGTACGACTCCTCCAGCTCCTTGCCGCCGCGCTCCAGAAGGCCGAAGCAGCCGTCGGCCGGCGCGGCATTCCGCTCGAAGTCGGGCAGCAACGGCTTCAGCGCATCCCGCGCGTCCTCGCACCGCTTTCCCGCGGCCAGGAGGGCGCCCGGATCGATCCGGATTCCACCGCTCATGAAATGGCACCTTTCCCACGGATTAGCCGCTGAGAAATCTGCCATTAATCCATTGGTCAGAGCAATGAAACTTCGCATGCTTCAACTTTTTCCGAAATGGCGGGCCTCCCCCGTACTCTCCCGTCGCAGAGACCCGGGAGGTACGGTGAACGACTTCGACCCCGAAGAGCTGGAACGGATCACCGCGCGGGCGGAGGACATGCTGGCCCGCGTCGAGGAGCTCAGGAGCGAGATCGACGTGGTCGTCGGCCACGGCGAGGCGGCGGACGGTCAGGTACGCGTGACCGCCGGCGCCTCGGGCCGGCTCATGGACGTCGTCCTCGCGCCCAGGGCCATGCGGCTGGACAGCCAGAAGCTGGCCGAGGCCGTGCTGCGGGCCGCGCAGGAGGCCCAGGACGACGTCGCCGCCAAGGTCGACGCCGTCATGGCGGAGACGCTGGGCGGCGCGCTGCCCGGCAGGGAGCTGCTCGACGAGCAGTTCGGCAGCGTGCTGGAGTCGTTCGAGTCGTCCATGGACGAGCAGTTGCGGGCCATCGACGATCGGACGCGTGACAGCCGGTGATCGGACACTTCCAGGTTATTTGAAGGAACCTCGCGATCCGCGGACGCCCCCCTAGGGTGTCCGCGGGCACGTACACGTACGGGATGTGAGTCGGTGGCCATTCGGTGGCGGAATGCGGCGGGACGGCGGGCGGCGGGAATCGTCGCGGGCGCCCTCGTCGCCGTGCTGGTCGGCGTCGGCCTGTTCCTGGGCCAGGGCGTCTCCAGCGCCCGCCCCAAGCTCTCCGACGTCGGGGCGTGGCTCGGCAGCGCGCTCAACGGTGAGGTGGTGCACGCCAACGGCCTGTCCGGGCAGCTGGACGGCCGCGTGGACCTGGCCTCCGCCGAGGGCGAGCCGCTCAAGGTGGTGCAGGACGGCAACAACGTGCTCGTCATGGACTCCACGGGCAAGGTCGGCCGCATCGACCCCACCCAGCTTGAGGTCGCCCAGACCAACACGCTCGGCGCGGGCGGCATGCAGATCGTGATGGGCGGCGGGAAGGCGTACGGGGTCGACCCGCAGGCCGGCACCGTGCAGCAGCTCGACCCGCTGACGGTGAGCACGATCGGCTCCCCGCTCACCCTCAAGGCGCCGCTCGGCCAGGCCGGCCTCGGCAAGGACGGCACGCTGTGGGTGCCGGTGCCCGAGGAGGGCACGCTGGTCCAGGTGAAAGACGGCCGGCAGGTCAAGGCCGTGACGGTCGGCGAGCCCGGCGACCCGCTCACCCTGACGCTCGCGAACGGCGCCCCGCTGGTCACGAACTCCGCCGCCGCCTCCGCCATGCTGATCGGCCCGGCGGGCACCCGGCTCCAGGTGTCCCTGCCCAGCACGGTGACGGGCGCGGGCGGCGGCGGGCTGCTGGTCCCGGCGGTGGCCGAGAGCCAGATCGTGCCGATCCTGGAGCCCAGGAAGGGCGCGCTCGTCCTGGTCGACACCGCCGGCGGCGGGCTGACCACGGTTTCGGTGAAGGGCGGCAAGCTGGGGGCGCCGCAGGCGCTCGGGCGGCGCGTCTACATCGCAGACGAGAGCAAGGGCCGGCTCATCGTGTACGACACGGTGGCCAAGGCGTTCGAGCCCGAGAAGGTCGTCACGGGCAAGGCGGGACCGCTGGAGGTGTTCGTCAAGGACGGGCTGCTCTGGGTGAACGACCAGTTCAGCGAGACCGCGCTGGTCATCGAGCAGGACGGCAGGGGACACCGGGTCGGCAAGTACGACGAGGCGCTCGGCCAGAAGGACACGCCGACGCCGCTGCCGATCCCGACCTACACACCCTCGGTGGTGCAGCCGACCCTGGTGCCCACCCGGTCGACCAGGCAGCCCACCGGGAAGCCGACGTCCGTCCCGACGAAGACGAAGACGGCCGTGCCGACCGTGACCGTGACGAAGACCCCCACCCCGACCCCCACCCCTACGGACACGCCGACTCCGACCCCGACGCCCACTCCGACGCCGACCCAGACCCCCGATCCGCCGGGATCCGTGACGGCCAAGTCCGGGCCCGGCTGGATGGAGGTCACCTTCACGCCGTCCCGCCAGGGCACGGTCAAGGCGTACACGCTCAAGGGCGCGTCCGACGTCACGCCGTCCCGCGTGCAGCCCGACGGGCCGTACCAGTTCCGGGTGAACGGCGGCCGGTGCGACCAGGAGTACACGTTCCGGGTGGTCGCCGAGTGGTCCGGCGGCGAGGTGGAGTCCCAGCCGTCCGTGCCCGTGCGCCCGTGCGTCGCGCCGGGGCAGCCGTCCGGCTTCGCCGCCAAGGGCAAGAACCACGGCGCCGACCTGACCTGGTCAGCCCCGGAGAACGCGCGGGACGGCGGCGTCACGTACACGCTGGACGGGCCCGGCAACCACCCGGGATCGCCCGACGGCACCAGCGCGGAGGTCACCGGGCTCAAGAACGGCCAGTCCTACACCTGGACGCTGCGGGCCAAGAACGCGGCGGGCGAGAGCGAGGAGCGCGCGGAGGCCACGGCCGACCTGCGCCCGCCGTCCGCCCAGTTCAGGAACGCCAACAACAACAACAGGGACACCCTGATCCGCTCCGGGCCCAGCGCCGGCGCCGAGGCGGGGCGCATCCCCAAGGGCGAGTACATCACGATGACCGTGCTCTGCCAGCAGAAGGGCGCCGCCTTCACCGACACGGACACGGGCATGAGCAGCGACGTCTGGAACAAGGTGGAGTCCGGCCGCGGCAACGGGTGGCTCAACGACGTGCTGATGGACACCCCGAAGGGGGGCTTCCCCGCGGCCCCGCTCTGGGAGTGCGAATGATCACCAGGGCGGGGTGGGGCCTGGCGGCGGCCTCGGTGCTGGTCTACGCCGTGGGGGCGCCGTTCGGGTACGCCCAGGCGGCGGTCCTCGCGGTGGCGGGGCTGGCCGCCGTGGGCGCGGGCGCGCTGTGGACGCTGCGCGGTGCCGGGCTGGACGTGCGCCGGGAGCTGACGCCGGTGAAGGTGGCCAGGGGCGACCCCGCGGTGGCCCTCCTGCACGTGCGCAACACCGGCCGCCGGCGCCACGCCGGGCTGGTGGCCCGCGACACCTGCAGGGGCACGTCCGTCACGGTCGAGGTGCCGGCGCTGGCCCGCGACACCGCGCGGACGGTGTCGTACCGGCTGCCCACCCGGCGACGCGGGGAGACGCCCGTCGGGCCGCTGCTGCTCGACCGCACCGACCCGTTCGGGCTGGCGCGGCGCTCGATCGCGTACGGGCGCACCGACCTGCTCCTGGTCCGGCCGCGTACGGTGCCGCTCGCGCCCCCGCACGCCGGCCGCCGCAGGCACCTCGACGGGCTCGACTCGCGCTCCGCACCGAACGGGGCGATCAGCTTCAACGGGCTGCGCGACTACGTGATCGGGGACGACCTGCGGCACGTCCACTGGCGCTCCACGGCCCGCACCGGCGTTCTCATGGTCAAGGAGCTGACCGACGTCAACCTGCCGAGCACCGTCACGGTCCTGGACACCCGGCACTCGTCGTACGAAGGGGACGACGAGTTCGAGCTGGCCGTGGACGTGGCGGCGTCGGTGGCCTGCGCGGTGGCGCGCGACCGCTTTCCCATGCGGCTGCTCACGGGGGCGGGGGAACTGCTGCACTCCAAGGGCGGGCCGGGCGAGACCGAGGAGGTCCTGGACCGGCTCGCCGTGGTGGAGCGCTCCGAGCAGGCGGACGCGCCGCTCCACGCTCTGCGGCGGGCGGGCTCGGGCGGGGCGCTGGTGCTGGTCAGCGGCTCGTTCGACGGGCTCGCGGACGCGGCGGCCGTGCGGCGGCGCTTCGACGAGGTGCTGTTCGTGCGGGTGGGCGAGCCGGTGGAGGGCGGGCGGCCCGCGGCGGCCGGGGTGACGGTCATCGAGGTCAGCGACCTGGCGGAACTGGCGGCGGCATGGCCCCGCTAGCCGGTCCGCCGCCTCACGACGTCGCGGTGCCGCAGGGGCGCACCGCGACCCCACCGGACCCCGCCCCGGAGCCGGCAGGCGCCTCGGGCGTCGGATCGGCGTCGGGTGTCGGGTCCGTGTCGGGTGGCGGGTCGGCGGGTGGCGGGTCGGCGGGTGGCGAGCCGGTGGGGGCGCCGGGACCGGGGCCGGTGCGGGGGCTGGTGTCCGTGGGGGTCGTGGCGTTGCTGGCCGCGACGGCCGGGCTCGCGTTCGACGGGGTGTTCCCGTTCGCCGCCCTGCTCCCCGTGGTCGGCCTGGCGGCCGGGCTGCCGTGCGTGCTGTCGGTGGCGCTGTACGGCCGGTTGCCGCTCTGGGGAACGATCCCGGTCGGCGTGCTGGGCTGGCTGGTGGTGGTGTCGGCGACCCTGTTCAGGTCGCAGGCCTGGCTCGGGTTCCTGCCCGGCCCGGCCGCCGTGCGCGCGGCGCTGCTCGGCGTGCGCGACGCGGGCGGCCGGCTCCTGACCACGATCCTCCCGGCGGCGCCCGACAGCACGGCCGTCGTGCTGGTCAGCTTCCTGGTCTGGGCCGCCGCCCTGGCCGGGGCGGAGATCGCGCTGCGGTCCAGGTCCGTCATGCTGCCCGCCCTGGCCGCGCTCCCGGTGCTCGCCGTCGCGGTCGTGCTGGGGGCCGCCGGGTCCGGGTCCGTGGTGCCGTACGCGGCGGTGTTCGCCGGGCTCACCCTGCTGCTCGGCCTGGTCAGGGCGGCCAGGTCGGCGGGGACGATCGCGGTGGGCGTGCCGCTGCTGGCCTGCCTGGTCCTGGCCGCCGTCGTCACCGCGCCCGCCCTGCCCAGGGCCGAGCGACCGTACGACGTGCGCCGGCTCGTCGAGCAGCCCCCGCCGCGGCCGATCAACGGCGTGAGCGCGCTCGACCAGGTCTCGGCGTGGCTGCAGAACCCGCAGCGCGAGCTGTTCACGGTCGGCACCGCCTCCGAGGCGAACCTGCGCCTGGCCGTCCTGGACACCTTCGACGGGGTCACGTGGACGTCGGGCGCGGGGTTCGTCCCCACGGGCGGGCGGGTGCCGGGGCAGGAGGGCGGCGGGGATCCGGTCACGCAGCGGTTCACCCTGCGGAAGCTCCCGGGTCCGTGGCTGCCCGCCGCCGACCGGCCGCTGCTGGTGAAGGGCGCGGGCATCGTGGTCGATCCCGCGACGGGCATGCTGGCCGGCACGCAGGCGCGCGAGGGCATGACGTACGAGGTGACCTCGGGGATCCGCCGCTACACGGCGGAGGACCTGCGCGCGGCCGTCCCCGCCGCCGACCCGGCCGCGCTGCGGCTGCCGGACGGGCCGGACGGCCGCACGCCGCCGCAGCGGGCCCGCCTCCTCGCCATCGCCCGCCGCGCCACGGCCGGGGCGCAGAGCCCGACGCAGCGGGCCGCCCGGCTGGCGGCCTACCTGCGCAAGCACGCGGTGAACGACGTCAACGCGCCGCCCGGGCACGGCTACCGCAGCATCGAGTTCTTCCTGACGGAGTCGCGCAGGGGGACGACGGAGCAGTTCGCCGCCTCGTTCGCGCTGCTGGCCCGCGCGATCGGGCTGCCGAGCCGGATCGTCGTGGGTTTCCGCCCGGGAACCGGCTCCGGCGGGGTGCGGCAGGTGCGGGGTGGGGACGTGCTGGCCTGGGCGGAGGTCGAGTTCGAGGGGATCGGGTGGGTGCCGTTCTACCCGACGCCGTCGCGTACGCGCTCGGGAGGGGGCGGTGACGTGGCCGAGGGCGCGCCGAAGCAGGCGCGGGAGATCGAGCAGGCGATCAACAGCGACTCCTCCGAGCCCAAGCCGACCCCCACGGCCGCCAACCGGGCCACCCCGACCCTGTCACCGCGTCCCGGCGGCTCCGCGGGCCCGCTCGTCTGGGCGGCCGTGCCCGCCGCCGCGCTCCTGGTATATCTCCTGGCCGTACTCGTCGTGCCGCCGCTGAGGCGGATGCGCCGCCGCCGGGCCGCCGCGCCCGCCGCCCGGGTGGTGGGGGCGTGGCGGCAGACGGTGGCCAGGCTGCGCGTGGCCGGGATCCCTGTGCGCTCGGACGCGCTGACGGCCGGCGAGGTGGCGTCTCTGGCCGAGTCCGTCCTGGGTCCTGCCGCGCGCGAGCCGCTCACGACGCTCGCCGACCTGGCCAACCTGGCGACGTTCGGGGGAGCGCCCGTGGACCAGGCGGACGCCGACCTCGCCTGGCGCCACTTCGGCGGCGTGGACACGCTGGTGCGGCGGAAGGCCGGCCTCGCGAGCAGGCTCGCGCACCGCCTGTCGCCGCGATCCCTGGTGGGGTAGCCGGTCTCAGGAGGGTGGCGGGGTGGCCAGGGGGAGCACGATCGGGGGCTGGACCTGGTCGTCCTGGTTCGTCTCCGCGGCGCCGCGGATGCACAGGGCCGACGACCACGCGACGGACGAGGGCTGGCCGATGGCGACCACGGTGCCGACCTTGAAGCAGTAGCCCGTGACCGGGTCGAGGCCGCCCAGGGTGTAGGTGTTGCTACCGCTCGCCGCCGGCACCAGCCGGTTGCCGGGGGCCTGCTGGATCACCACGGGATAGCCGCTCTTGCGCACCGCCTTCCAGGCGAGCGTCACGGTGGCGCCGTTGTCGGACACGACTTTGAGGCTTTTGGGACGGTACGCGGCCACCGCGGCGGGATCGACGGTCTGGCGGCGCGCGGGTGGCTCGGACGGCTTGCTCGTCTGCGGTTGAGGCTCGCTCGGTGGCGTCCGCCGGCCGGTCGGCTGGTCCTTTGGTTGCTGGTCGGCCTGGGGCGGCGTGCCGGAGGTCGTGGGGTCGAGGGCGGCGGCCGTCGCGCCGGCGGGTTGCGGCGCGCCGGGCCGGCCGTTCATGGCCAGTGCCACGCTGCCCGCGCCCACCAGCACGGCCAGCGCCGACGCGGTGGTGACCAGCAGCGGGACCCGGCTGCGGCGGTCCGGCGCGGCGGCGGGGGCGTGGGGTGCGGAGACCTCGGGGGGAGGCTGGCAGAAGGGCTGGGGGCCGGCGGGCGGCCTGACCTGGGAACGGTCGGGATCCACGGTCCAGACCAGCTCGCGGGGACCTGACCGCGCCGCCGCTCCCGAGTCCTCGAGCGATGGCGAGGGGGAGGGGAGACGCGCGGTGAGGGGCTGACCCGCATCGCCGAGGGGCAGGCGGGCCGTCGGGGGCTGTCCCGCGTTCCCGAGGGGGAGGCGGGCGGTCGGTGGTTGGGCCGGGCCTGCGGCGGGCGGGTGGGTCGTCAGGAGCTGGGAGGCGACGGTGGCCAGGTCGGTGGCGGCCGGGCGGGCGGCCGGGGTCTTGGCCATCGCCTTCAGCAGGGTCTCGGCCAGGTCCGGCGGCACCCCCGGCGGGAGCGGCGGCGGCGCCTCCGTCAGCACCCCGAGCACGAACTTGGCCGTGCCCCCCGTCCCGTCCGGCGGGAACGCGGGCCGGCCCGCCAGCAGCTCGTACACCATCGACCCGAGCGCGTACACGTCGGAGGCGGGCACGGGCGGGTGGCCCTCCAGCTCCTCCGGTGCCGCGTGCACCGACGGGAGCGTGCCGTCGGGCAGCTCCACGATCGACATCAGCGCGGACATCCCGAACCCCGTGAGCGCCACCCCGCGACCGGCCACGATCACGTTCTCGGGCGTGACCCGGCCGTGCACGCCTCCGGCCGCGTGCGTGGCGGCGAGCGCGTCCGCCACCGCCCGCAGCAGCCCCAGCGCCTCGTCGAGCGGCATCGGCAGGCTCCGCCCCGGCCGCTCGGCGAGCGTGAGACCGCCGTGGGGCGGCGTCACCAGGTACGGCCGCCCGTCACCGGTGGCCCCCACCTCCAGCACCGGGATCACGCCCTCGTGAGCCGCCAGCGCCTCCGGGAAGCCGAAGCCGCGGACGATCCGCTTCAGCGCCCGACGGTCGGCCCGGTGGCAGGCGAGCGTCTTGACCAGCGCCTCGGCCCCCGTGGCCGCGGATTGCGCGAGGTGCGCGGTCCACGGGCCGTCCTGGCCGGCCCGCTCCAGCAGCCGGTAGCCGCGGACCCGCTCGGTCGTCACCGTCATGCGATCACGGACGGGCCGCCCATGTCATCGGTCTCGAACGCCTCGTCCTCCACCAGCGGGAACCTGGCCCGGTCGCGGTCCCGCTCGGTCCCGTTCTGGCCGCCGCCCATCATCGGCGGCATCATGCCCATCCCCATGCCGGTGGCGCCCAGCCGGCCCGCGCCGCCCGCGGGCGATCCCGAGCCGCTGAGCTGCGTGGCCGGGACGCTGCCCGGCAAAGTGCTGGGGCCGCCGCTGGTGGGTGCGCCGGGCGGCAGGTTCGTCTGCGGCAGGGCCGTCTGGGGCGGTACGGCCGCCAGGTCCGTCCTGGGCGTCTGGGGCAGTTGGGGGGTGTTGAGCTCGGGGTTCTTCAGGTTCGGGGTCTGCGGGGTCTGGAGAGAGGGGTCCTTCAGCGAAGGGTCCTGCAGTGACGGGTCCTTGAGCGACGGATCCTTCAGGGACGGGTCCTGGAGGGAAGGGTCCTTCAGCGACGGGTCCTGGAGTGACGGGTTCTGGAGGCCGGGGGTGTCGAGGCCGGACGAGGTGCCCGGCAGGCCGAGACCGGGGGTCCCGTACGGGGAGCCCAGGCTGGAGCCCTTGTACGGGTCGCCGGTCAGGCCGCTCGGCATCCCGGGACCGAGCGGGAGGGACGGGTCGGTCATCCCCGCCTGCGGGGCCGAGGACCGCTGCTCCACGTAGCCCGCGATGGCCCCGTACACCTCCCCCATGAACCTGTTGAGCTGGCGCAGGTGATGGCGGGCGAGCGCGTGGCCGTTGGTGTCGCTGCCGAAGGCGTCGCCGATGTCGTCGTCGAGGCCGACGCTGCCCGTCCGCGGCACGTTGTTGTGGAACCAGGGGAGCACCTGGGCGCCGTACCACTCCAGGGGCGTGCCGACCGAATCGGCGGCGATGCTGATGCGCGCGAGGTCGCGCTGCAGCTCGCCGACAGTCTCGAAGATCTTCTGCAGGGACTCGCCGCCCAGCGTCTCCGCGATGCGCCCGGCCTGGTTGTGCAGGAGCTCCACGGACGCGGCGCACATCTCGGCGATCTCCTTGTACCGCTTGCCCGCGTCGGCGACGCGGTCCGGGTTGGTGCCCTGGATCAGGGCGGCGACGCCGTCGCTGCTGTCGGAGTCGCCGTTGCCGGTCGGCGCGATGTCGTCGATCTGCGGCGCCCGGGTGTCCTTGAGCGCGTCCGTCCAGTAGTCGGTCATTCGTCCCCCGTCAGGTACGCGTGCGCAGGCCGCCCGCGATGGACTGGTCGGCGCCCTTGGCGGTCTTGACGGTGTCGTCGAGCGCCTGCACCACGGCCGCGTACACCGAGTAGACCCGGTTGATGGCGGCGTCCAGCGTGCTCTGCGCCTTGTCGGTGGTCGCCTTCATGTCGGCGGCGGCCTGCCAGCTGCCGAGGTCGCGGTCCGACAGCCCGGCGAGGGTGAGCCGGACCTTGAGGCTCTGGCCGCCCACCTCGCCCTGCAGGCGCTTGAGGTCCTGGCGGAGCTGCTCCACGGGCGACGACGGGAGCGGCCTGCCGGTGGCCGGGTCCTCGTACTCGCCGACCTTGATGAACATCTCCTTCTTCGCCGTCCCCGGGTCGACCGGGTTGCGGGCGAGCAGGGCCTCGCGGTCGGCGTCCGTCGGCGTCCGGGGCGCCTCGGGGGGATAGTCGCCGTTGCGGTGGAAGTGGATGTGGTCGGCGTACGACTCCTCGATGTTGTCCGGATCGAAGTCGTACTCGGTGCCGCTGAACCCGCCTTCGTAGGTCTGGTTGATCTGCGGCCGCTGGTATACCGACAGGCCGAGGCCCGGCCTGGGGGTGCCGTGCGCGTCGCCTCCCTCGGCCTCAGGTGTCGACATGCTTCCTCTCCGCGGTCGAAGGACGTACCGGCACCTGCCTATCTCGCGCTCCACCCGGCGGCGCGTCATTTCAAGATATTTCTAAGAGACAAGCCCCAAATCGGAAATGTCGGCAGACTGCCTTACCGTGCCTTTCTCCTGGTACGGCGCCGCGGCCATCGGCCTGGTGCTGACGCTCACCCCGACCCCAGCGCCGACCCCGGCGCCGACTTCAGCGCCGACCTCTGGGCCGACCTCTGGGCCCACGCGCACGGTCTCGTGCGATCCCCAGCCCGGCGTGGCGGAGGTCACCGGGAAGCCGTGGCCGCAGGAGAGGCTGAGGTTCGAGCGGGTGTGGCGCTTCACCAAGGGCGAAGGGGTGACCGTCGCCGTCGTGGACAGCGGCGTGGACGCCGCGCATCCCCAGCTCGCCGGAGCCGTCATCACCCAGGTCGATCTCACGGGCACGGACCTGCGCGACTGCGTCGGGCACGGCACGGCGGTGGCCGGGATCATCGCGGGCCGGGACCTCACCGCGCGCGGCGTGCCCGTCATGGGCGTCGCGCCGGCCGCCCGGATCCTGTCGATCAAGCAGACCGAGGGGAGCTCGGGCGACGTGTCCCGGCTGGCCCAGGGCATCAGGCGGGCCGCGGAGCTGGGCGCGGACGTGATCAACGTGTCCGTGCAGGCCCACGACCATCCCGCGCTGAAGGCCGCGGTGGCGTACGCGCAGGCCAAGGACGCGGTGATCGTGGCGGCCGCGGGCAACGTACGGCAGGACGACGGCGTGGTCACGCCCGCGTACCCGGCCGAGTATCCCGGAGTGATCGCGGTCGGCTCGGCCTCGCCGGACGGCGGCAAGTCGGAGTTCTCCAACAGCGTGACCCGCATCTCGGTGACCGCCCCCGGAGCCGGGATCACGAGCGCGTGGACCGGCGGCGGCTACCGTACGGAACTGGACGGCACCAGCTTCGCCGCCCCCTTCGTGGCGGGCGTCGCCGCCCTGGTCAGGGCCCGGCACCCCGAACTCGACCACTGGCAGGTCAAGCGCCGGCTGGAGCGCACGGCGGACGGCGGCGGCGCGGCCGGCACCGGGGCCGGGCTGGTCAACCCGCTGCTCGCGGTCACCTCGGTGCAGCCCGACGCCGAGGATCGCGCGCCCGCCGCGCCGCCGATCGTGCTGGCCAGGGCCCCGGTGCCGGACCCGCGCACGCGCGGCCTCGCGGTGGCGATCACGGCGGGGGCGGTGGGGGCCACCGCGCTGGTGGTGTTCCTGGCGTTGACGCTGCCCAGGGCCCGTCGCAGGGGCTGGCGGGCCGGAGGGCCCACGACATTTACAGGAAAGTTGAAATCGTAGCCCTGCCCGCTTTGACCCATTTACTTTGATCCACAGTACGGAAAACCCGGTCGAATTCGGGTTCACGAGATCCGAGAGGTGCACGTGGCAGAGCCGACACGTTATCAAGAGGGCAGCCAGCACAGCGCGGCAGAACGCGCGCTCATCGCACACCAGAACATCACGCAGATTCACAACAGGCTCACCCAGATTCCCGCGACGCTCGGCGCCGCCTGGCAAGGCGAGTCCGCGAACGTCTACCGCCAGGTCCTCGACGAATGGAACCCGCAGTTCAAGAAGGTCATCGACGCGCTGCACACGATCGCGGAGAACCTCAAGAGCTCGGGCATCACGTACACCGAGGCGAACACCCAGGCCAGCGAGGTCGCCACCAGGCTCAAGGCCGCGCTCGGCGGCGGCCAGCTCTGACGAACGGAGAATCACCATGACGGGTGGCGGAGACATCATCCTCGCCAATTTCGACGAGATGGACGAGATCGCGTCGGAACTGGGCCGGGCCTACGCCAATCTGGTCGGCGAACTGGCCGACCTCGAAGACGACCTCAAGGTCCTGGAGACCTGGGACGGCTCCGCCAAGGAGGTCTACCGGACGGCCAAGGAGCAGTGGAACAACGCGGTCGTGGCCATGGGTGACACCATGCAGCGCTTCGGCCCCGCCCTGCACGACGCCACGGAGATCATGCGCGACGCGGAGGCCATGAACATCCGCCGCTGGGGCACCTGAGGCCGGTGGATCAGCCTCTCATCGACCCGGCCACCGCGGGCGGCACGGCGATGTGCAAGCCGGAGGCCCTCATCGACGTGGCGGGCAAGCTCGGCAACAGCCTGCTGCCCCGGTTGCGCGCGGCTGTGTACCAGGTGCCGGACCTGTCGCCGGCCGCCCCGGGGAGCTGGGACATCGCCCAGGGGTACGGCGAGACCGTGCGCAGGGCCCGGGTGGCGACGGGCGATTCGCTGCAGTTCGTCATGGAGCAGGTCCAGCGGATCGTCGACGACCTGGCCGCCACCGCGAACACCGTGCGGGACGCCGACCAGCGGGCCGCGGGCGCGGTGCCGCGTACGTGATGTGAGGGGACCCGTTGCCGCAACCACAACCGATCAAGCACGGCTGCCTGCAGGGCGGGAACGTCAACGCGTACGGCGGGCGCGAGGAGATCCGGCGGCTGGTGATGGGGACCGGGCCGGAGGAGTTCGCGCCGGTCGTGGACGCGTACAAGAAGACGTCCCAGCTGCTCACCGACACGATCGCGGCGCTGGGTGACAGCGCGGCGCGGCTGGTGGCCGACGGGAACTGGGGCGGGGAGTCCGCCAGGGCCATGCTCACGCGCATGAACCGGCTCCAGGCGTACCTGCAGTCGCTGCGCAACGGTGTGGACGGCGTCCCGCCCGGGCTGGAGACGGTGGGCGGCGAGCTGGCCTCGGCCAAGGAGCGCTTCGACAAGGCCACGGAACAGCAGGAGTACTGGGTGGAGGCGAGCGGCATGGGCGCCGGGTCGATGGAGCCGCTCAACGATCCGGACGCGGACGCGCGGGCCTTCATGCAGCAGCTCAACGGCGTCTACCAGCGGGCGTACACGGCCATGCCGGACGCCCTGGCGTGGGACCCGGAGCTGGCCTCGCCGGCCCCCTACCTGCCGCCGCCGGTCGGCCCCGCCTCGGTGCCGGCGCGGAGCGGCGACCTGCCGTTCGAGAGCACGGTGCCGGTGCGGTCCCGCACCGATCTGGCCGGCACGCCCGGCCAGCCACTGACTCCCGCGGGCCCGCTACCCGGTCAAGCTGCGGTACCGGGTGCGCCCGCGGGGGCGTCACCGCCCACCTCCCTGGCGAACTGGCCGGGCGTGCCGCCCGCCGTGGGAGGCGGGCAACCCGCCCCGGCCGGGACAGTGCCGCCCGCCGGGCTGCTGCCACCGCCCGGCACGGCCCCCACCCCGGCCGGACGCGATCCCCGCACGACAGGGACCATTCCGGCCGAGGCCACGAGGCCACCGGTCAACCCGGTCAACCCGGGCCGCCCGGGGACGAATCGACCGGCGGACCCGTACCAGGGCCGCCCTGCCGATCCGGGCACGAGTGCCGCTCAGGAGCCGGGGCCGTCCGGGCCGTCCGTGCGGCCGGGCAGCGTGCCGGTCGTGGACGGCTCATGGCCCCCGGCCAGGTCGCCCGTGGCAGGGGCCGAGCCCGGCGCGACGGCCTCCGGCGGCATGCCGTTCCTGCCCATGGGCGGGCCCGCGGACGGCGGGCAGAACGCCCGCAGGTCGACCGCGGCGAAGGACGCCGACGACGACTTCTTCCGCCCCGAGGTCGTGCACGGCCCGCCGGTGGTGGGGTGAGGCCATGTCCGGCGACTTCGTGGCGACGCAGGTCGACTCCATCCGCGAGATGGGCCGGAACATGGCCGCCGCCCCCATGCGGGACCTGGAACGGATGTCCTCGGCCATCGGGCACGTCGATCTCTCCTCCGGCGCCTACGGCGCGTTCGGCCTGCTCGGCGGCTCGCTGGGGCAGGCGTTCGACGACGTCAAGCGGGCCGCGCTGACGTATCTGACGGCCAAGCGGGCCGAGGTGTCCGGCATCCACGACAAGGCATACGGCACGGCCAACACCTACGTGGACGGCGACGGCACCGCCGGCCGGACGGCCGCCGACATCACCAGGACGTGAAAAATGATCGAACAACCGTGGTCCGTCATCGAGGGCTCGGCGATGGCCGTGAGAGGCTCCCTGCTCCTCGGCTGGGGCCGCGCCCGTTACGCCACCCTGGTCCTGCCCCTCACGTACGGTGACACCGCCCAGCAGCGGGCGGCGGCCGAGGCGTGGGAGGCGCTGGCCGGGGCCCTGCGGGCGCACCCGAAGACCGTGGACGGCTCCGTCAGGAACGTCGAGTGGACCGCCCCCAGCGCCGAGCTCTACAAGGGCACCGTGCAGCGGTACTCCGACGACGCCGCCGACAAGTCCGCCTCGCCCAAGGCCTCCGCCGACACCCTGCGCCTCACGGCCGGCGTGTACGACGTCGTCGGCAAGGCCGTCTTCCTCACCGGCGCGAGCATCCTCACCGCCGGGGTGATGCGCAAGGTCGCCCAGATGAACGCGTTCACGAGGGTCGCCTCGGAGGTGGCCGCCACCGGCTTCGGCCGCCGGGCGGACCACCAGGCCGGCGCGATCGCCGCCAGGGCGCGGGCGTTCGCGGAGGGCGGCAAGGGCGTGCTGGGCAAGGTGGCGCAGAAGCTGGTGCAGATGTCACCCGCCAAGCAGGCGCTCGTGGGCGGCGCCGCGGCCGTCACGGCCGGGATGATCGGACAGTCGGCGGTCGCCGACCAGTTCAGCGGTACGAAACTCGAGGCTCCGACTCCGGGGGTGAAGGCATGACGACGTTCGACGAGAGTGCCATGGATCGGCTGATCGCCGAGGCCCAGCGGCCCGCGGGCGGGCTGGACGACCTCTACGATCAGGTTCTCGCCGTCAAGGGGTCCGCGCAGGACCCGGACAAGCTGGTACGGGTCGAGTGCTCGGCGCAGGGCGTCACCGGGCTGGACATCGACCCGAGGGCCATGCGCTGGGGCTCGCAGCGCCTCGCCGAGACGATCCTGGTGCTGATCGCCGACGCCCTGGCCGACATGCAGGCCAAATCGACCGAGCTCCTCGGGGACGTCCTGGGGGAGGGCCCGCTGGACCTGGCCGCCGAGAACAACCCTGCCGACCTGCGCATGCGGGAAGCACGGGAGGCGTACGAGCAGGCCATGGACCAGGCGGTGGCCGAGCTGGGCCGCATCGAGCGCGACCTGGACCGTTAAAGGCCAGGGTCGAGGTAGGCGGTCTGCACGAGCTTCTCGCCCGACCGCCGGTCCACGTAGAGCCCGCGCCCCGGCGGGAGCTGGCGCGGGCGCACGTTCCCGAACAGCTGGCCCTCGTCCCGAGGGCCCGACAGCATCACGGCGGGCGAGTTCATCTCCTTCAGCCGCCGCACGATCGGGTCCAGCATGCTCCGCCCGGCCCCGCCCATGGCGCGTGCCAGGACCAGGTGCAGCCCGATGTCCCTGGCCTGCGGCAGCAGCTCGCCGAGCACGGACAGCGGGTTGGCCGAGGTCGCCACGAGGTCGTAGTCGTCCACGATGACGTACAGGTCCTGGCCGGTCCACCAGCTCCGCGTCCGCAGCTGCTCCGAGGTGAGGTTCGGCGGCGGCAGGCGCGTCTGCATCACCTCCTGGACGCCCTTGAGCAACTCCGCGGCGGCGGCGCTGGAGGCCGCGTACCCGATGCGGTGCTCGGTGTCGGTCGCGTCCAGCAGCGAGCGCCGGTAGTCGATGACGATGAACCGCGCCTCCAGCGGCGTCTTCCCGGCCGCGATACCCCGGGCGAGCACCCGCAGCAGGTTGGTCTTGCCGCTCTCCGTGTCGCCGAACACCACGAAGTGCGGGTCGGCGTCGAAGTCCAGCAGGACGGGCGCCAGCGCGGCCTCGTCGATCCCGATCGGGACGCGCGTGCCGCCCTGCGGGGGAGCGGGCAGGGTGTGCGCGGGCAGCAGGGCGGGCAGCAGCCGTACGGGAGGCGCCGGATGCCCGCGCCAGGCCGCCGCGGCGGCCTCGACCAGGGCGGCGACCCCGTCGGCGAGGTCGTCCACGGTGGAGCGGCCGTCGATGCGCGGCAGTGCGGCCAGGAAGTGCAGGGCCTCGCGGGTGAGCCCGCGCCCGGGGGCCCGCTCGGGCACGTTCGAGGCCGCCTTGCGGTCGATCTCGGAGTCGAAGGAGTCGCCGAGCCGCAGCTCCAGCCGGGTGCCGAGCAGGTCGCGCACCCCGGCCCTGAACTCCATCCACCGGTTCGCGGTGCCGATCACGTGGATGCCGAACCCCAGGCCCCGGGTCACCAGGTCGCCGAGGTCGGGTTCGAGCAGCTCGTACTCCTGGCGCAGGATCGCCCAGCCGTCCACCACGATGAACACGTCGCCCCAGCCGTCACCCTCGAAGGCGCCCGAGGCGACCATCCTCCGGTAGGTGGCCATGGAGTCGATCCCGCGCTCGACGAACAGCCGTTCACGCCGGTCGAGCAGCGTCTTGACCTCGGCGACCGTCCTGCGTACCGCGTCGGCGTCCAGCCGGTTGGCCACCCCGCCGACGTGCGGCAGCCCGGTCAGCGAGGACAGCGTGCCCCCGCCGAAGTCCAGGCAGTAGAACTGCACCTCCTTGGGGGTGTGCGTGACCGCGAGCGAGGCGATCAGCGTGCGCAGCAGCGTGCTCTTGCCGGTCTGCGGCGCGCCGACGATCGCGACGTTGCCCGCCGCCCCCGACAGGTCCAGCCAGTACGGGTCCCGCCGCTGGTCGAACGGGCTGTCCACGATCCCCGCCACGGCGTGCAGCCGCCCCGGCCGGTCCTGGGCGGTGCCCGCGGCCGTCAGCCCGTGCTCCGGCGAGACCTCGACGGGCGGCAGCAGCTGGTCGAGCGAGGCGGCCTCCTTGAGCGGCGGCAGCCAGATCCGGTGCGCCGCGGGCCCCTGCCCGGCCAGCCGGCCCACCACGATCTCCAGCAGGCTGTCCTTCTTGCCCTGCTTTCCGGGCTCTGCCACCACCGGCGGGGCCTGCTCGACGGGCGGCATCGGCACCCGCTCGGGGCCGTACCAGACGATCTTCCCGCGGTGCCCGGCGCGCGCCGTCACCGCCGGTCCCTGCGCCGAGGCGAGCTGGTACGGCCCCGACACGTACGCCGCCTTGAACCGCGTCATGCCCGTGGTCTCGAACATCAGGTAGGCGTTGCCCGGCTCCGGCGGCAGCGAGTACGCGTCCGCCACCCCCAGCACGGCCCGGCTCTCGGCCGCCGAGAACGTCCGCAGGCCGATCCGGTACGACAGGTGCGTGTCGAGCCCGCGCAGCCGCCCCGACTCCAGCCGCTGCGAGGCCAGCAGCAGGTGCACGCCCAGCGACCGGCCGAGCCGCCCGATCATCACGAACAGCTCGATGAACTCCGGCTTGGCCGACAGCAGCTCGCTGAACTCGTCCAGCACGATGAACAGCGTCGGCATCGGCCGCAGGTTCGCACCCTGCTCGCGGGCCTGCTCGTAGTCCCGCAGCGAGGCGTGGTTGCCGGCCGCCCGCAGCAGCTCCTGGCGGCGTACCAGCTCGCCGTGGAGCGCGTCGTGCATGCGGTCCACCAGCGGCAGCTCGTCCTCCAGGTTCGTGATGACCGCCGAGACGTGCGGCAGCGTGTCCAGCCCGAGGAAGGTGGCGCCGCCCTTGAAGTCGACGAGCACGAAGTTCAGGGTCTCGGAGGAGTGCGTGATCGCCAGCGAGAGCACGAGCGTGCGCAGCAGCTCCGACTTCCCGGAGCCGGTCGCGCCGACCACGAGCCCGTGCGGTCCCATGCCGCCCTGGGCGGCCTCCTTGATGTCCAGCTCGACGGGCCGCCCGTCGGCGCCCAGGCCGATCGGGACGCGCAGCCGGTTCCTGACCGGGCGGGGCTGCCACGTCTGGGCGGGCGCGAGCCGCCGCGCGTCGCCGATCCGCAGCAGCTCGGTGAGCGTCGTGTTCGTGGCGAAGACGTCCCGCACCTCCTCCGCGCCCGCCCCCGAGCCGGTCCGCATCGGCGCGAGCTGCCTGACCAGGGCGGCGAACGCGGGCGGGTCGAGCCGGTCCGGCCGCCCCAGACCCGACCGGACCTCCTTGCCGAGCTCGTCCTCGGCGACCCGGACCACCTCGTCCGCGCCGACCTCCAGCCGCAGCGTGAGCTGCGCGGGCACCTGCGCGGTGCTGCCGCCGACGTCGATCACGGTCACGCCTTCGATGACGTCCAGGCCGAGCTGGCTGCCCGCGGGCACGGTGCCGCCGTCCATGACGACCACGTGGTACGGCAGCGCGTCCGGCGAGAGCCCCTTGCTGAAGCGCGGCCGGTCCTTCAGCTCGAACCCCAGCAGGTCGTCCAGCTCGCCCAGATCCCCCGAGACCAGCCGCACGGGGCCGGCCCCGTCCTCCTCGGTGGGGTGCAGGGCGTGCGGCAGCCACTTGACCGGCTCCCACTCGCGGGCCCGTTCGGCGCCCGCGCAGACCGAGATCCGCAGGTCCTCCGGCGAGTGCAGCGCCGCCGCCTGGGCCAGCAGGGCCCGTACGAGCCCGCGCGCCGCCGCCGGGTCGCCCGTGATCACGATCCTGGCGAACGAGTGCAACGCCAGCGCCACCGGCAGCCCGGGCACGGTGGCGTGCGTGCGCACGAACCGCCGCAGCGCTCCCGCCGTCACCGGGTCGAGGTCCTCGATCGGCTTGGTCTCCGGCGGGATCAGCGGCAGCGCCAGCCGCTGCGCCGAGGTGGCGATCCTGATCTGGGCGAAGTCGTCGTCGCGGGGCCGCCGCTCCCACAGCCGGGTTGTCATCACCAGCGACCACAGGGCGGCCGGGTCCGGATGGCTCCAGGTCATGACCTTGTGCTGCTGCGCGGCGGCGGCCCGGACCCGCTTCCTGACCTGCTCCAGGTAGCGGTAGTAGTCGCGGCGCTGGCCGTTGAGCTGGCTCTTGCGCTCGCCCGCGCCGCGCATCATCTGCCCCACGGTCATGCCGATCATCGAGACCGCGAACAGGCCGCTGGAGACCAGCATGATCGGGTTGTTCGTGGACCCGCCGGTGAACATCAGCGCCATCGCGCCCGCGCCCGCCAGCATCGGCAGGTACGTCAGAAGCTGGGTCAGCCCGCCGCCCGTCACCGTCTCGGGGACCTCGGGCGGGGACTCCAGCAGGACCTCGCCGCCGGGAGGTTCGGGTGGCCGGCGCCGCTCGGGCCTGCGGACCACGATCAGGCTGCCGCTCACGACGCCATACAAGTCGCTGACGTAGCGAAACAGGCGATATTTCAAATTTCCTGTACGTATTAAGCCCGTCGCGTTCGGTGTCCGATCCATACACTCGTCCGGGTGAGCGCCACCGGAACCGACCTGTGCCGGGTCACCGTCGTGACCCCGCGTGGATTCCTGGACCTGGGCCTGCCGCCGGACATCCCGCTCGGCAACCTGCTGCCTACCCTGCTGCGCGTCGCCGGCGAAGGGCTCGCGGAGGCGGGCCTGGCCCACGGCGGCTGGGTGCTCCAACGCCTGGGCGGCCCGCCGTTCGACGTGAACGCGACGCTGTCGGAGCTGGCCGTGCACGACGGCGAGATGCTGCACCTGCGGCCGCGCGGCCACGAGCTGCCGGAGGTCGTCTTCGACGACGTCGCCGACGCGGTGGCGACCGGCGTGCTGGAGCGCACCGGCCGCTGGCAGCCCGCCACGACCAGGGCCTACGGGTTGCGCGCCGCCGCCACCCTGCTCGGCGCGGGCGCCGCCGCACTTCTGGCGACCGGCCCGCCCTGGCTGCCCACGGCCCTCGTCGCGGGAGCCGTCGCGCTGGTCCTGCTGCTGGTGGCCGTGGCGCTGTCGCGGGCCCTCGGCGACGCGCGGGCGGGCGCGGTGATCGGGTACGCGGCCCTGCCGTACGGGTTCGTCGCGGGCCTGACCGGACCGGCCTCGGCGGCCGTCGTCCAGCCGGACACCCTGCTGTCGGCCTGCGGCGTGGTGCTGATGCTGGCCACGGCGACCGGGTTCGCGGTCGCCCAGGGGCTGCCCACGTTCCTCGGCGTGGCCGCCGCCGCGCTGTCCGGGCTGCTGGCGTCCGGGCTGGTCATGGCCTTCGACCTGCCCGCGGCCGGGGTGGTGGCGGTGCTCGCGGCCCTCGCGGTGGGGCTGACCACGGCGATCCCCTCGCTGTCGTTCCGGCTGGCGGGCATGCCGCTGCCCGCGCTGCCGACGACGGCGGAGGAGCTGCGCCGCGAGAGCGGCGACCTGGACGGCGAGCTGGTGATCGACAAGACCGTGGTGGCCGACCGCTTCTGCACGGGGCTGGTCGCCGGCGTGGCGGTGATCGTGCTCGCCGCCCAGGTGCTGCTGACGGTGGCGGGCACCTGGGCCGCGTTCGCGATGAGCGCCGTGCTGTCGCTGTCGCTGCTCATGCGGGCCCGCGTGTTCGAGGGCCGCGGCCAGCGGGCCTGGCTGCTGACCGCGGCCCTGCTGGGGGTGGCCCTGCCCGCCGCGGCCGCGGTGGTCACGGCGGTGGTCACGGCGGCCGACGGGGTGGTGCTCTACGGGATCGTCCCCGGGCTGGTCGTGCTCGCCCTGGCCGTGGTGGGGACGGCGCTGTGGCTGACGTCCGCGCGGCCGTCCCCCTTCTGGGGCCGGGTGGGCGACATCTTCGACATCCTGCTGATGATCGCCCTGATCCCGCTGGCGCTGGCCGTGATGGACCTGTACGAGACCATCCGCGGGCTGGTGAGCTAGCTACGGCTCTTGACCACGTCCTCGAGGCTCATGTCGCCGCCCGGCGCCTTGACCGTCCACGGGAAGGACCCCGTGCCGGGCGGGAGCGGCTGCCCCTGCGGAGGGGCGGCGAACGTCCCCGCCTTCGCGGGGTCGACGGCCCCCGTGCCGAAGTCGATCGCCGCGGCGCCGGTCGGGCGCATGAAGGCGAGCTGCACGGCCGCCGTCCCGCCGACGCCCGCCGCGACGCCGCCCAGCACGTCCTTGAGCCCGAGCGAGCCGAGGAAGCGCTTCAGCGCGCCGGTCGAGGCGGTCAGCGACGCGCTCGCCTGGACCCCCGTCCTGCGCATGGCGATCCTTGCGGCCAGCCTGGTCTGCGGCGCCAGCGCGAGGACCTGCAGCGCGGCCAGCCGCAGGTACGTCTCCTGCGCGATCTTGGCCGCAGCGCCCCAATAGACCATGAATCCGTCACCGATGCTGTCCACGTGCCCGGCCACCCACTGCACGTTGGTGCGGAAGGCGTCGAGCTCGGCCCGCAGCCGGTTGGCCGCGCTCGCGAACTCCTTCTGGTCCCCGGCGACCCAGTTCTGCCCCGAGTTGTTGATCACCATGGTCATCGAGTTGTTCGCGCCCTTGTCGAGCCGCCCGCCCGCGCCCGCCTGGAGGTTGGCGGCCGCCTCCCAGATGCCGGGCACGTTCGCGACCGCGGGAACGGTGGCCAGCATGCCGACCACGACCGACGGCTCCATCCTGGCCGCCTTGCGCAGGATGCCCTGCACGGCCTCGGGGTCGGGCGGGTTCTTCGACAGGCGCAGGGGAGAGCCGTCCCGGGCGCGCCCGGCCACCCTGGGCCTCACGGCTTCTTCACCCGCTGGACGATCAGGTCCTCGGCGGTGCGCCAGTTGCGCTCGGCGAAGGCCAGGTCCTCGCCCTCCCACTTCCGCATCACCGCGAGCGCGGTCTCGGTGTCGCGGACGAACGAGTCGATCAGCGACCGGTACAGTGCCCCGACCGTCCACTCGCCCAGCGGCCCCCAGCCGGGGAAGCCGACCGCCCGGTTCTGCTCGAAGATCTGGCGCACCTCGTCGAAAACCGGCAGGAGGTCGTCCCTGATGCCCCGCCGGACCTCGCCGATCGCGTCGGGGGTGATATAACGCGTATCCGGATTCACGATCATCAGCCTGTAACGTGCCGGGCGCGCGGGACAGGTACGTCATTCACTGGTCATTGATCATTCTCAATTACGAAACCATGCAGCTTCTCCCTATTTATCCCGATAAATTGGGTTAAGTAGGGGAGTCATGTGATCCAAGGGGCGGGAGTTGCACAGCCAGCGCGACCTTTATCAGGCGTACCGCCTCACCGTTCAGCGCATCGGCCTGGCGCTCCTGCGCGCCCAGCCGAACCAGCCCGAATGGCCGCTCCGCCGGCAGAACATCGGCTTCCTCGCCGGCATCATGGTCGCGGTCCTGCTCTGCGTCGGCTTCGCGGTCTTCGGCCTGCTGCGCCCGGGCGGCACGAAGGCGCTGGAGGAGCCCGGCACGCTGATCATCGAGCGCGAGACCGGCGCCAGGTTCGTCTACAGCCAGGAGCAGCGCCGGCTCATCCCCGTCGCCAACTACGCCTCCGCCCGCCTCGTGCTCGCCTCCCAGGACGTCAAGGAGCGCGTCGTCGCGCGGGAGGCGCTGGCCAAGTACGAGCGCGGCGCCCTCATCGGCATCCCCGAGGCCCCCGACTCGCTTCCCGGCCCCGCGAACCTGGCCCGCGGCCCCTGGGCGGCCTGCGTCCAGGAGCGCGCCGAACCGACCGGGCGCAAGCCGTACGTGACGCTGGTCGCCGGGCGCGACCTCGGCGGCACGCCGCTCGCGGAGGGGAACGCGCTGCTGGTCGACGTGGGCGGCCAGCGGTGGGCGATCTGGCGGGGCGCCCGCATGCGCGTCCCCACCGGCATCGCCCGCGGGCTCAGCTCGGCCGTCCCCGCCGCCGTGCCCGTGGCCTGGCTGAACGCGCTGCCCGAAGGGCCCGACCTGGCCGCGCCGGACGTCCGCGGGCGCGGCCGGCCGGTGGCGGGGCCCGGGGGCAGGACGGCGGCCGTGGGGCAGGTCTTCCGCGCGGGCGGCGTGGCCGGCGGCGAGGACCGCTGGTACGTGCTGCTGGACGACGGACTGGCCCCCATCACGCAGACCCAGGCCACGCTGCTGCTGAGCGACCCCGACAGCAGGGCGGCCTACGGCGGCGGGGCGGTCAGGGAGATCGCCGTCGACGCGGCCTCCGCCAACGCCGCCCCCCACTCGCGGACCGCCGTCCCCGCCGACGGCCTGCCCGCGGTCATGCCGCGCATGACCGCCTACGACCCGGCCGGTGCCATCTGCGTCGTCTACGCCGACACGGGCACCGGATCCACCCGCGTCCGGCTCACCACCGGCGCCAAGCTGCCCGAGCCGCGCGGCGACGCCACCGACCTGGTACGCCTGCCGCCGGGCAGGGCGGTGCTGGCCGGCGTCCTGCCCGGCGACGGGCAGCTGAACGCGGTCCAGTCCTACTACCTGGTCACCGCCGAGGGCCGCCGCTACGCCGTGCCCGGCACCGACGTGCTGGCCAAGCTCGGCTACGCCCCAGGCCAGGCCACCCCGGTGCCCGCCAACGTGCTCCAGCTCATCCCCGAAGGGCCGGTGCTCGACCCGGCCAGGGCCGCCAAGCCCGTGCTCGAAGGGAGGGGGCAGCAGGCCGCGGGTCAGTAGCCGCGGTAGCCGCCGCCGGTCTTCATCCCGACCACGCCGGGCACGTTCGAGACCGAGCCGTAGCGCTCGATGGCGTACCGGACGCCCGCGATGATGTTGTCCACCGGGTTGTAGACGTTGTCGTGTCCCGGCAGCTTCCACCGCTGGAAGGTGGGGTCGATCGTCTGCATCAGCCCCTTGGACGGCGTGCCTCTGGCCGCGTTGGAGTCCCAGGTGTTGATGCTGTTCGGATTGCCGCCGGACTCGTGCCGGATGATCGTGTAGATGTCGTTGACGTTCATCTTCTCGACCGGGTAGCCGTTGGCCTTGAGGATCTCGATGGCCTGGCTGATCCAGCCGGCGATCTCCCCTGGAGGGGCGGGTCCGCCGCCGGGCGGGGGCGGGCCGCTGGTGCCGTACCCGCCGAACCCGGCGCCCGACGAGCCCGTGGTCGCGGCCAGCGCGGTCGTGCCCGGGCCCTGCTGCGCGGGCGACCAGCCGAGCGGTTTGCCCGCGCGGGGGGCGAAGGGTTGCGCGTCCGGCTCGCCCAGCTCGGCGGCGACGTCCGGGATCGTGCCGAGCGCCTTCTGGATCTTTCCCGCCGTGTCGGACAGGACCGTGCCGGTGTCGGCGACGAGCTGCTGCAGCGTGCCGCGGGCCTGGTCGAGCGCGGGTTTCAGGCTCTGGGTGACCTGCTCCTCGGTGGGCCGCGGCTCGCGGCCCCGCACCTCCTGCGCGGCGGCGGCGTAGGCGTGGCAGGTCTCCAGCGCCCGCGACTCCGCCGAGCGCAGGGTGCTCGCGGCGGCGTCGAGGTGGCCCGCGCACTCCTGCAGCGCCTGCCGCAGCCCGTCGCCGCAGCGCACCACCTGGCCCATGTAGCCGGCGAACGCGTCCGCGCTGCCGCCCTGCCACGCGCCGCCCACGCCGGCGGTCGCGGTGCGGATCGCCTCGGTGTGCCGCTGACCGGTGCCGGCGGCGGTGCGCCAGGCGTTCGCCGACGCGGCGATCCCGCCCGGGTCGCCGATCACCTTGGCGGCCAGCTCGGCCAGCTCCGCGCCGCCCGGCGCGGCTCTGACCTCGTCGAGCGGGCTCATGCTCGAACCGCGCCGCCATCGGCCTCGATGACCGTGCTCCGGACGGCGTCGAGCGTGCGCTCGACCGCCTCCAGCCGGCCGCCCAGGGTCCTCGCCGCCAGCTCGGAGACCCGTGCCAGGTCGGCCGCCGCCGTGGCCATGGCCGCGGATCCGGACACGTTCCCGAACGCCGCCGCGCCCGGCGCCTGGCCCTTGATCCCCGAGAACGCGCCGGACGCCGCACCGGCGGCCTCGGCGCACGTGGCCAGCGCGTCGCGCTGGAACTTGAGCATTCCGCTCCTTCCCGTCAACGCCGGAACAGCTCCAGCAGTTCGTCCGCCCGATGGGTGCGGGCGATCCACACCTCGCGCCCGCGGCGCTCGCGCGTGATCAGCCGCCCGGCCCGCAGCCGGTCGCAGTGGTACGTGAGGCCGCTGGGCGCGATCTTCATGTCCGTGGCCAGCATCGACATGGTCATGGGCTGGTCGAGCGCGCACAGCAGGTCCGCGCGGACCGGCCCCACGAGCGCCGACAGCTCGTCCACCGCCGGCGCGAGGGGCTTGCGCCACAACGAGTCCGCCCCGCGCACGGGGTAGGCGATCCACACCGCCTCCGGGCTGTCCATGCTGAGGATCAGGGCGTCCTTGCCGGCCAGCATCGGCACCAGGACGATCTTGCGGTCGCCCAGCTCGAACGTGCCGGGTTCGAGGTCCGGGACGAGCAGGCCGTGCTCGCCGTACACGAGGCGGTCGCTGAGCGCGCCGAGCAGCAGCTCCGGGCCGCCGCGCACGGTGGCGACGCCGACCCGTTCGATCTCCCTGTCCAGCAGCGGGCGGCCGCGCTTCCACAGGGGCTCGGTGGTGTTCCAGACGTCGGCTAAGGCGCCGGCGTAGCCGAGCAGCCAGCGGGCCGGCCGCTCGGCCGCCGCCCGCCAGTGCGGGGGCAGCGGCCCCGGGCCGAACGCCTGCTCGAGGTCCCTGATCAGGTGGTCAGGGGGCGTGTCGTGCAGGGCGCTGATCTGGGCCTGCATGGAGACGTCCTGGCCGATGGGCGTGTGCGGCACCAGGATGTCCGGCGCGACGGAGTGGCCGGGTGCGGCCAGCGGGCGTACGGCCTCGTGGCCCAGCGGGCCGACGCGCGAGCTGATCGCCCGCCGCCAGAGCTCGGGCAGGCCGCGGCGGCGGCCGGCGAGGGCGTCGGCGATCATGGCGAGGACGGTCAGGTTGGGCGAGACGGAGATATAGAGCTGAGGAGTGGAGCTCACGCGCAGCTCGCTCCACACCTTGGTGCGTGTTACTTGGGCCCCCACAGGTAGGACTGTAGACAGGGGAGACATCTCCGGAGGAATGCTTCGAGAATGCTCGAAACGTCCGTAAGCGGGATGATCAACTTCTACGTGATGCGAACGCTCCGGCTTTCCGGGACGCGCGTCCGCCGCTCTGGGGTCACGTTCATGATGTGTCCTCTTTGTGGTGCTGTGCTGTGATTTATCGAGAACTTACGCCCCTCCACTAACTTCTCACTTAAAAGGCTCTAACAGACACTTGTCCATCACTGGCCACTGGTGCGCCCTGAGGGTCGGCAATCTTGCGTCCCGGGTCAAGAGATCGCCTCCTGTGAGTGGGTTTTTCCAACCTCCCTCGTCCCCGGCCCAGTGGCCGGGTCACCCCTCGGGGTGCAAGGCTTCCCGCATCCGCCCCGGTCCTCCTGCGAACGGGTGGCCGGGGTGGAATCCCCGCAGGGCATTGGAAGGAGTGCGTATGAGTCAAGTCGCCGGCCGCGTCGAGGCCAAGCGGATCAACGACCACGTGGAGCTCATTCACGTCGACAACCCGGACGCGGTGTTGGAAGTACCGCGCCGCGACTGGGAGTCGTTCACCACGGCGGTCAAGGCGGGCTCGTTCGACCTCGAGACGCTCAACCGGTTGGCCCAGGAGAACGTGGCCTGACGCCCCGCCGCACGAAGAGGCGCCCGCTCTCAGCGCAGTGGAGCGGGCGCCTCCGTGGTCATGGGGCGGGCGTCAGCCGCGGCCGGTCCAGTACGCCTTGGCGCGGTCCCAGGCCGCCGTGCCGACCGCGCGGCCGAGGGCGCGGCCCTGCAGGTCACCCAGGCGGAAGTGGATGCCGCCGTACCGGCGCGAGATCCCGGCCTCGTCGGCCGCGGCGGTGAACGTGGGCCAGCGCAACGTCACGTCCTGCGCCGGCGTCACCCCGGGCTCCACCAGCGACGAGCCCTTCGCCACCACGGCCTGCCCGCCGAACGCGTCACCGCCGGTGAAGCGCTTGAGCACCTCGGCCGCCGCCCCGCTGAACGTGCTGTGCCCCGAGACGTACTCGGCGAACGGCGGCGTCGGGAACGTCGGCACCTGGAACGGCACCCACGTGGCCCCGTCGATCGTCCGGCCGCCCCACGTCGGGATCTGCTGCCCCTTGTACAGGAACCGGATCGCGGTGATCGGGCGGCCCGAGTCGTGGTCGCGCTTGACCTCCCACGAGGCGATCCCGGCGTCCATGACCGAGTTGGCCAGCGCGAAGAACAGCTTCACGTCCTGGTCGAGACCGTAGTGGTCGCGCGCCGAGATCTGCTGCGCGAACAGGCTCCAGTGGCCGGGCGGCGTCTCGCTGCTGGGGCCGTCGGCCCAGTATTCGGCGATCGACTTCTGCCGGTCGGTCAGCGCGGCCGTGATGGACACGATCTCGGCGGCCTGCGTGCGGAAGCCGGACGAGCCGTAGGCGTACGGCGGGGGCACGGCGTCGGCGAGGCCGCGGGCGGTGCCGCTGAAGGAGGCCACCTGGCCCCAGTGCGGCGCGAGGAACGGCGGCGTGACCGTCGCCCCGGCCCGGTTGACGAACGTCAGCGGCGCCCACCGGCCGGGATCGTTGAGCGAGGTCAGCGGGTCGGCCACCACCACGGGGGCGTTGACGGGCGCGTAGCCGGTGGTGTCGGCGTAGCCGCCGAGCTGGTTGGAGCCGTCGGTGTGGCGGTAGTCGAGCACCGCCTGGCAGGCGGTGACGCCGGTCTGCGCCGGGACGCTCGACGTGTCGGCCGGGTCGTAGCCCAGGTCGGTCATCAGCGCGTCGAACGTGGCCCGCTGCGCCGGATAGAGGTCGACCGCCGCCAGGTGGGCGGCGAAGCTGACGGCCTTGGCCTTGTTCGCATCGGTGCGCTCCGCCGCGGGCCGCCGCAGCGAGCCGCCCAGCCGGGTGCCGACGGCGACCGCGTCGTAGGCGGCCCACGCGTCGTAGGCGCAGGTGTGCACGATCGCCAGCGCCCTGGCCACGAGCGGCGGCCCCAGCGTGCCGGTGCGCACCGCGGTGAGCAGCGTCTGGTTCCACCGGACGACCACGTCGGGACCCGTGGCCTGAGCGGGTAAGGCGGGCAGGACGAGCGCGGCGGCGCTCACCAGCGCGAGCGCGGCCACGCGTAAGGATCTCAGAACGGGCAAGGCATTCCCCTCGCTGTCGGCGGCCCCGGGGGTGTCCCGGGGCATGACGACAATTCCACGCTCGAACACATTTTCGGGCTAGCCTTCCGGTGACAGTCGCCTGCCGTTGCGGTGACCCCCGCTCGATCTTTTCCAGGCGCGTCCTGGGGTGCTGACCTGGCCAGTGTGCCTGCGCGGCAGCGTGGTCGGATTCCTCGCAATTTTCCTTGATAACGCCGCAGTCCGAAAGTTTCGGCGACCCATCGAAATATTCTTGACGGCTTTTGCGGTGGGCACCTAGAGTCCGAATTCAATGATCGGAATGAGCTTTCGAAGGTTTCAGAAGGAAGGCCATGACATCAGTGAACGCGCCGGGTCTGGCACCCTGGCGGGACAGCGCGCGGACGGTCGGCGAACGGGTCGAGTCCCTCCTCGCGGAGATGACGCTGGAGGAGAAGGTCGCGCAGCTCGGCTCCGTCTGGCTGCAGAACGGGCCCGAGCACGGCAACGTGGCGCCCATGCAGGACCGCTTCGACAAGGCCGAAGGGCTGGACGAGCAGCTGGCCCACGGGCTCGGGCACCTCACCCGCGTGTACGGCACCGCCCCGCTGTCCGCCGCCGAGGGCGCGGCCCGGCTGCGCAAGCTCCAGGAGCTCGTGGTCACGTCGAACCGGCTCGGCATCCCGGCCATCGCCCACGAGGAGTGCCTGACCGGGTTCGCGACGTTCGGGGCGACCGCGTACCCGACCCCGCTGGCCTGGGCGGCCACGTTCGACCCGGAGCTCGTCGAGCGCATGGCCGCGGCCATCGGCGGCGACCTGCGGGCCGCGGGCGTGCACCAGGGCCTGTCGCCGGTGCTCGACGTCGTACGCGACTACCGCTGGGGGCGGGTGGAGGAGTCCCTGGGCGAGGACCCGTGCCTGGTGGGCCGGATCGGGACGGCCTACGTGCGGGGCCTCGAAGGCGCCGGGATCATCGCCACCCTGAAGCACTTCGCCGGGTACGGGGCCTCGCGTGCGGCCCGCAACCACGCCCCCGTCAGCATCGGGCCGCGCGAGCTCGCCGACGTGATCCTCCCGCCGTTCGAGGTCGCGCTGCACGAGGGCGGCGCGCGTTCGGTGATGTGCTCCTACACCGACCTCGACGGCGTGCCGGTCGGGGCGAGTGCCGACCTGCTGCGGCGGCTGCTGCGGGATGAGCTGGGGTTCGACGGGACCGTGGTGTCCGACTACTGGTCCGTCCCGTTCCTCGCCTCCACGCACCGGGTGGCCGAGGACGACGCCGCGGCCGGGGAGGTGGCGCTGCGGGCGGGCGTCGACGTGGAGCTGCCCGAGACGGTGTCGTACGGCGCGCACCTGGTCGCGAAGGTCCGCGCGGGTCACGTCGAGGAGGCGCTGGTCGACGAGTCGGTACGCCGGGTCCTGCGCCAGAAGATCGAGCTCGGCCTGCTGGACGGCGGCCCGCTCGTCCCCGACGGCGCGGACGACGTCGATCTGGACAGCCCGCGCAACCGCGGGATAGCCGCCGAGATCGCGGAACGTTCCATCGTGCTCCTGAGCAACCCCGACGGCCTGCTGCCGATCGGCCCCGGCACGACCGCCCGGCTCGCCGTCATCGGGCCGTGCGCCGACGACCCGCGCACCCTCATGGGCTGCTACGCCTTCCCCAACCACGTGCTCGACCGCTACCCGGAGCACGGCATGGGCCTGCCCATCCCGTCCATCAGGGAGAGCCTCGCGCTGGAGTTCCCCTACGCCGAGGTGCGCCACTGCCTCGGCGCCGAGGTGTCGGGCGACGACGCGTCGGGGATCCCCGGGGCCGCCGAGGTCGCGGCCGAGGCGGATCTCGCGCTCGTGTTCGTCGGCGACCGGGCGGGGCTGTTCGGCGGGGGCACGTCGGGCGAGGGCTGCGACGTGGCCGACCTGCGGCTGCCGGGACTCCAGCCCGACCTGGTCGAAGCGGTCCTCGCGACCGGCACGCCGACCGTGCTCGTCGTGGTCTCGGGCCGGCCGTACGCGCTCGGCGCCTACAAGGATCGGGTGGCCGCGCTGGTCCAGGCGTTCTTCCCCGGTGTGGAGGGTGCGGCCGCGGTGGCGGGCGTGCTGAGCGGGCGGGTCAACCCGTCGGGGCGGCTGCCGGTGCAGATCCCCGGCACGCCGCCGATCAGCCCGTCCACCTACCTCCAGCCGCCCCTGGGGAGGAGGGCGGAGGGCATCACGGTGCTGGACCCCACTCCGGCGTACGCCTTCGGGCACGGCCTGTCGTACTCGGCCGTCGAGTACGTGGCCATGACGACGGACACGGCCGAGTGCCCCACCGACGGCTCGGTCGAGGCCCTGGTGAAGGTGCGCAACACCGGCGCCAGGCCGGCGGAGGAGGTCGTGCAGCTCTACGCCTCCGACCCGGTCGCGCAGGTCGCCAGGCCCGTCGTGCAGCTCATCGGGTTCGCCAGGGTGGCGCTGGAGCCGGGGGAGGAGCGGGCGGTGGCGTTCGGGGTGCCCGCGGACGCGTTCTCGTACACCGGTCCCGACCTGCGGCGCATCGTCGAGCCTGGGACGATCGTGCTGTCCGCCGGGCCCTCCGCCGAGGACCTGCCGCTGCGGGCCGCCGTCCGGCTCACCGGCGAGACCGTCGTGCTCGGCTCGAAGCGGCGGCTCACCACCCACGAGACGCCGGCCCGCCGAGCCGGTTAGGGCAGGCGCAGCTCGGCGAAGACGCCGCGGTGGTCGGTCCTGGGCACGTCCACGATCTCGACCCGGTTCACGGCCACCCGCCGGTCGGCCAGGACGTGGTCGATGGAGATGACGGGCGGCACGGCCCGGCCGTTCGGCCAGGTCGGGATCAGGCCCTTGCCCACCTGGTCGGCCGCGTCCACGTAACCGCGGTCGAGCAGGTCGCGGAAGGCGCGGTGGTCGAGGCTGGCGTTGAAGTCGCCGGCCAGCACCCGGATCGCCGACGGCGAGGCCGGGGGGAGCGCGCGCAGGGAGGCCTTCCACTCCGCCTCCATGCGCCCGAGCGGCGGATTGGGGTGGATGGCCACGAACTCGACCTTGCCGCCGCCGGGCAGCGCCACGGTGGCGGCGGGCATGTTGTGGCCGATCGGGGTGAACAGGCCGGTCAGCTCCGTCACCGGATGCTTGGAGAAGATGCCGCTGCCGGTGGCGCCGAAGTCCGCCTGCAGCACCCGGTACGGCAGGAGCTGCTTCAGCCCGGCCGCGTCCAGGCGCTCGACCTCGGCCGGGGTGAGCTCCAGGGCGCTGAACACCTCGACGTCGAACCTGCGTACCAGGTCGACGACGGTCTGCGCGTCACCGCGGCCGAACAGGTTGACCGACAGCACCCGCAGCGGCGCGCCCTTGGCGGGCGGCTGCTCGGCACTGAAGGCCCGCGGCGTCACGACCGACACCAGCACCGCGCAGACGAGAGCCGCGGCGAGCGCGGCCGGGCGGTTGCGCCTGAGCAGGGACAGGATCGCGGTCAGCGCCGCCAGGCCGGCCCCGATGGGGGTCACGGTCATGAGCTGGGTCACGAACGAGCCGCCCTCCATGCCGGCGACCCTGATGACGGCCCACAGGGCCAGCAACGCGACGACCGTCCACGCGAGCCACCGCCTGCGCCGCTTCCCGGGAGCAGGGGAGCCGCCCTCCTTGGCCCGCCCGGTCTCCACCGTTGTGCTCACACTCCGCCGTCCTGTCCGCGCGTCCTTCCGCTGCTTGAACCTTAAACCGCCTTGCGGCGGCTCGCGCCGGGTCCACAGCTCGCTCTCAGGGTTCGGCGTCGGCGGAGGTCAGCGCTTGTGGCCCACCCCGGCGTACATCCAGGTCGCCGGGTCGGCGAAGAGCGGCGTGTGGTGCCACTCCGAGACCGCCACGAGCCCCGGCTCCACCAGGTCGAACCCGTCGAAGTAGCGGGTGATCCGCTCGCCCGTCCTGGGCGTCCGGCGCCTGCGCCTGCGCGACCTCGTGGGTGTTGCCCTGGGTCGGGATGCCCGTGCCGACGTCCGGCGGTCGGCCTCGAAGTTGTCCTTGCCGCCCAGCCAGTAGTCATAGACGCGGGCCGAATGCGGGACATCGGGGTTGATGCCGTGCAGTACGGTCACGCTCACGAGCTTAAGCCGGGGATGTAAGAAATCCTTCCTTCGGACCACATACGCCATGAAAGACGTGTTCCCGACCGAAGGAACGGGCTTGCCCAACCGACATGAGCGCTTCACCGTGCTCTACAACACCTACCAAACGCGGGTGTACGGCTATGCGGCCGGCCGAGCCGGGCACCAACTCGCGGAGGAAGTGGTCAGCGAGACCTTCCTGGTCGCCTGGCGGCGTCTCGACGACATCCCCGACCAGGCACAGCTGCAATGGCTCTTCCGCGTCGCCCGCAACATCCTGCGCGACAACTTCCGGCAGGCCGCCCGCCGTGAATCCCTGGAGGCCGAGCTGCGCACGTGGATCACGGAGGCCGTCGCCGACGTGGGCGAACACGCCACCGAGCGGCTCACCGTGCTCCGCGCGCTGGCCACCCTGTCCGACGACGACAAGGAGATCCTGACCCTGACCACCTGGCACGGCCTGTCCACCGCCGAAGCGGCCCAGGTGCTGGGCTGCACCAGAGCCGCCTTCTTCGTCCGGCTGCATCGGGCGCGCCGCCGGCTGCAGTCGGCGATCGACGCCGCGGACACCGCCGCATCCCGAAAGCCCGTGACCGTTCCAGGGAGGGGACCCCGATGAGCCGTAAGCCCGACGCGATGCGCCTGCTCACCATGGCGCGACCGGCCTCGCTGGACCGCGGATCGAGCGTGTCCGCCGACGACCTGCTGGTCATGGCGGCCGCCGAGGCGCCGGCAGAGCCCGGCCGCAGGCGGCCGCGCCTCTTGACCGCCTTCCGGCTCGCCTCCGTCGCGACGGCCGTCGCGGTCGCGGCCGTCGTCCTGGTCCGGAGCGAGGGCGCTACGCCTTCCCTGGAGCCCGCCCGTACGGTGCTGCTCGCCGCCGCGGATCGCATCGAGAACGCGAACCCGGCGACCGGTCGGTACTGGCACACCATCGGTCAGAGCATGGCTGTCGGGGCGGGGGGAGAGGCGCCCGCCGGCATGGAGCCTCGATTGGTCAACTACCGGGTCACGTGCACCCACGAGGTCTGGATGGCGAAGTCGGGTCGGGATCCCAGCTGGCTCGTGGTCACCGCCCAGTCAGGGAAGCCGCTCACCGAGGCCGACGAGGAGACCTGGCGGCGGCAGGGAGCGTACCGGCTCGGCGGTTGCGAAGGGCCCGGCGTTCCCGGCGTGGGAGGTGTGGTGCCGGCGCCGCCGTTCGCCGTACGGCTCGACGACGAGCTCGCTCCTGAAGTCTCCTATCCCCAGGTGGGATCCACCCACGTCACCACGAAGGAGGTCATGAACCTGCCGACCGACGTGGCGAAGCTCCGGCAGGTGCTCCAGGGGTGGACCCGGAGAAGTGGTCAGCGGGCCGACGACGAGTCCCTGTACACGCAGGCCACCAGCCTGCTCTCGCAACTTCCGACGACTCCCCGGCTGCGCGCCGCGCTCTACCGCGTGCTGGCGGACGTGCCGCGAATGCGGAACACCGGGGCGACCACCGACCCGATCGGACGCGCCGGGACGGGCATCGAGCTGTCGGGCAGCGGCCGGCGGATCGTCATCGACGAGACCTCGGGCCGGCTGCTGGCCGCGGAGGAACGGGACACACGTGCACTGACCTCGTGGACCGCCCTGACCGCCTCCGGCTGGACGGACGCGAGACCGGAGCTTCCCACCAGCGTCATCGGCTCATGAGGCGGCCCTACCACGAAATCGGCACGCCACCTGGATCCCGGGCCGCGCGGGCGTCTCAGGCGGTGGCGTAGTCGGCGATGATCACCGTGGCGTCGTCCTTGGGGTCGGCCGCGGCCATCTCGTCGTACAGCCGGTCCAGGCACGCGCTCGGCGACATCCCCCCGGTGACCAGCTCCTTCATGCGCGCCGCCCCCAGCGCCCTGATCGCGCCGCTCGTGACGACCACGACGCGGTCGCCAGGACGGAGCGGAACGGCGCCGACCTCGGGGTTGAGCTCCGAGGGTAAGCCGATCCCGCGTAACGGCGGGCCGTCGCCGAAGGAGTGCGACGTGGTGAGCTGCTGCGGTCGCCCGCCCTTCGGGCAGTGCCAGATCGCGCCGTCGCCGACGTGCGCGAAGCGCAGGCGCGGGCTCTCGCCCGGTTCGAGGACGATCACGTCCAGGCTGGTGACCATGGCGGACCCCGCGCCGCCGCGCAGGGACGCGGTCCGCACGGCGCGATGCGCCGCCTGTGCGCACTCGTCCAGGTTCTCCTGGTACTTCGGCCTGGCGCCGACCACGGCACCCAGGGCCAGGGCCGCGGCCGTGTGGGCCGCCCCGCCGCCGGCCGCGCCGCGGGCCGCCGCGACCAGCCGCTCCTGGATGACGTACGCGTCCGACGGCCGCCCGCGTGAGCCCTCGTACGTGCCCCCCACCGCCACCAGGCGCGGCCGGGCCACCGGCATGCCGGGCGGCCAGTTCCCCCGGCGGCCGCGGGCCGTCATCACCGACAGGCAGCCGACCAGGATCGAGATCACCAGCAAGGTCATGAGGTCCCCTCTCGTCGCATCGTCGCGACCCGCAGCCCAGTACACGCGCTGCCGAGCGGACGCGACTGACGGCTGATCGGCCGTCGTAGCGAATGACGGCCGATCAGCCGTCGTGCCGCGGGACGCGCGGGGAGCGAGGGTGCGGGGAGGCGGTCAACACCGCGAGCAGAGCCGGCACGAGGGAAATGACGATGCGATCCATGTCTCCACCCGGCGCCACACAGACGCTCTTACGTTATTGTGAAGCCCGTCTTGTGCTGTCATCGCGAGCGGGCGGCTCATGTCTCTCCCCGGTTCCACGAGATACGACTCCGCGACCAGGCACATGGAGCGGACCATCGCGCGCACCGGTGCGGGGGCACGGGGTGTGGTGGGGTTCGTGGCGATCGTCGCCGCGACCCTCGGCGCCGTTCCACCGGTGTCCGTCGCCTGGCTGGCGCCCGCGCTCGCGGTCGACCTGGTGTGGACAGGGCTGTTCCTGTGGGTGGCCTGGCGCGGCCGGCGGCTTCCGGCCTGGCTGGTGGCCGGTGACGCGGTCATCACCGTCGCACTCTGCCTCGCGCAGGGCCATCTCGTCGGCGGGGCCGCGCTCGAGGGCGGGTCGAGCTGGATCGCGGGGCTGGTGACGATGACCATCGTCGTATCGGGGGTCACGTGGCGGCCGTGGGTGGCCGTGTCCGTCGGGCTCGTCGTGGCGGGGGCGTACCTGGCCGGGATGCGGCTGGCGGCCCCGTATCAGGAGGTGGCCGGGACGCTGGGGATCCACCTCGTGCAGATCCTCTGCATCGCGCTGCTGATGACGCTGTTGCGCCGCTCCGCCGCCTCGGCGGACGCGTTCCTGCGGGAGAGCGCGCGCGCCGAGATCGCGCTCATCGTCGAGCGGCTGCGCCGCGAGGACGAGCTGCGCCAGGTCGGCAGCGTCCACGAGACGTCGCTGCACACGCTGACGATGGTCGGGCTGGGCACGTACGACAGGCTCTCGCCCACCCTGCGCCGGCAGGCGGTGGCCGACCTGGCGGCGCTGGAGAAGCTGCGTGACCGGCCGAGCGCCGAGTCCGCGCCCATCGCCCTGGACGCCCTGCTCGACGAGGTGGCCGGGCGGGTGACGGGGCTGGACGTCCGCAGGCGGCTGACGCCGGAGACGGTGCCGGGGGAGGTCGCGGAGCGGTTCGCCCGCGCGGTCACCGAGGCGCTGGCCAACGTGGCGCTGCACGCCGGGGTGCGCGAGGCCGAGCTGGTCTCCATCCGGTCCGACGGCGAGATCAGGGTGGAGGTCGCGGACGCGGGAGGCGGCTTCGACATGGAACGGGTGCCGTCCGACCGGTTCGGCGTGCGCGGGTCGATCCTCGACACGATGCGCTCGCTCCCGAACGCGGGCGCCGACATCCGGTCCGGCGACCAGGGCACCCGGGTGAGCCTGTGGTGGCGGCCATGACCGGCGGCATCTGCGGCCCGGGGGGCGGCTCGCGGCGTTGGGGGCGGCCATGACCGATGACATCGAAGAGGTGGCGCAGCGGTACGCCCGCTACACCGCGATCGGCGCGGTCGTGATCACCGCGGTCTGGCACACCGGCTATGACCTCACCGTCACCGTCTCGGGCTGGCCCACCTTCCGCTGGCCGTGGCTGGTGGCCGTGGCCTGGATCGCCTACACGGCGGTCGTCGTGATCGCGGCGCGATCGCTGGTCACGGCGTTCGAGGGGCCGGCCAGGGCCCGCGCGCTGGCCGCCGTCGTGCTGGCCGCGGACATCGCGGTGATCGTGTCCTGCCGCCCCGAGGACCTGCTCGGCCCCAGCGACTGGGGATGGGGCTCGGTGGGCTGGGTCGGCGTCCTGCTCCTGTGGAACCGGCCGGCCTGGCGGCGCGAGCTGATCGCGTTCCTCGCGCTCAACGCCGGGATCATGCTGACGGCGATGATCGTGACGGGGACCGACGACCGGGTCTCCATCGCCAAATACCTCATGGTCATGGTGGGGAGCATCACGCTCCAGCTCGGCTACGCGGCGGGCTGCCACACGCTGCGCGTCCGCGCCGAGGACGCCGCGCTGCTGGCCCGCCGGCTGGCCGCCGACGACGCCTGGCGGGAGTCCGCCCAGCGCATCCACGCCGACCGGATCCGCCGTTACGCCGCGATCCGTGACGTGGCGGAGACGCTGCTCGAACAGCTCGCCGACGGGGCCGACCCGGGGGATCCCCGCGTACGCGAGGACTGCACTGCCGGGGCCATGCGGCTGCGGCGGCTCATCACGGAGCGGGAGGACGTACCGGACGAGCTGGTTTCGGTGCTGCGCGAGCGCATCGACGCGGCCGAGCGGCGCCAGGTCCTGGTGACGGCGCCGCCGTTCGGGGAACGCATGCCCGCGCTGCCGGACGGCGTACGGGAGGATCTGCTCAGAGCACCCGTACGGGCGCTGGACGGGGCGAGATCGCGGGCCAGGGTCACGGTGTCCGCGATGTCCACAATGGTGAGCGTGGCCGTCGTGGCCGACAACGACGACCTGCCCGTCAGCGCCACCCCGGTACGGGAGCCGAGCGGGGTCGTCGTCACCTATCAGCGGCAGGGAGGGGAGGTATGGGTCAACAGCATCTGGGAGGGCCCGCCGGCGGAGCGGCGGGACGCGTGACGGTCGCCCTGGTGGAGGACCATCAGGTGGTGGTGGACGGCGTGAGGTCGTGGTTCGGGCCGCCGAGCCCGGTTGAGCTGGTCGCGCAGGGGCCGACCATCGAATCCGTACGGGGCGTGCAGGCCGACGTGCTCCTGCTGGATCTCAACCTCAACGGCACCATGGTCGTGGACCGGGTCGCCGAGCTGTGCGCGGGCGGCCAGCGGGTCATCGTCTTCTCCGAGCACGAGGAGCCGGAGACGGTGCGCGCGGTGCTGGACGCGGGGGCGTCGGCGTTCATCGGCAAGGGCCGGGCCACCCGGGAGTCCTGCCTGGAGACCATCCTGGAGGTGGCGGCCGACCGGCCGTCCGTCACGCCGCCCATGGCCCAGGCGATCGCCACGGACGAGGGCCCGCACCGGCCGCAGCTGTCCGACAAGGAGCGGGCGGCGCTGCTTTTCTGGTTCCAGTCGATGTCGAAGGCGTCGGTGGCGGCCAGGATGGGCATCAAGGAGCGCACCGTGCGCCAGTACATCGACCGCGCCAGGGTCAAGTACGCCGCCGCCGGCCGCCCCGCGCCGACCAAGGAGAAACTCCTCATCTGCGCCATCCAGGACGGGCTGGTCCAGCCGGACGAGGTGACCGTCTACACCTCACTGGCCGCCCGGGCGACGCCGTCCGACGAGTTCCGCCCTGGGTGAAGACGTTATGCCGTGGGCGATGCGGGGCTGCCCGGGGCGATCCGGAAGGGCAAGGTGATTCTCGAACGGTCTGCCGATCGAGAGGTGGTGTGACGCCATGGCGGTGGCGGAGGTGCTGGGACCGGGGGAGTGGCTGGGGTCGGAGCTGAGAGGCGACGACAGCTGGCGGATCCGGCTCACGGAGGCGCACCGGCAGGAGGTGCTCGCCGCCGTGCACGCGGCGGGGAGCGAGGTCACGGAGGCGCACCGGCGGGAAGTGCACGCGGCGGGGAGTGAGGTCACGGAGGCGCGTCGGCAGGGGGTGCTCGCGGCGGGGAGCGAGGTGTCGCGAGAGAGCTTCCGGCTGCCGACGCTGGGCCCCGTCCTGCGCCGGGTGCGCGACGAGCTCACGCACGGCCGCGGCTTCGCGCTGATCCAGGGGGTGCCCGTCGAGGGGCTGAGCGAGCGCCAGTGCGAGACGGCCGCCCTCGGCCTCGCCTCCCACGTGGGCGGCATCGTCCCGCAGCCCCCGGAGGGAGCGCCGCTGATGCACGTACGCGACACCGGCGCCGACCCGTCCCATGCGCGGACCAAGAGCTACCAGCACAGCGGCCGGCTCGGCTACCACAGCGACCCGACAGACGTCGTGGCCCTCCTCTGTGTCCGTCCGGCGAAATCCGGCGGGCTCAGCGCCGTCGTCAGCTCCGTGGCGGTGCACAACGAGGTCGTGCGCACCCGGCCTGACCTGGCCGAGGTCCTCTACGAGCCGTGGTGGCACGACCGCCGCACCGGCGACGGCCCCGACAGCTTCTACACCAAGCCGATCTGCGCGGCTCGCCCCGGGGGCGGGGTGTCCATCGCGTACGGCCCCGACTACCTACGCTCCGCCCAGCGCGGCGCCACCGTGCCGCCCTTCACCCCGGCGCAGGAGGAGGCCATGTCCCTCCTCGACGACCTGACCAACGACCCCCGCTTCACGCTCACCATGGATTTCCGGCCCGGCGACCTGCAGTTCCTCAACAACCACGTGACCTTGCACAGCCGCACCGCCTACGAGGACCACCCCGAGCCGTCCCGCCGCCGCCACTTACTCCGCCTCTGGCTCACCACCGCTCCAGATGAGCGCCGCTAGTCGCCGAGCAGTTCGGCAGGGTCGAAGCTGACAGGGAACGGCCAGGTAAAGCTCGCGAGCGTGCCGGCCTTGTAGCGGACCGGCGTGTCATAGCACTCGTCTTTGAGCTCGTAGACCCAGAGTGTCGGCCCTTCTTCCGGCTCGATCCGCCAGTAAACGGGGATGCCCGCGTCTCCATACGCTTCGGCTTTGAGAACCTTGTCCCGCATCTTGGTGCTCGGGCTGCCCACCTCCACCGCGAGCAGGACGTCCTGAGGCGAGAACATGAGCCCGGTAGTTCGCGACCTCTTTTTGGGCACGACGACAAGGTCAGGGATGTAGACGTCCTGATTGGTGGCTTTTAGATTGACGGTCGTCAACACCTCCATCTGCGGTGGCGCCGCATGCTTGAGGAGAAGCAGCCCATAAGTTATGGCGATCTGGTGCAGGACTGTGGGGGCAGGGCTCACCAGTAGGCTCCCGTTGAAGAGCTCGTAGCGGTTCCCGTCGTCCGGGAGCTTGAGTAGGTCGTCGACAGTGAACGGCGCACTGGGAAATGCTGTGCGTCCCGCCGGTTCGATCGTCGCCATTGCGGTCACCCACCAAGTATCGGGAACCTTGCCCTCGCTCACATGCTACTTCCCCCATTCTCATCACTTTGAGTTCTGGGTCGATCACATATTGATACATCCCATCCGGATCGGACATAACTGAAAGTTTCAGTCAATCTGCCGGGTTGATGGGAAAGCCCTTTCCGCTGCTCATCTGGCACGCCGACCTGGGTATGCGGGGTGATGACCATGAGCTGACATAGCCCGTCATTTGTGTGTACTTGCGGGGTCAGATACGGTCGCCTCGCGGAGCGCTCCCCTTCCCGGAATCCCCCCGACCGGAACACGGAGATCGCACTATGCCCCAAGCCGGACCCCACCGCTGGGCGCGGCGCGCCCTCGCGGTGCTGCTGACAACGGCGATGATCTTCGCCGTCCCCCTGGCCGAGTCCGCCTCGGCACACGGCTCGGTCGTCGACCCCGCCTCCCGCAACTACGGCTGCTGGCTGCGCTGGGGCAACGACTTCCAGAACCCCGCCATGCAGCAGCAGGACCCCATGTGCTGGCAGGCGTGGCAGGACAACACCAACGCCATGTGGAACTGGAACGGCCTCTACCGCAACGGGGTCGCCGGCAACCATGAGGCGGTCATCCCCAACGGCCAGCTGTGCAGCGCCGGCCTGACCGAAGGCGGCCGCTACCGCTCCATGGACAAGCCGGGAGCATGGACGATGGCGAACCTCACCGGCAGCACCTTCAACATCCGCCTGAGCGACCAGGCCAGGCACGGTGCGGACTACATCAGGGTCTACATCACCCGCCAGGGCTACAACGCCCTCACCACGCCCCTGGGCTGGAACAACCTGGAGCTGGTCCGCACGACCCCCAAGTACGCGCCCGGTGACGTGTACATGATCAACAACATCAGCAAGGGCTCGCGCACCGGCCGTCACGTGATCTACACGATCTGGCAGGCCTCGCACATGGACCAGTCGTTCTACTTCTGCAGCGACGTCAACTTCGGCTGAGCCGCTGCTACGGGCGGGGGCGGGTCGAGGCGCGGATGGAGAGCTCTATCGGGTGTACGCGCTCCGTGCCCAGGGGCGCGGCCCCGGACAGCAGCTCGAACAGCAACTCCGCGCAACTCGCCCCCGCCTCCTTCGGTCGCAGGTCGATCGCGGTGATCGGCGGATCGGACTGGCGGGTGGCGGCGCTGTCGACGCACGAGGCGAGCAGCACGTTCACGCCTGCCTCCCGCAGCAGCGGCGCCACCTCGGTCGCCGCCCCGGCCGGCGCACACACCAGGGCATCCAAAGGCCCATCCCCGCCCCGCCCCAAGGCCGTCCCCGCCTCATCCAGCCCCTGACCGGCGTCCCGGCTGATGGACCGGCCTTCACCCCGCTCGACCCCACGGCCGGTTGGACGGTCGTCGCCCTGCTCAGCCCCTAGGTCGGCGCCTCGGCCGGAACCCCCGGCGGTGTCGAGGAGGGCGCGGGCGGCGGCGCGGACCTCGTCGCCCGAGGCGTCGAAGGACACCCGTCGCACCAGCGGCACAACCCCGTGTGCCGCGCACCACTCCAGGTAGCCCCGGTGCACGCTGGCCGCCCAGTCGCTCTCGTCCCCGGCCACGATGAGCGCCGGCCGTGACGCGCCCGACTCGCGCAGGTGGTCGAGGAGGCGGCCCAGCATCGAGGCGTGTTCCGACCACACCACGCCGTCCGCCTGCCGGGAGCCGGGGAAGCGTTCGCACGAGACCGTCGGCAGGCCCGTCGCCATCAGGCTCTCCACCACGGGGTCGCCTCCCAGCGGGTCCCCGAGCACGAGGCCGTCCACGCGCGGCGGCCGTGAGCGGCGCTGGCCGGACGTGATCAGCGTGACGTCGTAGTCGTGCCGCGCCGCCTGCTCCACCACGCCGAACACGAACGACATGTAGTAGGAGGAGCGGGTCAGGACCTCGGGAACGTGCAGGCCGATGGTGCCGGTGCTGGCCTTGCGCAGGTGCCTGGCCGAGCCGTTGGGCACGTAGCCGAGCCGCTCGGCGACCTGCGCGACCGCCTCCCGGGTGCGCTCCGAAACTCGCCCGGAGCCGCGCAGCGCGTCGGAGGCCGTCGTCTTCGACACCCCCGCCTCCCTGGCGACGGTGAGGATCGTGACCGGCTCCTCCGTGCGCACGCCTGCCCGCTCGCGCTCCTCGTCTGCTCGCACGCCCCGATGCTAGCGGCCCTGATCGCCCACTTCCGCCGAGCGAGCCGCCGCGCCCCCACCGGACCGCCCGACGGTCTCCGCGTCTCGCGCAGCGGGGCCCTCCGGTGGTTTCGGCGTTTCCAGTGTGGCGGGGGTTCTTCGGTGGTCTCGGTGTTTCGCGTGTGGCGAGTCCGTCCGGCGGTCTGCGCGTTTCACGGGTGGTGGGGTCGTCCGACGGTCTGCGCGTCTCCCGAGGTGCCGGGCCCGTCCGGTGTTCTCCCTCGTCGGGTGGCGCGACCCAGGGGCGGGCGGAGGTCCGCGTGGGTGGTGGGGGCTTCGGTAAACGGTCTGTTTCGGGTGGCGGTTGGGTCTTGTCTCCGTCCGGGGGTCGCAACTAAGTTAGCCCAAACCTTGCCGGAACGTTCCGGCATCAGAAAGGGGCGGAGCGTTGCACCTGACCACCGGGAAGCACCCCCATCCTCTCGACCCCCTCGCCGCGCAGGAGATCGACGAGGTCAGGCGGATCCTGATGCAGGAGGGCCTGCTGACCGACACGGTGCGGGTGTCCTACCTCGGCCTCGAGGAGCCGCCGAAGGGCGAGGTCCTGGCGTACGAGCCGGGCGCCCCCGTCGGACGCCGGGCCCGCGCGTTCCTCCTGGACCTGGCCACCGAGACGGCCGAGGACGTGATCGTGTCGATCGGCGCGGCCACGGTCGAGGAACGCAGGCCCATCGACCCGGTCACCGACGGCCAGGTGCCCATGCTGGACGAGGAGCACGCCCTGGTCAGGCGGGTGCTGAGGGAGGACCCGGCCTGGGCCGAGGCGCTGCGGCGCCGGGGGATCGAGGACCCGGCGGGCGTCTACCTGGCCGCGCTGAGCGCGGGCAACTTCGGACTCCCCAAGGAGAAGGGCCGGCGGGTGGCGAGGGTGCTGGCGCACCTGATGCCCACGCCCGAGAGCCTCCCGTGGGCCCACCCGGTGGACGGCCTGGTCGCGTACGTGGACCTGGTCAAGGGCGAGGTCATGGAGATCGTGGACACCGGCCCCCAGCCGATCCCCGCCGAGCCCGGCGACTACCACCTGGGCCCGCACCGGACCACGCAGAAGCCCATCCACATCACCCAGCCCGACGGCCCCAGCTTCACGGTCGACGGCCCCCTGGTCACCTGGGAGAAGTGGAGCCTGCGCCTCGGCTACGACATGCGCGAAGGGCTCACCCTGCACCAGATCGGCTTCGAGGACGACGGCCGCGTCAGGCCGATCGTCTACCGGGCGTCGGTGGCGGAGATGCTGGTCCCCTACGGTGACCCGAGCCCGATCCGGTTCTGGCAGAACTACTTCGACACCGGCGAGTACCAGCTCGGCAAGCTGGCCAACTCCCTGGAGCTCGGCTGCGACTGCCTCGGCGAGATCACCTACTTCGACGCCGTCGTGACGGACGGAGCCGGCGTGCCCAAGGTGATCGCGAACGCGATCTGCATGCACGAAGAGGACTACGGCGTGCTGTGGAAGCACACCGATCCGGCCAACGGCTCCAGGGAGACCCGCAGGCAGCGGCGCCTGGTGATCTCGTTCTTCGTCACGGTGGGCAACTACGACTACGGCTTCTACTGGTACCTCTACCTCGACGGCACCATCGAGCTGGAGGTCAAGGCCACCGGCATCGTCTTCACCGGCGCCTACGACGACCGCGCCGCGCCCTACAGCTCGGAGGTCGCGCCGGGGCTGGCGGCGCCGTACCACCAGCACCTGTTCAGCGCCCGGCTGGACATGACGGTGGACGGCGTGGCGAACGCGGTCGACGAGGTGGAGGCGGTCGCGGTCGAGAGCCCGTACGGCAACGCCTTCGGCCGCGCCGTGAAGCGGCTGCGCACCGAGGGGGAGGGGCGGCGCGACGCCGACCTCGCCAGGGAGCGCACCTGGCATGTCGTCAACCCCGACGTACGCAACCGCCTCGGCCGCCCGGTCGGCTACGCCCTGTACCCCGAGGGAAAGCCGGCCCTGCTCGCGCACCCGGAGTCGTCGATCAGCAGGCGGGCCGAGTTCGCGACCAGGCATCTGTGGGTGACGCGGTACCATCCCGCAGAGCGCTATCCTGCCGGTGACCTGGTCAACCAGCATCCCGGCGGCGCGGGCCTGCCCACCTACACCAGGGCCGACCGCGACATCGACGGGCAGGACATCGTGCTGTGGCACACGTTCGGCCTGACACATTTCCCCCGCACGGAGGACTGGCCGATCATGCCGGTCGACACGTGTGGCTTCGTACTCAAGCCGGTCGGGTTCTTCGACCGCAACCCCACGCTCGACGTCCCGCCGAGCGCCGCCGAACGTTCCTGCCACTAGAGGAGAAGAGGCCCATGCGTCCCATACGCCTGGCCTGCGGTGTCATGGCAGCCCTGCTGGCCTCGGCCTGCGCCGCCACCGGAACGACCACCACCCCCGCCACAGCCCCCGACCAGCCCAATCCGACCGGTTACCTCGCCACAGCCGACCCGTCGCTCCCCACCGGTGGCACGCTCAACCTGGCCGTGCACATCGACAGCGGCGCCGCCACCGGGTACGACCCGCAGCTCGCCGACGTCGCCACCACCTGGCAGCTGCTCTCGCTGTCCTACGAGACGCTGGTCACGGTGGGCCCCGACTTCAGCGTGCAGCCCATGCTGGCCGAGAAGTGGGACACCCCCGACCCCAAGACGTACGTCTTCCACCTGCGCGACGGCGTCACCTTCTCCAACGGCCGCGAGATGACGGCCGACGACGTGGTGGGCAGCCTGAAGCGGCTGCTGGCCTCCAAGTCGGTCTGGCGCGGCCAGCTCGGCCCGGTCAAGTCGGTCGCCAAGGACGGCGACCGCGCGGTCAAGGTCACCCTGAGCGAGCCGTACACGCCGTTCCTGGCCGCCCTCGCCAACATCCCCGCCGCCGTCCTGCCCATGAAGGAGATCGACGACAAGTCGGTCGACCCGGCCAAGACGCTGCTCGGCACCGGCCCGTACGTGGTGGAGAACCACCGCCAGGACGTGTCGTGGACCTTCAAGCGCAACGACAAGTACTGGGCCAAGGGCAAGCCGGCCGCCGACGCCGTCAACGTGACGATCGCCCCCGAGGAGGCCGCGCGCATCGCCGCCCTGCAGAACGGCAGCGCCGCCCTGGCCACGCTGGGCAACGTCGACTCGGCGACCATGCTGGCCGGGGCGAAGAACGTCCAGGTCGTCACCCAGGCCACCACGGACTTCTACTACCTCATGCTCAACACCCAGGCGGCCGGCTCCAAGTTCGCCGACCCGAGGGTGCGCCAGGCCGTCGCCATCGCGCTCGACCCGAAGCAGATCGCCGACGTGGCGCTCGGCGGCAAGGGCAAGCCGACGGCCGTCACCCCGGCGGGCCTGCCGGGCGCGTGCGACCCGGCCGCGCTGCCGTCGGCGTCCAAGAGCGTGGACGAGGCGAAGAAGCTGCTGGCCGACGCGGGCGCCCAGAACCTGACGTTCACGCTCAGCATCTTCTCCACCGAGCCCGCCCCGGCGGTCGCCCAGGTGATCCAGCAGAACCTCCAGCAGGCCGGCATCACCATGAAGATCGAGCAGCTGGACGAGGCGAGCTGGTCGGGCAAGGTGTACGGCAAGGCGCCCGCCGAGTTCGACGCCGCGATGTCGTGGTTCGCCGGTTACGCCGACCCCGGCATGGTCACCAAGTGGTGGAACCCGGAGACGGCCGGCTTCAACGTCGGCTTCATGAAGCCGGACAAGGAGCTGAACACCCTCATCGACGCAGCCGGCAAGGAACCCGCGGGAGCCGCCCGCGACAAGGCGCTGGCGGCAGTCTGCGCCAAGGCCGACACCGACGCGCAGATGATCCCGCTGGTCACCCGCCCGGCCACGATCGCGTTCCGGACCGACGCGCTCAGCCCCAGCCTGTACGCCACCGAGGGGTACGGCAACGTGCTGCGCCTGATCGCCGACGCCCGCGTGAAGAAGACCCAGTAACCATGCGCCTGCTGATGTGGTGGTCCGGCCGGGCGCTCAGCTCGGCCGCCACGCTCCTGGGCGTCTCCGTGCTGATCTTCACGGCCGTGCGCCTGATGCCCGGCGGTTTCGCGGAGACCGTGCTGGGCCCGTTCGCCACGGCCGAGCAGAAGGCGGAGCTCGCCGCCCGCTACGGGCTCGACCAGCCGGTGTTCATGCAGTACGGGCACTGGCTGGCCGCCGTCGCGGGCGGCGACTTCGGCATCTCGATGATCAGCCGCCAGCCGGTCGGCACGGAGCTCCTGGCCCGGCTGCCGGTGACCGGCGAGCTGACCGTGCTGGCCGTGATCGCCAGCGCGCTGGCGGGGGTGCCCCTGGGCGTGCTCACCGCCGTGCGCTCCCAGTCAGACCGCTCGCCGGGCGGCGGCGGCGCGGCGGGGCGGCTGCTCAGCGGGCTCGGCGTCAGCGTGCCGGAGTTCGTGCTGGGCAGCCTGGTCGTGTTCGTCTTCTCCCGGTACGCGCTCGGCCTGGAGGTCGGCACGTGGGTGCCCTTCACCCGGGACCCGGCCGCGAACCTGGCCACGATGGTGCTGCCGGCCGCCGTCCTGTCGGTGTTCGCCATCTCCGTCACCGCCAGGACCACCCGGGACGCCGTGCTCGGGGTGCTGGTCGAGCCGTACGTCACGGCAGCCGTCGGGCGCGGCGAGTCGCCGTGGTTCATCGTCCGGCACCACATCCTGCGCAACGCCGCCACCCCGGTGGTGACGCTGCTCGGCACCATCACCGCGTACCTGCTGGGCGGGGCGCTCATCGTGGAGCACGTGTTCAACCTGCCGGGCGTCGGCTCCTACATCGTGCAGGCCGTCGGCCGCCGCGACTACGCGGTCGTGCAGGCGGGCGTGCTGCTGGCGGCGGCGGTGTTCATCGTGATGAACGTGCTGATCGACTTGCTCGTCGGAGTCCTGGACCCGAGGCTGGGCGTGCTGGCGGGGAGGCGTTCATGAGGAAGCTGGACCGGCTGTCCATCGGCGGGCTCGTCTGCCTGGCGGTCCTGGTGGTGTTCGCGCTGGGCTCGCTGGTCGGGGCCGGGGGAGACCCCGACGCGATCGTCGGCCCGCGCCTGCAGCCGCCGGGGCCCGGCTGGTGGCTGGGCACCGACAACCTGGGCCGCTCGGTGCTGCCGCGCGTCATGGAGGGCGTGGGCACGACGCTGCTGCTGTCGTCCGTCGCCGTGCTGGTGACGGCGGCGCTCAGCGCGACGTTCGGCATCATCGCCGGATACCGCGGCGGCTACCTGAACGAGCTGGTGATGCGCCTGGTGGAGGTGCTCTACTCCTTCCCCGCCATCGTGCTCGCGATCCTGGTCGCCGCGGTGCTCGGCCCCGGGCAGACGGCGGCGCTGGCCAGCATCGTGCTGGTGACGATCCCGCTGATGACCCGGCTGGTGCGAGCCGCCGCCGTGGCCGTGTCGCAGCGCGACTACGTCACCTCGGCCGTCATCAGCGGGGCCGGGCTGCCACGCGTGCTCGGGCGGCACGTGCTGCCCAACGTAGCGGGCACGATCGCGGTGCAGGGCACGTACGCGCTGTCGGTCGGGATCGCGGTCGAGGGCGGGCTGAGCTTCCTCGGGTTCGGCGTGCAGCCGCCGCAGGCCTCGCTCGGCGTGCTGATCCAGCAGGGCGGCACCTACATGATCGCCGCGCCCTGGCTGATCCTCGGCCCGGGGGTCGTGCTCGTGGCGGCGATCCTGGCGATCAACGTGGTGGGCGACGGGCTGCGCGACCGGCTCGAACCCCGGGAGACGAGGTCTTTGACATGAGCCTGCTCACGGTGCGGAACCTGGTGATCGACTACGCCGGGACCCGGGCGCTGGACGGCGCCGATCTGGAGGTGGCGCAGGGGGAGACCGTCGGCCTGGTCGGCGAGAGCGGGTCCGGCAAGTCCACGCTCGGCTCCGCCGTCGGCCGGCTGCTGCCCAGGGCGGCCCGGCGGAGCGAGGGGGAGGTCGTGGTGGCCGGGGAGCCGGTCTTCGACCTGCCCGCCGACCGGCTGCGTCACCTGCGCAGGAAACGTCTCGGGTTCGTCTTCCAGGACCCGATCGCCTCGCTCAACCCGACCATGCGCGTCGGCGACCAGCTCCGCCTGGTGCTCGGGCGCGGCGCCGACGTGGGCTTCCACCTGGGGCGGGTCAAGCTCGACGACCCCCGCGTCGTGCGCTCGTACCCGCACCAGCTCTCCGGCGGCATGGCGCAGCGGGTGGCCATCGCGATGGCCATGGCCACCGAGCCCGAGCTGCTCGTCGCGGACGAGCCGACCGCCGCGCTGGACAGCCAGGTGCGCGAGGAGGTGCTGAACGTGGTCTTCTCCCTGGCCGCCGCGGCCGGGACGAGCATCCTGTGGCTCAGCCACGACCTGCCCGCCGTCGCCCGTAGGTGCGACCGGGTCGCGGTCATGTACGGCGGCCGGGTCGTCGAGACCGGGCCCGCCCGCGAGGTGCTGGGCCATCCCGCCCACCCCTACACGGCGGCGCTGGCCGGGTCGGCGCCCGCCGCCGCGGCCCACGGCGTCCGCCTGGAGCCCGTGCCCGGCCGCCCGCCCGTGCTCACCGGGCCGTCGCCGGGCTGCGCCTTCGCGCCGCGCTGCCCGTTCGCGGAGGAGCGCTGCGAGCACGAGCGTCCGCAACCGGTCCGGGTGGGCGACCAGGACGTGCTCTGCCACCGCGCGGGGGAGGTGGCGGCGTGATACTCGAACTCGACGATGTCACCGTCACCTTCGCCGCGGGCCCGCCGCTGCGGCGCATCCACCTGGACGCCATGCGGCACGTGTCCCTGTCCGTCGCGGAGGGGGAGACGCTCGGCCTGGTCGGCGAGTCCGGCTCGGGCAAGACGACCAGCAGCCGGGTCGCGCTCGGCCTGCAGCGGCCCACGTCCGGCACGGTCAGGTTCGACGGCCGTCCCTTCCCCAAGCGGCGGCGCGAGCTGGCGGGCCGGATGCAGGCCGTGCTGCAGCACCCCCACTGGTCGCTCAACCCGCGCATGCGTGTCGGCCAGAGCGTCGCCGAGCCGCTGGACGTGCTCGGCCGCCCGGCCGGCGACGCGGTCACCGAGATGCTGGAGCACGTGGGGCTGGAGGCGTCGTTCGCCTCGCGCTACCCCCATGAGCTGTCCGGCGGCCAGCGGCAGCGCGTCTCCATCGCCCGCGCGCTGGTCACCCGGCCCAGGTTCATCGTCTTCGACGAGGCCGTCAGCGCGCTCGACGTCTCCGTGCAGGTGCAGATCCTCAACCTCATCAAGGACCTGCAGGCCGAGTACGGCTTCAGCGCCCTGTTCATCTCCCACGACCTCGGCGCGGTCCGCTACGTCGCCGACCGGATCGCGGTCATGCGCAGGGGCGAGATCGTCGAGACCGCCGACACCGCCACCTTCTACACGGCACCCGCCCACGAGTACTCGAAGCAGCTTCTGGAGGCATTGTGACCAACGAGCCCCGGCTCGCCACGCCGTCCGCTTTCGCGCCCGGGGTCCCGCGCAACGCGGACCTGCCGCTGACCCCGCAGGCCAGCCCCGGGCGCGGGTCGGTCGCGTTCGACCTGCCCGGCGTGCTCGTCGGCACGGCCGAGTACGCGGAGGGCCCAACCGGGTGCACCGTGATCCACGTGCCGGCGGGTGCGCGCACGGCCGTGGACGCGCGCGGCGGCGCGGTCGGCATGAGCGGCGGGTACGACTACAACCACGCCATCTGCTTCGCCGGCGGCTCGGTGTACGGTCTGGCCGCCGCCGCGGGCGTGAGCGACGAGCTGCTGGCCCGCAGGGACAACCGGACCCGCTGGGACGACCTCCAGCTCGTGTCCGGCGCGGTGATCTACGACTTCTCGGCCAGGGAGACCGCCGTCTACCCGGACGGCGAGCTGGGCCGGGCCGCGCTCCGCAACGCCGTCGAAGGCGAGTTCCCGGTGGGCCGGTGCGGCGCGGGCCGCACGGCGAGCGCCGGCAAGGTGGACTTCGGCCGGGCCGAGTTCGCCGGCCAGGGGGCCGCGTTCGGCACGTTCGGCGAGGCCAAGGTGCTGGTGGCGACCGTGGTCAACGCCGTCGGCGCGGTCGTCGACCGGCAGGGCGGGATCGTGCGCGGCAACTACCACGCCGAGGACGGCGCCCGCCGCCACCCCGGCGCCGACTACGCCGCGATGGTCGGAGACCCGGCCCCGGCCGTCATGGGCAACACCACGCTGACCGTCATGGTGACGAACGTGAAGCTGACCGACATCGAGCTGCTCCAGGTGGGCCGCCAGGTGCACAGCTCCATGCACCGCGGCATCCAGCCGTTCCACACCATGAACGACGGCGACGTGCTGTTCGCGATGACCACGGACGAGGTGGACCTGGTGAGCGTCAAGCCCACCGGCCTCGGGACGCTCGCGTCGGAGCTCGCCTGGGACGCCATCCTGAGCGCGGTGGAGTAGCCCGATGCACGTCTTCCCCCGTTACGCCGCCACGGACCCGGCCCAGGCGGTCGAGCTGGTCAGGCGGAACCCGTTCGCCCTGGTCGTCAGCACGGTGGACGGCGTGCCGGTCGCCACGCACGTCCCCGTCATCCTCGAGGGCGGCGCCCTCGAAGGCGGCGCGCTGCTCGGCCACATGGCCCGCGCCAACCCCCACTGGCGCTCCTTCGAGTCATCGCCCGAGGTGCTCGTGGTCTTCTCCAGCGCGCACGGGTACGTCTCGCCCACCGTGTACGCGACCGACCCGGCCGTCCCGACCTGGGACTACGCGGCCGTGCACGTGACGGGACGGGTGGAACTGCTCGACGACGCGCTCGACGTGGTGGAGCGCACCGTCACGGCGCTGGAGTCGCTCCGCTCGCCCTCCTGGGAGCCGACCCCGGCGTCCAGGGAGAGGTTCGCGGCGCTCTTGCCGGGGGTAGTGGCTTTTCGGGTGCATGTGCATACCGAGAAGAGCATGTTCAAACTGAGCCAGGACATCGACGCCGAGCGGTACGCGCGCGTCCGCGCCTCGTTCGCGGCCGAGAACCCCAGGCTCGCCGACCTGATGGATGGTTCATGACTTTCCCCAGCTTCACGTCGACGCAGATTGACCCCCGAGCCCGCGGCAAAGAACTCGGCACGCACCGGAGCAAGGCGATCCGTGCCAACCTCTCCGGCTACACCGACCTGTTCACCGTCGCGGGCGCCACCGCGACGCAGGTCCGTACGTGGGGCGAACTGAGCCTGGAGCGCACCGCCGACTGGGCGCCGCACCTGGCGGAGGAGATCGCGGGGATCGCGCGCGGCGCCGGCCTGGAGCCCTGGCAGGTCGCCGTCGTCAACGCGCGCACGGAGATCCTGGCCGCCATCGACGCGACCGGCGAGGGGGAGTGCTCCACCTCCGTCGTGCTGCCCGGGGTGGGGGAGGCGCCGCGCACGGTGCAGACGTGGGACTGGCACGACCACCTGCGCGACGCGCCCATGCTCTGGGAGCTGGAGCCGCGTCCGGGGCACGTCGTGCGCACGTTCACCGAGGCCGGGGCGCTGGCCAAGATCGGGGTGAACACGGGCGGGCTCGGCATCCACTTCAACATCCTGCGCCACGACTCCGACACGGCCGACCTCGGCGTGCCCGTCCACCTGATCGCCCGCAGGATCCTGGACGAGGCCACCACGGTCGAGGAGGCCGCCGACATCGCGCGCTCGGCCACCGTCTCCGCCTCGACCGTCATCACGGCCGTGACCTCGTCGGACGCGGCCTCGATCGAGATCTCCCCGGCCGGCGTCGCGGTCATACCGCCGGAGCCCGACGGCGTGCTGCAGCACTGCAACCACTTCCTCGACCCCGCGCTGGCCAAGGACGAGCGGCATTCCACCGACCGGCCCAGCACGTACGCCAGGTTCCAGCACCTGCGGGCCAACACCGAGGGTCTGAGCAGCGACGACCACACCAAGCGGGCGCTGGCCATGCTCAGCCACGGCCCCGAGGACGCGCCCGTCTGCGCCCACCCGGACCAGACGATGCCGATCAACCAGCGGTGGGAGACCGTCGCGACGATCGCGCTGGACCTCGTCGCCGCGCGGCTGCGGGTGCACCAGGGCGGGCCGTGCCAGGTCACCGAGGCGACCTGGCAGACGTTCTGATCAGTGGAACGCGGCGATCCCGGTGAGCGCCTTGCCCAGGACCAGGGAGTGGATCTCGGACGTGCCCTCGTAGGTCAGCACCGACTCGAGGTTCACGGAGTGCCTGATCACCGGGTATTCGAGGGTGATGCCGCTCGCTCCGAGCAGCGTGCGGCACTTCCTGGCGATCTCCAGGGCCTCGCGCACGTTGTTCAGCTTGCCGGCGCTCACCTGCTCGGGGGTGATCGTCCCGGCCTCCTTCAGCCGGCCCAGGTGCACGGCGAGCAGCAGGCCCTTGCCCAGCTCCAGCGCCATGTCGGCGAGCTTCTCCTGGGTGAGCTGGAACGAGGCCAGCGGCCTGGCGAACACCTCGCGGTCGCCCGCGTACGCGATGGCCGTCTCCAGGCAGTCGAGCGCCGCCCCCATCGCCCCGAACACGATCCCGAACCGCGCCTCGTTCAGGCAGCCGAGCGGCCCCGACAGGCCCCGCGCGCCGGGCAGCATGGCCGCGTCCGGCAGGCGCACCCCGTCGAGCACCAGCTCGCTCGTCACGCTCGCGCGCAGCGAGATCTTGTGCTTGACGTCGTTCACGGTGAAGCCCGGGGTGCCCGCCGGGACCAGGAAGCCCCTGACGCCCTCGTCCGTACGCGCCCACACCACCGCCACGTCCGAGACCGAGCCGTTGGTGATCCACATCTTGGTGCCGTTCAGCACCCAGTCGCCGCCCTCGCGCTTGGCCGTGGTCCGCATGCCCGCCGGGTCGGAGCCGAAGTCGGGCTCGGTCAGGCCGAAGCAGCCGATGCGCTCGCCGGCCGCCATCGCGGGCAGCCATTCCTGCTTCTGCTCCTCGCTGCCGTACTTCCAGATGGCGTACATCGCGAGGGAGCCCTGCACCGAGACCAGGCTGCGCAGCCCGGAGTCGGCCGCCTCCAGCTCCAGGCAGGCCAGCCCGTACGAGACCGCGCCCATGCCCGCGCAGCCGTACCCCTCCAGGTGCATGCCGAGCACGCCCAGCGAGCCGAGCGTGCGGGCCAGCTCGCGGGCCGGCAGTTCGCCGGTCTCGAACCACTCCGCGACGTTCGGGCGGATCTCCCGGTCGCAGACGCGCCTGACCGTGTTCCTGATCTCGCGCTCCTCCTCGGTGAGCAGCGTGTCGATGGCGAAGAGCGCGGTCGGGGTGATCATCGGATGGCCTCCGTATTTTGGATCCAATATTGAAAATCCAATATTGCACAGTTAGGGTTCGTTGACCATGGACCTTCTGAATCTCATCGGCGGCCGCTGGGTCGAGGGCGACGGCGAGGAGTTCGCCGACACCAACCCGGCCCGGCCCAGCGAAGTGGTCGCGCGGGGGCGTTTCGCCTCCGCCGCCGAGGTGGAGCGGGCCGTCGCCGCGGCCCGTGCGGCGGCGCCGGAGTGGGCGGCGACGCCGCACCACGCCCGCGCGGCGGTGCTCGTGGCCGCCGCCGACCTGGTGGACGCCGCCGCCGAGGAGTGGGGCGCCGAGCTGGCCCGCGAGGAGGGCAAGACGCTGCCCGAGGCGGTCGCCGAGGTACGGGGCTCGGCCCGGATCCTGCGCTACTACGCGGGCGAGGCCGACCGGGAGAGCGGCGAGATCTTCGCCTCCCCGCGGCCCGGCGAGAACGTCCTCGTGGTCCGCAAGCCGATCGGCGTGGCCGGGCTGATCACGCCGTTCAACTTCCCGATCGTCATCCCCGCCTGGAAGATCGCGCCCGCGCTCAGCTACGGCAACACCGTCGTGTGGAAGCCGTCGTCGCTGGTGCCGCTGCTGGCCTACCGGCTGGCGCAGGCGCTGACCTCGGCGGGGCTGCCGGACGGCGTGCTCAACCTCGTGTACGGCGAGGCCGAGGCCGGCTCGGCCATCGTGGACCACCCCGGCGTGGACGCGATCTCGTTCACCGGCTCCACGGCGGTCGGGCGGGCCGTGATCGCGCGCTGCGGCGAGCTGGGCAAGCCGGTGCAGACGGAGATGGGCGGCAAGAACGCCTCCGTCGTGCTCGCCGACGCCGACCTCGACCACGCGGCCGAGCAGGTCTGCCTCGGCGCGTTCCGCTCCACGGGCCAGAAGTGCACGGCCACCTCGCGGCTCATCGTGGCCTCCCCGGTCGCGGACGAGCTGCTGGAGCGGGTGGCCGAACGGGCCGCGCGCCTCGTGGTCGGCGACCCCCTGTCGCCCGGCGTCGAGATGGGCCCGCTGGTCAGCTCGGCCGCCCGGGACCGGGTGACGTCCGGGGTCGCGCGGGCCGTGGACGAGGGGGCCAAGCCGCTGGCGGGCTCCCCCCCGTACGACGGCGAGGGCTGGTTCGTGCCGCCGACCGTGCTCGACCTGCCGGGGACCGGGGTGGACTTCTGGCGTACCGAGCTGTTCGGGCCCGTGGTGGGCGTGGTGCGGGCGTCGGGGACCGAGGAGGCCCTGGGGCTGGCCAACCTCAGCGACCACGGCCTGTCGGCGGCCATCTTCACCAGGGACCTGGGGGTGGCCCTGCAGGCGGTCGATCGGCTGGACGTCGGCGTGCTGCACATCAACTCCGAGTCGGCCGGGACCTTCCCGTACGTGCCGTTCGGCGGGGTCAAGCAGAGCGGGTTCGGGCCCAAGGAGCAGGGGCGGGCGGCCCGCGAGTTCTTCACCCACACGATGACCGTCTACCTCGGGGCGCCGGCGTGACTAGTGCGCTGTCGGGGCTTTTGGTGGCGGACTTCAGCCGGGTGCTGGCGGGGCCGTACGCCACGATGCTGCTGGCCGATCTGGGCGCCGAGGTGGTCAAGGTGGAGCGGCCGGGCGCGGGGGACGACACCCGCGCCTGGGGGCCGCCGTACGCGCCCGACGGCGAGGCCACGTACTTCCTCGGCGTCAACCGCAACAAGCGCTCGATCGCCCTCGACCTGCGCGCGGACGTCGAGGTCGCCCGGGCGCTGGCCGCCCGGGCGGACGTGGTGGTCGAGAACTTCCGGCCCGGCACGATGGACCGGCTCGGGCTCGGCTACCCCTCGCTGCGCGAGCTCAACCCCGGGCTGGTGTACTGCTCGATCACCGGGTTCGGGTCGGGACCCGGGGCCGGGCTGCCCGGCTACGACCTGATCGCGCAGGCGGTGGGCGGGCTGATGAGCGTCACGGGCGAGCCCGGCGGGCCCGGGACGAAGGCCGGCGTGGCGCTGGTGGACGTGATCACCGGCCTGCACGCCGGGCTGGGCATCCTGGCCGCGCTCCGCCACCGCGACAGCACCGGCGAGGGGCAGCACGTCGAGGTTTCGCTGCTGTCGTCCCTCCTGTCGGCGCTCACCAATCACGCCTCCGCCTACGCCGCCGCCGGAGTGGTCCCCCAGGCGATGGGCAACCGGCATCCCAGCATCGTCCCGTACGAGGTCTTCGAGGCCGGCGACCGCCCGATCGTGATCGCGGCCGGCAACGACCGCCAGTTCCAGGCCCTCTGCGGGGCGCTGGACCGCCCGGACCTCGCCGGTGACCCTCGTTACGCCACCAACGCGGACCGGGTCGCCGGTCGCATCGGGCTCGTCGCCGAGCTCAACGCGGCGCTGGCCGCCCGCACGGCCGACGAGTGGTTCGAGACGCTCACCGCCGCCGGGGTGCCCTGCGGCCCGATCAACGACCTGGCCGCCGCCTTCGCCCTGGCCGACGACCTCGGCCTGGAGCCCTCCGTTCAGCTCGACGGGGTCGGGCAGGTCGCCAACCCGCTGCGGCTCAGCGCCACCCCGCCCTCCTACCGCCACCGGCCGCCCCGGCTGGGGGAGGACGAGGAATGGGTTCGTGAGATATTGGGGCGATGAGTTCGGACGAGGCACGACGCAGGCCGCCGACGGCCCAGCAGTTCGTGCTGGGCGAGCTCCGCCTTGCCATCACCACCGGGCGCCTGCGCCCCGGCGCCCCCATCCGGCAGGACGCGCTGGCCGAGGAGCTGCAGGTCAGCCGCGTCCCCCTGCGCGAGGCGCTCAAGACGCTCGAAGGCGAGGGCCTGGTCACCTACAAGGCGCACAAGGGCTACTGCGTCGCCATGCTCTCCCTCGACGACCTGCGCGAGGTCTACCGCATCCGTGAGCTGCTGGAGGAGGAGGCCGTCCGGCGGGCCGTCGAGCGGCTCACGGACGACGACCTCTCCCGGCTGGAGTCGGCCCAGGAGGAGGTCGAGCGGGCCGCCGCGGCGGGTGACGTGCTGGCCATGGCGACGGCCAACCGGCTGTTCCACATGACACTGTTCGACTGCGCGGGCATGCCCCGGCTGGTCCGCCTGATCAGGACCCTGTGGGACACCACGGACGCCTACCGGTCGATGTACTACGGCGACGCGGGCAACCGGGAGCGGGTCGTCAAGGAGCACCGCGCCACCCTCGACGCCCTGCGCCGCCTCGCCGCCGACGAGGCGGTGACGACCCTCGACATCCACCGCGCCCACGCGGTCGCCGAGCTGGAGTCACTCCTCGACCACCCCGCCTGATCGGGGGAGCCGGAGCGGTTACGGGGCGCAGTGGTCGCGGCAGCCGCCGAAGCGCGCCAGGTCCGGTTTCGCGAACGCCGTCCCCGCGCTGCCGGCCAGCGCCTCCGTCATCGAGGACTTCCAGATCGGGCCGGGGATCGACGTGCCCTCGACGTGCCGGTAGCGACGGCCGCCGATGGTGATGTCCGACAGCTTGTGCTTGACCGCGCCGCGCGGGTCGCCGAGCGCGACGGCGGAGGCCAGGTCGGGGGTGTAGCCGGCGTACCAGGCGGTGGAGAACTCGTCAGCGGTGCCCTCCATGCCCGCCGCGTCCCGGCTGAGCCCCTTGAGCGGGCCCTTGGCCAGCGCCTGCGCCAGCACGCCGGTCACCGCGTCGGCGACCGCGGGCTCCAGCGCCTCCTGGCACCGCGCCGGGAAGGAACGTACGACGCCCGAGTCGCCGCGCACCTCCGTGACCAGCCGCGGCTCGCACCGCCTGCCGTGCGCCGCGAGGGTGGCGTACGAGCCGGCGAGCGAGACCGGGTCCACCTCGTTGATCCCCAACGGGAACGTCTCGAATTCCTGGAACGGCAGGCCGTCGGCCCGCTTGAGCCCGAGGCGCTTGGCCACCTGCACGCTTTCGCACAGACCGACCTTCTCCGTCAGCTTCATGAAGAACGTGTTCTCGGCGGTCCGGGTGCCCGAGCGCAGGGTGGTGAACGCGCCGTGGTCGCGTTCCCTGTTGACGATCGAGAATGACGGCTCGGCGACGTTCTGACCTTCGCAGTTCTTGAACGCGTGGTAGTTCGCCGCCCGATACTGGCTGAGGTAAGGGAAGCCGTCGTCGTAGCGCATGCCGCTCTCCAGCGCGGCCGTCAGCGTGTACACCATCGCCGTGGTGCCCTGCTGGAAGCCGAACCGGTCGGTGGGCGGTTCGGCGCCGGGTCCGGGCGCGCGGCTGGCAGCCAGGGCCCTGATCTCGCCGGTGCCCGGCACGATCATGGCCTGGGCGGCGACCGGCGCGTCCTCGCGGCGCACGTACCGGTCGATGCCCTGCTGTGCGGCGCGCTGCACGCGCTGGTCGATCGCCGTCACGATGGTCAGGCCGCCGCGGCGGAGCAGGTCCTCGTCGAGGTCCTTCTTCGCCTGAATGCAGACGTACGGGTAGCGGCTGGCCGAGCAGTCGCCGGTGAGCTCCTCCAGGACCGCGCCCTGGGCGTCCACCAGCACGTTGGGACGCACGACCATGGGCGCGACCGTCAGGCGATCACGCGGCGGCGGGTTGTCGCCGCCGCCGCGCAGTAACAGGAAGCCGCCGGCCAGAAGCGCCCCCACCCCCACGGCGGCCACGACGGCGCGGAGCGGTTTCATGGCTCACCTCGGGGGCTCGCGGATCTTCAGGGACAACCCGCATTATGAGCCCTCATGACTGCAAAGAGCCCCAGAAGGCGCAATTGCTGGCGCCGGCGGTGTCGGTCAGGTGGATGCCGCCGCGGCCCGGCGCCAGGCTGAGCACGTCGCCGGAGCCGCTGAAGCGCGGCCAGCGCGGGACCCAGGGGGCGTTCGGGTGGCCGTCGCGGGCGAACGACGTCCAGTAGCCGATCATGGCGTTCGACAGCTTCTCCTGCTCGGCGTTGAGCCGGCCGAGCAGGCCGGGGAACAGGTAGACCAGCTCCGTCGCGTGCTCGGCGCCCTCCTCGAAACCGGGCACGTCCATCAGCGGCGGCGCGGCGCGGTCGGCGAACTGGTAGGCGTAGACCTCGACCCCGGCCCGGGAGAGCAGGCCGAAGGCGTCCTGGTGCGTGCAGGTGGCGAGCGGGCCGGTGCCGTGGGTCAGCATGGTGGCCAGCCCGATCCGCAGGTCGGGGCCGGTGGCGGGATAGCGGGCCAGGACCTGGCCGGCGTTGGCCCCGTACGTGGCGCGCACGAACTGCTCGTATTGCGCCTGCGTGATCGGCTTCGGGTAGGTCAGGCCGGCATACAGGCGCATCTCGTCGAGCGTGTTGCCGTGCATGACGGGCACGCGGTTGATCCGGCCGCTCTCGATCGCCGCGCGGGGCTGGAGCGGCAGCACATGGTCGCCGCCCGCGACCGGGTACGGGTTGTGGCCCCGGAACGCCTCCAGCAGCGTCTTGACCGGCAGCGCCCGCAGGCAGGCGGCGGCCCCGGCGGCACAGCCCACGGCCGCGGCGAACCTGGCCCCCTCGGCCTCCGCCTGCCCCTCGGTGCGGGTGGGGGAGGAGCAGCTGAAGCTCTGCACGATCGCCTTGTCGAACAGCCCGGCGGCGGTGGGAGAGGCCAGGCCGGCGCAGATGTCGGCGGCTCCGGCGGACTCCCCGAACACCGTCACGTTGCGGGGGTCGCCGCCGAACGCCGCGATGTTCCGCCGCACCCAGCGCAGCGCCGCCTGCTGGTCGAGCAGCCCGTAGTTGCCGCTCTGGTAGCGCTCGCCCGTCTCCAGCGCGGGGTGCGCCAGCCAGCCGAGCGCGCCGAGCCGGTAGTTGACGCTCACGACCACGACGCCGCCCCGGGTCGCCATCCTGGTCAGGTCGTAGAAGGCGGGGTTGCCGCCGGCGTTGCCGCCGCCGTGCAGCCACACCATGACCGGCCGGTCGCGGCCCCTGCGCGGCGCGGTGACGTTGAGGTAGAGGCAGTCCTCGCCGTACGACGTCTTGCCGCCGTAGGGCTCGGCGAGCTGCGCGCACTGGCTGCCGAACGCCGTCGCGTCGCGGACGTCCGTCCACGGCTTGGCCGGCTGCGGCGGCCGCCATCGGAGCGGGCCCGTGGGCGGCTGGGCGTACGGGATGCCGCGGAAGGCCCGGTGGTCCTTGCGCACCTCGCCTTTGACCATGCCCTTGTCGGTGCGCACCAGCGCGGACGGGGCCGACTCGGCGGCGACGGGAGTGGTGGTCATGACCAGGGAGAGTGCCGCCGCTGCGGCGCGAACGAGTCTCACTGGGCCCCCTATTGTTACCGTACGTAATCCTTCCGTTCCTGAACGTACACGATGAGGGGGTGTGGAACTACTGATTTATTCGTCCGGCCAGGTCGACCACGGCGCCCACGACCTCGTCGCCGGCCAGCATGACCAGGTCGTTGTGGCCCGCCCCGGCGACCTCGACGGTCGTGGCGCGCTCGCCCGCCGCCTCGGCGACCGCCCTGCTGAGCCGCGGGGGCACGATCGTGTCGCGGGTGCCGTACACGACGATGACCGGCGCCCGCACCCGCCGGATGCTCTCCGCGACCGGGAAGCGGTCCCGCAGCAGCGTCCTGACCGGCAGGAACGGGTAGTTGGCCCGCCCGGCGGCGGCCAGGTCGGTGAACGGCGAACGCAGCACCATGCCGTCGGGCGGGCGCTCCAGGGCGAGCCGGGTGACCACGGCCGCGCCCAGGCTCTCGCCGAAGTAGATGACGCGGGTGTCGCCGAGGTGGTCGCGGGCGGCCAGGGCGTCCTGGCGCAGCCCCTCCTCCGTCGGGCTGCCGGGGTTGCCGCCGTAGCCGCGGTAGTCCATGAGGAGCACCGCGAACCCGTGCTCCGACAGCGCGCGGGCCAAGGGGGCGCGGTCGCGCCGGTTGCCCCCGTTCCCGCCCGCGATCAGGACGGTCACGCCGCGGGTGCCGGGGACGTACCAGGCCGTGAGCCGGAGCCCGTCGCCGGTCGTGAACGTGACGTCCCGCGCGCCCGGGACGACCTCGGCGGCGGGCGGCACGGGCGCGCTGTCGGGCAGGTAGATCAGCCGCCGCTGGAACACCCACAGCAGGGCGAGCAGCAGGAGCAGCACCGCGACCACCACGAGAGCGGCGCGCGTCAGCGTGGTCACCCTGCCACTATGCAACGCCGCCCGCCCCGAAGCGGCCCCGGCTCAGCCGGAGACGACGCGGCCCGCCTGGACGACGTGCCTGAAGTGGGCGGGGTCCGCGAGGACGCCGATGTCGGCCAGCGGATCGCCGTCGAGCACGAGCAGGTCCGCGTGCGCTCCCACGGCCAGCGTGCCGACCTCCCCCGCCATCCCGACCAGCTCCGCCGCCCCGGCCGTCGCGGCCCGCAGCACGTCGATCGGCTGCTGCACCTCCCGCCGCAGCCGGAACTCGTGGTTCTGGTGCCGGTGCATGCCGCCGAGCAGGTCGGTCCCGTACGCCAGCCGCACCCCGCCCCGCGCGGCCCGCTCCAGCGCGACCAGCCCGGCCTCGAGCACCTCGTCCACCTTGCGCCAGCTCCGCTCGGGCAGCCCGAACGTGAGCCCCTCCTCCTTGAGCGCCCAGTACGTCACCAGCGTCGGCACCAGGAACGCGTCGTGCCGCCGGAACAGCTCCACGCTCGTGTCGTCGATCAGGTTCCCGTGCTCGATCGAGCGCACCCCGGCCTCGAGCGCCCGGTTGACGGCCCGGGCGGTGTAGGCGTGCGCGGCGACGTACCGGTTGGCCGCCTCGGCCTCCTCGACGACCGCGCGCAGCTCGTCCATGGAGTACTGGGTCGAGTCGATGCGGTCGGTCGGGGAGGCCACGCCGCCGGAGGCCATGACCTTGATGTGGTGCGCGCCCTTGCGCAGCTCGTCGCGGGCGGCGACGCGTACGGCGTCGACCCCGTCGGCCACGCGGCCGACGCCGGCGCAGCAGGGGTGGTCGTCCTGCTGGTGCTCGCCCCGGCCGCGGAAGTCCGCGTGGCCGCCCGTCTGGCTCAGCCCCTTGCCGCAGAACAGCAGCCGTGGCCCCCGGATCAGCCCCTCCGCCTGCGCGTCGGCCAGCCCGAAGTCGGCGCCGGACGCGTCGCGCACCGTGGTGAAGCCCCGGTCGAGCATCCCGCCCATGATCTGGGCGCTGTGCGCGGCGACGTAGGAGGGGGACATGGAGCCGAGCGTGCCGAGGTTCGCGGTGGAGGCGGTGACGTGCACGTGCGCGTCGATCAGCCCCGGCACCACGTGCGCACCGGCGAGGTCGATCACCCGCGTGCCGTCCGGCGCGCTCAGCCGCGGTCCCGTCTCGGCGACCCGGCCGTCCGCGCAGCGCAGGTCGCCCTCGGCGTACTCGCCGCTCGTCACGTCCAGGATCAGAGCGTTACGCAGCAACAGGCTCATGCGGCACCTCCGCGCGCTGCCGACGACCGAAGCGCCGGGACGGCGAGCGGCGCGAGCGAGCGCGCCACGGTCACCGACTCCTCGTCGTAGCTTCCCTCGGCGTCGAGGATGTTCAGCACGCCGAGCACCTCCCCCTGGTCGACCACCGGGACGTTGATGATCGTCCCGCAGCCCAGGCTCTCGATCAGCTCGTGGTCGGCGAAGATCTCCCGTACCGCGGCCCGGTCCTTGCCGAAGTACGGCTCGCGGCCCTCGATGCACCGGGCCAGCCAGCCCTGGGCGACCTCCACGGTCTTCTCCCCGCCCACCGGATACTGCTCGGGATGGCTGGTGTGGACGCGGCGCAGCGCCCGCCGCTCCGGCACCCAGGCCAGGACCGTGAACAGCCGCACTCCCACCTCCCGTCGCACGGTCTCTTCAAGCTCGCTCAATCCGGTCATTTGCTCGCCTCCTTGGCGGGTTCCGTCAGCTCCTCAAGTGATCTCCCGGCCGTGGCCAGGCCGAACACGACCACGCACACCACCCCGACCACCAGCACCGCCGTCGTCAGGCCGAACACGCCGCCGAAGCCGAGGCTCGCCGCCGACAGCCCGATGATCGTCGGGGCCAGGATGCTGCCGACCCGCCCGAACGCGCTCGACAGGCCCGTTCCGGTGGCGCGGATCCAGGTGGGGAAGACCTCGGGGGTGTAGGAGTAGACGCCCGCGTACGTGCCGTTCAGGAAGAACGACAGCACCGCGCCCGCGAGCGTGATCGTGGCGGGCGTGTCCATCTGCGACAGCCAGAACGCGCTGACCGCCGAGCCGGACAGGTAGATCGCGATGGTGTTCTTGCGGTCGAGCCGCTCCGACAGCCAGGCCGCGGAGAAGTAGCCGGGGACCTGCGCCAGGTAGATGATGATCGAGAACTCGAAGCTCTTGGTCACCGTGATGCCGCGCTGCACGAGAAGGGTGGGGATCCACGAGAAGAACCCGTAGTACGAGAACGTGATCACGAACCAGATCAGCCACGTCACAGCCGTCCGCCTGGCCATGACCGGGCTCCACAGGAACCGGAGCGCGCTGATCAGGTTGACCCCGGCCGGCTTGGTGGCGGCGTTGGTGGCCGGCTGGGCGGCCGACTCGGGCACCGGCGGGAGCGGCTGTCCGGTGGCCCGCTCGACGCGGCGTTCGAGGTCGGCGACCACCGCCTCGGCCTCGTCCACGCGGCCGTTCTGCAGCAGGAAGCGCGGCGACTCGGGCAGCGAGCGGCGCCACCACAGCAGCATGACGATCGGCAGCGCGGTGATCACCTGCGCGATCCGCCAGCCGTCGTCCATCGTCGGCACCACGAAGCGGCCGATCAGCGCCGCCATCACGAACCCGAACGAGAAGAACCCGGCCAGCGCGCCGATGAACCATCCGCGCCGCTTCGCCGGCACGAACTCCGACAGGAACGGCGCGATGATCGCGCTCTCCGCGCCCGCGCCGGCCCCGGCCAGCACCCGGGAGCCCAGGAAGACCTCATAATTCGGGGCGAACGCGGCGACCACGGAGAAGGCGGCGTAGAAGGCGAGCGCGTACATCATGACCTTCTTGCGGCCGATACGGTCGCCGAGCAGGCCCGCGACGGTCGCGCCGAACAGGAACCCGAACGGGGTCGCGGACCCGATGAGGCCGAGCTGTCCGTTGGACAGGCCCCAGGCGTCCTGCGCGCTGGGGAGCAAGAATGCCACGACGGCCGAGTCCATGCCGTCGAAGGTGTAGCCGAGGCCGCCGATGAGGAGGAGCAGGTAGTGAGGGCGGCTCAGCGGGAGCCGGTCCAGACGGGCCAACAGGGTCATTGAACAACACCTTCCCGAGGTCATGGCCCCTTCAGGTTGATTGCGCAGCAACATATAGTGCGAAATATCCGAAATGCAATGGTCTTTGCAGAATGGCAGTGGAGAGGGACACGGTGACAGAGCAGGCCGCGGACAGCTTCGAGGAGTGGTTGCGGACCCGGGTGCCCCCGCGCGGGCTGCGCGGCAAGGCGGCCGCGGTGCTGGAGATCCTGCTCTCCCAGCCGCGGCGGGCGTCGTTCGAGTCCGCGGCCGAGCTGGCGCAGGTCGCGGGGGTGAACGTGGCGACCGTGACGCGTACGGCGCAGGCGCTCGGGTTCGCCGGGTGGCCGGCGCTCCAGCAGGAGCTGCGGGCGCGCTACCTGTCCTCGCTGAGCGCCGGCCAGGTGGCCGCCGAGCACCGCGGCACCGGCTCGCCCAGCTCCCGCTCGCTCCGGCGCGACCTGGACAGCCTCGCGCTGCTGAACCGCCGCCTCGACGAGGGCGTCCTGCTCACGATCGCCGAGGCCGTCGCCGCGGCGGGCCGTACCGTGATCGTCGCCGACGGCAGCTACGCGGCCGTCGGGCTGGCCCTGGCCCACAACGCCCGCCTGGCGGGCTATCCCGTCACGGCCGTGACCAACGGCGACGCGGAGCTGGCCAACGCGGTGGCCGCGCTCGGCGCCGGGGACGTGCTGGTGGCGATCAGCTTCTGGCGCCTGTACGAGAGCACGGTCCTGGCCGCGAACGTGGCCCGCTCGCGCGGGGTGCGGGTGTTCGCCCTCACGGACGCGGCCAGTCCCGCGCTGGCCGAGGCGGCCGAGGAGGTGGTCATGGTGCCGGCGGAGGGGGAGGCGTTCTTCCCGTCGCTGACGGCGGGCATGGCGGTCGCCCAGGCCCTGGTCACCCAGCTCGCCGCCGTGGACCCGGCCCGTACGGGCGCCTCGATCGAGGCGGCGGAGGCCATGTGGACGCGCTTCGGCCTGCTGCACCGCCGCCCGGCCACCCCTACACCCCCCAGTCCGCCGAGGCCTTAGTTATGTGAGCCTTGCCTATTCGAGAATGCCTGTAACAAAATCGGTTCCAGGCGGAAACCCTCGAAGCGCGGAGGCTCACACATGACGATCACCGCCGAACCGGCGGCCCCCGTGGCGTCCCCGCCCGAGGACGGCGGGCCCGCTCCCGACCGCGCCGCGTTACTCGCGCTCCTCGCCCCCATCCGCCCGAGGCTGGTCGCCGCCGCCGTGCTCCAGGTGGTGTACGCCGTCTCGGCGCTCGTGCCGTTCGTGTGCGTGGCCGAGCTGGCCCGGGTGCTGCTGAGCGCGGCCCCCGAGGCCGGCCGGGTCTGGCTGATCGCCGGGATCGCGGTGGCCGGGCTGCTGGTCAGGTTCACGTCGTTCGGCCTGGCCGGGGCGATCACCCACTTCGCGGACGCCGACCTGCAGCTCCACCTGCGCCGCCGGATGGCCGCGCACCTGTCGCGGGTGCCGCTGGGCTGGTTCGGCGAGCGCAACTCGGGCCAGGTCAAGAAGGTCCTGCAGGACGACGTGCGCGAGATGCACCACCTCGTCGCGCATGCCCTGCTCGACCTGCTCGCCGCCGTGGTGACCCCGCTGACCGCGCTCGCCTACCTGCTGTACGTCGACTGGCGGCTCACGCTCGTCGTGCTCATCCCCGTGCCGCTGTTCGCCGTCGCGTTCGCGGTCATGATGCGCGGCTACGACGAGCAGATGCGGCGCTGGAGCGAGGCGAACACCAGGATCAGCGCGGCCGTGGTCGAGTTCGTGCAGGGGATCGCGGTGATCAAGACGTTCGGGCAGGCCAGACGCTCCTACCGGCGCTTCGCCGAGGCCGCCGACGACTTCGCCGAGTTCTTCGGCGCCTGGGTGCGGCCCATGCTCAGGCTCAGCGGCGTCTCGAACGCGCTCATCTCGCCCCCGACCATGCTGCTCGTGGCCACCGCGGGAGGCGTCGTGTTCGCCGCGAACGGCTGGCTGGCGCCGGTGGACGTGCTGCCGTTCGTGCTGGTCGGGGTGGCGCTGACGGCGCCGTTCCTCACCCTGGACATGGGCTCGATGCGGCTGCGGCGCGCGGCCGAGTCGGCCGGGCGGGTGGCCGCGCTGCTGGCGACGCCGCCGCTGCCCGAGCCCGCCGAGCCGACCCGCCCGCAGGGCCGCCGGGTGGAGTTCCACGACGTGTCGTTCTCGTACGACGGGAGCACGCCGGTGCTGCGCGGGGTGGACCTGACGCTGGCGCCCGGCACCGTGACCGCGCTGGTCGGGCCGTCGGGCTCGGGGAAGTCCACGCTGGCCAAGCTGCTGCCCCGCTTCTACGACCCCGGCTCGGGCCAGGTGACGGTGGGCGGCGTGGACGTGCGCGACATCGGCTCCGCCGAGCTGTACCACCACGTCGGCTTCGTCCTGCAGGACGTGCAGCTCCTGCGCGCGTCCGTCGCGGACAACATCGCGCTCGGCCGCCCCGATGCGGGGCGCGAGGAGGTCGAGCGGATGGCCCGCGCGGCCCAGATCCACGACCGGATCACGGAGCTGCCGCGCGGCTACGACTCGGTGATCGGGGAGGACGCCCACCTGTCGGGCGGCGAGGCGCAGCGCGTGTCGATCGCCCGCGCCCTGCTGGCCGACGCGCCGATCCTGGTGCTGGACGAGGCCACCGCGTTCGCCGACCCGGAGTCGGAGTCGGCCATCCAGGACGCGCTGTCCACGCTGGTGGCCGGCCGCACGCTGCTGGTCATCGCCCACCGGCTGGGCACGATCACCGGCGCCGACCAGATCGCGGTGCTCGACGGCGGCCGGATCGTCGAGCGCGGCACCCATGACGAGCTCCGCGCGGCCGGCGGGCTCTACACCCGGCTGTGGGCGGCCCACGTACGCGACGACGATCGGGATTGGACCCGGGCATGATCGGAGAACTGGGCGCCGTACTCGGCCCCGAGCACGGGGCGCGCCTGCGCCGCAGCCTGCTCGCGATGATCGTCTACGGCGTGCTGCAGGGCGCGTCGTTCGCGATGCTCGTGCCAGTGCTGCGCGCGCTGCTGTCCGGCGAGGCGGCCGGACCGTGGCTCGCGGCCTTCGCCGTCGTGGTCGCGGCCACCGCCGTCGCCTCCTACCAGCAGTCGCAGTACGGCTACGCGGTCGGCCTGGCCGCCCTGCGCACGCTCTACCACCGGATGGGCGACCACGTGGCCGGGCTGCCGGTCGGCTGGTTCAGCGCCGACCGGGTGGGCCGGCTCGGGCAGCTCGCGGGCAAGGGCGTCATGGACGTGATGAGCGTGCCCGCCCACCTGCTCCAGGTCGTGGTGACCTCGGTGACCGCGCCGGCGACCGTGCTGGTGTGCATGTTCGTGTTCGACTGGCGGCTGGGGCTGGCGGCCCTGGTCACGGCGCCGTTCCTGTGGCTGGCGTTCCGCTGGACGCAGACCCTGGTGCAGCGCAGCGACACCGCGATGGACGACGCGGGGGCCGAGGGGGCCGACCGCGTGGTGGAGTTCGCCCGGCAGCAGGCGTCCCTGAGGGCGTTCGGGCGCACGGCGGACGGCTACGACCTGCTCGACGACGCGCTGGTGCGGCAGCGGTCGGCGCTGCGGCGCCTCCTGCGGACCACGCTGCCCGGCCTCGGAACGGTCGCGCTGACCGTGCAGCTCGCCTTCACCGCGATCCTGCTGGTGGGCTGCTCGCTGGCGCTCGGCGGCGCGGTGGACGTGCCGGAGCTGGTCGGGGTGCTGGTCCTGGCCGTGCGGTTCACCGAACCGCTGCTCGCCGCCGCCGACGTGGGCGGCGAGCTGCGCATGGCACGCGGCGCGCTGCGGCGCATCCGCGACGTCCTGACCACGCCGCCGCTGCCGTCCGGCGGCACGGCGCGGGCCGGTGAGCCGTCGATCGAGCTGGACGGGGTGAGCTTCGCCTACGACGAGCGGCCGCTGCTGCGGGACGTGAGCTTCACCGTCGCGCCCCGCACGGTGACCGCGCTGGTCGGGCCCTCCGGGTCCGGCAAGACCACGCTCACCCGTCTCATCGCCCGCTTCTGGGACGCCTCCGCCGGGTCGGTCCGGGTCTGCGGGAACGACGTGCGCGACTACCCGCCCGAGGACCTGATGGCCCAGCTGTCGATCGTGTTCCAGGACGTGTACCTGTTCGAGGGCACGCTGGAGGACAACATCCGGCTGGGGCGGCCGGACGCCACGGACGAGGAGGTCCGCGAGGCGGGCCGGCTGGCGCGCGTCGAGGAGATCGCCGCGCGGCTGCCCGGCGGCTGGCAGGCGAGGGTCGGCGAGGCCGGGGCGACCCTCTCCGGCGGCGAGCGCCAGCGGGTGTCCATCGCCCGCGCGATCCTCAAGGACGCGCCGATCGTGCTGCTGGACGAGGCCACCGCCGCGCTGGACCCGGAGAACGAGTCCGCTCTGATGGACGCGCTGGCCACGCTCGCCCGCGACCGGACGCTGCTGGTGATCGCGCACCGGCTGACCACGATCGCCGCCGCCGACCAGATCGTCATGCTGGAGGGCGGCGTGATCGCCGAGCGCGGCACCCACCAGGAGCTGCTGGACGCGGGTGGCCGGTACGCTGCGTTCTGGGAAGAACGCGCGCGGGCCCGCGGCTGGCGCCTCGTACGCGCCTGACCGGTGGACGGCCCGGCGCGACGTGATCGACGGCGGTAGGGGGCTCGATGGGTGAGGAGACGACGGCGCGGGAGTGGCGCGTGCTGGGCCGCCCGCGCGGCCGCCCGCCGCGCATCACCCGGCCCGACATCGCCGACGCCGCGCTGGCCGTCGGGTTCGACAACCTGACCCTGGCCACCGTGGCCGACCGCCTCCGGGTCGCCCACTCGGCCCTCTACCGCCACGTGGCCGACCGCGAGGAGCTGGTCGTCGTGGCCATCAACCGCGCGATCGGCAAGGCGGACTGGCCGGAGCCGACCGGCGAGTGGCGCTCGGACCTGGAGGCGCAGGCCGGGGCGCTGTGGGCGCTGCTGGAGGCCCACCCCGGCCTGATCAAGGAATTCCTCAAGCTCAAGCGCTTCCCCGACGAGGTGATGCACCGCTTCGGCGCGGCCGTCCAGCGCCTGATCGGCTACGGCTTCGCGGTGGAGGACGCGTTCCTCGCCGTCGACACCGTCTTCGACCTGGCGATCGACGTCTTCGGCAGGGGCCAGCAGCTGGACGCGCCCGCGGGCGGCTCCGCCGGCACGGCCAAGGTCCGCGACAGCTCGGCCGACGCCTGGGCCGAGGCGGTCGGCCCGGAGGTGGCGCCCGTCATGCGGCGGGCGCTGTCGGAGCCGGCCTCCGTGTGGTTCAACCGCAAGCTCGGCCTCGTCCTGGACGGCATCGCGGCCGGCCTGGCCCCCTAGCTGGAAGCGCTGTCGTCCTCACAACCAGCTGGCGCGGACGGCGGCGGCCGAGGCGTCGTCCGGCGGGGTCGCGAGGGCGCCGGAGTGGACGCCGTCGAGGAGGCGGGCGACGGTCTCGACGATCTCCTCGGCACGCTCGCGCAGGCCGGCCACGTCCGCCGGGCTCACCTCGCCGCGGTCCACCCCGACCTCGTCGAGCACGCCCTCCAGGTCGGCCAGCCGTCCGCTCAGCCACTTCAGCGGCTCGCCGGAGAGCTCCTTGTCGAACACCCGCCTGCCCGGTTCCCACCCGTCGATGCCGGGGTGATGGTGGGTACGGTCGAAGCTGCCGGGTGCGCTGTTGACCGACTCCAGCAGGTCCACCCGCCACAGGGGGCGTTCGACGGTGATGGGCCGGGCCGAGTAGATCGACCCGTTCAGCTCGCCGGGATGCAGCTTCCGCAGCTCCAGGCGTACGCCGCGCTCGGCGCCCTCCTGTCCTCTGATCGGGTCGGGGTCGATGAAGTAGATGTCGCTGACCGCCACGCCGATCCGTTCGAAGCCGAAGACGTAGAGCATGGGGAACCACTCCTTCATGAAAGCCGGGAGTCGGGACCTTCATGGACGTACCCACTTGAAGCCCGGGCGATCGCTCAGTGGAGCCGGTAGCCGATCTGCCCCGCCGGTTCGGCCGGGCCCCTGCTCAGCAGCAGCGTGCCGAGCCAGATGAGCGCCATGCCGACCGGCGTCAGGGCCGGTTCGAGCAGCCCTCCGATCAGCACCGCCACGCCCGTGGCCGTGACGGCCGCGCTCAGCACCGTGACCCGCCGCAGCGCCGCGAGCACGGACGCCAGCGCGACCAGGGCGGCGAAGGCGGCACCGTAGACGAACGGCTCCCACGCCGCGACGCGCGGGCTCTCGAACCTGTTGTAGAGGTCGACGGCGAGACCGACGACGTTGGCGGCCGTGCTGAGCAGCGCCACCGCCGTGGCGGCGTCCGCCGCCGCCCGCCACCCGCCCGTCACGGGCCCGGCCATGCGGCGCAGCGCCAGGAGCATGACGCCGAACATCAGGAACCCTGCCAGCAGGACCGCGTGCGCGGCCGCCCACCACGGCCCGCCGACGGCATCGGCGCCGGGGAGGCGCGTGAGGAGACTGCCGGCGAGCAGCGCGGCGGGGGCCGCGGTGAAGGAGATCTGGGTGAGGCGGTTCATGAGGCCCACGATGCCTCCTCGGGTCAGGGGCGCTCATCGGTGATCGCCCCTGACTTTCCCCTGATGTCCCCGGTCAGGCGAAGTAGCGCAGCCAGACGTACGCCCAGGCCATCAGCGTGCTGATGACGGTCACGACGATGCCGTACCGGGTGAACTGCCAGAAGGTGATCTTGTGTCCGGAACGCGCCGCGATGCCGAGTGCCACCACGTTCGCGCTGGCCGCCACCGCCGTGCCGTTGCCGCCGAAGTCCGCGCCCAGCGCGAACGCCCACCACAGCGCCTGCCCGGTGCTCGGGTCGGGGATCTGCGCGACGACGCCCTCCACGATCGGGGCGGTCGTGGCGACGTACGGGATGTTGTCGAAGAACGCGCCCAGCACGCCCGAGCCGAACAGCAGCGCCGTCGCGGCGACGAAGTAGTCGTCGCCCAGCGCGCCCAGGGCCCACGTGCCGATCGCCCCGATGACACCCGTGTGGACCAGGCCCGCGACCATGACGAACAGGCCCATGAAGAAGACCAGCGTGGACCACTCGACCTCGCGCAGCACCTCGTGGACGTCCGTGCGCGAGACCATCAGCATCACCCCGGCCCCCACGAGGGCCACGATCGACGGGTCGACGTGAGCCACCGCGTGCAGCGCGAACCCGGCGATCACCAGGCCCAGCACCACCAGGCAGCGGGTCAGCAGCCGCGGGTCGGTGATGGCCCGCCGCTCGTCCAGCGCCATCACCGCCGCGGCGTGCCCGGCGTCATAGTGGAACGACCCGCGGAACAGCACCCGCGTGAGCAGCACGAACACGGCGAAGACGACCACCACGATCGGCGCCATGTGGACGAGGAAGTCGTTGAACGTCAACCCCGCCCGGCTGCCGATGATGATGTTGGGCGGGTCGCCGATGAGGGTCGCGGCGCCGCCGATGTTGGAGGCCAGCACCTCCGCGATGAGGTACGGCTGGGCGGGGATGCGCAGCCGGTCGCACACCATCACGGTGACCGGCGCGACCAGCATGATCGTGGTGACGTTGTCGAGGAAGGGCGAGGCGATGGCGGTGATCGCCATCAGCATGACCATCAGCCGGTACGGCCTGCCCTGCGACCGCTTGGCGGCCCAGATGGCGAGGTAGTCGAAGACCCCCGTCTGCTTGATGATCCCCACGATGATCATCATGCCGAACAGCAGGAAGATGACGTTCCAGTCGATGCCCTCGTGCTCGGAGAAGAACACCTCCGCGCCCGGGACCAGGCCCAGGACGGCCATCAGCCCGGCGGCGATGAGCACCACCTTGACCTTGTCGGCCTTCTCGGTGGCGATGAAGAAGAACGCGACCAGGAAGATCGCGAGGGCTACGTATGCGCTCATCCGTCACGCCCCGGCGGCCCGGACCGGGCGGCGGGGCATGACGATACAAGGCGGGATTGGCGGCACACGACTATCGACCTCCGGGGTCGGAACGGGTTCGGGCTTGGTGAGCCGCCGCTCCAGGATGATCGTCTCGTCGCGCGCGCCGCTTCGAGGACATCCTTCGCGGGCGGCGGCTCCGTCCCAGTCTCGTGGCCCGGGCGGGCCCGGCACCATCGGGTCCAGCACCCATACCGGGAGGGACGGAGCATGTAGGGACGTCCCGCAGGATGGGGGTCAGGCCGGATCGACAACCGGACCGGGAGACAAAGAGGCTGGTGAAATGACCGAGAGGGCGAAGAGGACGACCGGGAGCCCGGCACAGGCGCTGTTCCGGCGGCTGTTCATGATCAACGGGCTGGTGTTCGCGGTGGCCACGCTCGTCCTCGCGATCTCACCGGCCACCGTGTCCGCGCCCCTCGTGCTGGCCGAGGTGCCGGTGCTGATCGTGGGCCTGGCGCTGATGCTGGCCGCCAACGCGCTGCTCCTGCGCCGCAGCCTGGCCCCGCTGGACGCGCTGACCACGCTCATGCAGCGCGTGGACCTGCTGAGGACCGGTGAGCGGCTGACCGACGGCGGCAACAGCGACCTCACCCACGTGATCGCCACGTTCAACGCGATGCTCGACCGCCTGGAGGCCGAGCGCAGCGCCAGCAGCGGCCACGCCCTGGCCGCCCAGGAGGGCGAGCGGCGGCGCATCGCCCGCGAGCTGCACGACGAGATCGGCCAGAGCCTGACCGTGGTGCTCCTCGGCCTGAAGCGGGTGGTCGACCGCGCGCCCGACGACCTGCGCGAGGACCTGCACGGCGTGCAGGAGACCGTACGCGCCAGCCTCGACGAGGTCCGGCAGGTCGCCCGCCGGCTGCGGCCCGGCGTGCTGGAGGACCTCGGGCTGCACGCCGCCCTGAGCGCCCTGTGCATCGACGTCTCGCAGATGAGCGGGGTCCAGGTGACCCGCGCCGTCCAGCACGACCTGCCCGAGCTGGGCGCGGACGTCGAGCTCGTGCTGTACCGGATCGCCCAGGAGAGCCTCACGAACATCGCCAGGCACGCCCGCGCCACGCGTGCCGAGCTGTCACTGGCCACGCACGACGGGCGGCTGACCCTGCGCGTCACCGACGACGGGCAGGGCGGCGCGCGCCAGGACGGGGCCGGGATCCGGGGCATGCGCGAGCGAGCCCTGCTGATCGGCGCCCGCCTGACCGTCGACTCCCCACCGGGGGAAGGCACCCGCGTCCACCTGACCATCCCGAACGATCGGAGCCCAACGCGGTGAGCACTGCCAAGACCAGGATCCTGCTGGCCGACGACCACGCGCTGGTCCGCCGGGGACTCAAGATGATCCTCGACGCGGAGCCCGACCTGGAGGTCGTCGCCGAGGCCGCCGACGGCGCGGAGGCCGTCACGGCCGCGTCGGAGGACGCGGTGGACCTGGCCATCCTGGACATCGCGATGCCGCGCATGACCGGGCTCCAGGCGGCCCGCGAGATCTCCCGCCGCGCGCCCGGCATCCGCATCCTGATCCTTTCCATGTACGACAACGAGCAGTACTTCTTCGAGGCCCTCAAGGTCGGCGCCTCGGGATACGTGCTCAAGTCGGTCGCCGACCAGGACCTGCTGGAGGCGTGCCGGGCCACGATGCGCGGCGAGCCGTTCCTGTATCCCGGAGCGGTCACCGCGCTCATCCGCGACTACCTGCAGCGTTCGCGCGAGGGTGAGCGCATGCCCGAGAGCATCCTGACGCCCCGGGAGGAGGAGATCGTCAAGCTGATCGCGGAGGGCAACTCGGCCAAGGAGATCGCGGAGACGCTCGTCATCAGCGTGAAGACCGTGGACCGGCACCGGGCGAACATCCTGCAGAAGCTCGGCATGCGCGACCGCCTCGACCTGACCCGCTACGCCATCCGCGCGGGCCTCGTCGAGCCCTGATCAGGGGCGGAACCGTCTCATCCCCCGGAGTCCACGCGGCGGCCGTTGATCCAGACGTCGCGCAGCACGAGTCCCGTCACGTCGCGTACGACGTCGTCCTCGGCCATCTCCTCGAACACGCTGCCGCTCACCCGCACGCCCTTGATCGGGTTGCCCGGATTGCCGATCAGGTTGAACGCCCTGGGCGCCCGCCCGGCCCGCAGGCGGCGCACGTCGATGGCGCCCACGTCGGGGAAGTACGGGCCGGTGTCCTTGTTCTCGTAGTTCAGGGCCACCTCGATCACCGCGTCGGCGGCCTGCCCCACCGTGATGTCCCTGAAGTAGACGTCTCTGACGTAGCCGCCGCGGTCGGGGTTGGTCTTGACGCGGATCGCGCGCTCCAGGCGGGGGCTGCTCATCGTGCAGTTCCAGGCGTAGACCCAGCGCACGCCGCCGGTGGTCTCGCTGCCGATCGTCACGCCGCCGTTGCCGTCGCGCATCACGCAGGAGTCCACGAGGACGTTCATGGAGGGCGCGTTCACCCGGCGGCCGTCGGCGTTTTTGCCCGCCTTGATGGCCACGCAGTCGTCGCCGGTGTTGAACTCGCACCGCTCGATGAGCACGTCCACGCAGGACTCGGGGTCGCAGCCGTCGTTGTTGGGGCCGTTCGGGCTGTCCACGGTGACCTCGCGGATCGTCACGTTGGTGCACAGGACCGGGTGGATGTTCCACATGGGGGAGTCCTTGACCGTCACACCCTCGATCAGGACGTTGCGGCAGCGGTAGAGCTGGATGAGGTTGGGGCGCAGGTAGTGGCCCTCCCCGAACACCCGCTCGGCCACCGGCACGCCCTGCTCGGCCATGGCGGCCAGCAGGTTCTTGTCGGGACGCTCGGACGGCGGCGGGTCGCCCGACCAGTCCCACCAGTGCGTGGCGTCGGCCTGGCCGTCGATCGTGCCGCTGCCGGTGATCGCGACGTTCTCCCGCTCGTAGGCGTAGACGAACGGGGAGTAGTTCATCAGCTCGACACCCTCGTAGCGGGTGTGGACGACCGGCAGGTAGTCGGCGGGGTTCCGGCTGAACCGGATCGTGGCGCCCGCCTCCAGGTGCAGCTCGACGTTGTCGGCCAGGTGGATCGCGCCCGTGAGGTACGTCCCCGCGGGCACGAGCACGCGCCCGCCGCCCGCCGCCGCGCAGGCCGCGATCGCCTGCCTGAAGGCCTCGGTGCACATCGCGGTCCCGTCGCCGACCGCCCCGTGGCGGGTGACGGGGAAGGTGCGGCGGGGGAAGCGGGGCGGCCTGATCCGCCGCAGGATCCGCGGCACCCTGGCCCAGCCGTCCAGGTCGGGGGCCGCCTCCGCGCGCCCGGCCAGCTGGGGGGCCAGCACGGCGCCGGCCGCCACGGCCAGGAAGCTCCTGCGGGACTTCATGGTGCGCTCCTATCCATGGGCCAGGGAGATGCCGCGCCGCTCGACCAGCGTGTGCTCGCCGACCTGGTACGGCTCGACCCGCCGTACCGCCGTGTAGAAGTGGTGGGGCCGCCCGCCGTGGGAGACGAGCGCGGGCTTGTGCGCGTACGTGTCGTCGGCCGAGCCCGGCGGGCCCACGTCGATGAGGATCTCGCCGCTCTTGCGCCAGGTGCGCAGGTCGCGGGAGACCGCGAAGCTCTCCCTCGCGTGCCCGTCGAACGAGAGCCCGAAGTAGAACATCACCCACCAGTCGCCGTCGCGCAGCACGCACGGGTCGGAGGCGAAGCGCTCGTCGAACTCGCCCGGACCGCCGTGCGGGACGACCGGGCCGGGCTCCGGGCGCTCCCAGTGTTCGAGGTCGGGGGAGACGGCGTAGCCGATCTGCTCGCGCCAGCCGTCGTAGGTGCGGTTCTTGGCGTTGTAGAAGCAGTAGTAGAGGCCGTCGTGGCGGAGCAGCCACGACTTGTACAGGCCGCCGCGCTCCCACGCGCCGCCGTCCTGCGGGCGCAGCACCGACCCGACGTCCACCCAGGTACGCAGGTCCTCACTGGCCACGAACCCGATGACCGCCGCCCCCATCTCCATGCCCGCCTCGGGATAGGCGTGGTACGTGCCGACCGCCCGGCCGTCCAGCCGGGTCACCTGGCCGGGGGAGTCGAGGCGGTTGTCGCGCACGATCGACGTGAGCGCCGCGTTGTAGCCCCGGTACGGGTGCGCGGGGTCGCGCGGCAGGATCACCTCGCCCGGCGTCCACGACACGAGGTCCGCCGATCGGCTCAGCGCGGTCTGGTAGCCGGTCCCGTCGAAGCCGACGTACGTCATCAGGTACTCGCCGCCGTCGGAGCACACGAACGGGCAGTCCACGAAGAGGCTGTCGAACCTGCCCGGCTCCCGTGACCCCTCGACCAGCAGCCTGCCGGCCTTGTGCGGGGTCCTGACGCGGGCGGCGTCGTACGTGCCGATCACCTGCCTGCCCCGAACGTCCAGCGCCCGGCCGGCACCTCATAGGCACGGGCCCCGAGCTTGACCGCCGCGTCCGGCACGGCGTGCCGGGCGAGCCCGAGGTCGGGCAGCCGCACCTCGGCCGACGAGCCCGGCGGGACCGCCACGTCGAGCGTGAACTCCCCGTCCGCGCGGGTCCAGGACACCTCGACCCCGCCGTACGGGGTCACGGTGCTCGCCCGCACCGACTCCAGGTCGCCGGGGGCGGCAGGCTCGATCAGCAGCCTGCGGAAGCCGTTCGAGCCGGAGGCCTGGCCGATGCCGCCGAGGCCGCGGTAGAACCAGGCGTCGACGGCGCCCAGCATGTAGTGGTTCTGCGACAGGCCCCTCGTCGGCCCGTCCCACGCCTCGGTGAGCGCGGTGGCGCCGTGCCGTACCTGGTAGCCGTAACTGGGATGGCTCGTCGAGGTGGCGAACGCCCACAGGGCGTCGTGCCGTCCCGCCCGGCCGAGCACCCTGAACAGGGCGGGCAGCGCGATCTCGCCGACCGTGATGCCGCCGCCCGCCACCGCATCGGAGATCCGGTCCAGCACCCGCTCGTCGGTGATCACGCCCATGTCGAGCGCCAGGATCTCCGACGCCTGGCTGCGGGAGCCGGCGAAAGTACGGGAGAACGCGGCGGTGACCTGCTCGGTCAGGGCCCGGTAGCGCTTGGCGTCGTCGTCGCGGCCCAGCACGCCGGCGGCGCGGGCCAGCGTGCCCGCGGCCCGCCAGTAGCCCCAGGTGGAGACCAGCGGGACGGGCGTCGAGTCGTCCAGACCGATCCAGTCGCCCAGCCCGTGGCCGAGGACGCCGTCCTCGGCCTTCGACGTGAGGTAGTCGACATAGCGGCGCATCGCGTCGTAGTGCGTCTCCATCGCCGACGGGTCGCCGTACCAGCGGTAGAGCTGCCACGGGATGCGGACGATCGCGCCGCCCCAGTTGGGGTCGTCCCTGAAGGGCGCGTCGAACACCAGGAACTCCGGCGCGATGTCCGGCACCAGCCCGTCCCCGGTCTGCGCCTCGGCGATGGTGACCAGCAGCTCGCGGTAGTAGGCGGCCACGTCGTAGTTGTAGGCGACGACGTCGAACAGCAGGTGGGTCTGCTCCAGCCAGCCCAGCTTCTCCCGGTGCGGGCAGTCGGTGAGGACGCTGTACATGTTGCCCCGCACCGCGCGGTCGATGATCGTGTGGATGTCGTTGACCAGGGCGTCGGAGGTCTCGAACGAGCCGGTGGGAGTGTTGTCCGCGCGGAGCACGAGCGCGGTCACGGCCTCCGGGCCGACGTGTTCGGGCAGGCCCTGGACCTCGACGTAGCGGAAGCCGTCGTAGCGGAAGCTCGGGTGCCAGGTCTGCGGGCCGTCCTTGGTGACGTACGTGTTGAAGATCGGCGCACCGGTGGTGGGCTTCGACTGGATGACCCGGCCGTAGTCGTCGAGCTGGTCGCCGGGCACGAGCCGCAGGTGGCGGCCGGCCGGGAGGTTCAGGCTCAGCTCGGCCCAGCCCGCGACGACCGTGCCGACGTCGAAGACCGGCGTGCCGTCGGTAGCGGCGAGCCTGGCGGTCGCGGGCAGCCGTTCGGTGACCCTGATGGGCGGGCAGGCGCGCGACCTGAGCACGTCCTTCGTGCCGGGGACGACGGTGGCGGGTCGCCAGGCGGAGGCGGTGCGGCGGGCGTCGTGGTCCTCGCCGCCGTACCAGTGGGAGCGCACGGTCGGGCCCTCGGCGGCCCGCCAGTCGGGGCCCGTGACGAACCGGCCGAACGAGCCGTCGGCGTAGTCCAGTTCGAGCTGCGCGATGGCCCGCGGGGCGGCCTTGGAGCCGAAGAACTTCATGTACCGGTCCTGGTGCGGGAAGACGTGCGCGATCCCCGGGCCCAGCTCGACGCCGAGCGTGTTGCGGCCCTCGCGCAGCAGCTCGGTCACGTCGTGGGTGGCGTACACGACGCGCCTGCCGAAGTCCGTGTACGGCGGCTCCAGCACGGCGTCGGTCACCGGCCCGCCGTTCACCGTGGCGACGTAGACGCCGAGGCCCGCCACGTGCAGCCGGGCGCGGACGACCGGCTGGGCCAGGACGAACTCGCCCTTCAGCAGCGGCAGCGGCCTGCCCTCGCCCGCGCGCGGGTTGCCCTCGTCGTGCCAGTCGGGGTGGGTGATCCACGAGGCCGTCCAGTCGTCCGGGCTCAGCAGGCCCAGCTCGAAGCGGGCGGGCGGGCTCCAGCCGGACCATCGGCCGTCGCCGTCGCGGATCCGCACCCGCCAGCGCGCCGCCGTCCGGGAGGTCAGGGGTCGCCCGTCGTACACCACGCGCTGGCCGGCCGACTCGACCTCGCCGGTGTCCCATAAGTCGGGCTCGACCCGTACGTGGTAACCGGTCTGCGTCGTGGCGCCGGTCAGCTGCCAGCTGAGTGTCGGGCGGGTGATCTCGATGCCGAGGGGGTCGATCAGGTCGCACGTTCGCAGGTTGGTCGCCATGGCAGGGGCTCCAGGTCAGGTGATTTTGAGCATGTACGCGGCTTTCGTGGGTGGCGTCGGGGGCAGGTCGGTATACAGGGCCTCCTCGGCCAGCCGCCAGGCGACGGGGCCGTGGCCCAGGAGCTCGACCCGGGCGGGGCGGCGCTCCAGCAGCCCTTCGCCGGTGCCCATACTGGTGATCGCGGCCGTCCCCTCCTCCGGCCAGGCGAGCAGCGTGGCGTACACCGCGTCGCCGCGCCGGGTGAAGCGGATGTCGCCCGGCCGGTAGGCGCGGTCGGCCTCGTTGTAGCCCTCGTACCCCTTCGTCTCGCCCAGGCCCGTGGCGCCCTCGGCGGCGCGCTTCCACGGCGTCGTGCCGTACACGCCCTCGCCGCACACCCGCAGCCAGTCGCCCACCTCGCCCAGCAGGGTGCGGGCGTGCGCGTCCACGGTGCCGTCGGCGCGCTGCGGGACGTTGAGCAGCAGGGTGCCGTTCTTGCTGACCACGTCGATCAGCGTGTGCACGACCTGCTGCGACGTCTTGCGCGGGTGGAACATCGGGTCGTCGTCCGAGCAGTCGAACCACTCGCCGTCGCTGGTGTCGAACTGCCAGGGGTACGGCTGCGCCGCGTCGAGCTGGCGGCGTTCGCAGTCGAGGACGACGGCGGTGCGGTCGGCGTCGGGGACGTCCTTGACGGTCACCAGGCCGCCGGTCGGGCAGGTGTTGTAGTAGTGGGCGAGCAGGTCGAGACCGCGCGTGCTGACCGGCTCCGACTCGACCACGCTGCCCGCGTCGAACGGCAGGCGGCCGTCGTCGAGATAGACCAGGTCGGGGCGGTAGCGGTCGATCGCCTCGCGCACGCGGGCGTAGAAGCGGTCCGCCACCTGGGGCGGGGGCTTGGCGCCCGGGGCGTGCCTGGCCGGGTAGAGCTCGGCCGGGTCGAGGCCCTCCCACCAGGTGCCGGCGCCGTCGCCCTTGGTCAGCCCCCCGTCGTGCGGCCGGCCGGTGGCCGGGTCGGCGCCGTGCGCGACGTCGAGCCAGCGCCAGGTCCAGTTGTTGTGGAAGCTGAGCCCGAACGGCAGCCCGGCCGCGCGGGCCGCCCGCTCCCAGGCGCCGACGATGTCGCGGCGCGGGCCGACGCGGGTGGCGTTCCAGGCGTGCTGCCCGGAGTCCCACAGGTCGAAGTTGTCGCAGTGGGCGGCCAGGGCGACGAAGTAGCGGGCGCCGCTGGAGACGTACAGGTCGATCAGCTCGCCGGGGTCGAAGCGCTCGGCGCGCCAGCGGTGGAAGAGGTCCTTCGCGCCGCCCGCGCCGAAGCGGTCGCGGTGGTGGGCGTGCTGGCGGTCGGCACGGCGGCGCTCCCAGGCCTCGGAGGCGGGTTGCATGCCGTAGAGGTGGCGGGCGTACCAGTCGCCCGAGCTCGCCACGGACTGCGGGCCCCAGTGCGACCAGATGCCGAACTTGACCTCCCCGAACCACTCGGGGATGGGGTGACGGCGAAGCGACTCCCAGTCCGGCAGAAACCCGCGCATGGCCCACCTATCTTATTGAAACGATTTACCTAGGATATATTTATTCAATGTCGGATGTCAATGCATGAGGAGCTGGCAGGCGGGAATCTTCGCGTATAGGGTTAAAACGTTTTGTCGCGGAAGGGCGTGCGGATGGTTGACTTCCACGAAGACCCCGGGCCGGGCTCCGGGCGGCGGGCGGCACGCGCGGACTTCCTCTCCGACGCGCCGCGCCTGTCGCTCAACGGTCAGTGGCGCTTCCGGCTCTCCGGCACGGCCGAGGGCACCGGCCCCTCGCTGCCCGACCCGGCGCTCGACGACACCGGTTGGGAGACGATCCTGGTGCCGTCGCACTGGGTGCTGGAGGGGCACGATCGCCCGCTCTACACCAACACCGCCTACCCGTTCCCCATCGACCCGCCGCACCTGCCCGACGGCAACCCCACGGGCGACTACCGCCTCCGCTTCGACCTGCCCGACGGCTGGCCCGAAGACTGGCCCGGCGGCAGGGCCGTGCTGCGCTTCCAGGGGGTGGACTCCTGCGGCACGGTGTGGCTGAACGGCTCGTTGCTCGGCCACTCGAAGGGGAGCAGGCTGCCGTTCGAGTTCGAGGTCACGGGGCTCGTCCGGCCGCGCGGCAACCTGCTCGCCGTACGCGTGCACCGCTGGTCGTCCGGCAGCTACCTCGAGGACCAGGACATGTGGTGGCTGCCGGGCATCTTCCGCGACGTGGAGCTGCTGGCCCGCCCCTCCGGCGGCATCGACGACTTCACCGTCCGCGCCTCCTACGACGCCTCCGACGGCTCCGGCACCCTCCTCGTCACCGCCGACGCCCCCGGCCTGGTCGAGATCCCCGAGCTGGGCCTCGCGGTCGCGACCGGGGAGGAGGTCACCGTCCCCGGCGTCGAACCGTGGAGCGCGGAGTGCCCGCGCCTCTACCGCGGCACCCTCACGGCGGCCGGGGAGACGATCGACCTCCCGATCGGGTTCAGGACCGTCGAGATCGCCGGCGGGCGGCTGCTGATCAACGGGGCGCCGGTCCTCTTCCGCGGCGTCAACCGGCACGAACACCACCCGGAACGCGGCCGGGCCCTCGACCGCGACACCATGATCCGCGACATCGTGCTGATGAAGCGGAACAACGTCAACGCCGTCCGCACCGCCCACTACCCGCCGCACCCGGAGTTCCTGCGGCTGTGCGACGAGTACGGGCTGTGGGTGGTGGACGAGTGCGACATCGAGACCCACGGGTTCATCTACGCCGGTTGGGAGGGCAACCCGCCGGCCGAGCCGATGTGGCGCGACGCCCTGCTCGACCGGGCCCGGCGCATGGTCGAACGCGACAAGAACCGCCCCAGCGTCGTCATCTGGTCGCTGGGCAACGAGAGCGGGAGCGGGCCGGCGTTCGGCGACATCGAGCGGTGGATCCGGGCCCGCGACCCCGGGCGGCCGCTGCACTACGAGCGCGACCCGAGCTACCGGCACTCCGACTTCTACACCCTCATGTACCCGTCGCTGGACGACCTGGAGCGTATCGGGCGGCGCGAGGAGGACCCGCCGGACGGGGTCGTACCGGGGTCGGCCGACGACGTGCGCCGTCGCGGGCTGCCGTTCCTGCTGTGCGAGTACGCCCACGCCATGGGGAACGGGCCCGGCTCGCTGGCCGACTACCAGGCGATCCTGGAGTCGTACGAGCGGTTCTGCGGGGCGTTCGTGTGGGAGTGGATCGACCACGGGTTGACCGGGCACGACGCGCTGGGCCGCCCGTACTTCCGGCACGGCGGGGACATCGACCACCAGCCGAACGGCGGCCGGTACTGCCTGGACGGGCTGCTGTTCCCGGACCGCACGCCGTCCCCGGGGCTGGCGGAGCTGCGCAAGGCGCTCGAGCCGGTCGGGATCGCGGTGGACGTGGGGGCGGGGGAGGTGGTGGTCGCCAACAAGCACGACCTGATCGACCTCGGACACCTGGACTTCCGGTGGTGGGTGGAGGTGGACGGCGTCCCTGCGTCGAAGGGCGGGGTGCTGCGGGTCCCGGGGTGCGGGCCGCGGGAGACAGCGCGGGTGCCGTTGCCGGAGGTGGCGGTCCGCACCCTGGAGGGCGAGACGTGGATCACGATCGAAGCCGCGCTCGCGACCGCGACCGGCTGGGCGCCGGCGGGGCACGTGGTCGCCTTCGCCCAGTCCCGCCTCGGCACCACCCCCCACCACCGCCCGGCCCCTCCGCCCGCCGACCCGCCGACCCTCGCGGGGCTGCCGTTGGGTGGGGCGGTGTTCGAGCCCAGGACAGGGCGGTTGGTCCGGCTGCACGGGGTCGAGCTGGACGGGCCGGTGCTGGACGTGTGGCGGGCCCCGACCGAGAACGACCGCGGCCAGGGCCCCAGGAACGCGCTCGCCGCCGACTGGGAGGCCGTGGGGCTCGACCGCTTCCTGCACCGGACCGTCGCCCTCGAAAGGCCGGACGAGTGCACGCTGGTCGTCCGCGGCCGGAGCGGCCCGGCCACCCGGACCCTCGGCTTCCTCACCACGTACACCTGGCAGTGGCGCGACGGCGCGCTGCACCTGCGGATCGAGGCCGAGCCCGTCGGCGACTGGCACGACACCGCCTACGGCCACCTGAACGTGAGCCCGCCGCGCATGGGCGCCAGGTTCGCCCTGCCCGGCGGCTACACCGACGTCACGTGGTTCGGGCGGGGCCCGGGCGAGTCGTACGCGGACAGCCGGGACGCCGCGCGGGTGGGCCGGTTCGCGCTGGCGATCGACGCGCTCCAGACCCCGTACGTGGTGCCGCAGGAGAACGGCAACCACGTCGAGACCCGCTGGCTGGAGCTGTCCGGCGCGGGGCTGCCGACCCTGCGCGTGGACGGCGAGCCGCACCTGGACTTCACCGCCCGCCGCTGGACCAGCGAGGCGCTGCAGGCGGCGGCCAGGCCGCACGACCTGCGCGACTCCGGGCGCGTCTGGCTGAACCTGGACCACGGGCAGCAGGGCCTCGGCAGCGCCTCCTGCGGCCCCGCCCTGCCCGAGCGGTACCGGCTGCCGGTCCGCCGCCACTCCTGGTCGATGACGTTGACCGCCTGAGAGGATGCTGATCACATGACGGAACCGACCAAGTTCGACTTCTGCCCGTGGCTGTTCTGGGACCACGCGACCGAGGAGGACCGTCGCGCCCAGGAGAGCCACCTGGAGGAGCTGCGGGCCAGGTTCGACCTCAAGGCGGGCAAGGTGTTCGTCTCGCCGCTGGCCGCCGTGTACGCCGACCGCCTGCGCATGGGCGACCACTGCTACATCGCGGCCCACGCGTACGTCACCCATGACGTCGTCATGGGCGACGACTGCACCGTCAACCCGTACGCCGTGGTGCGCGGGAACATCGTCCTCGGCGACGCCGTGCGGATCGGCGCGCACACGTCCCTGCTCGGCTTCAACCACGGCACCGCCCCTGACCGCCCGGTCTTCCGCCAGCCGACCACGTCGAAGGGCATCCGGATCGGCGACGACGTGTGGATCGGCTCGAACGTGGTCGTGCTCGACGGGGTGACCATCGGCGACCACGCCGTCGTCGGCGCGGGCGCGGTCGTCACCAAGGACGTGCCCGCCTGGGCCATGGTCGCGGGCAACCCGGCCCGCCGCATCCGCGACCGCCGCGCCACCGGCTCGGGGGACGATCTGGAAGGGCTGCTCGCCGGGTTCGCCGCCCGCGCCAGGGAGCAGGCGGAGGACGTGCTGGGGCGCTGCTGGACGGGGGAGCGGTACGTGGACCGCCCGGACGCCCCGCCGACCGTCCGCGCCTGGTGCGACGCGGTGGAGATCGCCGACCTCCTCCTGGACGGCCCGCCCCCGACCCCGGCGCGGGAGGAGATCGTCGCGTTCCTGCGCGACCGCCAGGACCCGGCCACGGGCCTGGTCCCGGAGCTCGGCGCCTCCGGGCCACCGGAGCTGGACGGGGTCGCCGCCTATCACGTGCTCTGCGTCGGCTATGCCCTCGACCTGCTCGGCACCCGGTTCCGGCACCCGGTCCACGCCGTCGCGGACGTCACCTCGCAGGACCTGATCACCTCGCTCGACGCCCTCGACTGGGAGCGCAACGCCTGGACGGCGGGCTCGTGGGTGGACGCGTTCGGCACCGGCCTGCACCGCAACCTCGCCGACTTCGGCGTGCGCGGCGAGACCGAGACCCTGTACGGGTGGCTGCTCACCCGCTGCAGCCAGGCCCACGGGATGTGGGGCGAGCCGGACCCGGACGCGGGCTGGCTGCAGGTGGTCAACGGGTTCTACCGGCTGACGCGGGGGACGTTCGCGCAATTCGGGGTGCCGGTGCCGTATCCCGAGCGGGCCGTCGACACCGTGCTCGCGCAGGCCCGCGACCCGCGCTACTTCGGCCCGGACACCGGCAACGCCTGCAACGTGCTCGACGTCATCCACCCGCTGTGGCTGCTGGGCAGGCAGACCCGGCACCGCCGCGAGGAGGGCGCGGCGTGGGCGAAGGAGCACCTCGTACGGGCGGTCGGCGGCTGGCACGACGGGGCGGGCCTCAGCTTCGCCCTGACCAGGGGGAGCGGCGCGGCCCGCACGCCCGGGCTGCAGGGCACCGAGATGTGGCTGGCCATCATCTGGCTGCTCGCCGACTACCTCGGCGTCTCCGACGCGCTCGGCTACCGCCCCCGGGGCATCCACCGCCCGGAGCCGGCGGCGCGCCTGCCCAGACCCGGCCGCTGACCGGCGGCGTCGAGCAACACGCGCGGTTCGAGCGCGGCGGCCATCGCCCGGTGGCCCGCCGCGCTCGGGTGCAGGTGGTCGCCGCAGTCGTAGCGGGGCAGCAGGCGGCGGGGGTCGGCGGGGTCACGCAGCGCCGCGTCGAAGTCGGCCGGCCCGTCGAACACGCCGCCGTCCCGTACGAACGCGTTCACCGCTTCCCGAGCCCGCTCGCCCGCGGCCGTGTGGTACTCCGCGCCCGCGAAGGGCGGGAGCGTGCCGCCGATCACGCGTACCCCGGCGGCGTGCGCCCGCTCGACGATGCGCCGGTAGGCGGCGACGAGCGGCTCCGCCCGCGCGCCCGCCCCGAGGTCGTTGACGCCCGCCAGCAGGATCACGGCGCCGATCCCCGGCTTGGCCAGCACCTCGGCGGCCAGCCGCGCCTCGGCGTCGCGTCCCGTCCCGGTGGCCAGCACCCGGCCGCCGGACACGCCCTCGTTCACCACGGAGAGCGGCCATGACTCCAGCAGGGCCCGGTCGGCGAGGAGGTCCGGCCAGCCGTGGCCGGTCTCGGAGCCGACCCCGGTCGTGATCGAGTCCCCGAGCACCGCCACCGCCGACACCGGCTCGGGCGCGGTGACGATCAACGCGTCCAGCCAGTGCCAGACCGCCACCCCCTCGACGTACGCGGCCCCGTCCTCGTCGGCGGTGTGGTCACCGGGGAGCGACCGGTAGGCCGCGTCGTCCGGCGGGGCCGTGGCCCGGTTGCGGCCGGTCAGGACGCCGCCGTCGCCCCGCAGGTGCAGGCTGACGGCCAGGCCCTGCCGGGCCGCCACCCGGCCGGGCAGCGGGTCCCCGAGCGCGGTCGCGCCCGGGGCCAGCGTCACCTCCGGCCGCCCGCCGAACGTCACCGTCCGGTTCGACCCCGGCACCAGCGCAGCCCCGGAGCGCGGGACGCCCACGCGGACGTGCCCGAACGTCACCGGCCGGTCCCCGAGCGCGTTGGTCAGCCGTACCCGCAGGCCGGTCCCGCCCGCGCCGGTCCGCACCAGATTGCGTACGGTGAGATCCCGCAGCCCGGCCCCCGCCCGCTCGGCGGCGGCCGCCCACGTGGTCACCGGACGGCCTCCCCCGGGCTGCTCGGTGTCGGTCGCCCACGTGGTCACCAGGCGGCCGTCCGTCATCGCTCCCACGCCGCGGTGAACTCGTAGCGGCCGGACGCGACCCGGCACACCAGCGCCCCGCCGACGACCTCACCGGGCACGGGCGCGCCGGACTCGCGGACAGAAGCCGGATCGGTGGTCGGCACGTGCACCGTGGCCTCGGCCCCCGGCGGGATGCGGACCTCCAGCCGGAGCGTGTTCCCGTCCACTTCCCACCGGCTGCCCAGCCGGCCCAGCGGGCTGTCGTACGAGGCCGCGGCCCACTGGAGCCGCCCGCCGGGCAGCGGCCGGATGAGCGGGCGGCGGAACCCGACGGACCCCTCCTCCTGCCCGATCCCCGCGACCCCGCCGTACAGCCACGCCCCGACGGAGCCCAGCGCGTAGTGGTTGAAGGAGTTCATGGCGACGGGCCCGAAGCCGCTCTCCTCCGTCCACCCGTCCCACCGCTCCCAGATCGTGGTCGCGCCCCGCTTGATCGAGTACCCCCACGACGGGTAGCGGTCGTCGTGCAGCAGGGAGTAGGCCAGGTCGTGGTGGCCGTGCGCCGACAGGACGGGACCGAGCAGCCCCACCCCGGCGAAGCCGGTGGTCAGGCGTCGCCCACGTCCTTCCAGGTCGGCCACCAGGTGCCCGACGGCCGAGGCGACGAGGGGCTCGGGGATCAGGCCGTGCGCGAGGGCCAGCAGGTAGCCCGTCTGCGTGTCGCCCGTGACGTGGCCGTCCGCCGACACGAACGCCCGGACGAAAGCGTCCCCGATCCTCGAACGCAGCTCGGCATAGTGGGCGGAAGCGGTCACGTCGCCCACCACGGCGGCGGCCTTCGAGGTCAGCTCCGCGCTCAACGCGAAGTACGCGGTGGCCATCACCTCGCGCGAGGTCCGCACGCCCGCCTGCAGCCAGTCGCCGTAGTGGCTGCCGGTCCGGTTGCGCCAGATCAGTTCGGGGTTGTGGCGTTCGACGTGGTCCACCCAGCGCCGCATGCTGGGCAGGCTGTCGCGCAGCACCCGCTCGTCCCCGTACACCCGGTACAGGTGCCACGGGACGACGGTGGCGGCGTCGCCCCAGCCGGGCGTGCCGTGCCGCTCGGTCATGACGTGCGGGATCACGTCCGGCACCGCGCCCTCGCCGGTCTGCGCGTACCGCAGGTCCGCCAGCCAGCCGGTGAAGAACGCGGCCACGTCGGCGTTGTAGCAGGCGGTCGGCAGGAACACCTGCGCGTCGGCGGTCCATCCGAGGCGTTCGTCGCGTTGCGGGCAGTCGGTCGGCACGGAGACGAAGTTGCCGCGCTGGCTCCACCGGATGTTGCTCATCAGCCGCCGCACCATGTCGTCCGAGCACGAGAACTCGCCCGCGACCGGCGTGTCGGAGTGCAGCACCCGCCCCACGACCTCGACGTCCGCGTGCCCGCTGACCTCGACGTACCGGAAGCCGTGCACGGTGAAGCGCGGCTCGAACGTCTCCACCGCCGCCCCGGCCGCCACATAGTGGTCGGTGGCCTCGGCCGAGCGCAGGTTGGCGGTGTAGAGGCCGCCGTCGTCGTCGAGCGCCTCGCCGTGGCGCAGCGTGACCCGGGCGCCCTCGGGGGCGCCGCGCACCACCAGGCGGACCCGGCCCGCGATGTTCTGGCCCAGGTCGACGATGGTACGGCCGTCGCCCCGGCGGACGTCCACCGGCACGAGGTCCTGGGTGACGCGGACGGGCTCGGCGGCGGACGGGACGAGGACGTCGTGCGCGGTGTCCACGACTCCGGCGGGGGCCCAGGAGGCGTCGTCGAATCCGGGCAGGTCCCAGCCGGGCTGTTCGAGGCGCGCGTCGTACCACTCGCCCATGAGCAGGTCGGCGTGGCGCAGCGGCCCGGTGCTCTCCCGCCAGCGCCCGTCGGTGCCGACGACCGTACGGGAGCCGTTCTCGTGCTCGGCGACGATCTGGACCAGCAGCTGCGGGCGCCGGCCGTACCGCACCGCCTGCTGCCGCATGTCCCAGCCGAGGCTGCCGGACCACCAGCCGTCCGCGAGGATCGCCCCCACGCAGACGGGGCCGTCGCCGGCCAGGTCCGTGACGTCGTAGACCTGGTACGGCACCCGCTGCCGGTAGTCGGTCCAGCCCGGCGTCAGCTCGCCGTCGCCGACCCGGTGGCCGTTGACGCGCAGCTCGTACAGCCCCCGGGCGCTGCACGCGATCCGCACGGCGGTCGCCGGGGGCAGGTCGAGCACGCGCCGGAAGTACCGAGGCGCGGGCAGGCCCGCGGTGCGGGCGGAACGCGGCTCGCCCTCGTCGGTGGGCGGTTCGAACGGCGGCTCGGTCTCGGGATCGTGCCCGATCCAGGCCGCCACCCACTCGTCCTGGTGCATCACCCCGGTGTCGAACCACGACTCCGCGGCCCCGCCGGGCCCCGTCTCGATCCGGGCCTCGACCGTCCAGGTGTAGCGGGTGAACGACGCCAGCGGCGCGCCGCCGTAGTCGGCGCTGACGTCCTGGCCCTCGACCCAGCCGCTGTCCCAGACCAGGACGCCGCGCGCGTGGACCCGGATCCGGTACGCGTCCTGTGCGTCGCCGCGCCGGTCCGAGGCCAGCCGCCAGCTCAGCCGGGGCACCGGCGTGCCGATGCCGAGCGGGGTGCCGCGGTGTTCGCAGCGCAGGTCGTACGGCCGCAGCGAGCCGCCTGCGGGCACCTCGGGGAGAGACCGGTTCACCATGCCCACTCCTTCGCCGGCCGGGCCAGCTCGTAGTCGCGCCGGGGCGCGGTCGGATGGACCTTGCGCCCGCTGTACATCGGCCGGGCGGTCCCCTCCGGGCTGATGCCGATCACGTCGTCCCCCCGCCAGCGCACGCGGTACTCCCGCCCCGCCGCCACCTCGGTGGTCGCCGTCTCGGGCACGGGGAACGTGACCGTGACGCGCTCCCCTCGCCGTGGCGCCGGGATCGACAGGTAGCCGTCCGGCGCCCACGCCCCGGCCTGGGTCCCGTCGAAGTCCCCGCTCTCGCGGGCGACGCGCACCTTGGCGTACCCGGACCAGTCGGGCACCCGCATCCGCAGCTCGCGCAGGTCCTCGTGGACGTCCAGGTCGACGCGGCCCTCGTGGGGGAGGTGGCTGAGCACGGTGACGTGCCGGGTGGCCCGGGTGAGGAGCAGGTTGACCCGGACGGCGTGGGGATCGGCGGTGACGATCGAGTTCCAGCCCCAGAACAGGCCGCGCAGCCCCGAGCCGACGCAGCACGCCTGCACGTCGGCCGTGTGCCCGCGGCCCAGCTCCACGTCGCAGACGAAGTCGTTGGGCGCGCCGTACCCGGCGAAGGCCCCGCGTACCCGCTCGCCCACCCGCACGTGGGTGACCCAGCCCGGCTCGTCTCCCGAGGTGTCGGGCGCGGACTCCACCCAGCTCAGGTCCAGGAGTTGCGACTCCACGAGGTGGTTGCGCAGGAACCGCTCCACCACGCCCCAGTACGCGGTGTGGCCCGACCCGGCCAGCGTGGTCCCGGTGCCGATCAGGTCCACCAGGGAGCAGCTCTCGTGCTCGTAGCGCTGGTCGGCCAGGTCGCCGGGCGTCCAGCCGAACGCGGTGGCCTGCCCGAGCGCCCAGTCGTAGGCGCGGCGGACGTACGCGGTCAGCTCGTGGTCGCCGACGTGGCGGGCGTAGCGGGCGAGCCCTTCGAGCGTGCCGAGGCGGGTGTGGAAGTGGGCGCTGCGATACGCGCGGGCGGGGTTGAAGCTCCCATCGTCCCCAAAGACTCCGCTCTTGTGCACGATCAGCCGGGCGAACCAGCCGCACAGCTCCAGCGCGTCCTCGTTGCCCGTCGCCTGGTGGTAGCGCAGCAGCGGCATGATGAGCCGGCCGCTGAACGAGGCCGGGTCGGGGGCGAGGTGGAGCGCGATCGCGTTCGGCGAGGGCCAGCCGCCGGGGGTGTACTCGGAGGCGGGGTAGAACCACACGTCCCGCTCCTTGATCGCGATCCGCTTGAGCGCGGCCACGTGCCGGTCGGCCAGCCTTCTGGCCTCGGGGTCGCCGTCGGAGACGTACCAGGTGGTGAGCGAGAGGAGGACCGCCCGCTGGTCGATGAGGTTGGCGTTCGGGGGCCAGCCCACCTCGGGGCGCGCCAGGCGGTAGCTCAGCCCGTCGTCGCCGAAGAAGCCGATCAGCCGCCGCCTGAACCCCTCCTCCACCTCTCGCCAGGTGTCCTTGCCGGTCATCTGCCGGGCGAGCACGCAGGCGTCCAGGAGCCGTCCGTGGCTGGAGCCGTAGTCCCAGTCGCCGTGCCGCAGCGCCGCGGGGCGGGCCAGGAGGTCGGCGCTGAAGTACGGGATGCCGTCCATGTCCTGGTCGGGCAGTCCGGCCACCGCGTTCATGGCCAGCTCGGCCCGTTCTTCCAGCAGCACCGTGTCGGGGATTTCGGGCATGGGCGTCCCTTCGCATAAATATTCATACATGCATAGACGTCCCATCAAGCGTGCGTCGTCCCTCCCGCCCCGTCAAGGTGCACCCCCGCACTTCGGCCGAGGTCCTTCCGGGGAGAAGGGGTGGCCGGGCGCCGCGCCGTTCCCGCCCCACGGCGCGCTCGGCGGCGCCACGCCCCGCTCCAAGCGGCGACGCACGCCCCCGCTCCAAGCGGCGACGCACGACGGGCGGTCGGTGGGTGCCCTCCTCAAGGGACGGCAACCCTGGTCGGCGGGTTCCGGATACAGCATCGTGGAGCATAAATATTCGATCCTTGTTGGATATTTGGCCCTGAGGCAGGATGAGCAGTATGAGCGATGATCGGATGTCTTCGGTCGTACGGCCCGGCCCCGACGCGGTGGTGGCCCTGCGCCCCGTGGCGGGCGGGCGGGTCGAGGGCGGGTTCTGGGGGGCGCGGCAGCGGGTCAACCGCGAGGTCACGATCCCGCTGGGCGGTGAGCGGGTACGCGAGTCCGGCGCGTTCGACAACCTCAGGCAGGCGGGCCCGCATCGCGGCAAGGTGTTCGCCGACTCCGACGTCTACAAGTGGCTTGAGGCGCTCGCCTGGGAGCGCGGACGGGCGGACGACGACGACCTCGCGCGGCCGTACAAGGAGGCGTCCGAGCTGGTCGCGGCCGCCCAGTGCGACGACGGCTACCTGCACACCCACACCCGGCTCACCGGCGCCGAGCGCTACTCCGACCTGGCCTCCAGCCACGAGCTCTACTGCGCGGGCCACCTCATGCAGGCGGCGGTGGCGGGCAGCCGGGCGGTCGGCGACCGTACGCTGCTGGGGGTCGCCACCCGGTTCGCCGACCACCTGGCGGCGGCGCTGCCCCCGGACGCGCTCGACGGCCACCCCGAGGTCGAGATGGGCCTGGCCGAGCTGCACCGGGAGACCGGCACGCGCGCGTACCTCGACCTCGCCGCACGCCAGGTCACCACCCGCGGCCACGCGCTCATCCCGCTCAAGGGCCACCACGGGCCCGGCTACCGGCAGGATCGGGTGCCGGTGCGCGAGGCCGCCACGGTCGAGGGGCACGCCGTACGCGCCATGTACCTGGCCGCGGGAGCGGCCGACGTCGCCGTGGAGACCTCCGATCTCGAGCTGCTCGCCGCCCTGGAACGGCAGTGGCACGACATGGTGGCGACCAAGACGTACCTCACCGGCGGCCTCGGCTCGAACTGGTACGGCGAGGCGTTCGGCGGCCACCACGAGCTGGCCCCGGACACCGCCTACTGCGAGACCTGCGCGGCCATCGGCAGCATCCAGTGGTCGTGGCGGATGCTGCTGGCCACCGGCACGCCCGCGTTCGCGGACCTGATCGAGCGCACGCTCTACAACGCCGTCCTGCCCGGCGTCTCGCTCGGCGGCGACCGCTTCTTCTACGTCAACGCGCTGCGCGTGCGCGCCGGCGCGGACCCCGACGACCTGCGCTCGCCGGCGCGCGGCCGCCAGGACTGGTACGGCACCGCCTGCTGCCCGCCCAACGTGATGCGCCTGCTCTCCTCCTTCGACCACTACCTCGCCACCAGGGACGGCGACGGCGTCCAGCTCCACCTGTACGCGCCCGGCACCGTGCGGGCGGGTTCCGTGGTGCTGGAGGTGGCGACCGGCTACCCGTGGAGCGGCCGGATCGAGATCACGGTCAGGGAGACTCCCGACCGGCCGTGGACGCTCTCGGCCCGCATCCCCGCCTGGGCCGACGCCGCCGGCGTGGACGACCGGCCGGCCGAGCCCGGCACCTACCACCGCGTCCGCAGGACCTGGCGGCCCGGCGACCGGATCGTGCTCGACCTCGGGATCCGGCCCCGGCTGACGGTGGCCGTACCCCGCCTGGACGTGGCCCGCGGCCAGGTGGCCGTCGAGCGCGGCCCGCTGGTCTACTGCCTGGAGCAGGCCGACCACCCCGGCGTCATCGTGGACGACCTGTGCGTGGCGGGCGCGGACCTCCGCGACGGGACCGCCGTCACCGGCCTGCCCGACGAGGTGGTGCCGGTCATCGCGCGCGGCCGGGCCCACGTGCACCGGGAGGAGGACGGCGGCTTCCCCTACCGCACCGCCGCCGCCCCCCGCGAACCGGAGCACGCGGGCCCGGTCGACCTCACGTTCGTGCCGTACTACGCGTGGGCGAACCGGGGGGCGGGCCCGATGACGGTCTGGGCGCCGATGCACGGCTGACACATGATCTCCGGGCGCGCGTGGCCTGACCACGGCCGTCGCCGCGCGCGCCCGGCCATACCTCCCAGGGACCTACTCCTGAGACGCGGCGGTCACCGGCTCCTCTCAGGCTCCCAGGAGATCGTGTAGAGGCCAGCCGTCCTTGTCACCTGCCATGCGAAGGCAGAGCCCTGCGCGGCTGGCCAGCTCGAGCGGCGCGATCCCGGAGACGGCATGGCCATGGGCGAGTCGGTCGAGTGCCGCGCCGACGAGCGGTCCGGCGGTCCGAACGGTGGCGGCCAGCGCGATGGAGCGGGTGGAGCCTCCATGGAGGACGATGTTCCGCTGCCGGTAGAGGCGCCGGAACGTACCCCGCAGATAGCCGTTGACCCGATGAAGAGTTCTTGTCGGGGCGGCGACCAGTTCCCGGGTTCGCTCGAAGGCCGCCGCCGTGGTGAGGTCGCATGCCGGACGGGCCGGCTGAGAGGCCAGCCACTCGGCCAGGCGTCTGGATCGTTCCCGGTTGTTGTCTCCGATGAGGTGCAAATCGCGGCGGAGCCGAGGATCCGCCGCCCGTATCTTGGGCGTGTGGCTCAATGCCGTCAGCTCGGCGCGCGGCCATCCGGCAGTCACCAGCGCGGCTGCCCGGTCGGCGGAGACCACGCGGCCCTCCTCATGATCGGCCTCGTCCGTGTCGCAGAAGAGCAGCGACTCCAAGGCGGCCCACGCGCCTGCGACTGCGGTGCTCGGCGAACTCTCGGTCAGCGGGGCAGCCAACTCCAGCGCGTCGTCGATCCGAGCACCGTCGGAGCCTGACTCCGGAAGCTCGTACAGCAAGCCGACACGTTCCAGCGACAGGACGGTCACCGCAGGGTCGCCACGGTTGAAATCCTGAGGTTCAGCCAGACCGGACAGGAAGATCTGAGGATGGACGTCGAGAAACGTCTGCCCCCGCCGGTAGCGGACCCGGTTCCGGATCCGGTCGAAACGTTCGGTGATCTCATGGAGTGCCGCGACACGGTCCCGGGCGCGGACGCGAAACAGCAGGCCGCCGCTGGCGCGGACCGAAGCGACTCCCGGGAACTCCGTACTGAGCCGTCGGCTCACCTCCTCCGGGGACATCCAGTGGGAGGACTTGGCCGCAACCTGTGCGGCCGGCAGTTTGTCCCGCAGGACGATCATTCCTTCGTACTCATGGTCGCCACGGGCTTCGAGGTCCAGGAACAGCTCAATCAGGTCGACCGCGGTTCCGGTCGCTCGGAGGCGAGTTTTGATCTCGCCGTAGAGATAATCCTGATGAAATCCCATATCGAGCATGTGCGCCGCGATGCACCGGGCGGCACGTTCGACATGGACTGGTCCGGCCGCGAGCAGATCGCGCCATCGGCGCAGGTAACCGTCGGCCACGAGGTCGGCGAGGAGCGTCAGAGTGCGCTGGCTTCGTGCCCCTGGCTTGATCGGGGCGTTGCAGGCCCTATGGATCTCCCGCCGCAACTCCCCATCCCCGATGGCACTGTCGGTCCTGAGCCTGGGCAACAGGGACTCCCGGACGTACCACGCCAGAGTCTTCGGATGGAGGACATGGTGTCCCACCCAGTCCGCTGCCTCGACCGCCTCCCGCATCGCGAGGACCGTCCCGAGATCCCACAACCGCCGGTGCCAGGGCTGCCATGATTCGAGGAGCTCTCCGATGCGGGCGCGGACCAGCGCGTCTGCATCAGTGGGGACGGCGATCGCCACGGAGCTCCTCCAGAGGTACGGGTATGGCAGCCGATGCGTTTGTTTGCGAACGGATGTTGACGGGGACTATCCTCGGTAAGACTTAGGCAGGGGAGTCGTCCTTTCAGGACCGCTCCCCATTGCCTTTTCTCGAGCCCGCTACGGCACCAGTTTGGCCTAACGGCATCACCGCTTTCCCGTGAATCACGCACGCCGATGGATCGTGATCAGCGGCTCACCGTGACGCCGGTGACCGACAGGTCCTCGACGTGCTGTGCCACGTCGGCCCGGAGCACCCCGGTGAACGAGCTGTCCCTGATCGTGATCTCCCTCAGCGGCTGCTCGGGATACCCCCGCAGCAGGTACGCGCTGCGCGTCCGGTCGCTGCGCAGCCCCGCGACGTTGATGTTGCGGATGAGCGGCGCCTCGTCGCCGTTGTGACCGTCGCCGTGGTAGAGATCGATCGAGACCGCCTCCTTGGTCAGCCCGCTGATCTCGATGTCCTTGACGAAGACGTTCTCCACGAAGCCGCCACGCACCGAGTTCGTCTTGATGTAGAGCCCGAAGTACAGGCCGGGCCCGCCCCAGCGGCAGCGGCGGACGAAGACGTTGCGGATCCCGCCGGTCGTGTCCGTGCCGATCGCGACCGAGCCGTACCGGTAACGCATGTCGCAGTCCTCGATCAGCACGTCCTCGCACGGCACCCCGACCCGCCGCCCGTCAGGGCCGCGCCCCGCCTTGATCGCGATGCAGTCGTCGCCCACGTCGAACACGCACCCCGAGATCACCACCGAGCGGCACGACTCGGGGTCGCAGCCGTCGTTGTTGGGGCCGCGCGAGTGGATCGTCACGTTCCTGACCAGGACGTTCTCGCAGCGTACGGGATGGATCTCCCACATGGGGGAGCGGACGATCCGCACGCCCTCGACCAGCACGTTGCGGCACAGGTACGGCTGGATCAGGTTGGGCCGCAGGTAGTGGCCCGCGCCGAACACGCGCTCCTCGACGGGCACGTTCCGCGCGGCCATCCGCTGCAGCGCTGCCCAGTCGTCGGCCTCGTGCGGCGTGCCCGGCCGCCAGCCGAACTCCGGCGTGCCCACCCACGGCCACCAGTGCTCGGGCCCCGCCCCGCCGTCGAGCGTCCCGGCGCCGGTGATCGCGATGTTCTCCTGGCCGTAGGCGTAGACGAAGGGGGAGTAGTTGTAGCACTCGATGGCCGAGAAGCGGGTGTAGACGGCGGGGAGGTAGTCGGCGGGGTCGGTGCTGAACAGGATCGTCGCGCCCGCCTCCACGTGCAGGTCCACGTTGCTGAGCAGGTGGACGGCGCCGGTGGGGTACGTGCCCGCGGGCACCCGCACGTGGCCGCCGCCCGCCTGGTGGCACGCCTCGATCGCGGCGTGGAACGCCCCCGTCCACGTGCCCCCTGAGCCGCCGAACTCCGTGAGGTCGAACCACCGGTCGGGGAACTCCGGCGGCCGCACGCGCTCGCGCAACTCGTCGGCGTACCGCCACGCCTCTTCCTCGTTCATGGAACCTTCCTCATGCGCAGCGCGTGGTAGAGGGGCAGCGCGATCACCCAGGACGGGTTCCACGTGTTCGCCTCGCCCTTGCGCTGCCAGTTGGTCTGGAAGAACCCCTCACCCTGCTCGCCGGGCGTCTCGAAGCCCCAGTCGCCGGGCTCGCGGCAGATGCCCTGGCCCATGGCGTGCAGGATCGTCTCGGCCCTGGCCGCGTACCGGGGCCGGCCGGTCATCAGGCCGAACTCCATCAGCTCGGAGGTCGGGAAGAACACGTCGAGGTGGTGGTTCTGCACGCTGACCGACGGCCAGCCGCACGCCTTGAACCCGCGCCGCTCGAACGTGCTGCCCGCGTCGAACTCCGGCGACCACACGTAGACGAACGTCAGCAGCCAGTCAGCCGCCGCCTCCGCCCACCGCGCGTACAGGTCGCGGCCGGTGAGCCGGTAGAGCTCGAAGGCGGCCAGGAAGTAGTACATCCCGGCCTCCTTGTCCTCGCCGGAGGCGTCCAGCGTGGCGTGCGCGAACGGCCGCTCGAACGTGGCCGCGTGCAGCCGGTGGTAGTGCCCCAGCACCTCCTCGGCCCGCCGCAGCCACACCCGCTCGCCGCTCAGCCGATACGCGCCCAGCATGGCCTGGACGCAGGCGATGCCGGCCGCGCTGACCATCGCCGAGAACGGCCGCCCGTCCGGCGTCCAGCCGATCGGGACGATGCCCTCCTGGAGCCTGGTCCGCCAGAAGAAGGCGGCGGCCTCCTCCACGGCCTCCTCCCACGCGGGCGGGACCGGCAGCCCCGCCTCCCTGAAGTGCAGCGCGATCCCGGCCAGGTCGGCTACCGTCTCGCCGTGGGCGCGGCTGGAGACGAAGTCCGCGCCGTCCTTGCGGAACGTCTCCCACCGGCCGTCGTCGAGCAGGTACCGGCCGTGCCGCAGCCCTGGGGCCGGCGTCCGGCTGCCCTCGACGTAGAAGTCCGCCGCCCGGCGGGTGCGTTCCGGGCGGCCGAGCAGGGCGTCGCACAGCGCGAGCTTGAGGCACTGGCCGGTCCAGCCGTACAGGTACGACCGGGGCCGCCCGTGGCGGGTGCCCTCGTAGGCGAGGTAGCCGTGGCCGGTCCAGCGCGCGTCCATGGCGTTGGCCTTGAGCCGGACGATGTCCTCCCGGCCGAGCGGGCGGGCGCCCTCGTCCTCCTGGTGGAGCCGCGTATGGACGAGCTTCCTGAAGCCGTGGCCGCGCGGCTCGACCGGGCCCCAGTCGAGCGTGTGCCTGGTGGTGATCGTCTCGCCCGGGGCCAGGGTCCGGTAGCCGATCGGGTCGTCCGCGACCTCCGCCTTGCTGACGTAGCAGACGTCGGGCCTGCCGTCGAACATGATCACGCCGGTCATCGCCGCCACCGTCAGGCCCGGTGACCTGATGAGGCCCAGGGAGTCGTAGGTGACCCTGCCCTCGGCGTCGCGGCGGGGGGCAGGGTGGGCGAAGAGGCTGACGTACCGGCCGTGCCAGGCGGCGTTGACGGCGGGGATCGGCAGGCGGTCCTGCTCGCACACGAACCCGCCGCCCGGCTCGACGCGGGGGACCCTGCGGTGGGGGGCGGAGGAGGGGTTGCCGTTGTAGAGGACGCCGGGCATGGTGACGTTCGCGTCGTCGGTGGGGAGGGGGAGCAGGAGGCCCGCCGCCACGTCGGTCACCTCGTGCTCGGAGTCGTTGTGCCAGGTGGCGGTGAGGGTGAGCAGGCCGCCGGGGGTGAAGGCCAGCTCCAGCCTGGCCTCGAGCGGCCCCGTCCGCGCCGTCACCACCAGGGCCTCGCCCAGGGGCGCGAGGTGGACGGAGCCCGGGTGCTCGATCCGCCAGGGGCGGCCGGTGGAGGCGGTGAGCAGGCCGCGCAGCGGCGCCCGCAGGTGCGGGCCGTCCGCGTCGCGGTGGCGCAGCCGCACCTCGGGGCCGCCCTCGCCGGGCACCACCTCGACGACCTTCCCGCCCGGCTCGGTGAGGGCGGCGACAACAGCGGACGCCGTCACGCGTGCCTCCTGAGGCGGACGGCCTGGGCCCCGGTGGCCGGCAGCGGGACCGTCAGCGTCCCGCCCTCCTGGACCCCCAGCGAGCCGACCGTCATCTCCCACGTGTCGATCACCTCGACCTCGTACCGCCCGGCCGGCACCTCGTACACCCGCTCAGGGAACCGGTGCTCGCCGCAGTACTCCAGGTAGAACTCTCCGGGCACCTCCAGCATCGGCGCGTCCCGATCCCGGTAACGCGCCTGCGCGGGCGTCTCGGCGATCACCTCCCGCAGCAGCCCCAGCCGCGCCACGGCCGCGCCCGCCAGCGTGCCGCCCGCCTCCGACCAGGTCAGTCCCTCGTCGTCGAGGTACGACTCCCCGTGCGTGACGTACCGGCGCCGCACCGACCCGTCCCAGGCCTGGGCGACGACCTCCTCGGGGGTCAGGCTGTGCCATGGATCGTCCGAGTCCCCCTCGTACCCGCACATGTCCATGAGCACCGGCTTGTGGTGGTCGCGCGTCCCCACCCAGGCGTCGCGCGGGCTGCGCGCGGCCACGCTCCCGTGCGTGAACGCGCGCCGCCACAGCAGCGGCGAGCCCGCCTCGGCGGTGATCGACAGCGGGTGGTGCCCGGGGTCCTCCTCGGCGACCAGGTCCGCGAGACGTACCCAGTCATGTTCGGAAATTTCGGGGAAAAGGGTGGGGTCGGTGGCCAGCGACCACCACACGTTCGCGTGCGCGGCCAGCCGCGGCACCACCTCCGCCACCAGGCGGGCGGCCGCGTCCACGTCCCCGATGCCGTCGGAGGGGTGCAGCAGGACCAGCTCGGCCGTCACGCCGATCGCGCCCAGCTCCGCCACCCGCTCCTCCAGCGAGTCCAGCGAGCACCGCGTCGCGAACGCCGCCATCCGCACCCGGTCGAACGGCGACGACTCCAGCGTGGCCAGCGTCCGCGCCCGCCGCTTCTCGCCCTGCAGGTGCCAGCCGAGCGCGGTGGTGGCCAGCGAAATCATGATCACACCCTCGTCATTCGCAGCGCCAGGTACGGCCGGCTTGGCAGCCCGACGCGCGCCCGGTCCCGGTGCACCCCGTCCACCGGGGTGATCGTCATGTTCCAGGCGTCGATCAGCTCCACCTCGTAGTTCCCTTCCGGGAGTTCGACGGTCACGGAGGAGGGCCGGCGCCGGCCGAGGTAACGGAGCAGGACGCCGTCGCGTCGGGCCTCCATGACCTCGCGCAGGAACGCGATCCTGGCCGGGCTCTGCCCGCGCAGCTCGCCGCCGTTGCCGACCCACGGCCGGCCCGGCCCGCCGGTCACCACCTCGCCGTGCCCGACGTACCCGCCGCGCACCATGCCCTCCCAGAACCGGTCCACCAGCTCGGGCCCGCTGATGTTGCCCCAGCGTTTGCCCGCGTCCCCCTCATAGGAGATCTCGTCGATCACCACGGGCTTGGGGCACGTACGCAGCCACTCGTCCGTCAGCGTGGCGTCCCAGTGCTGCACGCTCTGGTGCGTCACCCACGGCTTGGTGAAGTCGTACAGGGAGGCGACCTCGTACATCCGCGTCCCGTTGTGGATCGACCGCAGATGCTCGTACGGGTCCAGCCGCACGACGGTCCGCAGCAGGTCGTCCCAGTCGGCGACGGTCTTGGCGTGGTTGAAGTCGTACTCGTTGGCGACCGACCACCACACGTTGCGGTAGGCCGCCAGGCGGGCGACGACGTGGCGCAGGTACGCGTGATCGGCCTCGCGCCCCATGTCCTCCACCCCGCGAAGACCCTCGTCGTACGGGTGGAAGAGGATCACGTCGGCCTCGACCCCGATGTCCCGCAGGTCCCGGATCCGGGCCTCCAGGTGCCGGAAGAACACCGGGTTGAAGCGCGTCTTGTCCAGCCCGCCGGGGTCGTCCCCGGCGAAGGGCACCTCGGGCGGCGACATCCGCCCGGTCGGCAGCACGCACATGCGGAGCTTGTTGAACGGCGAGGCCACCAGCGTCCGCAGCGTCTCGCGCTCGCGCTCCTCGTCCATGTCGTGCGTCCAGTGGTAGCAGGTCGTCCCGAACGGCAGGTACGGCGTCCCGTCGGCGTACGCGAAGCCCGTCCCCACGGCCCGCACGGGACCGTGGTTGCCGGCGGACGCGGGCGTCACCTCGAAGCCGCCCGCGTGCCCGTCCAGCTCGCTCACGTTGCTGACAGTCGTGAACCGCCACGGACCCACCGCGTCCGGCATGAACCGGACGCGGTAGACACCGTCGCCGTCGTAGAAGCCCTCGGCCTCCACGACGCGGTTGCGGTACCGGTACCGGGCCGACAGGCGAACCTCCGCGAAGGGGTTGCCGCCCGCCGGTCCGGCCAGCTCGATCTCGTGGACGCCCCAGCGCTCCACGGTGTCCGGAGAAATCACCAGTCCTTCCCAGCGGCGGCCTGCGCCTTGATGTAGGCGGGGATGTCCTGCTGCTCGGAGACGGTCAGCGACTGCTCGGCCGTCATGCCGTCACGCAGCACGTGCTGGCGGAAGACCGAGTACAGCGGCAGGTCCCAGAACTCGGTGTTCTGGTAGTTCGACACGGTGGCGTTCTCGCCCCAGTACACGCCCGAGGTGTCGATGCCGGCCAGCTCGGGGACGCTCTTGCCGAAGTTCGACACGACATTGTCGGTCTGCAGGACGGCCTTGATGCCCTGCTTGGACAGCTCGGTCTGGGCCTCCTCGGAGACCAGCCACTTGACGATCTGCAGCGCCTGCTCCTTCTTCGCCGAGGACGGCGGGATGAACGCGGCCCGGGTGTTCGGCTGGTAGATCGCCTTGGAGCCCCGCTTGAGCACCGGGATGGAGGTGACCCCGATGTCGACGTTCTTGGCCTGCTCCTTGAACGACTCCTCGTCCCCGTCCTCGATGAACAGCTCGCTGCCGGCGTACATGTTCAGCCGCGACAGCGTCTCGACCGCCATGGCCAGGTGCCCCGGCCGGCTCATGTCGCCCTTGAAGAAGTCGGTGACGGTGGTGAAGTCGTTGCGCGGGATCTCCAGGAAGCGGTACAGGTTCTCCACGTACTGCTTCCAGCCGTTGCCGCTGATGCTGACCTTGACCTCTTCGGGCTTCGGCTCCTCGCTCGTGGTGGGCTGGAACGGGTAGAGGCCGAGCTGGTTGAACTCCAGGTACTGGTCGGGGTGCTGCATGTAGCCCTTGTAGTGGTCCAGGCCGTCGTCCCTGGTCAGCTTCTTGGCCATGTTGTACGCCTCGTCGTACGTCATGCCGGGCTTGGGGTACTTCACCCCGAACTTGTCGAAGATCTTCTTGTTGTAGAGCAGCACGTGCTCGTCGATGAACAGCGGCACGCCGTAGACCCCGCCGTCGGAGCGCGACTTGACCAGCTCCACGCTGGCCTTGTTGAGCTTGCTCAGGTCGATGCCGGCCTTCTGGAGGTCGGGGGTGAGGTCGCCGACCCAGCCCATCGGCTCCAGGTCGCGGTCGATGCGGGACTTCGGGTCCTCGATGATGATGTCGGGGGTGACCCCGGCGCTCTTGAGGTTCTCGTAGCGTACGGGGAGGTCCCACGTCGCGTACTTGATCTTGACGCCGGGGAACGCAGCCCGCAGCCTGTTCCCGATGATCTCGTCGAAGACCCTGGTCCCCTGCCTGTTCCCGTCGACGCTCGACTCGAACGGCTTGTAGTTGGCGGCGAAGATGAACAGCTCGTCGTCACAGACGCTGAACGGCTGGTTGTACTTGTTGGGGACGTTCTTACATTCCGCGGCCGAGGCGCCCGCCGAGGCGTTCGCGGGGGTGGCGACGACGGTCAGAGCGAGCGCGAGCAGCGCGAGCCCGCGGGTCTTGTGCTTCATTCAGTTTCCCCCTTGGAAGGCGTGTAGCTGCACTGGCGCACGACATTCCGCCGGACGCCGCTCCTGAATTCGGTGATCGTGTGCTCGGGCCAGTTCGACAGCAGGCCCACGGCGTCACGCAGGTAGGACTCGTTGAAGACGACGTGCCGGATGTTGTTGCGGTTGTAGGAATAGACCATGTGGATGAAGCCGTCGCTGCTCTGCGTCATCACCGGATAGGTGAACTGCGGCCCCGACTGCGCCTCCACGTCGACGGAGTTCTCCCAGGTCCGGCCCTTGTCGGGAGACAGCGACACCCGCATGGGGGAGCGGTGCTCGACCCAGGGGTTGTAGGCCAGCACCAGCTTGCCGTCGTCCAGTTTGAGCGCGGCGATCCGCGAGTTCGGGTTGCCGATGGGCTCGGCCACCGGCGCGCTCCACGTGCGGGCGAAGTCCGTGGACTCGCTCTTGTAGATCGCGCCGTCACCGGTGCGCATGTAGGCGACCAGCTTGCCCGGCTCCACCTCGACGACCGTCGGCTGGATCGAGCTCTTCGCCGTCTTGATCCAGCTCGTGTGCTCCTCCGGATACGCCTTCCACGTGCTCATGTCCTGGCTGAAGACGTAGAAGCCGGAGCTGGACCCCGCCTCGTCGTAGATCGGCAGCAGTACTTCGCCGTTGGACATGCGGATCGGGTTGGTGCCGACCATCCACCCCCACTCCTTGCGGAGGTAGGTGGGCTGACTCCAGGTGTGGCCGCCGTCGTCCGAGGTGATCAGCCGGATCGGGGCCTGTTCCCAGCCGTGTCCCTCGATCGTCACGAAGAACAGGTAGAGGCGCTTGCCGTCCGACCACAGCACCGGGTTGCCGTCGGCCTTGCCCGGCTCGTCGAACACCACCTCCGGCTTGGACCAGGTCTTCTTGCCCACCGCCAGGCGCGACAGGTAGAGCGCCTGGTTGGGCGCTCCCTCCGAGGTGCCGCCGTAGTAGACGGTCAGGATGTCGCCCGTCGGCGCCTGCGCGATCGCGGCCGCGTGCACCTTGGGCACGTTCGGGTCGGGGGCGGCCACGTCCTGGCGGCAGGCGTACGAGCCGGTCGGCTCCACCCGCACCACGCCGCCGCCGTCATCGGTGACGTACGACGGGACGGCCACGGCCACCGCCAGCGCGCCGTACAAGATGCTCTGCCTGAATCTCATGGCTGGTCAATCTCCAGATATTTGATGGTCTTCCGCAGGTAGGAAAAGGCGACGTGGAGGCGTCCGCCGCCGCCGTCGATGACGCTCGGGTAGGAGTAGCCGAGCTCGTTCTGCCAGTACTCGGGGTCGGCGTCCTGCAGCACCCGCCGGTGCGGCCACCGGGCTCCGCCGTCCTCCGACACCGCGAGGACCAGCGGGGTGCGCAGTGCCTTCCTGCGCCGCTCCCCGTTCTTGGTCACCCATCTGAACTGGTCGCGCTCCAGGCTCGCGTCGTTGTAGACGAGCGCGAACCGGCCATCCACCCTCGTGAGCTGGACGGAGGAGTCGTTGTTCGGCAGGTCGGTCCGTTCGGGAGCCGACCACGTACGGCCGTCGGCGGAGGCCGAGGCGTGGACGCGGCCCGCCTTCCGGTCCCTGAACAGCGCGAGCAGCCGGCCGTCCGGCCGCCGCGCGATCGTCATCTGCACCAGGTCGCGGCTGCCGGGGACCGGGTGCTCGGCCCAGGTGCGCCCGCCGTCCGCGCTGACCTCGACGACGCTGCGGTCGCCGGAGGCGCCGCAGTGGTAGGCGGGCAGCAGCCAGGTGCCGTCGTCCAGGATCAGCGGCGGGTGCCGCACGAAGATCCCGGGCTCGGCGAGCAGCACCCGGGGTTCGCTCCACGTGCGCCCGGCGTCCGCCGAGGTCCTGGCCACGACGTGCGCGCTCTTCTGGTCGTACGGCTCGCTGGAGGTGTGCAGCAGCCAGAGCAGCCCGTCCGCCTCGAACAGCACCGGGTTCTGCTCGCTGCGCTCCGGGTCGGCGGCGATCACCTGGGGCGGTTCCCAGCGGTCGCCGGCCAGCCGCGACAGCACGACGTCGGTGCCGGGGTGGCCCTCCTCGGGGCCGCTGAACCAGGTGCACAGCAGGTCGCCGCCCTGGGTGCGCAGCAGGTTGGCCGCGTGGTTGTCCGGGCCGTGCGGCGCGGGCAGCAGCGCCTCGCGCGCACCCGGAAGGTCCGCCGACGGCCTGACGACGCCGTCGAAGCGCGGATCACTCATGCCTTCACCTCCCGTACGTCCGGGTCCGGCACGCCGCGCAGCTCCAGCTCTTCGGCCAGGTGGCAGGCCACCCGGCGGCCCCCGATCTCGCGCAGCGGCGGCGGCTCCGTACGGCAGGTGTCCCTGGCGTACACGCAGCGCGGATGGAACGGGCAGCCCGGCGGCACGTGCGCCGGGTCGGCGATGTCGCCCAGCAGCTTGATCCGCTCCCGGTGCCGCTTGGCCGCCGGGTCCGGGTCGGGCACCGCCGACAGCAGCGCCTCGGTGTACGGGTGCAGCGGCCGCGTGTACAGCTCCTCGGTGGGGCCCTGCTCGACGACCTTGCCGAGATACATGACCGCGACCACGTCCGAGACGTGCTCGACGATGCCCAGGTCGTGGCTGACGAACAGGTAGGCCAGGCCCGAGTCCTCCTGCAGGTCCCTCAGCAGGTTCAGGATCTGGGCGCGGACCGACACGTCCAGCGCGCTCACGGCCTCGTCGGCCACCACCAGCCGGGGTGACAGGGCCAGCGCCCGCGCGATCCCGACCCGCTGCCGCTCGCCGCCGCTGAAGGCGTGCGGGTAGCGGTTGGCGTACTCGGGGCGCAGGCCCACCCGGTCGAGCAGCTCGCCGACACGTTCGTCGATCTCTGCCTTGGAGCCGTACCTGTGGGCGCGCATCGGCTCGCCGATGATCTCGCGCAGGGTCTTGCGCGGGTTGAGCGAGGAGTGCGGGTCCTGGAAGATCATCCGCACCTGCGCCCGGTACGGCTTGAGCTCCTTCTCCTGCAGCCCCGCCACATCGATGACCGAGCCGTCCGGCTGCCGGTAGAGCATGCGCCCGCCGGTCGGGTCGTGCGCCCGCACGATGCACCGGCCGAGCGTGGTCTTGCCGCAGCCGGACTCGCCGACCAGGCCGAGCGTGCTGCCGGGCTCGATGGCCAGGTCGACCTCGTCCACCGCCTTCACCGCGCCCACCTGGCGGCCAAGCAGCCCGCTGCGGATGGGGAAGTGCTTCGTCAGCCCCTCGATGCTGAGCAGGGGTTCCGTGCTCACGCTTCCTCCTCGTAGAGCAGGCAGGAGACCTCGCGGTCGGCCATCGGGACCCGGCGCGGCAGCACGACGTCGCATTTCCCGGCCACGACGGAGTCGCAGCGCGGGTGGAACGGGCAGCCGTCCGGCCGCGCGTACGGCGGGGGCACCATGCCCTTGATGGCCGTCAGCCGGGTCCGCGAGGCCCGTCCGAGCCGGGGCATCGAGCGCAGCAGCGCCCGCGTGTACGGATGCCGGGGCGCGGCCAGCACCTGCTCGGCCGCCCCGTACTCCACGACCCGGCCCAGGTACATGACCGCCATGCTGTCGGCCACCTGCGCGGCCACTCCCAGGTCATGCGTGATCATCATGATCGCCATGCCGAAGTCCGCCTGCAGGTCCCGCAGCAGCTCCAGGATCTGCGCCTGGGTGGTCACGTCCAGCGCCGTCGTCGGCTCGTCGGCGATGAGCAGGCTCGGCCGGCACGACAGCGCCATCGCGATCATCGCGCGCTGCCGCATCCCGCCGCTCAGCTCGAACGGGTACGCGTCCACCCGGCGCTGCGGCATGGGGATGCCGACCCGGTCGAGCATCTCGATCGCGCGCCGCCGGGCGGCGGCCTTGCCGACGTTCTCGTGCAGCCGGACCGCCTCGACGATCTGGCTGCCGATCGTGTGCACCAGGCTCAGCGAGGCCATCGGCTCCTGGAACACCATCGCGATGTCCCGCCACCTGACCTGCCGCAGCAGCCGGCGGTTCGCGCCGACCAGCTCGACGGGGCCGCTGTCGCGGTGCAGCGTGATCCGCCCGCCCTCGATGTGGCCCGGCGGGTCCACCAGGCGCAGGATCGAGCGGGCCATGACGCTCTTCCCGCAGCCGGACTCGCCGACGATGGCCAGCGTCTCACCCTTGCGCACCCGCAGGTCCACGCCGTCCACCGCGCAGACCACGCCGTCGTCGAGCAGGAAGTGGGTACGCAGGTCCTCGATCTCAAGCAGCACGTCGTCTGCGGCCACGCCGGACCCTCCTGTTCCCGTACGGGTCCGCCGCGTCACGCAGACCGTCACCGAAGAAGTTCATGGCCACCACGACGATCACCACCGCCACGCCCGGCGCCAGCAGCCAGGGGGCGTTCGCGACCACGCGGATGTTCTGGGCGCCCTCCAGCAGCACGCCCCAGCTCACCGCCGGCGCCTGCAGGCCGAGCCCGAGGAAGCTCAGGCTCGTCTCGCCGAGGATCATGCTCGGGATGGCCAGCGACAGCGACGCGATGATGTGGCTGGCGAACGACGGGATCATGTGCCGGAAGATGATCGACAGCCGGCCCACGCCGTCCAGCCGGGCGGCCATGACGAAGTCCTCCTCGCGCAGCGACAGGAAGCGTCCGCGCACGTCCCTCGCCAGCCCGGTCCACCCGATCAGCGAAAGGATCACCGTGATGGCGAAATACCTGGTCAGCGGCCCCCAGTCGGTCGGGAGCGCGGCCGAGAGCGCCATCCAGAGCGGCAGCGTCGGGATCGCGATCAGGAACTCGATGACCCGCTGCACGGCGTTGTCCACGCCGCCCCCGAAATATCCGGATATGCCGCCTATGAGCATGCCGAGTAAGAAGCTGGCCGCGACCCCCACCAGGCCGATCGACAGCGACACCCGGGCCCCGTGGATGAGCCTGGACAGCAGGTCCCGCCCGTTCTGGTCGGAGCCCAGCAGGAAGACCGGCTCGCCCTTGGTGACCGGGCCGATCAGGTGGAGGTCCGACGGGATCAGGCCCAGCAGCTCGTACTCGTCGCCGTGCACGAACAGCCCGACGTCGATCCGCTGCCCGGGGTCCTCGGTGTAGCGCTGCTCGTACGTCTTCGGGTCGCGCTCGGTGCGGTAGCCGTGCACGTACAGGCCGAGGTCGCCCGAGAAGCGCAGCACCTGCGGCGGCGCGTACGTCATCGACGTGTTCGCGGTCGAGCTGGACATTGGCGCGAAGAACTCCGCGAAGATCGCCACGAAATACACCGGCACCAGGATGGCCATCCCGGCCAGCGCGAGCCGGTGCCTGCGGAACTGCCGCCACATCAGCCGCCACTGCGGCAGCGTTCCCACTTCCTTGGTCGGTCGCCTGAGGAACATGCGGCGCTACTCTCTCTTGTACCGTTTACGGATTCGCGGGTCCCACCACGCCAGCGCCAGGTCGCTCACCACGGTTCCGATCACGGTCAGCGTGCTGAGGATCATGATGAAGCTGCCGACCAGGTACATGTCCTGGTTCATGACGCCGTTGAGCAGCAGCGGGCCGCCGGTCGGCAGGCTCATGACCACCGACACGATCGTCTCCCCGCCGATCAGGCCGGGCAGCAGCCAGCCGACCGTGCTGAAGAACGGGCTGAGCGACATCCGCACCGGATACTTCAGCAGCAGCTTCCACTCCGGCAGGCCCTTGGCCCTGGCCGTGTGCACGTACGGGCGGTAGAGCTCGTCCAGCAGGTTCGCCCGGGTCACCCGGATCATGCCGGCGGTGCCCGACACGCCGATCACCACGATCGGCACCCACAGGTGGCCGAGCAGGTCGAGGACCTTGCCCAGGTTCCAGGCGGCGTCCTGGAACTCGGGGGAGAACAGGCCGCCGACGCTCTGGCCGAAGAAGCGGAAGCCGACGTACATGAGGACCAGCGCCAGCATGAACTCCGGCACCGCCATGCCGATGAACCCCAGGAACGAGAAGCCGTAGTCGCCCCACGAGTACTGCTTGACCGCGCTGTAGATGCCGATCGGGAACGCGATCGCCCAGACCATGAGCAGCGAGCTGATCGACAGCACCGCCGACAACGCGACCCGCTCGCCGATGAGCGTGGAGACCGCCTGGTTCCAGGCAAACGATTGACCAAAATCGCCGTGCAGGAGGATCGCCGTGATCCAGCGCCAGTACTGCAGCAGGAGCGGGTCGTCGAGGCCGTACCGGTGCCTGAGGTTGGTGATCTCCGCAGGGGTGAGGCCCTCGCCGCCGGCCTGCGCGTTGGCCACGAGCGTCGAGACGTAGTCGCCCGGCGGCAGGTTGATGATGACGAACGTGACGATCGAGATCGCCCAGAGCGTCACCACCACGTACACCAGGCGGCGGCCGAAGTAGCCCAGCACGTCGGCCCCTCAGAGGGAGTACTGCTCGGGCTGGGTCGGCCCGGGGGTGGTAGGTGCGCCGGCCATCGAGTCGGGCACGTTCTTGAAGCTGTTCGACACGATGCCGTACTCGTCCGGGTACGTGCTGATCCCGATCGCGTAGAACTGCTGCGCCGCGATCTCGATCACCTTCCTGGCGGACTCGATCGCCTTGGTGGTGTCGGGCTCGGTGCGCATCGTGGTGAATGCCTCCAACTGGTCGCGCACCTCCTTGGGCGGCTCGTCGCCGGCCTTGCCCTTGCTGCCGTACCACTGCGCCCAGCGGATGGCGTAGCGGGCGCTGCCGGAGTTGCTCGGCACGTAGTAGTGGTCGCCGCCGGTGCCCGTGATGATGTCGAAGTCGCTGCAGGTGTACGTGGAAACCTGCGGCTGGTTCGCCATCGTGCGCTCGGTGAACAGCGTGCCCGCGACCGGGTCCACCCGCAGCCCGACCCCCACCGCCTCCCAGCCCTTCTTGACGAACTCCAGCGCCTCGGTGTGGTGCGGGAACTCGGTGCTGGCCATGACCGTGACGATCAGCGGCTTGCCGTCGGGGCCCAGGCGCTTGCCGTCGGCGTCCTTCTTGGTCAGCCCGGCCTTGTCGAGGTGCTCGTTCGCCTTCGCCGCGTCGAACTCGGTGTACTGCTTGCCGAACGCCTCGTTGTGGACCACGTTCCGCTTGGACGGCGCGGCCTGCCACGGTTCGCCCTGGCCCGCGTACACGCCGTCGATGATCTCCTTGCGGTTGATCGCGTACGACAGCCCGATCCTGAAGTCCCTGTTCTGGAACAGCTTGCGCAGCTCGTCGTCCGCGATGTTCTGGTTGAACTGGATGATCATCGTGTTGCTGAGCCGGCTCGGCACGTCGAACAGCCGGTACTTGCCCTTGGCGGCGTTCTGGGAGACCAGCGGCTTGTTCTCCGGAGTGTTGAAGTTGCGCAGCTGCATGCCGATCTCGCCGTTCATGATCTTCAGCAGCTCGACCTGGACGTCGCCCAGCACCTCCGCCCGGTAGCGGTCGATGTACGGGAGCTGGCGCCCCTGCTGGTCGACCTTCCAGTAGTACGGGTTGCGCTCGGCCACCAGCGCCGTGCCCTTGCCGATCGGAGTGCTCACCTTCCAGGCGTGCAGCGTGGGCTGGTCGGCGTTGTGCCACGGGTCCTGCTTCTGCATGAACAGCTGCGTCCAGTCCTCCAACTGCTCGTCCTTGGCCAGCTGGTCGACGTCCGGGTTGTACTTCTTGTGGAACTGCTTGAGGTAGTGCTTGGGCAGCAGGAACCCGATCGGGCCGGGCCGCTCGAACGTCGCGACCGCGATCTGGAACAGCAACCCCGCCTTCGGCTCCTTGTAGACGTAGCGGACGGTCCGGTCGTCCACCTTCTCGACCTTCACCCGCTCGGTGGTGCTGCCGTTCTCCAGGTAGAGGTCGTAGATGCCGGTGGTGTGCAGGTCGTGGTACGTGGCCACGTCCTCGAAGGCGAACATCAGGTCGTCGGCGGTGCACGGCTGGCCGTCCGACCACTTGAGGCCCTCGCGCAGGCGGAAGACGTATTCCCGGCCCCCGTCCTTGACCTCGAACTCCGCCACGTTGGCCACGATGTCGTCAGGGCCCTTCTGGCCGTTCGTGCCGGGCTTGAGCCTGACCAGGGGCTCGTACCCGAGGGTGTTGGTCAGCCAGTCGATGTCGTCGTCGCCGACGAGGGCCGAGGCCCAGGTGCCGCCGTACCTGCCCGGTTCCTTCAGCGGCGTGACGACGAGGGGGTTCTTCGGCAGGCGCTGCTCCAGCGGCGGCAGCTTGCCGCTCTTGACCAGCTGCGCCAGCGCCGGGGACTCCTTGGCGGACATGTCGGCGGCCTGGACGGCGCCGCCCGTGTCGGGGCTGGTGTCGAGGAAGCTGCAGCCGGTGGCGGTGGCCAGCAGGAGAAGGCCGCCGCCGCGGAGGAGGTTCCTCCTCGTGAACGGTTGGTGGGTCATGGGGGGTACTCCAGTTCTAACGATTGACCTGCACCAGGCTGAACCTGGCCGTGGTGTAGGCGTGGACCGCGTTCGCCTCCTGGTTGCCGTCGACCGCGAGGCCGATGTAGAAGCGGCCGGTCCGCATCACGATGCGCTCGTAGCCGATGCGGTCCCAGTTCAGCGAGTTGGACGACAGGAAGGCCTCGAACTCGTTGTCCCCGGTCAGCAGGCTCCGGCAGACCAGGCGCAGCCAGTACGGTTTCTTCGGGTTCAGCGGGTCCTCGCCGGCGGCCGGCCAGATGCCGACGCTGGGCTGCTTGCCGTTCGAGGCGACCCTGACGGCCTTGGCGCGCATGCCGGCGCCGTCGTCACCGCTCGCGGACAGACCGATGCCGGCCAGCATGAACGGTGAGTTCGGCGCGAGGTCCTGACGCACCATGATGCCCGCGACGGCGTCGACGTGCCCCATGCTGATGCTGTCCACCCGCGCGGTGATCTCGATGACCTCGCCCCGTTGGCTGAACCCGACGGCCTGATAGGCGAAGTGGAAGGAGTCCTTCCAACCGGCGATCTTCCCGGACCCCTTCAGCGTGAACACGCCGTCCTTCAGCGCCGTGCTCCCGGGGATGGCCACCTCGCCGATGTCCTTCGCCGTCCACGGCTTGTGGGTCATGGTGCGGGTGACGTGGATCGGCACCAGCGACGAGGTGGTCGCCGACCCTGTGCTGTCGGTCGCGCGCGCCGTCAGGGAGTAGGTGCCGTCGGTCGCGTCCGCCCAGGTCGCCTGGTACGGCGCCGCGGTGGCCTCGCCGATCTTCTTGTCGCCGTGGAAGAACTCGACCTTGGCGATGGACGCGCCGTCGAGGGCCTTGGCGTCGGCCTGGACGACGACGGACTGCTGGTCCGTGGCCGCCGCGAACACCTGGTCGATCTTGGGGGAGAGAATCGCCACCTCGGGGTTGCGGGCCCCGGCTCGCTGGATGGAGTTCAGGTAGCGCTCCAGGTTCGTGTACCCGCTGCCGTCCACCGTCTTGGCGTCGTCGGCGTTCTCCGGGTTCAGCCCCTGGGCGGTCTCCCACTCGTCCGGCATGCCGTCGTGGTCGCTGTCGGCGGGAGCGGGCGCCTCGGGCGGCGCCGGCAGCCAGCCGCCCACGTCCTTCTGGGAGTTGATGTGGCGCCCCGTGCCGGTGCGCGCCTCGTTGATCAGCCTGGCGTCGATGGCGTCCCGTCGCGGCAGGATGGCTCCGGCCTGTTCCAGGACCGTCGCGAACGCCTGCTGCGCGGGCTGCTCCGTGATGCCGTTCTCGAACTCCACCGGCCTGGGCCGCAGCGTGATGCCGCCGGTCGGGTAGGTGATGCCGAGCGTGTTGTCGGCCGTGAGGTCGGCGTGGCCCTCGACCGTGTTGCCGCTGACGTGCCACTCGCCGAACCGGCCGGGGGCCACGATCGTCCTGGCGATCGGGGGCAGCGTGTTGGGGCCGGGCTTGTAGTAGTTGCCGATGATGTTGATGCCGTTGGCCCACTCGCCGCCGTAGCAGGTCGTGATCCCGGGGTTGTAGATCACGTTGTTGCGGTGGTCCACCACCAGGCTCATGCCCTCGGTGAAACTGAAGCGCGGGTTGCGGCCGTTCTCGTGGATGAGCAGGTTGTGGTGGTAGGTGATGGTGTCGCCGCCCCACAGGCCGCCCATGCCGTGCCGGCCCTTGGGGTGCACCGAGTTCACCAGGCCCTCGGAGATGATGCACCACTGGACGGTCACGTTGGTGTTGCCGTAGACGGAGAAGCACTCGTCCACGCCCCAGCTGAAGGAGCAGTGGTCGATGATGATGTCCCGCACGCCACGGGCGCCGAAGGTGTCGATGGCGGTGCCGAGTTCGTCGCCGCCGCGGAAGCGCAGGTGGCGCAGGATGATGTTGCTGCCCTTGATCTGCGTCTCGTTGCCGATGACGGTGATGCCGTGACCGGGGGCGGTCTGGCCGGCGATGGTGAGGTTCGAGCCGGTGATGTCGAGGCCGCCCTTGATCTTGATGTTCCCGGAGACCCGGAAGACGACCGTCCCGTCGGACTTCGCCACCGCCTCGCGTAATGACCCGGGGCCGTCGTCGTCGAGGGTGGTCACCTCGTACACGGCGCCGCCCCGGCCGCCGGTGGTGTACATCCCGGCCCCCTCGGCGCCGGGGAAGGCGGGCACACCCTTCGCCCTCACCTTCGGCGCGACGGTGGGCGTGGGGCTCGGGCTGGGCGGTGCCGCCACGCCGGAGGTGCCCGCCCATGCCACGGCGGGCGGAACCAACGCCGCGGACCGCACGAAATCCCGGCGACTGAATTCTGATTGCTGGCGATCGAAGCCTTCGGCCTCGCTCATGCGAAACGCTCGCTTTCTGCCCCGAATGGACAGGGCTGTGCCGTCTTTCGGCACGACTCCGGACCACGCTGTCGCTAAGTGAGAATTTTTATTCAGCCATGAATGGAGTGGATTCATCACATCGTGAACGACACCGTTGTGACTGTCAAGAGCGCTTTCCAACCCGCCAGATCCAGCGTCAACCCCCGCAGCGGGCCCACCCGAACCCGCCCACCCACCTCACACCGCCCCCGGCCGCCCGGCCTGCCCCGGCCTCACAAGCCCGACGTCGTCCGCCCCCACGAGCCTGAGGCCCTCACGAGCCCGACGCCTTTGGGCGCGCACGCCGACGGCCTCCGTCGCGCGGGATCGCCGACCCGCCACCCAAACCCGGCGGCCTCCTGCACCTAAGCCCGGCAATCTCCGCCGCCCAGCCCCGGCGACCTGCAGCACAAAGCTGACGGCCCCGCCGCCCAAGCCCGGTGGCCCTTCCGACACGCAACCCCGGCGGCTTCCTCCGGCATGCAAGCCAGGCGACCTCCGCCGCGCAAGACCTACGGCCCCTCCGGCACGCGGGTGCGGCTCGGCGCACGAGGCACGGCGCCCAGCCGGCTCCTCACCGGCCCTCAGGCAGCCGCGCCCAACTGGGCCCCAGCAAGACCGCTCCCTGGCCAGGCGAAGGTCAGTCCTTAAGGAGTTGCTCAGCCACACCCACATCCGTGATGAGCGTGTTCACCCAACCCCCACGCAACGCCGCCCGAATGGCCGCCGTCTTCCGGCGACCCCCCGCGATGGCGATCCGCCGCGGCACCCGCAGCAGATCAGCCGCCGAGATGCCAAGAATGCGATCCTCGAGCGGCGACGCGATCAGCCGTCCCTCGGCGTCGAAGAAGCGCAGGCACACGTCACCCACCGCCCCCAACTCCCGCAACGTCTCGAAGTCCTCCTCCGAGATGGCGTTGCCGCTGTCACGCAGCAGCGGCGACGGGTCCAGGCTCCCGATCCCCACCAGCACCGTGGTCAGCCGCGACCAGGCATCCACGACCTGCCGTACGACGTGATCGTCCGAAAGCGCCTGCCGGGCGGCCGCGGACCCGACCAGGCCGGGCGCGGGCAGGAAGACGGGCTCGGCGCCCGTGAGGTCGGCCAGGTGGGCGGCCAGACGGGTGGCCTGGACCTGCGCGGACCCCTTGCCCACCCCGCCGATGAGCTGGACGACCTCCTCCGCCACCTGCACCGGACGGCGCTGCATGGCCTCCACCGTGGCCAGCAGGCTGGCGCTCCAGGACGAGATGCCCAGGTGTTCGCCGCCGATCAGCGTGGCGTCCAGGTACGTGGCGCCGGCCGAGCCCAGCGCGGCCACCACGTCGTGGTTGTCGCCGGTGGCGTCCACGACGATGATCTGCTCCACGCCGTACTTGCGCTCGAGGTCCTCCTCCAGTAACGCGTGCACGCCGCTGGGCACCACGACCACCGTGCGTACGATGCCGATCTCCGCGGCCTCCTTGAGCAGCCGCGACACCCGCGGCTGCGAGATGCGCAGCTGCGCCGCGATCTGCGGCTGGCGCACCCCGTGCTCGTGGTAGAGGCGGGCGACCCGCACCAGAAGCCGCATGCGTTCCGACTCCTGGCTGAGCCGGCGACCGCTGAACCTCATGGGCTCACCGCCGGAGCGGCCCTTCTCGAACTGACTGTCAGCTCCCACGATCGCTGGCCTCCGCTTCGGCTCCGCCGCTCATGCTGGTCCGGTGGCGAGCCCGGGCCACTGCCGAGTGCCATTCTGCTAGCCCGCGGCCACGCTCGCACCACGATGTCCCGGGTACGTGGCACGCGCCACGACCCGCCACCCAGGACAGCACCCGACGGGACCGTACACCGACCGCGCCACCGCCACCCCCGCCAGCTCCACCCGCCAGCCACGCCGCCCCAGCACCGTCTCCCCGCCGCCCGGTCGCCGCAGCCGCCCCAGCATCGTCCCCCCGCGCCCAAGCCGCCGTCGCCGGTTCAGCACCACCGCAGGACCCGTTCGACCTGGTCGGCGCCGTGCCGAGGCCGCCGAACGACCCCAGCATCGTGTGCAGCCCACTCCTCCGGCCCAAGGTCGCGAGCCGGGCGAGCCCCGCCCGAGCCGCAGACCGCCGACAGGGTGCCCGCTCCCGCTCCCGCCCTCGAACGTCAGCGAGCCCACGTCGCACCCCTCCCTCCCACCGTCGCGCCTACCGCCGGGCGAAGGCCTGCAGCTTCGCGAAAAAGTCCTCGAAGATGAACCGCGAGTCGATCGAGTCGTACGTACGGATCGCCCGATTTTCGAGGGAGAAGTCGTACGACCCGTCGTGGCGGAAGTTCGGGGCGGGGCGCTCCACCCACGTCCCGCAGTCGGGATGGAGCATCAGCTCGATCGCAGGGGAATCGCCGAGCGCGCGGAACTCGATCGACGGCCCGCTGTGCTGCTCGTTCCACTCGACGAGCTGGCGCACGAGGTACTCGCCGATCTCGCCGTACGGCGCCACCTTCGCGTCGAGCTCGGCGTATCCGACCGCCGTCATCCGGTACGTCGGCGCCGGGACCTGCCAGACCTTGACCGCCGAGGAGAACACGACATTGGCCGCCACGATGTCGTTGGACAGGTTGAACTCCGGCCGGGCGGGCAGGCCGCCGCGCCCGTCGTACCCGTTGCCGCCGATCCAGATCACGGTCACGTCCCGCTCGGCGATGCGCGGCTCCAGGAGCAGGGCCGAGGCCATGTCGGTCAGCGGGCCGAGGAAGGCCACGTACAGCGGCTCGGGGACGTCCCGCATGGCCTCTTCGATGATCAGGTCCGCGCCGGGCGACGGGACCGGGGTGACCACGTCGGGCAGCGCGTACGGGGCGCCGTCCTCGACCCTGACCGTGCCGTCGAGCTTCATCAACCGCAGCAGCAGGTCGATTTCCGCGCGGCTTTCCTCCAGGCTCGACCGGGTGCGGCGATTGCCGAAATGCGCGGCGATCAGCCCGCGAATATCGAGGCTCGGTGAGAGCAGGGCGTGCACGATGGCGAATTGGTCGTCCGCCTCGTTTTTGGCGTCGGTGTTGACGATCACTCTGCGCCGGTGGGAAAAGGTACGGCCCGCCATGCACACCCTTCCATCTATCTTGAATATCTATTCAAGTACGTATCTATATTCCGATATTATGTTGTGACATTTGTGGTGTCAAGGTCCCAGAGGATGACGGACAGCGCGAACGGCGAGATGGTGTGGTCGTCGTGCGTGGCGTCCTCAAGGAGATCCCACCGTCCGTGCTCGGGCCGCCCGCCGGCGAGCAGCGCCACCCGGTCGCGTACCGGGGCCTGGTAGACGCGGTGCCCGACCCCGTTGAAGCAGCACTCGTCGAACCGGTTGAGGATCTGCACCTGCCCACGCCCCGGACCGACGGACGCCAGCACGTACATGTCGAGGAAGTCGTCGGAGGCGGCGGCGTAGAAGCCGGGCAGCGCCTCCTTGGTCTGCTCCCAGTCGCCGGTCGTGGGGCGCGGCTTCGGCGAGGCGGGACGCAGGAAGAACGGCAGCGACCCGGCCGTGGGATAGCTGCGCGTGACGCGCGGGTCCAGCGCCGCGAACACCGTCGTCGCCCAGCCCCCGCCCGACAGGCCGATCATCTCGACGGAGGCCGGCCGGTACGTGGCCTGCGCGTAGTTGAGGGTGATCGTGAGCGGTTCGAGGAAGAAGGTGAGGGCGGAGAACTCGGTGCTCTCCCAGGGCGGGAGCTCGCGGTGGGAGGGGTTCGGCAGCAGCTTCGCCGGGTCCTTGGGGTCGGCGATCTGCTGCTGGTTCCAGTGCTGGAACGGCATCGCGTACGCCATCACCCGATAACCGCGGTCGAGCAGGGCCTGGACGGTGCGGAGCATGGTGTCGAACGGCTCGCCGTGGCCGTTGTGGTAGAGCGCGAGGCGCCGGTTCCAGGCGCGGCGCGGGACGATGTCGTACACCTTGGCCGAAACCTGGTAGCCCAGGGGGACCGTCAGCCGGTCGATCCGGCGAACACCCGTCAGGGAGGCGAAGTCGGGAGCCGACACATCGGTCTCGACGATGGGGAGCGTCTTCGGCTGTCCCGCGCCCTTCCAGATGTAGTCGATCATGCCCTTGCGTTTGGCGGCGATGTCGGCGGCCGACGCGATTCCGATCAGCGGCTCGATGTCGACGCCTGCGACGGCGGCCGGCAGCGTCTTGTACTCGGGCCCGAACCTGGCCGCCACCTCCTGATTGACCGGCGCCACCGGCCGCGGTGCCCCCTTCCCCCCGCGCACCCCCTCATCCAGCCCACCCGTTCCCGCCGCACTCCCGCTCCCGGCCGCACTCCCGCTCCCGGCCGCGCTCCCGCTCCCGGCGCGGCCCACGACCCCGGCCCCCGCACCGGTACGACTCGCCGCCTCGGCCGGCCCCGCGACGACGGCCGCCCCGATACCACCCAGCACCCCGCCCAGCAGAGCACGCCTACTCGCCAACTCGTCCATCTCATCCATTCCTTCCACTACGTCAAACCCGTGATCTCAGCACCCGCCACCACCCCGACCCGGCTACCGGGAGGCGCACTGCCCTAGCTCAGTGGCCGGAGCCGTATCGCCCCGATCCGATGGCCGGGACGCGCCGCCTTGGTCCGGTGGCCGGGAGGTGCACCTCCCTGGCTCGTTCTCTGGGAGGCGTGTCGCCTTGGTTCGGTGGTCGGGAGGTGCACCGCGCCTTGGTCTGGCGGCCAGGAGGCGCACCGCCCTGGTCCGGTGGCCGGGGTACACCGCTCCGGTCCGGTGGCCTGGAGAGGTACCGCGGCGGTCCTTTCGCCAGGAGAGCGCATCGCCCTGGTTCGGTGGCCGGAGGTGCACCGCTGCCCGGCTCAGCGTGGCCGGGGATTCCAGCCGCCCAGGACGAACGACGGGTCGCTCCACTTCTCCGCCTCGGCGGTCGTCAGTTGGCGAGAGCAGGGCAGTCGTTGCGCGGTGTCGATGGCGCGGCCCGTGGTGAGGTCGGTGCTGCCGTACTCCCAGAAGGAGAGAGTCTGTGCCTGCGCGCAGTCGTTCGGGTCGATGGCCCAGCCGACAGGGGCGATGTGGCCGTCCATCTCGGTGTCGATGAACACCGCCTGGCTGTGCGTGAACCGCCACACGGCGCTGCGGCTCAGCACCACCGAGCCGTCCGGTACGCCAGGGGCGCGCGTCAGCTTGGTGCGGACGAACACCGCGCCCGGCCGGGTCGCGTCGTTGCGGCTCTGCGAGATGTAGCCGGCGTCCGTCGACTCCAGCACCGAGTCCTGGATGAACACCGTGCCAGTGCCCCACACGAAGTCGGTGTCTCCGCTGATCCGGCTGCCGGTGACGAACCCCTTGCCCTGCAGGCGCAGGGTGTCCTGGTGGCTGCGCAGGTCCACGCGTTCGAGTGCGATCCGCTCGTTGTTGCCCCGGAACGCCTCCGCCTGCGAGCCGCCGTCGGGGGTCGTATTGTGAAGTGTGAGGTTCTGAATCCGGAAGTCCGCCGCGTCCACCCCGAACATGGCGCGCCAGCAGTTGTGCAGGTCCGAGGTCTCCAGCACGCGGCGCGGGCACACATCGGCGGGGCCGCCCTGACGCAGCGCGGCGTCACCGTTGCGCAGATCGTTGTTGGCGTACTGGATCACGGTCCGGCCCGCGCCCGCCCCGCGCACGGTGATGTGCGGCCGGTCCTCGCGTACGTAGACGATCTCGGTGTAGACACCCGGCCGGACATCGATCGTCACAGGCGACTGATTGCCGGTCGGCACGGCATCGACGGCGCCCTGCACCGTACAGAAGTCCCCGGTCCCAGTCCCGGAAACCGTCAGGTGCCGGCTCTGAACCCCCCGCTTCCGGGTTCTGAAGCCCCACCTTCCGGCTTCCTGCACCCCGCCGAACCCCGTGAACACCTCGGGGTCGACGGTGACGTAGTACTCCTGCCCGTACTCGAGCTGCCGGTGCAGGTACACGTTGGCCGTGTTGCCGTCGATCATGATCGATTCGTACGAGAAGTCGTGCGGCAGGCCCGTGTCGGAGACGGCGGCGCCGATGTTCTTCTTGTCGGCTTTGGCCGCGGCGGCTTCGACCCGATCGACCAACGCGCCGTCGGTGACCCGGCGCACCTCGATCGCGCCAGAGGAACCCAGCGTCGGGGATGCTGGGAAGCTGATCTTCAACGGCGCGTCCACGCAGGTCCCCCTCGCCCGCCCCGGCACCGAAAACCGCACCCCCGCCCCACCGGCCGCGTCTGGTCCGCTGAGGGTTCCCGCCCCATCGGCCACGTCTGGTCCGCTGAGGGTTCCGGCCCCATTGGGCACATCCCGTCCGCTGAGAGCCCCCGCCCCATCGGCCACGGTTGGTTCCGTGATGGTCCTCGCCGCCTCGGTCGTGCTTGGTCCGTTGACGCTTGCCGCCCCGATGGCGGCTGCGGCTCCGGTGGTCGTCGCTCTGTCGATGGCGGCGTTGGCTCTGCTGCTGGTGGTCGTGGCTCCGTCGATGATGGCTGGGCCCCTGTTGGTGGTGGCCGCTGCCGCGGTGGTGGTGGCTGTCGTGCCGGCGCTGGTGGTCGCTCCGTTGGAGGTGGCTGTGGTTCTGGTGTGGGTGGTCGTCCCGCCGGTGGTGGTTGTGGCTCGGCGGTGCCGGTCACGGTGGACGGGGGCGTGTCCGGTGGTTGTCCCGTCGGTGGTGGTTGTGGCTCTGCTGGTGGTCGTCCTGGCGGTGGTGGGTGAGGTGTTGCTGATGGATGTGGTCTCGGCGCTGGCTAGGGGGGTCGTTCCCGGGGAGGTGAAGGGTGGGGGAGCGGGGGATAAGGCGAGCGCTGCGGTGAGGAGCGCGGTGATCGGGGCCTTCACATTCACCTCTCTGAGAGCGAATGGATAGTTGGCTTTGAATATATATGTAGACGTCTCGACAAGATCGGTCAAGAGCGGGAGGTCTTGTCGGTTCGTGGGGGTTCGTGGCATGCTGGGCGGCCATCGTGGATGTGACACGTGTAGAGTCGGCGCTTGACCTGGTCAGCGGCCGGAAGGCTTGAAGGAGCAAAGCCATGAAGAAGAGCCTGGCCCTGATGAGCCTCCTGGCCGTGCTGGCGGCCGGGTGCGGATCCGGAGGAGGCGGGGGCGGGGGAGATTCGGCGTCGAAGACGCTGCGGTTCGTCGGGCCCGAAGATCCCAAGACGTTCCAGCCGGTCATCGACGGGTTCCAGGCCAAGAACCCCGGCGTGAAGGTCGCGTACACGCAGATCCCCTTCGACCAGCTCAACAGCACGCTGCAGCAGCGGCTGGCCGCCAAGGACGACACGATCGACGTCTACACCGTCGACCAGCCGCGCGTCGCGGCGCTGGCCACCCGGGGGTTCCTGGTCGATCTGAGCGACTGGAAGGACCGGGTCAAGCAGGCGGCCCTGCCCGCCCAGTACGAGGTCAACGAGCACAACGGCAAGCTCTGGTCCGTCCCCATCTGGACCTCCGACCAGTTCCTCTTCTACAACAAGACCCTGCTGAAGAAGGCCGGGATCACCCCGCCGCCGAGCGACCCCGCCAAGCGCTGGACGTGGGAGCAGACGATCGAGGCGGGCAAGAAGGCACAGGCCGAGGGTGGCGCCCAGTGGGCGTTCATCCCCGAGCAGATCGAGCAGTACTACCAGCTGCAGAGCCTGGCCGAGTCGCTCGGCGGCGGCTCCGGGATCACCGGGCCCGACATGCTGACGCCCGACCTGACCACCGACGGCTGGGTGAAGGCGATGACCTGGTACCGCGACCTGTTCGCGAACAAGCTGGCGCCGCGCGGGGTCGGCTCGTTCCAGACCTCGCCGCTGTTCAGCGAGGGCAAGGTGGCCTTCTTCGCGGGCGGTCCGTGGGACGTAGGCGTCTTCTCGGGGGCCAAGGACCTCGACTGGGGCGTGGCGCCGTACCCCTACTTCAAGGGTGGCAAGCAGGTGACGCCGACCGGCTCGTGGTCCTGGGGCATCAACCCGGCCTCGGAGAACCAGCCGCTCGCGCGCAAGTTCCTCGAGTACGCCTCGCTCGACCCCGAGGGCAACCTGCTGACCACGAAGGCCACCACGATCATCCCGTCGAACCGGGCCGCCTTCGAGAAGTACGTCCCCACCCTCGACGCGCTGGGCGGTGACAAGAGCAAGGGGGTCGGCGAGATCCTCACGTACGACGCCGACAACACGGCGGTCGCGCGGCCCAGGTCGGTGGGGTACATCCAGTTCGAGGACATCATGACCAAGGCGTTCGCCGACATCCGGAACGGAGCCGATCCCAAGACCCGGCTCGAACAGGCCACGCAGGAGGTCAAGACGGCCTGGGCCCAGCTGCGATGACGGGCGCGTCGGACGGGCACCACCTGTCGTCTGGAGGCGGAGGCGGAGGCGGAGGCGTGGCGGGCGGGCGGCCGTCGTCTCGGCGTAAGCGGAGCGGCCGGGTGGTTGGGCGGCCGGTGCTGGTGTCGCTGGCGTTCCTGGCGCCCGCCCTGGTCGCGCTCCTCGTCCTCCGGCTGATCCCCGCCGTCATGGCGTTCGCCAGCAGCCTGAGCCACACCAGCCTGGTCACCGGCGAGACCACGTTCGTCGGCCTGGGCAACTACGCCACGCTCTTCGCCGACCCGACGTTCCTCCAGAGCGTCCGCGTCACGCTCGTGTTCAGCCTGATCGTCAACCCGCTGCAGATCGCCGCCGCCCTGGCCCTCGCGGTCCTGTTCACCCGCCGCTTCGCGGGCGTCCGGTTCCTGCGGGTGCTGGTGATCCTGCCGATCGCGGTGCCTCCGGCGGTCTCGGCGGCCATCTGGAGCGTCGCGTACCGGCCGGACGGCCTGCTCAACTCGGTGCTGAGCGTGCTGGGCATCCCGCCGCAGCCGTTCCTCACCTCGCCGGGCCAGGCCCTGTGGTCGCTGATCGTGCTGCTGTCGTGGATCGGCGTCGGCTACTGGATGATGTTCCTCATCGCCGGGCTCCAGGACATCCCCACCTCCCTGTACGAAGCCGCCGCGATCGACGGCGCGTCGGCCTGGGCGCGCTTCTGGCACGTCACGCTGCCGCTGTTGCGCAGGCCGCTGGCGTTCGTGCTGGTGGCGGACACGGTCTCGAACTTCCTCGTCTTCGCCCCCGTACAGATGCTGACCAACGGCGGCCCGCAGGGCTCCACCAACGTCACCATGTTCGACATCTTCACCCGCGCCTACTCCGTGGGCGACCTGAACCTCGCCCAGGCCGAGGTGATGCTGCTCGTGCTGCTCGTCCTGGCCGTGGTGATCGTGCAGTTCCGGCTGCTCCGGGGGAGGGACTGACCGTGTCCAGACGTCTGTACGCCCTGCTGGGCACGATCATCGGCCTGGCCTTCGCGCTGCCCCTGCTCTGGGCCCTGTCCAGCTCGTTGCGCGGCGGCTCGGAGATCTTCCGGCACATCTCGCGGCTGTCGTGGGAGACGCTCGTACCGGCCGTTCCCACCCTCGGTAACTACGGGAGCCTGGTCACCGGCGACTTCGGCCGCGCGATACTCAACTCCCTGCTCGTGGCGCTGGCCACCGTGGCCGTGGGCCTGCTGATCTCGGCGGCGGCCGCGTTCGGGCTGTCGGCGGTGCGGTTCAGGGGCCAGGGGGCGCTGTTCGCGATCGTGGTGCTCAGCTTCCTCATCCCCTTCGACGCGATCGCGATCCCGCTCGCCACGCTGTTCCGCGACTGGGACCTGACGAACACGTACGCCGGGCTCATCCTCCCGGGCCTGGGCCACGGCCTGGCCATCTTCCTGCTGCGCCAGTTCTTCCTGGCCATCCCCAAGGACCTGGTGGAGGCGGCGCGCATCGACGGGCTCGGCTGGTTCGGCGTGTTCGCCAGGATCTACCTGCCGCTCTCGCGTCCCGCCCTGGTGAGCGCGGGCCTGACGCTGTTCATCTTCCAGTGGCAGTCGTACGTCTGGCCGCTGCTCATCGGCACCGACGCCGAGCACCAGCTCGGCCCGATCGCCTTGGCGAACATGCGTGGCCAGTTCACCATCGACTACGGGCAACTGTTCGCGGGCTCGATCGTGCTGACGGTCATCCCGCTGCTGATCATCCTGCGCTTCCAGCGTCACTTCACGCAGTCCATCGCCACCACAGGCCTCAAATAACCTCCGAGAACAACCTCCGAGAAGGGTCTCCATGAGTTCTTCGACCATGCGCGTCATCTTCGACACCGACATCGGCTCCGACGTGGACGACGCGCTGGCGCTCGCCGTCCTGCTCGGCTCGCCGGAGGTGGACCTGGTCGGCTGCACGACCGTCTACGGTGACACGTTGCTGCGGGCGCGCCTGGCCAAGCGGCTGGTACGTCTCGCGGACCGGTCCCTGACCGTCATCCCGGGGGCGGCCAAGACCCTCACGGACCGGCCCGTCTGGTGGGCGGGTCACGAGGGCAGGCTCTTCACCGACCTGGAGACCGAGGCGGTCGACTCCGGGGACGCGGCGGCGTACCTGGTGGACCAGGTGAGCCGCGCGCCCGGCCAGGTGGACGTCGTGGCGGTCGGGCCCCTCACCAACCTCGCCAACGCTCTGACGGCGTCGCCGTCGTTCGCCCGGGACGTCCGGCACCTGTGGATCATGGGCGGCCGCTTCAACGACCCAGAGCCGGAGCACAACCTGCGCTGCGACCCGGAGGCGGCGGCCATCGTCTTCGGCTCGGGGGCGCCGATCACGGTGACCGGCCTGGAGATCACCACCACGGTCCGGATGGACGCCGCCGACGTGGCCGCCGTCGCGGGGGCCGGGGCGCTGGGGGAGGCGCTGAGGGCGGAGATCGAGCAGTGGTGGCGGTTCTGGAACGAGGAGTGGAACAGCCCGCACGACCCGATCACGGTGCTGAGCATGCTGGCGCCGGACCTGTTCGCCTTCAGCCCGGAGGGGCGGGTGGAGGTGGGGGCGGACGGCTCCAGCACGTTCGTGCCCGGGGGCGGCCGTACCCGGGTCACCGTCTCGGGCTCGCCGGAGCCCATCGCCCAGGAGATCGTCCGCCGCATCGTGGCCGCCGCCACGAAGGCGTGATCATCATGACAGCCGGCAGGCCGTCTCCTGCGAGTACGCGTACTGAGGCTGCTCGGCGACCGCGTCGCGGCCCTGGTACTTCCACTGGCACACCGCCGTCGCGGTGATGGGTTTGGTCGTCATGCCGAAGCACGACAGCGAGCTCCAGTTTCCGGCGGCCATGCTGTAGCCCTGCGCTTTGCAGTATTCATGGGCGTCGTTGAAGGTGATCGAGCCCTGGGAGGGCGCCGGCGGGCTGCTCGGGGGCGGCGTGGTTCTGGTCGGCCTGGTCGTGGGCTTGCGGGTCGGCTTCTTGGTCGGCTTCTGGGTGGGCTCGACGACCGGTGCCTTCGTACGCGGCGCCCTGCGGGTCGGGCTCGACGTGCCGCGCGGGACGGCGCTCGTACTGGGCACGGCCTCGGCCGCCGACGACCGCTCGATCTCCGCCGGGGCGGGTGTGTCCTGCGTGGTCGGCGTTTCAGGCGCGCTGGAGGAAGGCATGGCCACGGGCACCGACGCCACCGCGGTCGCCGCGGTCGTCCCGGTCGCCTTGCTGCCGGACGCGGCGGGCACGAGCGCGAAGTAGCCGGCTGCCGCGGCGGCGACGAGCAGGGTCGCGCCCGCCGTACCCATGATCAGGCCCCGCCTCCGGCCGTCCTCCTTCTGCACGGCGACGGCCGGGCGTCCCGGCCGGCTCACCGGAACGGTGTTCCAGACCGGGGACGGCAGAGCGCGCAGGCGTTCGATCACCTGAGCGGCGGTGGGCCGCCGGGCCGGGACCTTGGACAGGCACTCCTCCAGCAGCGCCCGCACCGCCCCGTCCAGCCCGCCGAGGTCCGGCTCGCCGTGCAGGATCGTGTGCAGGACGGCGGGGATCGACTCGCCGGTGAAGGCGTGCTGCCCGGTGGCCGCGTAGACCATGGTCGCGCCCCAGGCGAACAGGTCGCTCGCGGGCCCGACGTCGCCGCCGGAGATCTGCTCGGGCGCCATGTAGGCGGGGCTGCCGATGGCCTGGCTGCTGACGACCGACTGGCTGAGGTCCAGCGCCCGGGCGATGCCGAAGTCGATGACGACCGGCCCCTCGGGCCCGAGCAGCACGTTGCCGGGCTTGAAGTCGCGGTGCACCACGCCGGCCTCGTGGATGGCCATCAGGGCGGTCGCGGTGTTGATCGCCAGCCGCTGCAGGGCGGCCGCCCCGCGCGGCCCGTTGTCGCGTACGGCGTCATGCAGCGACGGCCCGTCCACGAACTCGCTGACGATGTACGGCCTGCCCCCGTGAAACCCGCAGTCGAGGATCTGGGCCGTGCAGAAGGGCGCCACCCGCCTGGCGGTCTCCACCTCGTGCAGGAACCGTTTCTGCTCCCGGTGGTCGGCCATCAGGTGCGGGTGCAGGAGCTTGACCGCCACCGGGCCGCCGTCGCCGCCGCGCCCCAGGTAGACGGTGCCCTGCCCGCCCACCCCAAGCCGCCCTTCCAGGCGGTGGGACCCCACCGTCCTGGGATCCTCGGCCAACAGGGCCAACACTTCGGCCACCAAGCCTCCAGCCCGTCAGTGGGCCAAGATCGTATCAGAGCACCGCCAAGGTCGGTTAAGTGACGAGTCAGACACTCAGCGCAAAATTTGTTCCACGCGCGAGGCCGGGGTTGCCCATGATTCGGTACAAGGTCCAGATATGCCCGTTGACCAGGCATATCGTCCGGGTCATCGGCGCCCGTCCTGGGCATATGTTGGTTATATCGGCTCTTGGTCGCGTACGGTGACCCACTCGCTGGAGCCGATGCGAGGCATCGATGACCATTGCCACGTTGCGCGCCTCGGCGCAGACGTACGCCGGCGGTCTGCCCGCTGAGGTGACCAGTTTCATCGGGCGTCGGCACGAAGTAGCGGCGATCAAGCGCTTGCTCTCCGAGGCCCGGATGGTCACCCTCACCGGTCCGGGCGGCGTCGGCAAGACCCGGCTGGCCCTGCGCGTCGCCACCGACCTGCGGCGGGCCTTCCCCGACGGGGTCTGGCTGGTCGAACTCGCCGAACTCGACAACCCGGCCCTGCTGCCCCAGGCCACGATCGCCGCGCTGAAGATCCAGAGTCACACCGCCCGGCCACCCCTCCAGGTGCTCACCGAGCACCTGCGCGGGCGGCGGACGCTGGTCGTCCTGGACAACTGCGAGCACGTCCTCGACGAGTCCACCATGATGGCCCAGGCGCTGCTGCGCTGCGCCCCGGACCTGCGCATCCTGGCCACCAGCCGGCAGCCGCTGGGAGCCGTCGGCGAGCAGGCGTTCCCCGTGCCGACGTTGCCGCTGCCGGGCTGCGACTCCCAGCCTGACACGGCGTCCGCCATGTCCGACGCGGTACGGCTTTTCGCCGAGCGAGCCACGGCCGTTCTGCCCGATTTCACCGTCACGAGCGAGAACCAGGACATGATCGAGCAGATCTGCCGCCGCCTGGACGGTCTGCCGCTCGGCATCGAGCTCGCCGTCGTACGGCTGCGTGTGCTCTCGCTCCACCAGCTGCTCGACCGGCTGGACGATCTGTTCGGGCTGCTCAACACGGGGCCGAGTGCCACGGTGTCCCGCCACCGGACGCTCCGCGCCCTGATCGACTGGAGTCACGGGCTCTGCACCGAGCACGAACGCCGGCTGTGGGCGAGCCTGTCGGTGTTCACCGGCAGCCTGGACCTGGAGGGGGTCGAAGCGGTCTGCGCCGGGGCCGGCATCGCCCATGACGAGATCCTCGATCTGATGATCGGCCTGGTGGAGAAGTCCGTCCTGATCCGCGAGGAACATCCGTACGGAGTGCGATTCCGGCTGCTGGACACGATCCGGCAGTACGGGCGTGAGCGCCTCGTGGCCTCCGGGCAGGAGCAGGAGCTGAAACGCCGGTATCGCGACTACTACCGGCGGCTCTCGCGTGAGGCGCAGGCGCAGCTGTTCGGCCCGTCGCAGGCGCAACTGCTGACCCGGCTGCGCGTCGAGCACCCCAACCTGCGCACCGCCCTGGAGTACTGCCAGGCCGAGCGCGCCGGGCTCTGCATCGACATGGCGAGCGACCTGCTCGACCACTGGATCACCAGCAGCCACCTGGGCGAAGGCCGCGACTGGCTCGAACAGGGACTCGCGCAGCCCGCCGCCCGGTCCGAGGTCAGGGCCCGGGCACTGTGGGCATGCGGCTCGCTCGCCATCATCCAGGGCGATCAGGCCTCGGCCGTCGGGTTGCTGGCCAAGAGCAGGACGCTCGGCGAGAAACTCGGGCTGGAACCGGTGCTCGGCTACGTCGCGCTCTACTCCGGAATGGTCGCCATGCACGCGGGAGACACCGAGTCGGCCGTCAAGTCCTTCGAGGAGGCGGTGACCCATCATCGCGCCGGCGGGGACCCGGCGGGCCAGGTCCAGGCGCTGACCTGGCTCTGCCTGGCGCACTCGTTCCTCGGCGGCTCGGACAGCGCCGTCGCCGCCGCCGAGGAGGGCATCGCCATCTGCGACGCCCACGGCGAGAGCTGGCACCGGGCGTACACGACGACGGCGCTCGGCATCGAATGCTGGCGCCAGGGCGACGTGCGGCGCGCGACCGCCTTGGAGCAGGAGAGCCTGCGCGTCTTCCACGCTCTGGACGATTCGGTCGGGGTCGGGCTCACTATCGAGGTGCTGGCCTGGATCGCCGCCGCGCAAGAGGAGTACCCGCGGGCCGGCGCGTTGCTGGGCGTTCTGCGCAACGTCTGGGAGGCGATCGGCACGCCCCTGCTGGGATTCGGCCACCTTGTCCGGTACCACGACGAATGCGAGGACCGTACCCGCCGCGCCCTTGGCGAACCGGCCTTCCAGACGGCCGTCAAGCGCGGGACCAGGCGCTCCGCCGACCAGGCGCTCGCGTACGCCCTCATGGAGGAGGCGCCCTCGCGCGGCCCGTCCGGTGAGGAGGACCAGTACACGCCGCTCACCCCGCGGGAGACCGAGATCGCCCAGCTCATCGCCCGGGGGATGCGGAACAAGGAGATTGCGGCGGCGCTGGTGATCGCTCAGCGCACCGTCGAGGGCCACATCGAGCACATTCTGTGCAAACTCGGCTTCAACTCCAGGACCCAGATCGTCGGCTGGGTCGCGGAGCAGGCCCGCCGCACCGGCGAGAGGCCGCCCGGCGGCGAGTGATCATGTCCGTGAAAGACACGATCTGGAGCGCTCCGGACGCCGAGGAGCCGGCGGCGGACCGGCGGCAGGCCGAGGCCTCTGGCTTCGTCGGACGACGGCACGAGATCGCCCAGGTCAGGCGGCTCCTGGCCAAGACCCGCCTGCTGACCCTGACCGGCGTGGGCGGGGTCGGCAAGACCCGGCTGGCGCGCCGCGTCAGCGAGATCCTGCCCCGGAGGTACCGGGAGGGCGTTCGGCTGGTGGAGCTGGCCGCCATCGAGGACGAGGACCTGCTGGCCCCCGCCGTGGCCGCCTCCTTGGGCATCCACGACCGCACACCGGACCTCGAGGCCCAGCTGATCGAGCACCTGGCGGACAAACAGCTGCTGCTGGTGCTGGACAACTGCGAGCATCTGCTCGGCGCGTGCGCCCGGCTGGTGGAGCAGCTGCTGTACGGCACCTCGCGGCTGCAGATCCTGGCCACCAGCAGGCAGTCGCTCGGAGTGTACGGCGAGCGGGTGCTGCCGGTGCCGTCCCTGCCGATCCCGCGGCCCGGCGACCGTACCCGCGACATCGCCCGGCGCGACGCCGTGCGCCTCTTCACGGAGCGGGCGGCGACGATCCGGCCGGGCTTCCACGTCGACGCGGCCAACGCCCGGGCCGTCGCCCGGCTGGCCCGGCGCCTGGACGGGATCCCGCTGGCCATCGAGCTGGCGGCGGTGCGGCTGCGGACGACCTCCGTGGAAGACCTCGTGAACGAGCTCGACGAGCGCCTGGACGCGGCGGCCCTGCCGGCTGGAGAGGTCGGCCCCGGCAGGCTGGCACGCCACCAGACCCTGCGGGCGACCATGGAGTGGAGCTTCGGACTGTGCTCGCCCGGCGAGCGGCGGCTGTGGGAACGGCTGTCGATGTTCCCGGGGGGAGTGGACGTCGAGACCGCCGAAGCGGTCTGCCCCGGGCAGGGACTGGCCCGCGAGGACGTGCTGGATCTGATGATGGGGCTGGTGGACAAGTCCATCCTGGGCGTCGCGGAGCCGCACGGCGTCGGGGCCCGCCACCGCATGCTGGAGACCATCCGCGCGTACGGCCGCGAACAGCTGCCCGCCGCGCACGCGGAGGCGCTGCGCGAGCGGTACATCGAGCACTATCGCCAACTGGTCGAGCAGGTGCGCGTGGACCGGGTGGAGCCGGGCCAGATCGATCGCATGCGGAAGCTGGAGCCGGAGCTGCCCAACGTACGCGTCGCCCTCGACCTCTGCTTCGGCCGCTCCGGCGACGCCGCCGCCGGTCTGGAGATCGCCGCCGAGCTGTGGGCCAACTGGCTCGTCGCCGGTGGTCTCAGCGAAGGCCGGTACTGGCTGAAGCGCGGCCTCGCGCTCGTACCCGGATCGAGCGTCGCCAGGGCGATGGGCCTGTGGGCCGACGGGCTGCTCGCCCACTACCAGGGCGATGCGGCGGCGGCCGACGCGCGGGAGTGCCTGGCGCTCGCGCGTCAGTTGAGGGACGAGAGGGCGCTCGCGTTCGCCGTCCAGCTCTCCGGGGTCGCGGCGTTGTCCGAGGGCGACGTCGAGGGCGGGCTCGCGCTCCTGGAGGAGGCCCGTGCCCGGCACTGGGCGAGAGGTGACGTCCACGCGGTGGGGGTCACCCTGTATGTCGCCGGCCTCTTCGCCGCCACGATGCGCCCGGACCGGGCCGCCGAGTACGGTGAGGAACTCGTGACATTGTGCGAGAGGCGTAACGCTACGCTCTTCCGCGCGTACGCATTGTACGCGGTCGGCATGGCCCGCTGGGAGCAGGGCGACTTGCAGCAGACCGAGGCCAGGATGCGGGAGGTGGCCGCGTTCTGGGGCGCCGCGAACGACCGGTGGGGCCTTCCGCAGTCCCTGGAGGTGCTGGCCTGGACGGCCGCGGCACGTGGCCGGTACGAGCGGGCCGCCCGGCTGCTGGGAGCCGCCCATGTCCTGTGGGAGGCGGTGGCCGCCTCTCCGGCGCGGATGCGGTACCAGGCGAGATCGCACCAGGAGTGCGCCGAGCGGGCCCGCCGGGAGCTGGGGGCTCAGGCGTTCACGGCGGCCTTCCGGGACGGCACGCGGCTCGGGCTCTCCCGGGCGATCGCGTACGCACTGGAAGAGCCCTGACAAGCCGCTGCCCGCGGCACGCGTGGCCGGCTGATCAGCGGCTGCGTGATCAACGGCTGGGGGATCAGCGGTGCAGGCGAGGCTCGGGGCAGCCGCAGGAGCCGCGGGTGACCAGCGTGGCGGAGAAGATCTTGGTCACCGGCTCCACACCCTCCGACTCGATGGCGCCGACCAGCGTCTCCGTAGCGTGGCGGGCCATCTCGTCTATCGGCTGGCTGATCGTCGAAAGCCCGGGCACCGTGTACGCCGCCTCCCGAGCCCCGTCGAACCCCACCACCGCCACATCCCCGGGCACCCGCAGCCCGAGATCGGCGGCGGCCCGCATCGCGCCGATGGCCTGGCCGTCGATGGAGGCGAACAGGGCCGTGGGACGCGAGGGCGACGACAGCAACCGGAGCGCGGCCTCGTAGCCACCCTCCAGACTCAACTCCCCCTCCTCAACGAGCTCCGCCCCTTTGACAAGCTCGGCCCCCTCTACCAGCTCTGCCTCCTTGGCGAGCTCGCCCCCCTCGAGGAGCCCCGCCTCCTGAAGCGCGCGGCGCCAGCCCGCGGCCCTGAGCCGCACGGGGGTGATGTCCAGCGGGCCGCCGACGAAGCCGATGCGGCGATGGCCGTGCTCCAGGAGGTGCCGGGTGGCCTGATAGCCGCCCTCCTCGTCGTCCACCGCGAGCCGGGAGAAGAACGGCGGCGCCGCGTGGTCGATGGTGACCACCGGAACGCGTCCCCGTATCTCCTCGGCCTGATCGGCCGAGACCGGCACCCTCATCAGCACCAGCCCGTCGACCTGCCGCTCCAGGAACCCCCTGACATAGCCCTCCGCCCGCGCCGGATCCTCGGCGGAGTTGCCGAACAGCACCGAGTAGCCCCGCTGCCAGGCCACCTCCTCGCAGGCCCGGGTGAACTGGCCGAAGAACGGGCTCTTCCCGCCGGCGCTGTCGGAGGCGATCACCCCGATGGTCCACGAGCGCCGCGAGCGCAACGACCTGGCCACCGCGTTGGGGCGGTAACCGAGCTGCTTGATGGCGTCCAGCACACGCTGCCGCGCCCCCGCCGAGACCGGCCGGGGCCCGTTGTTGATCACGTAGCTGACCACGGCGGGCGAGGTGCCCGCCAGCCGCGCCACGTCGTTGCGCGTCACCACTCGCGTCTCACTCCGGCATTCACGAACCCAGCTTATGGGCCGGAACACCCCATGCAGGTCCCCCGTGACTCACGAGACTCATGGGTCCCCGGTGGTGCAGGCCTCGGCTTACGAGGAGCCGTGCAGGACCGCCTGGCGAGCGCGAGAGTCACGTTCCGCGTCCAAAGATTCCAGCATAGGGAGCCTCGCCGAGCAACGAGGAGCGTCCCACTGGTGTTAGCTGGATGGGTGCATGAGGCAGAGGACCCCCCGGTGGTGCGGGAACTGCGCGCTTTCACCGAGTGGGTCGGCGCGGGCCGGAAACTGACCGCCACCGGCCAGATCACTCTGGCCGACGCCAGGACCCTGGTGGACCTGTTGGACACCGGTGACGTGGTCGACCCGGACATCGGTGGGCGGGTGTTCAAGACCACGTCCAGCGCCGAGCTCTCCGGGTTGCAGAGGGTCTTCCTGTGGGCCAGGGCCGCCGGCCTGGTGCGGGTGGTCAAAGGACGGCTGGTCCCGGTGAAGAAGGCCGCCCCGACGCTCGCTCGCCCGGCCGCGCTGTGGCAGGCGGCGTTCGAGGCGTTCCCACGGCTGGCGGAGGCCGTGTGCCCAGCCGGGTGGTGGACCTCGCCGTTGCACGAGGAGTTCGCACCTGTGGTGCATACCCTGCTGACCCGGTTGTACGGCGGGTCCGCGTCGCTGACGGAGCTGTACGAGCTGTCCTGGGAACGGGCGTCGGCACCGTTCCTCATCGAGAAGCCCGAACGCGCCCGGGAAACCAACGACCAGGACACCGAACGGATGCTGAGCGCGCTGGAACACCTGGGAGCGATCGAGCTGACGAACGGGGAAGCCGCGCTGACCCCGCTCGGCCAGGAGGCGATACGGCGCACGCTGGGGGAGGCGGCTCCGGGGGAACCGGTGTACGAACTCAAGGTCACGCTGCTGGACACCGACGACCCGGTGGTGTGGCGGCGGCTACGGGTGTCAGCCGAGATCTCGCTGGAGCGCCTCCATCGCATCCTGGCCGTGGCCATGGGATGGGAGGACCATCACCTGCACGTCTTCACCATCGGAGAGCGGCGCTACGGCCGGCCCTCGCTCGAATGGGACGACGGCCTGCTGGACGAGACGACGACCACCCTGGCCGAGGTGGCGGGCGGCGCGGGCGCGCGGATCAGCTGGGAGTACGACTTCGGCGACAGCTGGGAGCACGAGATCGTCTTCGAGCGGGCGGTGGCGGCCGAGGCGGGCGTCCGGTATCCGGCGGTCGTGGCAGGAGAAGGCGCCTGCCCGCCGGAGGACTGTGGCGGGACGTGGGGGTACCGCGAGTTCCGGGCCGCTCTGGCCGATCCCCGTCATGAGGAGCACGAGCACCTGGTGCGATGGGCGGGGTTGACCAGCGCCGCGGAGTTCGATCCGAGGCGTTTCGATCTGGTGGCGGTCCGGCGAGCGGTGCTGAGCATCGCTTGATACCCGCTCCACCTGGTCACCAAGAAGGCGAGGGTCGGTGCGGCGCGCCGTGGCAACAGATGAGCCGGTTACCGCCGCCAGGGTCCGTCGTCATTCACGGAGGATGACGACGGACCCTCTGCCGGGGCGGTGTTCTGGAGGAAAGATCGGCCCGGAAGCCGCGCTTATCATGCTCGGCCGCTCAGTGACGGTCGCCGATAACGGCTGGCTATGACCGGACTCCGTACGGTGGCGACTGTGTCACCGTACGAGGTTGTGGCAGGTGACACGGCAGGGTTGGAGGAGGCCCTGGCCCGGGTGGTGCGACTGGCCGGCGATCACGTCGGCGCGCTCGACTCCAGCATGCGTTACATGGCGGCCCACGCCTGGGTCGGCGGTGGCGCCGGCCCCTTCGCCCAGGCCATGGGTGACCAGCGGGTCCGGCTGCAGCGTGCCTTCGAGGTGGCGGCCGCGCAGGTCGCCGACCGCATCCGCGCCCTCGGCGGGCACGCCGCCCCGCCGTCGCTGTCCACCCCGCTCCCCGCCGCTCCATCTACGCGCGGCGGCTACGCCGGGATGAACGTGGAGGCGATGACCCGCATGGTGGCGGATCTGGAGCGGGTTGGGCACGAACTCTCCGCCGCGGGAGGTGTTCTCTCGGCGGCGCTGGGCTCCGCGGGCATCAGCGCCGCGCCCGCCCAGCAGGTCGGGGGCGTGGGCGCCTGGGCCGCCGGACAGGTCGTCGACCTGCGCAGACGGCTGACCCTGCTCCAGAGTCGCCCCGATGGAGAGGCGGCCACCGCGGCCGTGCTCGGCTTCGGGCTGTTCGGCGGGTCCGCCCCCGCCCCGGGCGCTATCGGCGACGTGATGGCCGCCGCCGCAGCCGGCGACACCTCGGCGCTGGAGAAGATGGTGGCGGCCCAGAACACCGGCAAGGACCCCACCCTCGCCGCCCGGGTCAGCGCCTGGTGGCAGCTGCTCGACCCGGCCACCCACCGACGGCTCATCGACGCCGCGCCGCAACTGGTCGGCTCGCTCAACGGCGTGCCCGCCGCCACCCGCGACACCGCGAACCGCGCCTACCTCGCCATGCGCGAGGACGCCATCGCCAAGCGGCTGGCGGAGCTCCGGGTCCTGGACGAGTCCCTGGCGAAGGGGATCATCATGGCGGACGCGTGGCGGAGGATGAGCATGCGCCGCGAGATCGAGGAACTGGAGAAGCAGCAGCGGCAGATCGAAGCCGTCACCAAGAGCCTGGCCCTGGGCGGGGTCAACGGCCGCCCGCCCGCGCTCCTGCTCGCCCTCGAACTGGGCGGGCTCGGCAAGGCCGCCATCTCCTTCGGCGACCCTGACAAGGCCGACTCGGTGGTCACCTCCGTGCCGGGCACGGGCAGCACCTTGGAGGGGATCGGCGCCGACGTGGCCCGCGCCGGAACCCTCTGGGACCAGGCGAGCCGTTCGGCCCCCCACACGAAGACCGCCTCGATCCTCTGGCTCGGCTACACGGCCCCGCAACTCGACGCCGGGATCCTCCGGGCGGACACCTCCGTCGCCTCACCCCATCTCGCCCAGGCCGGAGCCGGCCCACTGGCCAGCTTCCTGGACGGCCTGCACGCCACCCATCAGGCGGCCGGCACACCTCGGTTCACCGTCCTGGGCCACAGCTACGGCAGCGTAGTAGCCGGCATCGCCGCCCAGACGCGGAAAGGGACGCTCGCCGATCAGCTCATCCTCGTGGGCAGCCCCGGGACGATGGCAATGCAGGCGGGCGATCTGGGAGTCAAACAGGTGTGGGTAGGGGAGTCCCCGCAGGACCCGGTAGCCGACCTGGGGCATCTTCCGCTGAGCGGTGGGCGGCACCCCATCTCGGGCGTGCTGCAACCCGCCCTCCCGAACGGCCCAGGCCCCTTCGGCACCGACCCCAGCAACATCGCCTTCGGCGCCAACCGGTTTCTCGTCGACCCCACACCGGTTTCGGGTCTTCTGGGTTTCACCGGGTACGACATCGGGACACACTCCGGTTACTGGGACGATCACACGACCTCGCTGAAGAATATGGGATTCATTATCAACGGTCAGCATGATCACGTGGCAAAGCTGCCGACGCCGAAGCCGGTGTCGCCTCCGCCGCTGCTGCCGACGCCATCCCTGTCGCGTCCCTCTCCGGAAGCGGTGTCCCCGCCGTTGCCCATTCCGCAGCCTTCGCCCACCCCGCCGGGAGAGTAGATGTTCCGCTCCGTGATGTTGATCATCGCAGCCGCGGTGCTCGTTGCCGGGTGCGGCGGAGTACTTGGAGGAGTGATGAACGCATCGGCCGACAAGCCGACGATCACCAAGGCTCAGGCGCTCGCCCGGATCGAGCAGCTCATCAACGGGACCGCCGGCATCATCCGTCCCAAGCCCGAGCTGGAGCTGCACCGGCCCAGTCTCAATGACGGTCTCTGCCTCGATCCGCTCGACGGAGGCTCGGAAGAGCGGATCGTGGTCAACCGCGCGTACTACCTGCGCGGGCTGCCCAAGGACTCGCTCAAGGAGGTGATCGCCCAGGTGAAGGCGTACTGGCAGAGCCAGGGCCACTACATCCAGGCCGAGTCCGACAACGGCCTGCAACTCTACGGGCGCTCGCGCCCGGAAGATTTCTTCATGTCCATCGGCTGGACGGAGGGTGATGTGCTCAGCCTGGGCGCCACTTCCACCTGCCTGTGGTCCAACGGGACCCCTGAGCCGTCCTCCACCCCCTGACCTGGGCAGACCGTTCCATTCGGCGGTGGGTGATCGAAGAGGCGTCAGGCACCCACCTCGCCATGTTCGATCTGGGAAACCGGGCAGCACTCACCTACATGATCGCTGACATCTTTCTGCCCCAAGCCGCGTTCTTTCCGGGCTTCGGCCCGCGGGATATTCTCCCCGTACCACCGCTCCCGGTTGCCTGCCTTGTCACCGCCCAGGGCGTGTCTCAAAAGACGGCCCCACCTGAGACTCCGTGTGCAAAGGACAGTCTCAGGCAGGGCTGTTCCGTCCTGTGATCGGTTGGCCTCCCGGGTCGCTAGTTGGTCACTTCGGGTGGGAGCCCGCCGAGCCTGTGCAGCAGCTCGGACTGGATGGTGGCGAAGCGGTCGTTCATATGGCGGCGGAGGCCGGCGAGTTCGTCACCGAGGGCCGCGAGGTCCTGTCTCATCTCGGCCCGGATGTCGGCGAGATCCGTCAGCACCAGGGCGATGCCGATCGTCTTGGAGCTGTCGTCTCCGGGCTGCATGCTCTCCTCGAGCGCTCGGATACGCGTTATCAAAGCGAGGATCTGTGCCTCTATGTTCACCGCATTCCTGCCTTTGCGAAGGTGGGAAGGGCAATCCCGCACCAGTGGGCGGGTGCAAGGTCTGAGGGTGAGCACAGTGCCACACCGCCAGAGTTTGTGCAGGTCATCGCTTTGCGCTCAGGTGTGATTGTTTCTCCCGGCGTACGGCGTGTTTCTCCCGCGGGATGTGAATAGGTGCAGGCGGCTCGGACGCGAAAGGGGCTCGTTCTGGCGAAATGGGGGCAGGGCGGATGTGAGTTCGGCTGAACGTCTTGGGCACCGGTGTGCCGACGATCGACGTAGATGACGTAGCGGTGAGGTCGCTGGCAGATGAGTCAACGACCAAGAAGACCAACGAACACGGAGACCTTATTGGTGGCATGCGGGCGGATTTGACCGATGCGTGGTGGCTGGAGCCGCTGCTGCCTGTTGGGCGCAAGCCGGGACGTCCTGCGATTCCACGATCTGCCGGGTACCTCAGCCTCTGCGGAGCGAAGACATGTGCTTTCTAGGCCTTGAGCCACTGGATCTGCCGCGCCCCCAACTCAACGGCGGCCTTGCACAAAGCGGGAATGTGGGAGCCGTCGGCAGTGAGCAGGCGGCCCGGGGCGTTGGCTGAGGCCGCTGTAGCAGTCACGAGCGCGTCGACGACGTTGCTATGACCATCGAGTCCGGCGTATTCCAGCAGCCCCGCCGCCAGATCGGCCAGTTGCTCGGTGACAGGCACGATCACCAACCGAGAGCGGAGCCAGCGCATGCGTGCCGCCGCCTGTCCGGTCCTGCGTTGCTCGGCGAGGGTGACGACACTGATGGTTGCTGCATACCCGTCCTCGCGAGACACTTCCACCAGGTCCACGGTGCTGGCGTGGTTGTCGGCCAGGAGCGAGAGAGCCTGAGCGTCGAGCACCAGCAGCGGCCCGGCAGTTGTCGCCGGGAGTTGCTTCAGGCGTCGCGCCACCGACGCCTCGCTTGCTCCAATCGCTCTTCACTGATAGGGCCGTGCTGCCGCTCGTACTCATCGACTATCTCGCCCGTCTTCATCAAAGCGAGCCAGTGTTGGGCGGCTTTGGCCATGAAAGCGGAGAATTCACCACGGCCGATACGCGCATCGATTTCGGCGGCGAGTTGCTCCGGCATGCTGATGGCCTTTTTGACCTTCGGGCCAGGTACGTCGTGGGCAATATAGAGCGCGGCCCGAGATGATTCCGCGCAGTCGGGCATGGCCTCGCTGGCTGCAGCGTTCATGCCCTCATCATACCATTGGTATGATGATCATGGTTCGAGGTCGGGTGCAGGCGGGTCTCCACGTACGGGACGAGGCGGACCGGGCCGAGGAGGCCGTAGGGCTGGCGGGTCAGGCCGCCGTAGACCGTAGGGTCTGCCACCCTGAGCCGGTTGCCGAGGGGTGTGGCCACTTCCACCTGTAGTGTGCGGACGCCCCGTCCCAGGTCCACGACCGGGTTGAGCTGGTTCACGGGGTCCTGGCGGCGGCCGTCGGCGAGGATGCGGCAGGTGTCGGTGACCGCGCCGAGCTCCAGGTACGCCCCGCCCTCCAGCCGCACATCGGTGGTGTAGACGCCGATGCCGGACGTGTCGGTCAGTTCGGGAATGTCCGACCAGGGGGTGAGCCGGTCGAGGGTCAGTCGGTGCGTGGTCGTGCCCTCCGGACGCCAGTCCTCGACCTCCAGCCGCCACGACGACAGGGGCACCGGCTCGGGCACCGGGCCGATCACGGTGGTGACGGTGCGGCCGTCGGAGAGCGTGGTGGTGTAGGTCCCGGCGCGGGAGGCGCGCACGACCAGCGTGCCCAGGTCGTACCTCACCAGGTCGGCGTCCGTGGCCACGGCGTGAGGTCCCTGCACCGGGCCGGTCCCGAAGAGGCCGGGGCGGCCGATGGCCAGCACCGTCGACTCGCCCGGGCGTAGCTTCACCCGTAGCCGGATCCCGTCGGTGTCGGCCGTGTAGAGCGCCAGGCGCTCGGCGCGGCCGGTCCACGGGTTCAGGAGGTACGGGACGCCGTCGCGGGCCGTGCGCGCCAGCGTGACGTCGTGGTCGATGGGCGCCACCGGTGGCTTCGGGTTCTCGGTGTGCTTGCCGTTGCAGAGGTAGTAGTAATCCACGTCGCCGGCCACCCGGCGGGCTGCGAGGAGGGTGGATGCGGTGGCGTAGCGCATGTCGGGACGCACGCCGAGGGTGGCGAGCGCGACCGGGACCTCCGCCTGGTCCGCGATCAGCCGGACGGACGGCTCGGCCAGCAGGTCGGTCAGAACCGCTCGAAGCCGCTCGTTCTCCCCCTCCGCGGCCACCCCCGGCACCGAGGCGGACCGCCACGCGCCGAGGAGTACGACGGGCAGCCCGGCCCGCGCGTACGACAGCAGCCGCCGCGCCACCGCGACCGTCATCGTGCACTCGGAGGCGTAGAAGCGGTCGCCCTCCACGAACAGCGCCTTGTAGGCGGGCCCGGAAGGCGCCAGCCGGCGGCCCGAGACGCGGGCGGACGGCAGGTCGAGCAGGGGTGCGCTGATGAACTGGTGGGTCCACCCGGTGGGGACGCCGCTCGCGGTGAACCAGGCGGCGCCGATGCCGGTCTTGGTGTAGCCGGTCTGCCGCAGCACCGCCACATCAGCACGTGGCGCACCTTCTCGCATGATCTGGTGGATTCTCGCGAAATATTGGGAAATGTCGCCGATATGCCGCCAGGTGGGCTGGCGCGGACCCCACGACTCGGCGTAGCCGACTGTCCCCGAGTAGGGAGTGAAGGCGGCGAACCCGGGCCAGGCCGCACCCGGCGCCGTGGCGTAGGAGAAACCGTGCAGGACGGTCTGGTTGAGCCCCGCCGCGTACGCGCCCCCCACCGTACGCAGCAGCTTCGTCCAGGTCGTCGTGTACGCCCCGCCCGCGTACGCCCCCGCCTCGCACGACAGCACCTCGCGCCCCGCCAGGTCCCGGCCCCCGGCCAGGCAGCGGTAGTCGTCGAGGTTCTTGAAGCCGAGCGACTCACCCTCGGCCACATCCAGGATGGCCGCGGCGGCGATGGCGTCGGTCTGCAGCCCGTACGGCTGCGCCCGCAACTCCAGGCCGATCGAATGCGCCCAGTCGCGCAGCATCCCGAAGTGGTGCTCGTTGAACAGCTCGGAGACCGTGTCCCAGTAATCCTTGCGGGCATGCCTGGTCAGCACGGCGTCGTACGCGAAGACCGGATCCTCCCCCGCCAGCACCACCACCGGCAGGAACGGCGCCAGCGAGTACCCCCGCCGCCGCTCGAACTCCGCGAGCAGCCCCGGCGTCCACGGCAGCGCGTCGCTCTCGATCTCGATGGAGTCCTCGAACAGCGCACCGCCCGCCCGCTTCAGCAGCCTCCGCACGGCGGGCGTGAGCAGCGTGGACTCCCAGTAGTCGATCACCGCCCGGGTGCCCGCCCGGCTGAAGTGGTCCACCACGTACGCCTCGGGCACGGTGTGCGGGCCGGACTCGGGACGCTGGCCCGAGCCCCGCTCCCAGTACGCGATCAGCACCCACTCGCCCCCGGCGGGCGCCGTCCAGTCGACGCGCCCGTCGCTCACGGGCACCCGAACCACGGAGGCGGGGTCGAGGCCGGTCTCCTTGCGGGTGGAGTTCGCGGGGTCGAGCCGGGCCGCCTGGACCAGCAGCAGCGTACGCGCGGGATGCCCGGCGACGGCGGGCGGCGGCACCTCGCCCGCGTACGTGGCGCCCCCGGCCACGGCGACCGAGCCGTGCGCCAGCTCCTTGACCGCGGCCGGGTGCTCCGGCGTGATCGTGGGGACGGCGGCCGGCCAGGACGGGCCGATGGTGAGGTCGATGGTCAGGCCGCGCCGGGCCGCCTGGTCGAGCGCGGCCTCGACGGCGGCGTTCCAGGCGGGGGTGCCCCAGCCGTGCCGGGCCGGGTCCAGCACGGACTTGTCGCGGATGCTGTGGTGCACCGCTGCGATCTCCGCCCCGCCGAACCCGGCGTCGGCGAGCACGTCCACCTCCCGCCGGATCTCGGCGGGATCGACGTGTGCGTCGGGCCACCACCAGCGCACCATCGGCCGCACGGCCCGGCGCGGCCGCGCGAACCAGCCCGCCCCGGGAGGACCGGCGATGGAGGCGGGCGAGCCTGAGGCGAAGGCGGAGGTGGGCGAGCCGGAGGCGAGGGTGACGGCGAGGGTCGCGGTGAAGAGGAAGCCACGGCGCGAGAGGTCGTCCATCAGAGTCTCCCGAGGTAACCGTCGTCTTCAGGCGACGGGGGAATCGGGAGCGGGAGGGCCGTCAAGGCCCGAGCGTGCCTTGATCTGTCAGGTCCGCGGGTCACAGATTTCCTTCCGGGTTTGTCGGTGCCAGCCGATATCGTGGTGGTCTCGTTACCGAGCGTGGGGGGTGGGTGTGCGCAGGTCGTTCAAGTTCCTGCTGCGCCCCACCGGCAAGCAGGCCGCCGCGCTCGCACAGTGCCTGGAAGACCACCGGGAGCTGTACAACGCGGCTCTCGAACACCGCCGTACGGCCTACCGCAAAGCCGGGGTGACGGTGCGCTATGGCGAGCAGTCGGCGGAGCTGAAGCACATCCGCGCCGACGACCCCGACGGTCAGGGCCGGTGGTCGTTCTCCTCCCAGCAGGCCACGCTCCGCAGGCTGGGCAAGGCGTACCGGGCGTTCTTCGACCGTGTCAAAGCAGGCCGCACGCCAGGGTTCCCGCGTTTCAAGGGGCGAGGCTGGTTCGACACGGTCGAGTGGCCCAAGGACGGCGACGGCTGCCGGTGGGACTCCCAGCCCTGCCACCCGGCCGCGACCTACGTGCGGTTGCAGGGCGTCGGGCATGTCCGGGTCCACCAGCACCGCCGTGTGCTGGGCATCGTCAAGACGATCAGCGTCAAGCGGGAAGGCGCCCGCTGGTTCGTCGTGCTGTCGTGCGATGAGGTGCCCGCGCAGACCCTTCCCGCTACGGGCGCGGTCGCGGGTATTGACATGGGTGTCGCCTCGCTGGCCACGACCAGCGACGGCGACCACCTCGACAACCAGCGGCACCTTGCCACCTCCGCGAGCCGTCTGGCAGCGGCCCAGCGAGAGCTCGCCCGTAAGAAACGAGGATCCAAGCGGCGCCGTAAGGCCGTCGCGCGGGTGGCGGCCCTGCACGCCAAGGTGCGGCGGCAACGCCTCGACTCGGCGCACAAAGCCGCGCTCGCGCTGGTCCGCGGCTACGACGTGATCGTGCACGAAGCGCTGAACGTCGCGGGCATGACCCGGCGTGCCGCGCCGAAACCGGACGGCGAAGGCGGCTACCTGGCTAACGGCCAGTCGGCTAAATCCGGGCTGAACAAGAGCATTCTCGATGCGGGCTGGTCCGCGTTCCTGACGATCCTGTCGCACAAGGCTGAAAGCGCCGGTCGAGAGCTGATCGCAGTGAACCCCGCCAACACCTCCCGTACCTGCTCGCGCTGCGGGCACTGCGCGAAGGAGAACCGTGTCACCCAAGCCGTCTTCCGATGTACGGGGTGCGGGTTTTACGCGCACGCCGACGTGAACGCGGCGATCAACATCTTGAGGGCAGGGCTTGCCCTTCGCGAGGCTGCGCAAGCGGCTTAGCGAGAAGCCGCTCCCTTCATAGAGCGGAGGAGTCACGATGCGTGCGCTCCAGGGGTGCGGCGCCCGCGCGACGGACGCGGACACAGGCTGCTAGGAGGCCGGACAAGCGGGCAGCCCCCGCCGCGATGCGACGGCGGGCGTCAGGTGTCGGACGGCGGACGGTGGGTGTCGGGCGGTGGTCGGCGGTGGGGCGAGGGGCGAGGGGCGAGCGCGAGGGCCCGGCCGGGCCCTCGCGACGCGTCTAGCTGGGGATCGGGTACGGGAACGAGCTCGTCACACCGATCTTGTCGTACTCCATCTTCGAGGTGTCGAAGCCGTCCGCCCAGTTGGCGTTCTTGACCTCGTTGCACTTGTAGGCCTGGTACTTGTCGTCGCTGACCTTGCCCACCTCGACGTTCTCGATCGAGAACCCGCAGCCGCCCGCGTCCATGTGGACGCCGCGCGTGCCGGAGTCCGGCATCTGCCCGGCGGGGTCGTTGATGACGTCGCCGATCACCATCTGCGAGACGTAGTTGTCGATCGGGTGCGGTTCGACGTTGTGCACGCCGTAGGTGTAGAAGGCGCCCATGTCGCCGCTGTCGAGGCCGGTCTCCTCCAGGCGGATGTAGGAGAACCGGTTGTTGCGGGCGTAGTTGTCCTCGTTCTTGATCTCGGGACGGACCTCCAGGCTGATGCCGTAGCGGGCGCTGTGCTTGACGACGATGTTGCTGACCACGTTGTTGCCGGTGTTCATCATCTCGATGCCGGCCGCGTCGCCGGGCACCAGCTCGCCGACGTGGTAGATGTAGTTGTTGGCGAACGTGTGGTGCCCGGTGATGTCGCCCTCGCCGGGATAGCCGCCCTCCACCTTGATGCCGTCGCCGCCGATGTTGTCCAGCAGGCTGTCGGTCACCTTGACGCGCTCGTTGGCGAAGAGCAGGAAGACGCCCGTGAACCCGCTGTCGGACAGGTGCAGCCTGGTCAGGTCGATGTCGCGGGAGTTCGTCACGGTGATCATGCCGAACCGGTTGCGCGGCAGCTCGATCTGCCGGTCGTAGATCGGGTACTTGTGCTCGTAGCCCGAGTCGCCGGCGGCGTTCCACCCGTAGCGGTACCAGTCGACGAAGTCGGAGTACTGCAGCGCCAGCCCGTCGAAGGCGAGGTTCTGCACCCGCCGCTCGGGCGAGGACCCGGCCAGCGAGATGAGCGTCTTGACGGTGGGCGCCACGACCTTGTCGATCGAGCCCTTCGGCCAGTAGTAGACCTCGCTGTTGGCGAAGTCGAAGTAGTACTCGCCCGGCTGGTCGAGGAAGCGCAGCGTGTTCTGCAGGAAGTAGCGCGAGCCGCTGCGGCTGTTGACGAGGCTGAAGCGGGTGTCGTGGTTGAACGTGAAGAAGTTCTTGCGGAAGTCGGCCCCGCCCAGCGGCACGGTGTCGCTGAACCAGCTCCACGACCCGCCCGACCAGACGACCATCTGGGCGTTCTTGTCGAAGTCGGCGTCCCACTCCTTCGGGACGTCCTTGGGGTCGAAGAAGAGCCAGTTGTGCACGGCCTGGTACTCCGCCTCTGGCAGCACCGAGAACAGGTACGGCGACCAGAGGTCGTCGCTGGTCCTGTTGGGGTAGCGGGCGGTGGTGGCGCGCTTGCCGTCCTCGAAGAGGGTGTAGAAGTTCCGGTCGACCTTGGTCTTGTAGATGTTGTCGTCGTACTTCTGCCAGCCCGTCAGCGGCCTGGCCCCGAGCAGCCTGGCCTTGCCGGGGCCGTCGGCGCTGCGGTAGATGATCTTGTGGCCGTTCTCGCCGGAGTCGGCCTCGGCGAAGGTGATCGTCTTGTCGACCACGTAGTCACCTGTCTTGAGGTTGACCACGATGTCGCAGTTCTGGTGGTACTTCTTCTTGGCCCGGAGCTGGTCGCGGGCCTGCTCGATGGACTTCCACGGGCGCTGGGCGCTGCCGTCGCCGCGGTCGCCGCCTGAGGGGGAGACGAAATAGTCGCACGTCTTGGCGGCAGCCGCCGGGGTCGGGGTCGTCAGCCCGCCCAGGAGTAAGACGACCGCGCCCAGGGACCTGAGGATCACTGGCTCTCCTTAACTTCCCGCCACCGCTCGTACTCGGCGCGGGTCTCGGGGGTGAGTGGGTAGTAGTCAGAAAGCGCCCCGCCCTCCTCGATGCGGGCGCGGCTGTAGCGCTCCCACTGCTCGTGGTCGGCGGCGGCCTCGAGCACCGACGTGGCGCGCCGGCGCGGCACGACCACGGCGCCGTCGTCGTCGGCCACGCACAGGTCGCCGGGCAGCGCGAGCGCCCCGCCCACGGCCACCGGCACGTCGTACGCCCACGGGAACAGCTCCGCCTGCGAGGCGTAATGAGGGGTCGCGCCCGTCGTCCAGAGCGGCAGCCCGATGCCGCTCACCCGGGGCAGGTCCCGGATCCGGCCGTCCACGACGATGCCCGCGCCGCCCTTGCGCTTGAAGTAGCGCACCAGCATGTCGCCGAAGCAGCCGGTGTACGCGCTGCCGTACGCCTGCACGAGCAGCACGTCGCCGGGCTCGATCGTCTCCAGCACGGCCCACAGCGCGGTGTGCCGCTCGACGTACTCCTGGCCGAGTCCGGAGGCGATGTCCTCGCGCTGCGGCATGAACTGCAGCGTGCGGACCCGGCCGGCGATCTTCTGCCCATGGGCGATGGGACGCGGTCCCTCGATGAAGGTCCGCCGGATGCCCTGGGCGTGCAGCTTGGCGCAGGCGGTGGCCGAGCTGATCCGCTTCAGCCCCTCCACGAGGACGGGGTCGGGTCCGGCGGGCAGCTGCCCGCGAACAGGCAGATCCCAGATGGCGTCGTCCATGTAACTCCTCAGTAGTACTGGTGCGACGGCGTGCGGACGCGCGCGGTCGTGTGCAGGTCGAGCCGGATGCGGCGGCCGGGCGGCAGTTCGACGACGAGGCGCGGCCCGTCCACCGTCACCTCCCGCTCCGACTCGGTGATCGGGGGAGTGGTGTAGGCGCGCGGGTCACCGGGGTAGTCCTCATCCCCCCGGGTGATGACCGCGCGGTCGATGCGGTGCTCGCCGAACGCGCCCGCCTGGAGCACGACTCTTCGGGTGTGGGTGAGGCCGAGGTTGACCAGCTCGACGCGGGTGCCGTCGGGGCGTACCGAGTCGACCAGCGCGGCCACGTCCCGGGGCAGCCCCGGGCGGTGGCGGTCGGCGTCGAAGTAGGCCAGCCGGGTGGGCAGCAGCCCGCCGTTGTAGAGCACCTGCGGGGTGCCGGTGACGAGCTGCAGCAGCGCTTCGGTGAGCACGGGGTTGAGCCGCTGCCAGTGGTGCACGTGGATGGCGGACAGATCCTCGTGGTCGGCGTCGATGAGCGCCATCCGGCGCTGCACCTGCCCGAGCGCGGTGGACAGCATGGCCTCGGGGAAGCCGGGGTTGGCGCCGCGCAGGAACTCCAGCCAGGGCGCCTCGTGCCCGGCCTCCTCCTTGTTCCGGAACGGGCGCACCGTGGCCCAGTCGTAGCCGGAGGCGGCTCTCAGCCGGTCGAGCCGCTCGGCGTCCTGCCCTCCGAGAGCGGTCTGCCCTCCGAGCGAGGTGTACCAGAGCCAGACGGGCAGGCCGAGCTGTGGCGGCTGGAAGTCGAACCAGCCCGCGTCGTCGTGCCGGTTCGGCACCAGCATGGTGGGCTTGCCGGCCTCGTCGCCCAGCTCGGCCAGCCAGCGGTCGCTGGTGCTCATCTCCGTCTCGGTCACGCCGGCCTGGACGGCCTTGTCGTACACGATCTCCAGGGGGTCGCGGCCGATGGCGAGCGCGGCTTCGTCGCCGGTCAGCAGGTGGGCGTTGACGGCGGCGATCGCGGCGGCGGCGCCGACGCTGTAGAGGCCGTGCGGCCACTGCCAGCCGTAGGTGCCGCCGTACCAGCGGCCGCCGTGCAGCTCGCCGACCTCGCCGGACAGGCCCACGTTGTCGGGCAGGATCCCGCCGTTGGCCGCGGCCCGGCGCTCCCAGGCGCCGATGTAGCGCAGGGCCCAGTCGCGGTAGCGGTCGTCGCCGTCGTACAGCCAGGCGTTGACGGCGAGGCTGGTCGCGGCCAGGTTGACGGCCACGTCGCCGCGGCCGAGGCGCTCGTTCATGGCGGCGCCCATGCGGGCGGCGTTGCTCGGGTCGCCCAGGTCCGCCCACTCCGCGATGCCCGGCAGGTCGCGCAGCGGCAGCCCGTACGGCCGCATGCTGATCAGGTCGGTGTGGTAGGAGGCCCACTCCCACTGCAGGCCGTAGCGGGGGCCGCCGGCGCCGTTGTGCGGGGCGCGGATGATGTCGTGCTCGGCGTCGTAGTTGGCCGAGCCGGGCAGGTAGAGGTCGGCGAAGCGGCGGGCGCGCTCGCGGAATTGCTCGTCGCGCGGGTCGGCGGCGCAGATGCCGTAGAACAGCAGCAGCGACTCGCCCTGGTGGAACCAGTCATAGCCGCGCTCGAACTCGTCCACCAGGTAGCCCAGCTCGGTGAGCTGCGCGGTCACGCCCTCCCAGTGGTGCTTCGAGGCGTCCAGCAGGTCGTCGGCCCCGCCCAGCTGGTAGAGCGTGGGCCAGTTGAAGAACGCCTCGTAGAAGTCGTCGGCGCCGTCCCGGTCGGCGGCCGGCCCGTGGTAGACGAGCCGCCCGTCGGGGCCGCAGTAGCGGGCGGCGAACGCCCGCCAGGCCTCGTCGAGAGCGTCGAACAGCCTGCGCTCGAGCACCGCCCAGACCGGTGGCACGCCGAGCGGGACGGTCGCCGTGACAGAGGGACCGTTCGCGGGTCCCGGAGATACTGTCCGCATCTTCACCCTTTCGTTGCTCCGGCGGTCAGGCCGCTGATGATGTGCCGTTGCATGAAGACGAAGAAGACCAGCAGCGGGGCGATGGCCAGCAGCAGCGTCGGGAAGACCACCGTGTAGTCGGTGGAGTACTGGCTGACGGCCGCGTAGACGCCGGTGGTCACGGTGTAGAGGCCGCTGCCGGGGCCCAGGATGATCTGCGGGTTCACGAAGTCGTTCCACACCGAGAAGGTGTTGAGGATGACCATCGTGGCGACCGCGGGCCTCATCAGCGGGAAGACGATCTGCCAGAACGTACGCAGCCTGCCGGCCCCGTCCACGGCCGCCGCCTGGTCGAGCACGGCCGGGATGGTGGCGATGTAGCCGGCGTACAGGAAGATCGAGAACGGTAGCGTTAACACGGTCTCGAACAGCACGAACCCCCGGATGGTGCCCATCAGGCCGAGGGTCTTGAGCACGTACACGACGGGGATGACCAGCACCTGGCCCGGGATGAACGTCCCGGCCAGGAAGAACAGCATCAGCACCCGGAAGCGGCGCTTCGGGCTGCGCGCGATCACGTAAGCGGCCGGCGCGGCCAGCACCACCGACAGCACGTTGACCGCCACCACGAACAGCAGCGTGACCGCGTAGCCCTTGACCACGTTGAACTGCGGGTTCGTCAGCGCCCTGCCCAGCGGCTCCAGCGTGAGACCCCCCAGGCCGAACGGATCGGCCATGATGTCCTGCTGGCCCTTGAACGCGTTGACGGTCAGCACGTACAGGGGGATGAGCATGAAGGCGACGGTCGCCCAGAGGAATGTCCTTCTCACTGGTGGACCGCCAGTTCGCCGCGCCTGCGCAGCCTGGTCACCACGAACGCCAGCGCCGCCGTCACCAGCATGAGCAGCACCGACTGCGCGGAGCCGAAGCCGAGGCGGGCGTCGTGGAAGGAGTTCCACAGGATGAGGTAGGCGACGGTCTGCGTCTGCCCGGCCGGGCCGCCCGCCGTCAGCGACACCACCAGGTCGTACGTCTTGAGCAGCGTCACCAGCGACAGCACGATGTTGACCGTCACGGACGGGCCGAGCGCCGGGAGCGTCACGTTCCTGAACACCTGCCAGCGCGTCGCGCCGTCGATGCGCGCCGCCTCGATCAGGGAGTGCGGCACGGCCTGCAGCCCCGCCAGGTAGAGCACCACGTTGACCCCGAACCCGGCCCACACCAGCACCCCGATCATGGTGACCGTGGCCCACGCCGGGTCCGACAGGAACGGCAGCACCTCGCCGCCCCACTTCGTCACCAGGTTGTTGACCGCGCCGTTGGTGCCGAGGATCGCCGACCAGAGGAAGCCGACCACGAGGGCGCTGAGCACGTGCGGATAGAACAGGACGATCCGGAAGAACGTGTTCGCCTTCGAGGCGCCGTTCACCAGGAGGGCGAAGCCGAGGCCGAGCAGGTTGAGCCCGGCCGTGCCGGCGGCGGCGACCAGCAGGGTGACGAGGGCCGCGCGGCGCAGCTCGGGGTCGTCGAGGAGGTCGAGGTAGTTGGCGGCGCCGACGAAGGCGGGGTCGGCGCTGAAGCCGTCCCAGTCGGTGAGGCTCAGGTAGAGCGCCAGGCCGACCGGGACGATCAGCATCACGGTGTAGAGGACGGTGGCGGGGGCGACCATGATCGTGGTGGCCCACCCGTCGCCACGCCTGGTCTTCGGGAGAGCGGGGGCTTCGGGGATGGCTGGGGGTGCTTCCCGGGTGAGCGTCATTTGCGGCCGGCCAGCCAGCGGTCCACGCCCTCGGCCACTTCCTTGGGCGACTTGCCCACGTACAGGCCCTGGACCTCGGTGTTCCACGCGGCGTTGAAGCCCTTGGGGAGGGTCGCGTCGCCGTAACCCTCGCCCTGCGGGACGCCGGAGGGGGCGCTGTCGAGGATCTGCTGCACCTGCTTCTCCAGCGGGGTGAACTCGCGCTCCACTCCGGCGCGGAAGTTGCCGTCCTGCTTGAGCTGGCTCTTGACCGCCGCCTGGTCGGTGACGAGCCACTGCACGAGCTTGAGGGCCGCGTCCTTGTTCGGGGTGGACTTGAGGATCATGTACGGGGCCGCCATCGTGGCGCCCTGCGGACCCGGGTACGCCTGGCCCTTGTCGACCGGGGCCGGGAAGACGCCGACCTCGAAGTCCTTCGTGGACTTGGCCTCGGCGGCGGTGAACCAGCTGCCCATCACGTACATGGCGGCCTTGCCGGACAGGAACGCGGTCTCGGCGTCGGCGTACTTCGTGCCCAGGGCGTTCTTGTCGACGTAGCCCTTGTCGATCCAGGTGCGGTAGCGCTCCAGGTAGGGCAGCAGCGACTCGCCGGCCTTGAGCTTGTCCGCCTTGACGTCCTGCTGCCAGGTGGGGTGGAGCTGGGCGCGCGACGGTCCGGAGAACTGCAGCAGCTGGAGCCCGGTCAGGAACTCGCCGCCGGTCTGCAGCGGCAGCCACCCGGCCGTCTTGAGCTTGCCCATGGCGGCGTCGAACTCGTCGAGCGTGGCCGGCGGCTTGTCGATCCCGGCCTTGTCGAACGCGCTCTTGTTGTAGAAGACCAGCGACTGCGCCTGCACGCCGACGCCGACCGTGTAGATCTTGCCGCCCAGGCTCGCCTCCTTGGCCAGCGGCGTGTCCTTCGCCCACGGCTGGTCGGTCAGGTCGAGCATCTGCTTGGAGAGCGTCTCGTCCGCCGTCAGCGTCTCGACCACGTCGGGCGCGTTGCCCGCCGCGAGCTGCTGCGGCAGCGTGTCGGCCACGCCCTTGCCGGTCGGCGCCTCGACCTTGACGTCGACGCCGGGGTTGGCCTGCTCGAACGGCTTGACCAGGCCGTCCCAGTACGCCTGGGTGAGGTTCGGGGTGATGTTGACCAGCATGCGCACGGTGATCTGGCCGCCCTCGCCCTGCTTGGCCTGTGAGTCGCCGGCGAAGCCACCCCCGCCGCAGCCGGTGAGCAGGAGCAGGCAGCTGAGGGCTGTGGGGGCGAGGAATGGATGGGGGGAACGCATCGCACCTCCAAGGGGGCGAGATCTGCGACGCCTTTTAATGGGTCGATACTCGATTAGCGATTATTTAATACGTTGGTCACATGGCCTCGTCAAGGGGCTATGTGGTGCTACAAATAAGTTTCCAGCGGATGACTGAGTCATAAATACGTTAAGGTGGGGCCGTGGCTGGACGCGATGACGACAAGCGGCTGATGCTGGGCGAGGAGGAGCGCACCGCGCTGCGCGAGTGGGCCGAAGGGTCCTCCGGGGGTCTGGGACTGCGCAGCCGGATCGTGCTCGCCTGCGCGGACGGGCTGCCGCGCAAGGAGATCGCCGACCGGCTCGACGTGAGCCCGGCGACGGTGGCCAAATGGCGGGCCCGCTTCGTGGAGCGCGGGCTCGACGGGCTGGCGGACGCGCCCCGGCCCGGCCGCCCGCGCACCGCGGAGCGGCAGGAGGCCGAGCGCGTGATCGCCGCCGCGGCGGTCGGCCCGGCCGTGCCCTCGACCCGTACGATGGCGCGCCAGCTCGGGCTGTCGCAGTCGACGGTGGCCCGGATCTGGCAGGAGCAGCAGATCGCGCCGCCCGCGGCCCGGCTGCTGCCCAGGGAGCTCCTGTCCGACCGCGTCTACGCGCTGCTGCGCGGGTGGATCGTCTCGGGGGAGCTGGTGGCCGGGCAGCGGCTGGTGGAAGCGGAGATCGCCCGCCGGGTCGGCACCAGCCAGGCCCCGGCGCGTGAGGCGATCAAGCGGTTGGCGCACGAGGGGCTGGTCATCTCCTATCCCAACCGGGGGAGCTACGTCGCGGAGATCTCGGACGAGCAGGCCCGGGAGGTCCGTGACATCAGGGTGCTGCTGGAGGAGTATGCCGCACGGGGCGCCGCCGCCCGCATCCAGGCCGACACCCTGCGGGAGCTCTCGGCCGATGTGCTGGCGATGCGGCAGGCCGCCCAGGACGGGGACATCGGCGCCTTCCGCGACGCCGACCTGGCCTTCCACCGGCGCGTCTGCGCGGCGTGCGGCAACTCGTTCCTGCTGCGGCTGTGGCGGACCATCGAGTCGAACCTGTGGAGCCTGCACGTGGTGGGCAACCCGCTGTACGACGGGGACTGGACGGCCATGGCGGGCCACCACGACGACCTGGTGGCGGCCCTGGCGTCGGGCGACCCGGACGAGGCGGCCCGCCTCTTCGCCGCCCACGCCCGCGGCGAAGCCTCCCGCACCCGCCCCCGCGCCCGCACCTCCCCACCCCCGCCCACCGCCACCGTCTGAGCGGCACCGCGTCCGGACGGGGTGCGGTGGAGCCCGGCGCCCAGGCAGGGCGCTTGCCCGGGCGGGGCGGGGGCGGGCGGCGGAGGTCAGGGGGACGGGGTGAGGTCGTAGGTGGTGCCTCGGCGGGTGTCGAGGACGGCGACGTTCGGCTCCGGGCGGGAGACCGTGACCGGGCGCCCGCCCGACGTCACCGTCACCGGCGCGGCAGTCCGGAGGGTGAGTTCGCGGCCCAGGTCCGAGCGGATCCGCCCCCCGGTCAGCGCGCCCGCGCTCCACGACAGGCCCACCTCGAAGCCGCCCCGCGCCCGGAAGCCCCGGATCGACCCGGCCGGCCAGGCGGCGGGCAGGGCGGGCAGCAGGTGCACCTGGTCCCCGTGGCTCTGCAGCAGCATCTCCGTGATCCCCGACGTCCCGCCGAAGTTGCCGTCGATCTGGAACGGCGGATGCAGGTCGAACATGTTCGGCGCCGTACGGGCGGGCAGCAGCAGGTTCGACAGCCGCTTGTACGCCTCGGCGGCGTCCAGCAGCCGCGCCCAGAAGTTGATCTTCCAGGCGAGCGACCACCCGGCTCCCGCCTCGCCGCGCAGCTCCAGGGTGCGCCGGGCGGCGGCGGCCAGGTCGGGCGACAGGCGCGGGTCGATCTGGTGGCCGGGGAAGAGGCCCCACAGGTGCGAGATGTGGCGGCTGCGCGAGAGCGCCGCGTCGCCCCGGTAGTCCTCCTGCCACTCCTGGATCTGCCCCAGGTGGCCGATCTGGTTGGGGACGAGTTTCGACCGGGCGTCCGCGGCCTTGGCGCGCATGTCCGCCTCGACCCCGAGGATCTCCGACGCCTCCGAGAAGGCCCCGAACAGGTCCCGCAGGATCTGCATGTCCATGGTGGGCCCCGCGCAGATGCTGACGTTCTCGCCGCCGTCCTCGTGGTGCCCGACCTCCGGGGAGTGCGACGGGTTCGTCACCAGGTAGCCGCTCCGGGGATCGGTCTGCAGCGTGTCCAGGAAGAACTCCACCGACCCCTTGATCAGCGGGAAGTGCTCGCGCAGGCGCCGCTCGTCCCCCGTGTAGAGGTAGTGCTCCCAGAGCATCAGGCACAGCCACGCCCCGCCGCTGGGCCACACGCCGTAGAAGGCGAAGTCCACGGGCGCCGTCCCGCGCCAGCCGTCGGTGTTGTGGTGCGCCACCCAGCCCTTCGCGCCGTACTGCGCCGCGGCGGTCTTCGCCCCCGTCTCCGCCAGATCCTTGATCAGGTCGAACAGCGGGTCCATGCACTCGACCAGGTTCGCGGGCGCGGCGGGCCAGTAGTTCATCTCGCAGTTGATGTTGATCGTGTACTTCGACTCCCACGCGGGCGTGAGCGAGTCGTTCCAGATGCCCTGCAGGTTGGCGGCGTAGCCGGGCGAGCGGGAGGAGGAGATCAGCAGGTAGCGCCCGAACTGGTAGTACAGGGCGGCCAGCCCCGGGTCGGTGTCGAGCTGCTTGCGCGCGATCCGCTGGTCGGTGGGGAGCGCGGCGGCCTCCGAGGTGCCCAGGTCGATCTCGAGCCGCCCGAAGAGCCGCTGGTAGTCCCGTACGTGCTTGCGCTTCAGCACCTCGTACGGCTGCCCGCACGCACGCGTGAGATGCCGGCCCGCCACCTCGGCCGGGTCGCCGCCGACGTCCTTGTAGCTGCGGTAGCTGGAGCCCATGGAGATCAGCAGCGTGACCTCGTCCGCCCCCTCGACGATCAGCGTGCCGCCGTCGGTGCGGACCGCGCCGCCGCGGGTCTCCGCCCTGGCCAGGGCCCGGAAGCGGACCTCGCCCTTCAGGCCCTGCGTGTCGGCGCTGACTCCGTCCAGGGCGATGGAGTCGCGGCCGGCGGAGGAGGTGGAGGACGCCTGCGGGCTGGTGAAGGCCGCCTGGAACGACACCGAGCCGGGCTTGTCGGCCGTGTGGCGGACGACCACGACCTGGTCCGGGTTGCTGGCGAAGACCTCGCGCGTGTGGCGCACGCCGTCCCGCACGTACGTGACCGTCGTGACGGCCCGGGACAGGTCCAGCTCGCGGCGGTACTCCGTGAACTCCGCCGCGCCCGGGAAGGTCAGCGTGAGGTCGCCCAGCACCTGGTACGGCGCCTGCTCGCTGGGCTTGCCGAGGAACTTCTTGTCCGCCAGGTTCTGGGCGGCCTGCCACTTGTCCTCCCAGACCAGCCGCCTGATCTCGGGGAGCGCCGCCAGCGCCTCGGGATTGTCGTAGTCGTGCGGCCCGCCGGCCCAGATGCTGTCCTCGTTGAGCTGCAGGCGCTCGGTGGCCACGCCGCCGAAGACCATGGCCCCGAGCCTCCCGCACCCGACCGGCAGCGCCTCCAGCCAGGCCGCCGCCGGGCGGTCGTACCAGAGCTTGAGCGGGCCGGCGGCCGTGGAGGCGTGCGCGGGGGTGGTCACGAGCAGGGACCCGGCCGCGGCGCCTAAGCCGGTCTTGAGTACGCCTCGTCGTGTGTAGCCGTCGTTGGACACCGTCACTCCTGTTCCAGAACACGGTGGAGGGGAGCGCATGGATGCGTACGACCTGTCCGGCTCAGCAGCCGCTCACAGGGACGCCACAAGCGCGGTGAACGTAGGATGTATCTTTACGCGAAGAAGTCATCTGATGTCCATACCTCCCATAGATCTAGCCGAAAGATGGGAGCTCTGCTAGGTTGCCGATCATGGAGAAACTCGGACGCAGCGGCGTTGGCGTTTCCCGGATCGGCCTCGGCACCGCGCCCCTGGCAGGGCTCTACACCGCGGTCGGCGACGAGCAGGCCGCCGCCACGCTCGACGCCGCCTGGTCCGCGGGCGTCCGCTACTTCGACACCGCCCCCCGCTACGGCTCCGGACTGGCCGAGAGGAGGCTGGGCAGCTTCCTCTCGGGCGTCGACCGGTCCGAGGCGACGGTGTCCAGCAAGGTCGGCGCGCTGCTCGGCCCCGCCAGGCGCGACTACACCGTGGAGGGCGTCTACGCCTCGCTCGCCGCCAGCCTCGAACGCTCCGGGCTCGACGCGTTCGACATCCTGCTCATCCACGACCCCGACGACCACTGGGAGGAGGCCGTGCGGCACGCCTACCCGGCGCTCGCGCGGCTGCGCGAGCAGGGCGGGGTGCGGGCGATCGGCGTCGGCATGACGCAGGCCGAGATGCTGGTCAAGTTCGTGCGGGAGACCGACGTCGACTGCGTGATGGTGGCCGGCCGCTACAGCCTGCTCGACCGCACGGCGGCCGACGAACTGCTCCCGCTGTGCGCCGAGCGCGGCACCGGCGTGCTGGTGGCGGGGGTGTTCAACGGCGGCATCCTGGCCGACCCGGGGCCCGGCGCGTACTACGACTACGCCCCGGCGCCCGAGCCCGTGCTGAAGCGGGCGCGCCGCCTGGCCGAGCGCTGCGCCGCGTACGACGTGCCGCTCGCGGCGGCCGCGCTCCAGTTCCCGTTGCGCCACCCGGCCGTGACCGGCATCGTGGTCGGCGCCCGCAGCCCCGAGGAGGTGGCCGAGGACCTCGCCCTGGCCGCCACCCCGATTCCCGAAGCCCTCTGGACCGAGTTGGACTGAAGCATGACCCGCATCGACGCCCACCACCACATCTGGGACCTCGCCGCCCGCCCGCACGGCTGGCTCGACCCCGAGCCGATGGCGCCCATCCGGCGCACCTTCACCCTCGACGACCTCGCCGGGCCCGCGGCCGCGGCCGGAGTGACCGCGACCGTGCTGGTGCAGGTGCTGCCCGATCTGGCCGAGACGCGCGAGTTCCTGGCGCTGGCCGCCGAGTCCGACCTGGTCGCGGGCGTCGTCGGCTGGATCGACCTGACCGCGCCCGACGCCGCCGACACCCTGGCGGGCCTGCCGGCCGGGCTGGTGGGCGTCCGCCACGGCGTCCAGTCCGAGCCGGACCCCGACTGGCTCACCCGGCCCGACGTGCGCCGCGGGCTCGCCGCGGTGACCGCCGCCGGGCTGGCGTACGACCTGCTCACGCTGCCGCACCAGCTCCCGGCCGCCGTCGACACCGTGACGGCCATGCCCGAGCTCACGTTCGTGCTCGACCACCTGTCCAAGCCGCCGATCGCCACCGGCGAGCTGGAGCCGTGGCGCAGCCGGATCCTGGAGCTGGCCGCCCGCCCGAACGTCTACTGCAAGCTGTCCGGCATGGTCACCGAGGCCGACTGGGCGTCCTGGCAGGTGGCCGACCTGCGGCCGTACGCCGAGACCGTCCTGGAGGCGTTCGGGCCCGAGCGGGTGATGTTCGGCTCCGACTGGCCGGTCTGCCTGCTCGCGGCCGGGTACGACCAGGTCGCACAGGCCGCGGACGACCTGTGCGCCGGGTTGTCGGAAGGCGAGCGGGCCGAGGTCTTCGCCGGTACGGCCCGCCGCGCGTACCGGCTGCACTAGGAGACGCGGAAGGTCGTCTGATACGTCCGCGACTCCTGCGGGCCCAGCCAGATCATGCTGCCGTCCTCCCGCGCCGCCGCGTCGCCCGACACGTGGTGGGTGGACGGCTCCAGGCCGACCGCGTAGTTGCCCGAGCGCAGGTTCAGCCACTCGAAGAAGTACGGGAACTCCTCCGCCCGCCACTCCACGGTGACCTTCATCCCGAGCCGGTCGTTGGCCACCGCCACCCGGTGCAGCCCGTCCGCGCCGGGGTTGAGCGCGTGCTCGTACACCTGCTCCACGAACCCCGGCGCCGGCCCCGGGAAGGTCACGTGGTCGGCCTTCTGCTCGGCCACGCTGTCGCTCTGCCAGAGCGTCTCGCGGATGTCGGCCTCCAGCCTGGCGCCCTCGTCGAGCAGCGGCCAGCCCAGGTTGATGTGGTAGAGGAACATGTGCGGCGCCGGCTCGAACCCGGCGTTGGTGACGGTGTCGACGAGCCTGATCTCGTCGCCGCCCAGGTCGGCCTCGATGCGGCGGACCAGGCGCAGGTTCTCGGCGAACACCGCGGCCTGGCGCACCTCGCCCTCGGCCCACAGCACGCAGCGGTCGCCGTCCCAGCGCTCGCCGTACCCGGTGAGCCGGGCCGGGAGGTTGCCCGCGCGGCCGTGCAGCCCGTGCCGCACCGACTGCCGGGGCGGGTAGCGGTAGGTGCCGGCGGGCACCTCGCCCCCGAACAGCGTGTGGTCGAGCCCGGCCGTGACGATGAGCCCGGAGAACGAGCGCAGCCAGGACAGCCCGTCCTCGTCGGCGTTCTCGTGCAGCCCGGGGTGGCGGAAGCCGGTGGGGGAGCGCCAGCCGAACGAGCGCCCGGCGTGCTCGGCGTGCCCGATGTCCATGCACCTGTCCACCAGCACGTCGAACGCCAGCCCCGAGCCGGTGCGGAACTCCAGCGTCCTGATGCCCCGCTCGACCCCGTCCCCGAGCGTCACCAGCCGGACCCCGCCGGCCGCGCTCAGGTCCCCGGTCAGCTCGGCCAGCCGCCTGCGGTCCGGCGTCATGCCATCACCCACCCTCCGTTGACTTCGATGGTCTGGCCCGTGACGAACGACGCGTCCAGGCCCGCGAGGAACGACACCACGGCCGCCAGCTCGTCGGGCGTGCCGCGCCGCTGGAGCGACTGCCGCTCCAGGACGAACCGGTTGTACGCCTCGGGGTCCTCGTGGATCTCCTCGGCCGCCGTCGGGAACGCGCCCGGCGAGACGCAGTTGACCCGGATCTCCCGCGGCCCCAGCTCGCGGGCCAGCGCCCTGGTCAGCGCCGCCGCCGCGCCCTTGGTGGCCACGTACGCGGCCAGGTCGGACCAGCCGCCGTGCATGGTGATCGAGGCGATGTTGACGATCGCGCCGCCCGAGGTCATCTGCCCGGCCGCGTGCTGGGCGGCCAGCCAGTAGGCCCGCTGGTTGACCGCGTGCACGTCCTCGTACTCGGCCAGCGGCACCTCCAGGAACGGCCTGGCGGGGTAGATCGCCGCGTTGTTGACGAGGATGCCGACCGGGCCGAGCCGCGCGGCCGTCTCGGCGAACGCGGACTCGATCGCGGCCGGGTCGCGCAGGTCCACCTTCAGGTTGAGCGCGCCTTCGAGGGAGCCGGCGTCGAGGTCGAGCGCCGCCACCTGGTGGCCGTCGGCGGCCAGCCGGCGGACGATCGCCCTGCCGAGCGCTCCGGCGGCGCCTGTCACGAGCGCCGTGGTCATGTCTGCCTCCATTCCTTGTGCAGGTCCCTGAGCAGGTCGCGGGGCCGGACGCGGGCGAGCAGCCCGTCGCGGACCAGCGCGGACGACCGCTCCTGCAGGGCGATGTAGCCGGGGAAGCGCGGCCTGATCCAGGCGGCCTCCAGGGTGGCGAGCGTGGGGTCGCCCTGCCAGGCGGAACGGGCCGCGGGCTGCCCGCCGGTGGCCGGGAACAGCTTCGTCTGCACGGGCTCCGACACCAGGCGGCGCAGGTGGGCGCGGACGGCCTCGCGGATCGAGCCGATGCGCCGCCTGGAGACCACGAGCCCGGTGCCGCCGAGCACGCTCCCGGGCGGCTCGCCCGGCCAGGCGGGGGCGTCCGAGAAGGTCAGGGGGTAGGTCACGTAGCCGTACAGAAGGGGGCAGAAGTCCACCCCGCCGGCCGTCATGGCGTCGAGCACGCCGATCGGATTGAGCAGCGACATGTCGCGGTCGGACCGCGCGAGCAGCTCCGACATGAGCTCCAGCGCCCGCTCCCCGGCCGCCTCGTCGAGGAAGTCACCCGAGCACAGCGCGCAGAACATGAGGAACGCGTGCGGCCCGCCCAGGCACAGCGCCATCCGCGCGTCCCGCGCGAACTCCGCCATCTCCGGCCACGTCCTCGGCACCTCGACGCCGGGCCCGGCCGCGCTCACCTGGGTGGCGGCGTCGAGCGGCAGCGCCCACTGGCGGCCCTCCAGGTGGTAGCTCTCGTAGCTCCTGCCGACGAACCGCGTATCCACCGGCTCGTCGAACAGCTCGTCCATCGGCACCAGCGCGTCCATGGCCGCGCCCAGCCCGGGATGGTCGATCACGAGCACGTCGTACGTCTCGCACAGCTTCGCGATCGGCTCCGACTCGAACCCCTCCAGGGGCTGCCGATCCCACTCGATCGGCTCCGGCACGTCCCCGTAGGGGTTGTCCCCTGCCAGGTCGAGCCGGGTCAGCTCGTCCAGCGGCGCGTACCCCCGGGGATGGTCCCAGGTCAGTCCTCGCATGCCAGCACGCCCTCCGCCACCAGCTCGGCCGTGCGCTCCGGCGGGTAGCCGAGCTCCTCCAGCAGCTCCCTCGTGTGCTCGCCGACCAGCGGCGCGCCCCGGCGCACCCGCGGCGGGGTGGCGCTGAAGCCATAGGGGAAGCCGGGCGTGGTGACCGTGCCCTCGGTGCGGTGCTCGTACGTGACGAACGAGCCGTTGTGCTTGACCTGCGGGTCCGCCACCAGCTCCGCGTAGCCGTACACCGGGCCCGCCCACAGGTCGTGGCGGGCGCAGATCTCCAGCCACTCGGCCGTCGTCCGCTCCGGCAGCCGCCCGGCGACCATCGCGGTGATCTCGTCGCGCCGGGTGTGGCCGTCGGCGTCGCCGTCCATGGCGGCCAGCTCCGGCAGGTCGAGGGCGACAGCGAGCGCGTCCAGCCTGGGCATCCCGAGCGCGAGGTAGCCGTCCTTGGTGGCGAACACCCCGTACGGCGCGCGGATGTAGGTGTGGCCGTGCGGCTCGTGCCCGCGCCGCTGCGGCACGCCGCCGACCGTGAAGATCGACAGCTCCTGCATCTGCACGGCGACGGCCGCGTCCAGCATGTTGACGCTCACCCGCTGGCCCTCGCCGGTCCGCTCGCGGTGCAGCAGCGCGGCCAGCGCGCCCTCGAAGGCGCTGTAGGCGGTGATGGCGTCGATGGCGTACGTGCCGGCGGGCGCGGGCGGGTCGCCGTCGCGGCCGGTGCTCAGCATGGCGCCGCTCATGGCCTGCAGGAGCAGGTCCTGGCCGGGTCTCGACACGTACGGGCCCGTCTCGCCGTACCCGGACATGGAGACGTACACGATGTCCGGGTTGATGGCGCGGATCGTGTCGTAGTCCATGCCGAGCCGCTCGGCCACGCCGGCGCGGTAGTTCTGCAGGAACACGTCCGCCGTCGCGGCGAGCTTGTGCACGATGGCGCGGCCCTCGTCGGACTTGAGGTTGACGGCGAGGCTGCGCTTGTTGCGGTTGAGGGACAGGAACGAGGCGTTCACCTGGTTCCCCGTCGCCCCGCCCGCCGGGGCGTGCCGCTGCCACTCGCCGGTCACCGGCTCCACCTTGACCACGTCCGCGCCCAGGTCGCCCAGCCGCATGGCGGCCAGCGGGCCCGCCATGGCGATGGACAGGTCGACCACGCGGTAGCCGTCCAGGACGCCCATCAGCGCCCCTCGAAGACGGGCTCGCGGCGCTCGGCGAAGGCGGCCCGGCCCTCGGCCGCGTCCTCCGTGGCGAAGCAGACGGTCTGCAGGTCGCGCTCGTACTGGATGGCCTGGTCGAGCGGCATCGAGTAGGCCGCCTTGAGGTTGGCCTTGGCGGTCTGCGCGGCGATCGGCGGCCGCCTGGCGATCGTCGCGGCCAGTTCGAGAGCCGCCGGCACCAGCTTCTCCTGCGGGAACACGTCGGTGACCAGCCCCCAGCTCTGAGCACGGGCGGCGTCTATGGGGTCGCCGGTGAGCAGCATCGTGGCGGCGTTGCCGGGCCCGACGGAGTGGGCCAGCAGCGCCGACTGGCCGCTGCCGCCGATCCAGCCGAGCTTGATCTCCGGCGCGGCGAACGTCGCCGTCTCGGCCGCCAGGCGGATGTCGCAGGCCATGGCCAGTTCCAGGCCGCCGCCGTAGGCGTAGCCGTTGACGGCCGCGATGATCGGCTTGCGCAGCGCGCGGACCGCGTCGCCGTAGTCGCCGCGGTTGCGGAACTCCCACGGCGTGGCGTACTCGTCCAGCTCGCGGATGTCGCTGCCGACGCAGAACGAGCGTTCGCCCGCGCCCGTGAGCACCGCGACCCGGATGGCGGGGTCGGCGTCCACCCGGCCCAGGCAGGCACGCAGCGCGGCGGCCATGTCAGGGGTGATCGCGTTGAGCTTGGCGGGTCTGTTGAGGGTGACGACGGCCACGGGGCCGTCCACGTCGATGAGGACGTCCAAAGTCAGCTCTTTCTTGCTGGAGATAGCTAGCAGCAGAGGCGTACGTGCTGCTCGGCGTCGGCGCGGGCGACCTCGACCACCTCGCGCATGGCCTCCTCGGCCTTGCGGTGGTGCCGTCGCCTGATCGCCAGCGCCACGCGCTCGTGGCCGGGCAGCGTTTCCTTGTTGTGCGCGACCGAACGGGTGTGCACCTGCCGTACGGAGCGCAGGGCGATGCTGATCATGTCGTAGATGTAGAGCAGCAGGTCGTTGTCCGCCGCGGCGAACACCGCCTTGTGGAAGGCCAGGTCGGCCTCGATGAAGGGTTCGGGGTCGTCGGCTGTGGCGTACAGGGCGGCCAGGGCCTCGTCGATGCGCCGCACCGCGACCGCGTCCGCCCGCTCGGCCGCCACCCTGGCGGCGCCAGGCTCCAGCGCGACCCGCAGGTCGGCCAGCATCTGGATGTCCCGGGGGCGCGGCTCGGGCTCGAACCGCCAGCTCAGGACGTCGGGGTCGAGCAGGTTCCAGGACTCGCGCGGTCGCACCCTGGTGCCCGCGCTCCGCCTGGTCTCCAGCAGGCCCTTGCCGGCCAGGACCTTCACGCCCTCCCGGACCGCGGAGCGGCCGATGCCCAGCTCGCCCACCAGGTCCTCCTCGATCGGGATGGACGTGCCGGGAGCGAGCTCGCCCGTGACGATGCGGGGGCCGAGGGCCTGGACCACCTGGGCGTGCCTGTCCCGCTTGGGATCGATTGCCACGCTCCGGACGCTACCGCTAGCGCCTGATTTTTCATAGCATTTCATCCGATGAAGATGACATTTCATCGGATGAAGTGAGGCTCATGACGAAGAGGCTGGGACTGATCCACACCTCCGCGACCCTGGTCGACGTGTTCGCCAAGCTGTGCGCCGAGCACCTGCCGGGAGTCGAGACCTTCAACATCGTCGACGACAGTCTGATCAAGAACACCATCGCCGCCGGCCACCTCACCCCGCGGACCGCCCGCCGCGTGGCCGGCCACATCGGCTCCGCGGAGGCGGCCGGGGCCGACCACATCCTGGTGACGTGCTCGTCGATCGGCGCCGCCGTAGAGGCCGCCGAGCCGCTGACGGGCGTGCCGGTGACCAGGGTGGACCGGCCGATGGCCGACCGCGCCGTCGCCCTCGGCCGCCGGATCGGCGTGCTCGCCACCCTGTCCACCACCCTCGAACCCACCGCCGACCTGGTACGCCGTCGCGCGGCCGCCTCGGACAAGGAGGTCTCGCTGACGGCCAGGGTGTGCGAGGGGGCGTTCGAGGCGCTGATGGGCGGGGACGCCGCCACGCACGACGCGCGGGTGGCCGGGGCGCTGGCCGCGCTGGCCGCGGAGGTGGACGTGATCGTGCTGGCCCAGGCGTCGATGGCCCGCGTGGCCGGTACGGTCGAGGCCCCGGTCCCGATCCTCGCCAGCCCGCCGCTCGCCATGGAGCACCTGGCGGCCGTGCTGTGAGCGGCGAGCTCACGGTCGCGACGTACCGGGTGCTCACCCGCCTCCCGCTGGAGCAGGCCGTGAGCGCGATCGCGGGGGAGCAGAGCACCGGCACCTTCGTCAGCGTGCGCGGCGAGACCGACGAGTTACGAGCCCGCCACAGCGCCGTGGTGCTGTCCATCACGGAGACCCCGCCCCTCTCCGAGCCCCTGCCGGGCGCGATCGGGGACGGGCCCCTGACGGCGGCCCTGGTCAGGATCGGCTTCCCGCTGGCGAACACCGGTCCCTCGCTCACGAACCTGCTCCCGGTGGTCGCGGGCAACCTCTACGAGCTGCGCGAGCTGGCCGGGCTCAAGCTGGTGGACCTGGAGCTGCCCGACGCCTTCGGGTCGGCGTACCTGCCGGCGGGGTTCGCCGTCGAGGGCACCCGGCGGCTGGTCGCCCGTCCCGAAGGCGTGCTGATCGGCACCATCGTCAAGCCGAACGTCGGGCTGCGCCCCGCCGACTACGTGGACCTGGTGCGCGAGCTCGGCCTGGCCGGCGCCGACTTCATCAAGGACGACGAGGTGAACGCCGACTGCCCGCCGGCCCCGCTCCCCGAGCGGATCCGCGCGGTGACGGCCGCCCTCGATGAGGTGGAGCGGCGGACCGGGCGGCGGCCGATGTACGCGTTCAACATCAGCGACGAGCCCGACCGGATGCTGCGCAACCACGACCTGGTGGTGGCCGCCGGCGGCACCTGCGTGATGGTCAACCTCAACGTCGTCGGCTTCCCGGCCGTCGCCATGCTGCGCCGGCACGCCAGGGTGCCGATCCACGGCCACGTCACCGGCATCGGGGCGCTGGCCCGCCACCCGGGGCTCGGGATGGGGCACGTGGCGTACCAGAAGCTGGCCCGGTTGGCCGGGGTCGACCAGCTGCACTGCGGCGGGTTCCACAGCAAGTTCTACGTCACGGACGACGAGGTCGCCGCCACGGTGGCGGCGGTCCGGGAGCCGCTGCTCGGCGGCTTCCCCTGCCTGCCGGTGCTGTCGTCCGCCCAGTGGGCCGGCACCGCGCCCGTCGCCCTGGCCCGTACGGGGACCACCGACCTGCTGGTGCTGGCCGGGGGCGGCGTGCTCGGCCACCCGGACGGTCCGGCCGCGGGGATCACCAGCATGCGCCAGGCCTGGGCGGCCTCCGTGGCGGGCGTTCCGCTGGACGAGGTGGACGAGCCGGAGCTGCGCGCGGCGCTGAAGCACTTCGGCGGGGTGATCCGGAAGTGAGGCTGAAAGGGGTGAGGCGGACGTGACGTCGTTCGCCTTCGTCGCGGACGACTTCACGGGGGCGACCGACGCGTTGTGGCAGTTCAGGCGGTTGGGGTTGACCGGCTCCCTGGTCACCGACGCCAGCCGCCTGGACGACGCGTACGACGTCATCGGGATCGCCACCACCGCCCGGGCTTCCGCGGACCCGGTGCCGGTGGTGCTGCCCGTGCTCAAGGCCGTGGCGGCGCTGCGGCCGCTGGTGATCCAGTACAAGGTCTGCTCGACGTTCGACTCCTCGCCCGCGCACGGGAGCATCGGGGCGGTCATCGCGGCCCTCCACCGTGAAGGGCTGGCGCGGGGCCCGGTCCCGGTGCTCGCCGCCCAGCCGGAGCTGGGGCGTTACACGTGGTTCGCGAACCATTTCGTACGCTCGGGCGCCGAGGTCCACCGGCTCGACCGCTACCCGCCGACGCGCGACCACCCGGTCACCCCCGCCTCGGAGTCGGACCTCCGGATCCGCCTGGCGGAGCAGGGGGCGGGGCGGGTCGGCTGGCTGCCCGCGTCGCCCGCGCCGTCGGAGGAGGCCTATCGGGCGCTGGGGGAGGACGCGGCCTTCGTGGCGGACGCCCAGACCGAGGAGCACGTCCGCGCGCTCGGCCGCCTCCTGCTCGCCGACGCGGGGAGCCGGGGCGGGCCGCTGTACTGCGTCGGCTCCGGCGGCCTGAGCCACGCCCTCGCCTCCGCCCACGTGGCGGCGGCCGGTGCGGGGCGGCGGCGGGAGCCCGAGCCGCTCGGCCCCGCCGCCCCCGTGCTGGTCGTGTCGGGCAGCCGCTCTCCGATCACCGCCCGTCAGATCGACGCGGCCGAGCGGGCGGGATGGTGCGTGCTGGACGCCTCCAGCGGGCTTCGAGGCGCGACAGGCTCCTTCGCGGGGCTCCTCGCCGAGGTGGCGGAGAGCCTGGGGGAGGGGCGCCACACGATCGTCCAGTCGACCCGCGGCCCGGCCCGGGATCCCGCGGCCATCGGGGAACTCCTGGGGCGGATCGCCTCGGTGGCCGTCCGCGCCGGGCTGGTCGGGCGGCTGGTGGTGGCGGGCGGCGACACCTCGGGCCAGGTCGTGGCCGCCCTCGGCGCCCGCTCCCTGGACGTGGTCGCCGCGCTGGCCCCTGGCGCCCCGGTATGCGTGCTGAACTCGGACGATCCTGCATACGACGGGCTCGAAGTGGCGCTGAAGGGCGGCCAGGTCGGCGGCGACGACTACTTCCTGGCCGTCGCACGCTGAAGGCGTTGGAAGACAAGGGAGGCCCGATGGTGGAAGGACTAGAATCTGTGTAAGGACAGGGTAGAAAGGGAGGGGTTGTGAGCCTGAACATCAAAAATCCTGAGGCCGAGCGGTTGGCAGCGGAGATCAGCGCGCTGACGGGAGAGAGCAAGACCGCTGCTGTCATCTCCGCCCTGCGTGAGCAGCGTGAGCGCCTGCTCGCCATGCGCCTGGAGGAGGAAGACGCCACGATGGCGGAAGACCTACGTGCGCTCGCCGCGAAGATCCGTTCGAGATTGGGTGATGCGGATCTGTCCACTGACTTCCTGTATGACTCCGAGACGGGTCTACCCGCGTGATCATTGACACCAGCGCGATCGTCGCGATCCTCAAGGGCGAGCCGGATGCGGCCGCCTTTATCGAAGCCATCCGAGACACCGCGTTGCGCCGCATGTCGGCCGGGACATATCTGGAGGTGACCGCCGTGGTCGAGCGTACGCGCGATCCGGCCGCTTCCCGGCTCCTGGACGATTTCCTGAGCAGGATGAAGGTCGAAATCATGCCTGTCACAGTGCAGCAGGCACGCATCGCCCGCCGGGCTTACTGGGACTATGGCAGGGGGAGTGGGCACAAGGCTGGGCTGAATTACGGCGACTGCTTCTCCTACGCGCTGGCAAGAGATTGTCATGAGCCACTGCTCTTCAAGGGCGACGACTTCGTTCACACCGACGTCACACCGGTGCTGTGACGACTACGTGCTCCACGCCGCCGCCCTGACATACTCTCGCGTACGACCTACGGAGTATGGACCGCGCCCCTGGCGCACGCCCGCGGTCGCAGCGGGAAACGCCCCTCGCGCCTGATGTACCGAGCTCCCTGCACAGGGCAACGTTGACTCGCAAGGGAACCCGCGAGTTGGCGAGGGAGTGGAAGTCATGATGTATCCGGATCTGCAGGGCAAGGTAGCGCTGGTCACCGGCGGCTCCGGGGGGATCGGGCGGGAGACCGCCCGGGTGCTGGCCGAGCAGGGCATGCGGGTCGTCGTGAACGGGCGCGACCCCGCCGCGATCGAGGCGGCCGTGAAGAGCATCGGCGGCGGGGCGCTCGGCGTCGCCGCCGACACCACCGACTTCGCCGCCGTCGAGGAGATGCGGGTGGAGGTCGAGCGCAGGATCGGACCCGTGGACGTACTGGCGATCTTCGCGGGTGGCGGGACCGGGATCCCGCGGCCGATCGACCAGACGAGCGAGGAGGACTGGCACGCCACCATGCACGCCAACCTCACCTCGACGTTCCTGGTGATCAAGGGCTTCCTGCCGCGCATGAGAGAGCGGCGCAGCGGGTCCATCATCACGATGTCGTCGCTGGCGGCCCGCACCGCGACCTCCGCCTCCGTGGCGTACACGGTGGCCAAGGCCGGGATCATCGCGCTGACCAGGCAACTGGCGCACGAGCTCGGCCCCACCGGCATCCGGGTCAACTCGATCGCGCCTTCGACGATCATGACGGACCGGCTGGCGGAGCGCATGCCGCAGGAGTATCAGGAGCGCATGCTGGCCGAGCACCCGCTCGGGCGGCTCGGCACCCCGCTCGACGTCGCGAACGTGACGGCCTTCCTCGCCTCCGACGCCTCGTCCTGGCTCACCGGGCTCACGATCGACGTCGCGGGCGGCAAGTGGATGCCGTGACTATGCCGTGCCTATGTCGGGGGCGGCGCGGACAGGATGACGGCGAGCGCGGCGAGCAGTTCCGCCGTGGGGTCCGCGGCCGGTCCCGGGCTGCGCCAGGCCACGAACCCGTCCGGCCGCACCAGCACCGCCCCTCTCGGCCCGAGGCCGTGCCGAGCCGCCGCGCCGTCGGTCTCCAGCCGCCGGGCGGTCACCGGCATGGGCAGCTTGCTCGCCGCCGTCACCCAGTCCTGGCCGTCGTGGCCGGTCAGCAGGACGAAACGGTCACCGTACAGGTCGATGGTGGATCGCTCGCCGGAGCCGGCGAGCGGGAGGTGGGGAGCCCTGGTGCCGGGCTCTCCGCACAGGCCGGAGACCTCCACCGGCGCGGTCACCCCGCTCGCGCCGCCGATCACCGCCGTCGACCGGTAGCGGTGCCCCATCATCACGGTCGAGCGGTCCACCGGCACCTCATCGGTCGCGGGTAGCCGTTCCAGGCGGGACCGGTAGCGCGCGAGCGCCTGCCGCAGGGCGAACTCCGCGACCGGGCGGCGCTCGTCCGCGTACGTGTCGAGCAGCCGCTCCCCGGCGTGACCATGGACGACGGCGGCCAGCTTCCAGGCCAGGTTGTGCGCGTCCTCCACGCCCACGACACCGCCGAATCCCCCGGTCGGCGGCATCAGGTGCGCCGCGTCGCCGATCAGGAACACCCGCCCCTTCCGGTAGGCGGCCGCCACGGCCGCGCCGACCTCGAAGCGCAGGACGGTCCTGGCGGTGCCGGGTATCTGCGGCCGGAGCGTCACCCGTGCCTCCGGCAGGCCGGCGGCGGCGCGTACCAGCTCGACGCATTCGTCCTCGTCCGGCTCGGCGCCGTCCGGATCGTCCGTGGTGCCGAAGACCCAGCGCTGACCGGTCCGGTCCAGCGCCATCAGGTACGTCCGCGGCCGGGGCCGTTCGAGGAAGGCCATGTGCACGGTACGGCCGGCCAGCGCGGGACGGAGGTCGGCCTCGACCATGAGCGTCAGCAGGCGGAAGAAGTCGACCGGCCCATCCATCGGGATGCCGAGCCCGTCCCGGATCGAGCTGCGCCCGCCGTCGGCCGCGACGACATATCGGGCCAGGAGCCGATGCCCGGTGCCGTCGAGATCGCGCAGGTGCGCCTCCACCCCGTCCTCGTGCTGGGTGAGGCCGCGCACCTCGGTGCCGAACCGGATCCGCGCGCCGAACTCGCGCGCCCGGGTCCGCAGCAGATCCTCCACCCGGTTCTGATCGATGGGGGTGCCCGAGCAGGGGCTGAAGGCGGCGGTTCGCGCGGCGTCGTCCTGCTGGTCCACGGGGAGGTGCCGGGCGCCGGCCAGCGTCTCCGCGCGGACGGCCACGTATTCCGCGGAGCTCGCGAAATCCACCCGGTTCTCCCGGATCCGGGACTCCAGACCGACCTGCCGGTAGATCTCCATGAGGCGGGGGACCAGGCTGCGCTGCCTGGGGTGGCTCAGCAGGTCGGGGTGGCGCTCGACGAGCGTGCACCGTACGCCGTGCCGGGCCAGGAACAGCGCGCAGGACAGCCCGGTCAGGCCGCCCCCGACGACCAGCACCTCGGTGTCGTGGGACTGGAGCATCGGATGACCTCCCGTTCGTGTCGTTGCCCGGGCCAGGCCGTGGCCTGATCGCGCAGGATCAGGCCACGGTGTGAGTGATCAGTACCAGTACCGCATGGCGCACCTCCTTGACTCGCCGCTGCCGTCCGCCGAGGTCCGGCGGACGGTTCCGAGGCCCGAACGGCGCCCGGCAACCTGGCAGGTGGCCGCGGGACGTCCACGGTGGGCCTCGAGCTCAGAGCCGGGCGATCAGCGTGCCCTTGTCGTCGAGCGGGGTCACCTCGTCGGCGACGGCCGAGCCGCCCACGGCGGTCAGGCCGGCCGCGCGCAGGTCGGCGAGCACGTCGGCGGGCCGATGGAGGTGGTAGGCGCATTCCACGGTCTCGGTGGCCACCAGGGTGTCGCGGTGGTAGGTGCGGTAGACGCGCCGCACCCCGGCCAGGTCGGGGCCGAGCGGCCGGACGGCCGACGACAGGGTGTAGCGGCACTCTCCCTGGTGCGCGCCGCGCGTCTCACGCTCGGGATGGTCGGGTACGGCCTCGTCCGTCAGCATGTCCATGGCCAGCACGCCACCCGGCGCGAGGTGCTCGGCCAGGCCGGCGAAGAGCGGCCGGCGCGCCTGCGGCGGCACGTCCTGCAGCACGGCGGCCAGGTAGACGTAGTCGAAGCGCCGGTCGAGAGGGAAGTCCGGCGCGGCGCCGGCCAGCACGGTCACCCGGTCCCGCAGGTCCGGCCGCGCGGCCAGCTTGGTCATGAGCACCGCCCGCATCCCGGGGGAGGGCTCCAGGCAGTGCACGCTCGCCGCGCGCCCGGCCACCGCCAGGGTCATCCGGCCGGTACCCGGGCCGATCTCCAGCGCGTGCCCGCCGGGCGGGGCCAGGTCGGCGAAGAAGGAGACCAGCGCGGCCGATCGCGGGCCCACGTGCAGGTGGTCCCAATGCGCTGCCACCACTCCGTACGGGTCGGCGGTGGATGAAACGGTGAGCGCCACTTACCTGTCCTCTTTCATCGTGGCGGGAGCACCCCGGCCTGCTCGGCGCGGCGCAGATAGTCGCCAGTGGTGTTCGCCACGGGGAAGGGCCGGTCCGGCACGTCGACTCCCAGGGCCGCGCAGAGCGGCTCCCAGCCATGCGACGGCTCGACCTCGACGAGCCGTCCGGGCGGCACTGCCGCGCGAACCTCGTCCAGATGGGCCCGGTAGACGTCCATGGCGTGGTCGCGGTCCTCGAACCGCCCGGAGAACGTCCCCTGCCAGACGATCTTCTCGATGACCTGATCCCGGACGGCCGTCTCCTGGCCGGCGGGCCTGGTGCGGTACAGGGTGCGGCTCATGCTGGCGTACCACGAAGCCGGATCCCGCACGATCAGCAGGACCTTCGCCTCGGGAAAGGCGGCGGCCAGCTCCCGCCAGTAGAATGCCGCCGGCCAGGCGATCGTCGAGGTGAAACCATTGAGCAGCCGTTTCCAGTCGGGTTTTCCGCCGTCGGCGACGCGGAGCCATTCCCGGGCATGCGCGGGGGCGGCGAAAAGCTCTTTCATGTAATGGCAGGGGCCGAATCCGAGGGTCTCCAGCGCTAATCGGACCGAAGAGGTCCCGGTCCGCCCGAACGACGCTCCGACGACCTTCAGCACGTAAACCTCCTTCACCGAAGGGCAACGTCGAAACGCTCAATGCTGCGGGCGGTCAGGTTCGGGAAATACGTCGGCGCGCCGAGCGCCCTGATGCCCGGATAATTCTCGGCGAGAACGCGGAGCACCACCCGGGTGAAGATGGCTGTAAAGGGGGAGCCGAGGCAGGACTTCGGGCCCCGGCCGAAGCCGAGATGCGGATTGGGATGCCGGTCCAGCCGCATCGTGTCCGGGTCGGGGAACCGCGCGGGGTCCCGGTTCGCCGCGCCCAGGAACAGCGTGACGGCCTGCCCCGCGCGCACCGTGGTCCCGCCCACCTCGGTGTCGCGCACGCACGCGCGGGCGACCGCCTGGATCGGGGAGGCGAAGCGGACCAGCTCGTCCACCGCGCGTGCGGTGTCGGCCTCGCCGAACCGCTCCAGCTCGCCGGCCCGCCGGTGCAGCAGGGCGATCGCCACCAGCCCGAGCAGCTTGCTGCCGGAGCTGTAGCCGCTGAACAGCAGCCCCCGCACGGTGTTGGCGACGATGTCCGGGTCCACGCCGCTGCCGGCCGCCCGCCGCGCGATGGCGCCGACGACGCCGGAGGGCGGCGGATCGGCGAGCCAGCCCTCGACCAGCACGGCCAGCTCTTCCTGCGCGGCCATTACGGGCCGCGCCCGCTCAGGCCACAGCCCGGCGTCCATCCCCGCGACGATGTCCCGGGCGGCCCGGCTGGCCCAGGCCGGATCCGGCATCGGCACGCCCAGATACGCGGAGGTCGTCGACAACGCCAGCGGTTCGGCGAATTCCGTGAGGAACTCGAACGACGGGCGGCGCGCGAGACCGGCCAGCAGCTCGGTCGTGTGCTGCGCGATCATCTGCTCCAGGGCCGGGTGGTCCTGCTCGCGCAGCGCCTCCATGAAGAACCGGCGGACCACGGTGTGCTCCGGCGGGTCCAGGGTCAGCATGTTGATCGCCCGCGGCGGCATCGTCTCACCGACGCGGCGCCAGTCGGCGGCGAAGTTCGCGCTGTCCTTCAGCACGGAGACGCAATCGTCGTACCGGCTGAAAATCCATGAGTTAAGTCGGTCGTAGAAAAAGGCGGGTCGTTCCCGGCGGAGGATTTCGTACCAGGGATAGGGGTCGGCAAGGAGTTCGGGAGAGGCGAGGGAGATAACGGGGTCGTGGTCAACAATTTCCGACAAGAGGCCCCTCTAACCGGCTGTCCAGCCTAATCAGACTCAAGCTCTCTAGAGAGATGATCCCTCGCGACCGGGGTGCTGTAAAGGGCGTCAACTCGACACAGCACTGCGAATTCTCTCGGTGAGTAAACCGGTGCCCACGGTGACCTTTTCCGGTGTCCCGGGCCGGTTTTTCGCGGGCCGTGGGACGGTGGTGCCCCCTCGCTGACCGGGTGCGACATGCCTCGTACGGGCCTCCGTCGGTGGGGTGCCGGCGGCGGAGGGCCGGGGGAGCACCCGAGTGGGGGTGCGGGGGGTGCCGTCAAGGTGCTGTCCGAACTCACTTGACGATGAGATCAACGTGAAGTGGATCACTTTGCGTAGTCGCCAATTTATGTCCGGGTTTCGTGACACAACCCCCCGGATGGATCCCGAAAAATCCGCCTAAATTGGGACGTTTCCGCAGGTCAGATGGGGTGTGGTAAGCGATCGTTCCGGTCATGTCGATCTATTGCGAGTGACCTTACCGTTATGTCGGACGGTTTCTGACTGTTACATCTTTGCTTATATTCTGCGCGTTGATCGCCATCTCGTGGCAAGTGGTTTTTGCACCGCGAGACGGGTTTTCGTTGCGGGGACGCCACTCCGGCCCGGACGTGCGCGCCCCCCGTCAGCGCGAACGGAGAGTAATGGGCAAGTACCTGCTTCGCAGGTTGGCAATAAATGTGGTCTTGGTCGCCATCGCGGCGAGTCTCGCGTACATGCTCGCGGCCACCACCATGAACCCGCGAGCCGCGTATCAGGCCCGCCAACCTCCCATCGCCGAGTCGGTGATCGACTCCACGCTGGACGCCTACAACATGAACGACAAGGTCCCGGTGCTCGTGCGGTACGGGACCTGGGCGAAGGGCGTCATCACAGGCGACTTCGGCAAGACCTGGAACGGTGGCTCGGTCAATGACGAGATGGGCCGCCGGATCTTCGTCAGCCTCCGGCTGCTGCTCATCGGCACGCTGGTGGGCTTCGCCGTGGGGGTGGCGTTGGGTGCGATCTCGGCGGTGAAGCAGTACAAGTTCAGCGACCGGTTAATAGGCGTCAGCTCTTTCGTGATCATGGCGATTCCGGTGTTCGTGCTGGCCACGGTGCTGGCCATCGCGACGTACAGCCTCAACGACGGGCTCGGGTTCACGCTGATCGAGTACACCGGCGAGTACAACCCGAAGCTGGCGGGCTGGGACCTGTTCCTCAACCGGCTGAATCACCTGATCCTCCCCACGATCTCGCTCAGCCTTGGCTCGGTCGCCTTCTACAGCCGCATCCAGCGCAACATGATGCTCGACGTGCTGGGTCAGGACTTCGTCCGCACGGCGATGGCCAAGGGCCTGCGGCGCAGGACCGCGCTCACCAAGCACGCGCTGCGCACCGCGCTGATCCCCTCCGCCACGTACTTCGCCTTCGCGTTCGGCACGATGTTCACCGGTGCCACGTTCACCGAGAAGATCTTCGCTTGGCACGGCATGGGCGCCTGGCTGGTCGAGTCGGTCAACTCGAACGACGTCAACTCCGTCGCCGCGGTGACCTTCTTCACCGCCGTGTGCGTCCTGTTCGCCGCGTTCCTGTCCGACGTGCTGGTCGCGGCCCTCGATCCTCGGGTGCGGGTGAGCTGAGATGCGTTCGAAAGTCGTCCTGCGGCGCCTGTTCCGCAACAAGCAGGCGCGTTACGGCATCGTCGCCCTGTTTGCGCTGGTCCTGCTGGCGTACGTCGGCCCCTACTTCGGCTCGTACGACTGGACGGACAAGGACTTCATGGCCTTCCTGTCGGCTCCCGATGCCGACCACTGGTGGGGGACCACCTCGATCGGCCAGGACATGTACGCGGTCACGCTGCGGGGCATGCAGAAGTCGATCATCATCGGCCTGCTGGTGGCGCTGATCGCCACCGGACTGGCCGCGGTCGTGGGCGCGTTCGCCGGATATTTCGGCGGCTGGGCCGATCGGCTGCTCATGTGGTGGGTTGACCTGCTGCTGGTTCTCCCGAGCTTCCTGATCATCGCGATCGTCTCGCCGAGGCTGAAGGACGCCACCTGGCTGTGGTTCGTGGTGCTGCTCGCCGCGTTCTCCTGGATGATCACCTCCCGGGTGGTGCGGAGCATGACGCTCGCGCTCCGCGAGCGGGAGTACGTCCTGGCCGCCGTCTACATGGGCATCCCGCGCTGGAAGATCATCTTCCGGCACATCGTCCCCAACCTGTCCTCCTTGCTGATCATCGACGCCACGCTCAACGTCAGTGGCGCGATCATCGGCGAGGCGGCGCTGTCCTTCTTCGGCTTCGGCATCCAGCCGCCGGACGTCTCGCTCGGCACGTTGATCGCGGAGGGCTCGCGCAACGCCACCGGTTATCCATGGCTGTTCGTCTTCCCGGCCGGCCTGCTGGTGGCCATGGTGCTCGCCGTGAACCTGATCGGCGACGGCCTGCGTGACGCACTCGACCCGGGGAGCAACTCGTGAGCATCTTGGAGGTCAAGGACCTCACCGTCACCTTCCCCGGTGGCATCGAGGCCGTGCGCGGCGTCAGCTACGAGGTCGAGCGAGGGGAGGTGCTCGGCATCGTCGGCGAGTCCGGCTCCGGCAAGTCCGTGACCTCGCTCGCGGTCATGGGCCTGCTGCCGCGCAACGCCGCGGTCAGCGGCTCGGTCAAGCTGCACGACCGCGAGCTGCTCGGCATGGACGAGGACGAGCTGATCAAGGTACGCGGCAAGGCGATCAGCATGATCTTCCAGGATCCGCTGTCGGCGTTCACGCCCGTCTACACGATCGGCGACCAGATCGCCGAGGCCGTGCGCGTCCACCAGAAGATGGGCAAGGACAAGGCCGCCAAGCGGGCCGTCGAGCTGCTCGACCTGGTCGGCATCCCGAACCCGAACCTGCGGGCCAAGGCGTTCCCGCACGAGTTCTCGGGCGGCATGCGGCAGCGCGCGATGATCGCCATGGCCATCGCCAACGACCCCGATCTGCTGATCTGCGACGAGCCGACGACCGCGCTCGACGTGACCATCCAGGCGCAGGTGCTGGAGGTGCTCAAGACCGCGCAGCGGGAGACGGGCGCCGGCATCGTGATGATCACCCATGACCTGGGCGTCATCGCGGGCATGGCCGACCGGGTGCTGGTCATGTACGCGGGCAAGCCGGTCGAGCAGGGGCCGGTGGACGACATCTACTACCGGCCGCGCATGCCGTACACGATGGGTCTGCTCGCCTCGATCCCCAGGATCGACGGCGAGGAGGGGCCGCTCGTGCCCATCGAGGGCAACCCGCCCTCGCCGTCGGCGCTGCCGCCGGGCTGCCCCTTCGCGCCGCGCTGCCCGATGAAGGTGGACATGTGCGACGACGAGGAGCCGCCGCTGACCCCCTTCGGCGGCGGTCGCCACGTGGCGTGCATCCGCTCGCACGAGATCGAGCACAAGGGCCTGACCGGGGCCGACGTGTTCCCCGTGCCGGTCATCCCGCCGAGTGACGTGGTACGGGTGCCGCGCGCCGAGCGCGCCACGGTGCTCGAACTCGACGACATGATCAAGCACTACCCGCTGATGAAGGGCGCGGTCTTCAAGCGCCGCGTCGGCACCGTGTTCGCGGTGGACGGCATCAGCTTCGACATCGCCGAGGGCGAGACGCTGGCCCTGGTCGGCGAGTCCGGCTGCGGCAAGACCACCACGCTCCAGCAGATCATGCAGCTCCAGCCGCCGCAGGGCGGGCGGGTCGTGGTGCTCGGCAGGGACAGCGCCAAGATCGACTCCGGGGCGCGCAAGGCGCTCAGGCGCGACCTGCAGATCGTCTTCCAGGACCCGATGGCCGCCCTGGACCCGCGCATGCCGGTCAGCGCCATCATCGCCGAGCCGCTGCGCGCGCACGGCCGGAAGAACGTGGACGCCCGGGTCGCCGAGCTGCTGCAACTGGTCGGGCTGTCGCCGGAGCACGCCGATCGCTATCCGCAGCAGTTCTCCGGCGGCCAGCGCCAGCGCATCGGCATCGCCCGTGCGCTCGCGCTGGAGCCGAAACTGCTGGTGCTGGACGAGCCGGTGTCGGCGCTCGACGTCTCCATCCAGGCGGGTGTGATCAACCTGCTGGAGGAGCTGAAGAACAGACTGGGGCTGTCGTACCTGTTCGTGGCCCACGACCTGGCGGTGGTCAGGCACCTGGCCGACCGGGTCGCTGTCATGTACCTCGGCAGGATCGCCGAGATCGGCACGGTCGAGAACGTCTACGACCATCCAGCCCACCCCTACACGCAGGCGCTGCTGTCGGCGATCCCGCTGCCGGACCCCGAAATGGAGCGAACCCGGAAGCGGATCCTGCTCGAAGGCGACCTGCCCAGCCCGGCCGACCCGCCATCGGGATGCCGGTTCCGTACTCGCTGCCCCAAGTTCGCCCTGCTCAGCGAGGCGGAGCGACGGCGGTGTGTGGACGAAGAGCCCTCGGTTGCTCGGCTCGCGAACGCCGTTGACCACGGCGCCGCCTGCCACTACGCGGAGGAGATCGAGGTCATCACGGCCTCGGACGATCAGGAGGAAAAGTGAAGGTTCGTTACCGTGCGGCTGCGGGCATCGCGGTCCTGGCCATGGCCGTCGCGGCCTGTGGCGGAGGTGGCGGTGCAGCCAAGAAGCCGAGTGCCGAGCAGTCGCAGCAGGCTCAGCAGCAGATGGCGGAGACCCCGTCGATCAGCATCAACCCGGTCGCCTACGACCAGGTCAAGGACGGCGGCACGCTGACCCTCCCCATCGGGCAGTGGCCCAGCCAGTGGAACATCAACCACGTCGACGGCAACCAGGCCGACACCGCGGACATGCTCGACCCGATCATGCCGCAGCTGATGTTGTCCGACGACAAGGCCAACTTCACGCCGAACCCTGACTACGTGACCGACGTGAAGAGCGACACGTCCTCGGGCAAGCAGGTCGTGACCTACACGCTCAACGACAAGGCCAACTGGTCGGACGGCACGCCGATCACGTGGAAGGACCTCGAGGCCGCGTGGAAGATCAACAACGGCAAGGACAAGAAGTACAAGCCGGCTTCCACGGACGGCTGGGACAAGATCGAGTCGGTCACCAAGGGTGACTCCGACAAGGTCGCCGTCATCACCTTCGCCAAGCCGTACCTGGAGTGGCAGGGTCTGTTCAACCGGGGCACCAACCACCTTCTCCCCGCCGCGCACATGATCGACGCGGACAAGTACGAGAACGACTACAAGCAGAAGATCCCGGTCACCGCGGGCCCCTTCAAGGTGGAGAAGATCGACGAGGGCACCAAGACGCTCACCCTCGTGCGTGACGACAAGTGGTGGGGCAAGAAGGCCAAGCTCGACAAGCTCATCTTCCGGACGATCGGCGACCCCGCCGCCGCGGTGAACGCCTTCGCCAACGGCGAGCTCGACGCCACGGACATCGCGGCCGGCGCCCCCGCCGACCTGAAGCGCGCCAAGGAAGTCCCCAACTCGGACATCCGCAAGGCGCTCAGCCCCAACTGGCGGCACATCACGGTCAACAACCAGAGCGCGCTCCTGAAGGACAAGTCCGTCCGCCAGGCCGTCGCGTACGCGATCAACCGTGACGTGATCACGCAGTCGGACCTGAAGGACATGGACTGGCCGCTGCAGACGCTCGGCAACCACGTCTTCATGAACAACCACAAGGCCTACGTCGACAACTCCGGCGACATCGGCAAGTACAACCTGGACAAGGCCAAGCAGCTGCTGGACGCGGCCGGCTGGAAGCAGGAAGGCGACTACCGGAAGAAGGACGGCAAGGAGTTCGACCTGAGCTTCGTCATCCCGGCGGACACCCCCGTCGCGAAGACGGAGGGCGAGCTCACGCAGGCCATGCTCAAGGAGGCCGGGATCAAGATCACGGTCCGCCCGGTCCCCCTTGACAAGTTCTTCACCGACTACATCATCAAGGGCGACTTCGACCTGGTGCCGTTCACGTGGATCGGCACGCCGCTGCCGCTCGGCGGCCTGCCGCAGATCTACAAGACCGGCTCCGAGAGCAACTTCCCCAAGAGCAACGACCCGGAGCTCGACAAGGCCATCGAGGCCGTGGGGAACGAGACGGACCAGACCAAGGCCTACGAACTGGCGAACGCCGCCGACAAGATGATCTGGGACCTGGTGCACACCATCCCGCTGTACCAGCGTCCGGAGATCTGGGCGACGAAGAAGACGCTCGCCAACTTCGGCGCTCGCGGCTACAAGTACTACGACTGGTCGGCGGTCGGCTTCACCGGCTGATCCCCGCCCGCACGGAACCCCCGGCCGCTCCTCGGCCGGGGGTTTCCCCATTCGTCCAGAGTCATGGGCGGGCGGCCGCCGTAGCGCTCGATGCTCTCGGTGACCCGGTAGAGCGGGTGGTCGCCGGAGCCGATGAGGCGGAAGATCGCCCACAGGTGCGTCAGATGCTCGACCGTGTACGGGTCGCCGTAGACGCCCGGCGCCCGCGCCTCCCACTCCTCGGGCGGCAGATCGGCGTACGAGAGCCCGAGCGCGTCCGCCGCCTCGCCGATCGTCGCCATCTGCCCCGTCACCAGGCACACCGGGTCGGCGGGTCCGGGGTCGAGCAGCAGCCCGGCGGCGACCCTGGCCACGTCCTCGCCCGCGACCAGCGGGATCCGCGTGTCGCGCGGCCCCAGCGGGAGCGCCAGCGTGCCGCCCGAGGCGGCGACGGCCAGGTTCTCGAAGAAGACCGCGGCCCGCAGGTGCACCGCGCCCACCCCGGCCCAGTCGAACACCTGCTCCGCCACCCAGTGCCGGCGCATGCGCGGCGTCAGGGCACCGGGGGACGCGTCGAGCTGCGACACCTCGACGACGCGCGCCACCCCCTCCTCCCTGGCCGCGGCGGCGAACACGCCGGTCGCGTCCAGCAGCCCCGCCGTCACCGGATAGGTGAAGAACGCCCTGCTGATCCCGCGCATGGCGGGCCGCACCGACGTGATCTCCCTGAGGTCGCCCACCACCACCTCGGCCCCGAGCTTGCGCAGCTCCTCGGCCCGGTGGTCGTCGGAGTGCACGAAGGCGCGCACCGGCTCGCCGCGCTCCAGCAGCAGGTTCGTGACGTGCCGGCCGGTCGAGCCCTGCGGTCCGCCGGCCGCGCCCGTGACCAGGATCATCGCTCCTCCTCCTTGTCCGGCTTCTTCGGCAGGGTGAGGGTGAACAGGCCGAGCCGCTCCAGGTCGCGCAGGAACGGCTCCGCCGGGAACGCCTCGGCCGGGCCGTACACGCCGGGGCTCCCCGGGTCCGCGGCCAGGCGGACGGCGGCCTCCACCGAGGTCAGCGCGCTCATGCGCCACAGGTCGCGCCCGCTGACCTGCCCGGCCCTGCCGCCGTCTGCCGTGATCACCTGCGCGGCGACCGTGAACGCGGAGCCCGCCCGCGTGTCGGCGTCCGCGTCCTCGCTGCTGAACACCTGCTCCTCCTGGAACGTGTCCGCCGTGAGCTGCGCCTCGACAATTCGCGCGCGTACGTGCCTGGGGACCGTGACGACCTCGGAGAACGGGACGGGGGCGATCATCGTGCGCGGGCCGAGCGGCGGCGGGAACGGGAACACGGCGTTGCGCGGCTCGACATAGCCGACGTGCTGCTCGCCGTCGGCGTAGGTGATGCGCCGCGTGTCGGCGAACAGCAGCTCGGCGGTCTGCTTCGCCCCCGTGGTCAGCCGCCAGCCGGACACCGCGTAGGCGGCTATCACCCGTTCGACGTCCGTCAGGCCGTCGGCCACGGCGGCGGCGAGCAGATCGCCCGTCCCGCCGTAGAAGCTCATCGCCGTGACCATGGTGATGCCCGCTCTCCTCGCGGGCTCCCGCATCGTGTCGAACATCCACTTCGTGTGGTGCTGCTCCAGGGCGTGGTCCACGTAGTGGCAGCCGCCCTCGGCCGCCGCCGTGGCGACGGGCTTGCCGGTGTGCGTGAACGGGCCCGCGCAGTGGATCAGCACGGTCGCCTGCTCCGCGAGCGCGCGTAACGCGGCGGGGTCGTCCAGCGGGGCCTGGTGCACGGGCACCCCGCCGAGCTCGTCGGACAGGGCCTTGAGCGCTCCGTCGTCGCGACCGGCCAGGATGACCTCCTTGCCGCGGGCGCTGAGCTCCGCCGCGACCAGCCGCCCGGTGTGGCCGGTGGCGCCGTAGACGGCGATGCGCGGTGGGGACGAGGGGGACACGACTCACCTCCATGTTTCATACTGGCGGTACGTAACTGTTCTTCGAAGTTACGTACCGCGAGTATGTAAGTCAATGGGAGCACGATGATCCGCCGTACCCAGGCTGAGCGTTCGGACGAGACGACGGGGCGGCTGGTGCGGGCCGCGCGGGAGCTGTTCGGGGCCCATGGTTACGCGCTCACGTCGATCGATGCGGTGGCCGCCGAGGCCGGGGTGACCAAGGGTGCGGCCTACCACCACTTCAACGGAAAAGTCGCGCTATTTCGGGCGGCGTTCGTGGGGGAGCAGGAGGAGGTCGCCGCCGCGCTGGAGCGGGCGGCCCTGTCGGAGCCCGACCCCTGGGCGGCGCTGCGGCGCGGCTGCCGCACCTTCCTCGAGCGCTGCCTCGACCCGGGATTCCGGCAGATCGTCCTTCTTGACGCGCCGTCGGTGCTGGGGTGGGAGACGGTCCGCGAGATCGAGTACGCCCACACGCTACGGGTCCTGCTCGCCGGCCTCCACCTGGCCGCGGCAGCCGAACAGCCCCCCAACAGCGACGCGGCGAACGGGCGTGAGGCCGACGGCGACACGGCGGTTGGGTGTGCGGCCGACGGCGGCCTCTCCATGCGTGCGCAGCTCGTCTTCGGTGCGTTGTGCGAAGGCGGCATGCTGCTGGCCCGCTCCGCCGACCCGGCGGCCGACCTGCCGCGGCTCGCCGCGGAGGCCGACCGCTTTCTGGCGGCGCTGAGGCCGTGATCAGCCGTGCGAGTCGGCCTGTGCCGCCTTGACGGTCGCCCCCTCAGGGGGGAAGCACGACGGGCCGTTCGGGCCGTCGAAACGGACGGAGTTGAAGAAGTCGCGGAACGGGGTGTAGAAGTTGCCCTTCCCGCCGGCACTGGTCACGGCCGAGCAACCGCCGTAGTTCGCCTCCGAGTAGAGGTGGATGGTCGATCCCGTGCGGTTCCAGTCGGACTTGGCGCGGTCGGCCATGTTGAGGGCGGCCAGGTCGGGGGTGTTGCTCTGGATCTGGACGATGTCGCCGGTGCCGTCCAGGCCGGAGAACAGGCAGTAGTAGTTGGTGGGGCAACGGTCATAGCCGTCGGCCGCCTGCGCGGGAACGGCCGTCAGTGCCAGGGCCGCGGCGGCGATCGGTAATGCCAGAATGTGAAGCTTCTTGCCCAACGTTCCTCCATGGGTGAAACTTTCTTTCGGATCGAACATACAGGGCGGGATCTTGTCAGGAAAGGGGGTTGAGCAACGCCGCCGCAGCCCTCATGACGCCCGGTGCAGCCGCCGGGCCGCGTCCGTGCTGAGGTAGTGCCCACATCGCCGTTGTGCTTGTACCGCCGAGGCGCCCCTCCCGCCGCCGGGCTCGGTGCGCGGTCGGTACGTCCTCGTTCCGCCGCCTGGCTCGAGGCTGTCGCCGTCAGCGGTGTAATCGGGCAGGGCAAGGAGGGGAAGGGGAATGGCGTGGCGGGATCGAACGTGTGCACGATGCGTGACTGATCGTGTACTAGAATGTGAACCGTGGCGCAGACCGTGAAGCGGGCCTACCGATACCGCTTCTACCCGACCCCCGAGCAGGCTGAAGAGCTCGCCCGGACGTTCGGCTGCGTCCGCCTCGTCTACAACAAGGCACTGGAGGAGCGCACCCGCGCCTACACCGTCGAAGGGCGTCGCGTCTCCTACGTGGAGTCGTCGGCGGCCCTGACCGCGTGGAAAAGCAGCGGCGAATACGACTTCCTCTCGCAGGTCTCCTCCGTCCCGTTGCAGCAGGCGCTTCGCCACCTCCAGGCCGCGTTCGCGAACTTCTTCGCCAAGCGGGCCAAATACCCGACGTTCAAATCGCGCAAGAAGTCGCGGGCCTCGGCCGAGTACACCCGCTCGGCCTTCCGCTGGCGCAACGGCCGGTTGACGCTGGCGAAAATGGACGCGCCGCTCGACATTCGCTGGTCGCGTCCGCTGCCGGAGGGCGCCGATCCGTCCACGGTCACCGTCTCCCGGGACGCGGCGGGCCGGTGGTTCGTCTCCCTGCTCGTGGAAGAGACGATCAATCCTCTCGCGCCAGTGGAGCAGGCGGTGGGGGTGGATGCCGGCATCACCGCCCTGGCCACGCTCTCCACCGGAGAGAAGATCGTCAATCCCCGCCACGAACGCCGCGACCGGCGCAAGCTGGCCAGGGCCCAGCGGGCGCTCGCCCGCAAGGCCAAGGGGAGCGCGAACCGGGCCAAGGCCCGGCTCAAGGTCGCCCGCATCCATGCCAGGATCGCCGACCGCCGCCGGGATTTCCTGCACAAGCTCACCACTCGACTCGTCCGCGAGAACCAAACGGTCGTGATCGAGGACCTCACAGTCCGCAACATGGTCAAGAACGGCAAGCTCACCCGTGCTATCTCCGACGCCTCATGGCGGGAACTCCGCTCGATGCTGGAGGACAAGGCCGCCTGGTATGGGCGGGCCGTGGTCGCAGTGGACCGCTGGTTCCCCTCCTCGAGACTGTGCTCGGCGTGCGGGAGCGTGCAAGACGAGATGCCGCTGAACGTCCGGGAATGGGCCTGCGCTTGTGGCGCGATCCACGACCGGGACGTCAACGCGGCCCGCAACCTCTTGGCCGCCGGGCTGGCGGACAAGTAAAACGCCTGTGGAGCTGGTGCAAGACCTCAACGAGAGTCCTCTCGGGCGGGCGACCGGCGGTGAAACAGGAACTTCCACGGGTGACCGTGGGAACTCCCCTTCGTCTACGAGGAGGAGGAAGTCAAGATCTGGATGTTGGACCGCGGCGGGTGAATCTTGCCGTAGCCCGCCCCGGCCCGGACCGCCGCCGGGACGTTCTGCGGCGGGTCGACCGTGTAGCCGTAGTACGTGCCCGGCTCGACGACGGATCCGGCGGTCTCGGGCGTGCCGGAGTTGACGAAGACGTTGTTGCGCTGGACGGCCCGGCCGGGGCCGCTGTCGCCGTATCCGCTCGCCGAGTAGAGCGGGTGCGCCACGTTCTCGAAGTAGTTGCCCTCGACGACGGCCCCGGCGTTCTCGGTGGAGGCCACCCCGTACAGCTCGTTGCCCAGGAAGTAGTTGTTGTAGACGTGCACCGGCTCCCCGAACCTGATGCGCGGGTGCCGCTGGCGGCTGTGGTCGAAGAAGTTGTGGTGGATGGTCACCTTGAGGTGGCCGACGTCCGTGCCGGCGGCGCCGTCGGAGTGGCTGATCAGCATGGACTTGTCGGAATGGTCGAAGTGGTTCCAGGAGACGGTGACGTAGTCGGCGCCCCTGACGATGTCCACGGACCCGTCCACCGCGCCGGAGAACGTGTTGTGGTCGATCCAGATGTGATGGGACTGCTGGCCGATGTTGACCGCGTCGTCCTCGGCGTTCGTGAAGCGGAGGTTGCGCACGATCACGTTGTACGAGCGGTAGAAGTCCAGCCCGCCGCCGGTGATGTGGCCGGTGGCGCCGACGCCGACGATGGTCTTGTTGGGTCGCACCCCCTGCTTGCTGGTGATCGAGATCGTGCCCGACACCTGGATGACCAGGGGTTCGAGGCTGTCGATGTACTCGAGGAACTGCGCGGCGTTCGTGGCGGTGACGGTCCTGCCGCCGGCGCCGCCGGTGGTGCCGTTCTGGCCGAGGGCGTTGACGGCCGCGAAACCGGTCGGTCCGTCGGCGGCGACCGCCTGCGCGGGAACGGCCCGCATCGACGGTAGGGCGATCGCGGCCGCCACGAGGACGGCCGTCCAGCGTGGGGCGCGTAACGAGGTGAAGGGCATAGTGCTCTCCGTCTGCCGGGTGCCTCCAAGGGTCGTCGGAAAGCGCTTTCCTTCGGATATTATCTGCACAGTCTCACAGGCGGTAAAGCCGCGATGAAAGTTTCACGCCGCCCCCATTGCCCGGAGGCCGTGGATGAACAGCTCCAGGTGGCGCCGGGCCAGCGCGTGCTTGGCCTCGTCCGTGAGCGGCCCGGGGAGGGGGCGGGAGATCCGTACGAGCATGGTCGTGATGTCCATGAACGTGACGCCCTCCGGCAGCGTGCCCGCCGCGTGGGCGTCGGAGATCATCCGGCGTATGGTGCGGGCGGACTCCTCGCGCACGGGTGCCAGCAGCGGGTCGTTCGCCGGGTCCACCGCGTCGAGCAGGGCCGGGAGCACGGCCGAGACGCGTAGTTCGAGCGCCGCGCGCAGGTAGCGCGCCAGCGCCTCGAACGGGTCGCGCTCCTCCTCGGCCGCCGCCCTGGCCGCGGCGGCCGTCCTGGTCAGGGCGTCGAGCGCGACCGCGCGGAGCAGGGCGTCGCGGTCGGGGAAGCGGCGGTAGAGCGTGGCGCTGCCGACCCCGGCGCGCCGGGCGATGTCGTCGAGCGGGACGTCGGGGCCGCGTTCGGCGACCATGTCGCGGGCGGCGAGCAGGATCTGCTCCAGGTTGCGCCGCGCGTCGGCCCGCATGGGCTTGGTCATCACACTCACCAGCATATGGGGGAAAACTCCCCGGTTGGGGTTGTGCCGGTCGCCGGTATCTGCCAGATTTAACTGGGGGTATTCTCCCCGGTTAAGAGAGGGGCAGATCATGAGCAGTCAGGAGCAGGTGCTCGACCTCGTCCACCGCTGGGCGCGGGCCGAGTTCGACGGTGACGCGGACGCCTTCGACGACCTCCTCGGCGACGACTTCGCCGGAATCGGTCCTGTGGGGTTCAAGCTGGACAAACGGCAGTGGGCGGGCCGGCACCGGGGCGACCTGAAGAACCACCACTTCGAGATCCTCGACCCGCAGGTGCGCCTCCACGGCGACACCGCGATCGTGGGCGGTGTGCAGGAGCAGCGGACTTCGGTCAGAGGGCACGAGGTCAACGACTCGTTCCGGCTGACCCTGGTCGCGGTCAAGCAGGGCGAGCGCTGGGTGATCGCCAACATCCAGCTCAGCGGCCCGCTCCAGGACCCGTCCGCGCCGCCGCCGTTCGCCCGTAAGCAGGGGTGAAACTTTCACCTCGTTTGCGCTGCTGGGGGTTGTGGGTGCGGGCTGGGCCCTGGGCGGCGGCACCGGCGTGTTCTAGAGTCATGGGAGCGCTCCCACATGCGGCCCACAACCTCTGGACGTGCCATGAGCAGCAGACAGTGGGCGATCAGGGCGGCCGTGCCGCTGCTCGTCGCCGCCGGACTGGTCGTTCCCCGGGCGTCCGCCGTGTCCTGGTATGGGGCCGCCCCCTACCAGGACCCGAGCCTTCCGGTGCCCACCCGGGTGGCCGACCTCATGTCCAGGATGACGCTGGACGAGAAGCTCGGCCAGATGACCCAGGCCGAACGCGGCTCGGTCGGCAACTCCGACGTCACCACGTACCGGCTCGGCTCGGTGCTGTCGGGCGGCGGCTCCGCGCCGTCGCCCAACACGGCCGCGTCCTGGGCGGACATGTACGACGGATACCAGAACGCGGCCCTGGCCACGCCGCTCCGCATCCCCATCCTCTACGGGGCGGACGCCGTGCACGGCCACAACAACGTCGCCGGCGCCACGATCTTCCCGCACAACATCGGCCTCGGCGCCACCCGGGACCCCGCCCTCGTCGAGCGCATCGGCCGGGCGGTGGCCGAGGAGGTGTCGGGCACCGGCGTCGACTGGGACTTCGCCCCCTGCCTGTGCGTGGCGCGCAACGACCGGTGGGGCCGCACGTACGAGTCGTTCGGCGAGACGCCGGAGCTGCCCTCGTCCATGGCCACGATCGTGACGGGCCTTCAGGGAGCCACGCTGAACGGCCCCGCGTCCGTGCTCGCCACCGCCAAGCACTACGTCGGCGACGGCGGCACCACGGGCGGCGTGGACCAGGGCGACACCCAGCTGTCCGAGGCCGACCTGCGGGCGATCCACCTGCCGCCGTTCAGGGCCGCGGTGGAGCGCGGGGTCGGCTCGGTGATGATCTCGTTCAGCAGCTGGAACGGCGCCAGGCTGCACGGACAGCAGTACCTGATCACCACGGTGCTCAAGGGCGAGCTGGGCTTCTCCGGGTTCGTGGTCTCCGACTGGAACGGCATCGACCAGATCGACGGCGCCCCCGGCACGTCCGCGCTCGACGTGCGCACCGCGGTGAACGCGGGCATCGACATGGTGATGGTCCCCACGTCCTGGCGCCAGTTCATCGACCTGCTGCGGGCCGAGGTCCAGGCCGGCCGGGTGACCACGGCCAGGGTCGATGACGCGGTACGGCGCATCCTCACCAAGAAGTTCGAGCTCGGGCTGTTCGAGAAGCCGCTGACGGACCGCTCGTACACCTCGACCGTGGGCAGCGCCGCGCACCGCGCGCTGGCCCGCGAGGCGGTCGCCAAGTCGCAGGTCGTGCTGAAGAACACCGGCAACGTGCTGCCGCTCGCCCGCAGCGGCAAGATCTTCGTGGCGGGCCGGAGCGCGGACAACATCGGCTACCAGAGCGGCGGCTGGACGATCTCCTGGCAGGGCTCGTCCGGCAACATCACCCCCGGCACCACCATCCTGCAGGGCATCAGGAACAGCGCGGGCTCCGGCACGACCGTCACCTACAGCCAGGACGGCACCGGCATCGACTCCTCCTACCGCGTCGCCGTCGCGGTGGTCGGCGAGCCGCCGTACGCCGAGGGCCAGGGCGACCGGCCCGGCAGCCTGGGCCTGGACGCCGTGGACCTCAACACCATCGCGAACTTGCGCGCGTCCGGCGTCCCGGTCGTCGTGGTGCTGGTCTCGGGCCGCCCCCTCGACGTCGCCTCCCAGCTGTCCGGCTGGAACGCGCTGGTCGCCGCCTGGTTGCCGGGCACCGAGGGGCAGGGCGTGGCGGACGTGCTGTTCGGGACCGTCCAGCCGACCGGCAAGCTGCCGGTGACCTGGATGAGCAGCGCGTCCCAGCAGCCGATCAACTCCGGGGACGGGAAGACGCCGCTGTTCCCGTACGGGTTCGGGCTGACGTACGGGCAGGGGGACTCCACCCCGCCCACCGCGCCCGGCACGCCCGCGGCCTCCGCGGTCACCTCCTCGTCCGCGACCCTGACCTGGGCCGCCGCCGGCGACGACGTGGGGCTTGGAACTTGTTCGTTGAGGAAGGCATTCCCGGGTACATGAGGTCGCTTGGGCGAGTGTTTGCGTTGACATTCTGAAACGGCGCGTGTACGTTGCGTGTGCGATCTGGCACGGCTGGTGCGGTGTCGGCATTCGGGGCCTCCGTTCCACCGGAGCGATGGGCCGGGGCCTCCCCGGCTGCCTCTGGCCGCGTCGGTGTGGCCAGGTCGCCAGGGAGCCTGCCGCTCTGGATCGGACCGCACGCGGGACGTGCGGCGCCGCCCAGGGTTGTACGTGGGGGACCAGTGCGCCCAAGACCGTTCGGGGCGTGCCGCTGCGCGGGACTCACTCCCGCTCGGTGTCGAGGAACGGTGACCGGGTACGACGTGGTGCGCGTACAGGGCTCGATGGGGACGACGGCTACAACCGCCTGCCGTCCGGCTACGCCTGCGGGTGACGGAAGGGCCGCCCGGCCCCTCCGCCGCCCGGTGACGGTCAGCGGTCGACGTGCAGCCGGTCGAACTCGACCGCCGGCGCGCTTCCGGCGAAGTTGCGGTCGACCTCGGCCCGCTCGGCGGCGCTGGGGTTCGCGTTGGTGCAGCTCACGGGCGCGCTCGACCCCGACATCAGGTCGGAGCACAGCCCGGTGCGCCGGTCGGGCAGGCCCAGGATGTGGCCGATCTCGTGGGTGGAGATGCGCAGCGGGTTGTAGCCCTGTGTGGTGGCCTGCCTGCCGATCCAGACCGTGCCGCGGCCCAGGCTGGTGGGCAGCGCGCGCGGCCAGCCGTTGTCGGCGTACACGACGAAGTCGGCGGGCGTTCCCTGGACGAGCCGGACGTTGACGACGCTGGAGTTCCAGAGCTGGGCCGCCTGGTTCACCACGGACACGAACTCGGCCGCCCTGCTCGCGTCGTACCTGACGACCCTGACCAGGGCCGCGGCCTGCGCGGGCGCGGTGACGAGCAGGAACGTGAGGCCGAGTAAGAGGGAGAGCGCGAGACGAAGGGGTCTGGGCACGGAGCCTCCTCCGGGAGTTGGGGGTGCCGCCACGGTATGCACGCACTCCGGCTCCGGGAGAGGTACCAGATTGCCCCTATCGCGGTGATATGGCGTGCGGGCCCTGGCCATCGCGGAGAACAGCCGAATGAAAACTGTCAGTGGTCGAACGCATACTCAGAGCATGCAGGATGAGCCTCTCGAACTCGGCGAGATCGCCACCCCCACCTGGAATGTTCACAACGACAAGATGGCGGAGGTCGGTTTCCTGACCATCGCCAGGCGGCTGCCGTCGCTCGTGGCACAGGCGATGCGCATGGCCTGGGGCGCGAGCCCGCGCGACACCCTGGCCACGATCACGCTCAACCTCCTCGGCGGCGTCTTCACGGCCTTCGGCCTGCTGGCGACCACCGGCGTCCTCAGCGCCCTCTTCAGCGAGGGCCCCACCCCCGATCGTGTGCTGGCCGCGCTGCCCAGCCTCGCCCTGGTCGGCGGCGCGGCCGTGCTGCGCACGACCGTTCAGGCGGGCGCGGGCTGGGCGGAGTCCCGCCTGACCCCGCAGATCACCCGGCTGACGGAGGAGCGCCTGTTCGGGCTGACCAGCCGGGTGGAGCTCGTGGCCTACGACGACCCGGAGTTCCACGACGCCCTCGAACGCGCCAGGGCGCGGGGCGCGGGCGTGGCCGACTGGGTGGTGTCGTCGGCCATCGACGTGGTCACGGCCGCGGTCGGCATCGCGGCCGCGGCCGGCGTGCTCGGCCTGCTCCACCCGGTGCTCCTGCCGCTGCTGCTGCTCGCCGTCCTGCCCGACGCCTGGGCGGCGGTCCGCAGCGCGCGCATGCGCTACGCGACCATGTACGGCCTGATCCCGGCCCGCCGCCGCAAGTGGATCATCGCGGAGCTGCTGGCCGAGCGCGAGGCCGCGGCCGAGGTGCGCTCGTTCACCATGCGCGGCTTCCTGCTGCGCATGTACGACGCGGTGGCCAGGGCCGAGCAGGACGTCCTGCTCAAGCTCGCCCGGCGCCAGACCTTCGCCCGCCTGGTCGGCGAGGCCCTCGGCGGCCTCGGCACCGCTCTGGTCTACGTCGCCCTCGGCGTGCTCCTGGCGGTGGCCGCGATCCCGCTGGCGGTGGCGGGCACCGCGGTCCTGGCGATCAGATCGGGCCAGAGCTCGCTGAGCAGTTTCCTGTACGCCACCAACAGCCTCTACGAGCAGGGCCTCTACTTCACCGACTTCCTGGAGTTCTGCGAGGACGCCGAGCGCCGCCTGACCGGCCCCCGCCCGGCCGCGGCCCCGATCGGCTTCGACCGCATCACGGCCACGGACATCACCTTCACCTACCCCGGCGCCGAGGCGCCCGCCCTGCGCGAGGTCTCGATCGAGATCAAACGCGGCGAGGTCAT